>NZ_JAZHPZ010000039.1:0-5230 GCF_036553665.1 Paenibacillus haidiansis | reverse complement strand
CCCGAAACGGCCGCCTAATAGTTCCTGCACAGCCGCCGCGGCGTTGGCGTCCGGATGTTTGGGAACAGGCAATGCAATGGGCAATCGATTGATGCGCTTGAACATGGCGGACATCATCCCCTTATCAGATTAATAGTTCTTATTATCTTTATGACAGGGAACGTTTGTCTCATGCCGCGCCGGAGCGCTAAGAGGGCATAACCCAAATCATTTGCTGCGTGCGCAGAAAAAATGAGGAATTGTCTGTTTGCAGCAAGACATGATCCGGTTTCACGTCGGTTATCGTACCCCGAACAGGGCCCCGAAACGTTTCAATAACCACCGTCTTTCCTTGAAGCGAGCGTAAGGTGTGATAAAAATACGGGTCAACCAAGGTTACTGTGGATAATGCGGGATTTGCCGTTTCTCTGTACAGTCCATTCGGATAAGCATACACGATGAAATCTCCTCCTCATTCTTGTTACCATTTAGCCTATGCCGAAGGAAGGAAGGTTGTGTTTCCGATTGCATTTGAGACAACCAACCCGATAAAAATGACCGGAAACCGGGCGGATGCCGTTGTCGCTTCTACACGTCTGCCATAGACTGATGCTGTAAGTTCAAAATTCACCTACCCAAGGAGGAATGGTATCGAATGCAGTTTACTAAACAGGCAATGCCCATGTTTACGCATGACCACGCCGTTTATGTCAGGCAAATGCACGACTGGCACATGAAAATGGCTCAATATCACGACCAATTGCGTGCCTTTCATCTGGAAAGAGCGAAACAATTTCAAAAGCTGGCCGAAGAAAGAGCGAAAACGTCAGAAATACCCAGCGGCACCAGCGCCGCTTAAAGGCGAACCGACATGGAGCGATGTGATGAGTTGGCAGCATTCCGAATCAAAATCTGGGACCGTTATGTAACCCTTCGTTCCCAATATGGAACCCGGATGCCCTTGTCTTTCGATCAGTTCTGGTACGACTTTTTGGCCAGGCACATGATATCCGACAGCAAGGTTGAGAAAGTGTATGAGGACTTCTGCAACAACTGGGAGAAGCAGTGTTCGCAAAATGTTCACGATTCAAGCCACCGGTAGTAAAATCGGTGGTTTTTTCACGAACCGACTCATAATCTCAAGACTGCCAACAACCCGGAACTGCGAAGCATGTTTTTTGTTATATCGGGAAAAATAATACATGGACTGAACGCGAAAGGCAGGGAGACGATGCGTTGGATCGGTTGGTTTAAAAAGCAAGACAAAAGCGATACGCCAAAAGAAGCCGATACCCAACCTCCTGCAGGTAACTTGTCTCCGCAGCACGTGCAGCAATTGTTTCACGATATTCACGATGCACAAGTGCATGAGTTGGATGCGGGAGGGCGGAAAGTCAAGCTGTTCTACATCCGTTCCTTTGTGGATCAAAATCAGGTCGAAAGCGACATCGTGCTTCCCCTTTTGCACGCCCCGGACGAACAAGCAGGACAAAAGGTGATTTCCGAAGATCGGGTGGAAGTAACGACGCTGCAGCAAACCGAAGAGCTCATCTTGCAAGGAGGAATCCTTGTTTTTGATGAAATCGGGAACGTTTGTGCAATCAAAAAGCAGAATCAGTTGGGCCGCGCCATCGATTCTTCCGAGCAGGAATCGATTGTGTACGGCCCTAAAGACAGCCTAACCGAGCAGTTGGACAAAAGCTTGAGCTTAATTTGTTTCAATCCCCAGAAGACTATGTACATCGCTGGTTGGTAAGCACCTTCCTGCGGGGACTTCGTTTTGTCGCGTTTGTAATTGCTTTGTTTTTGACCCCGGCTTACGTAGCGGTGACGGTTCATCATTATCAGGTGGTTCCTTTGGAGATGCTATTTCTTCTGATGTAATCACGGAGTGAAATTCCATATCCACCGTTCTGGGAGGCGCTGCTCATGCTGCTGACTCTGGAAATATTAAAGGAAGCCAGTATGCGCATGCCCACCAAATCCAGCCAAACACTCGGCATCGTAGGCGGTATTGTCATCGGTCAAGCAGCCGTGGAGGCGGGAATCGCAAGCAACGTGATGGTGATTGTAATCGCCATTTCCGCCATGCCTCCTTTCTCGTTCCCAATTATTTAATGACAAATGCGAGCAAGCTTCTTCAATTTTCACTGTTGATTCTGGCGGCATGGCTTGGCATGTGGGGTATCGGTCTTGGTTTGATCTGGTTCTGCATCCACCTGCATGGACTGACTTCGCTCGGGCAGCCGTACTTGCAACCACTTAGCCCGTTTTTTGCTAGCGACTGGAAAGATACAGTGCTTCGTTTGCCGCTATCCAAAATGCGTACAAGGCCAGCTTATTTGAAGACGTTGCAACGGCGATGCGCGTAACCGGGAGGAAACCGTGATGTCCCCCCCTGTGCGTCCGGTCAGTTTGTATTCGATTTCAGCGCCTTTCGGATTTTTGTCCCTCGCTTTCTGGGCAAACCGGATGCAGATGGCTGCATTCCAGAAGGAAACCGAGTTTATTACGAATCATGATATGGAAGTACACAGCCTGGCTCAATCCATCGAATAAGATCTTGTCGATATGGAAACGGGCCAGCGTGGTTTTGTGATAATCGGAGAAGCGCAATATTTGGATCCTTATAATAACGGGAATTAAAACTGGCAGACGTACTATGACGCTCTGTTCGGACTTGTCGCCGATAACCCGGACTAGCAGGAAAAACTGAAATTCAAGTCGCCGGAGAGAAAGTGATTGCTTTGCTCGCTTCGCGCGTTAGTTGGAAAATTCAAAGGATAATTTTTGAAGACAACTTATCCTGCGAAATAGGACCAAAGCCCGGCTGTTGTCCAATATGGACAGATCCGGTCTTTGATATTTGTATGCGGGGGCTGGAGTAGATTGGATCAAAGTGGAACTTTCACGATGCGGATTGCTGCTTGGCGGAATAGGATAATTCGTTTCTGGACAACTTAAATGCTGTTTGCATAAATTTGGAAAGGTGGATACCTGCATGTCACCAACATCCAGTACAAGCGTTGAAAACCGGACTACCTCTGCCCCAAGACAACCGAATCGATGCAAAAATTGCATCTGGGGCAACTGGGATGGACTGAAACAATTTTGTTCAAAACCTGTCTGCATTAAGAATCAACCGCTATAATTGAAAAACGCCAACAAATGTCAAGGAGAGGGATGAGTTTCCATTTAGCCATTGCTTTGTGGACAGTATTGTGTTTCCGCTGAAAGGTAACGTCCAACTTCTGGCGGGATTGCCTGTTCAGAAGTTGCTGAATATAATGACCGTATTCACAGGAATCGAAAAGGATGCGTCCTCATTATGTTGGCCTGCAGGAACGGGATACTCGAAGCCATAGCGAGATTGAAAGAGTCCGCCATCGCTTGGGGCAATCGATACGAAGAGCGAGCGGCTTTCTGCAAGGCTTGGCGACCGCTTCAGGATTTTCGAAACGGTTCCTGCCGTGCTGCACCAAGAAGTCGACAAGACGTTGGACAGACATCTCAGCAAGCTCTTCGATCGATTCGAACTCCTGGCTATTTTGAATCGGATTTCGGGATAAGAGGGCTACGGGACAGTTTCTACTATCCGGGTTTACGATGATTATCGTGTCATCATGGCCGAACCAGCTTGGGATTGCCATGGGACTTTGGCATTATCACTGGGAAGTCATACCATTCATGCCCGCTAATTTTCCATGGAATTTTTCACTTCTTCCCGCCACAGTGATGTTCTTAAACCAGTACAAGCCGGAACCCGCTGATAAAGGCTCTCCTATTTGGGGGTTTTTCCGCTTTTGTGGCCGAGCCGGTCTCACAAATGGCCGATTTATACCACCCCGTTCACTGGAAACATACATATTCGTTTCCTATCTATGTGGGGCTATATCTGCTGGCTTCGAGCATCGCCAAGCGGGGCGTTGATTGCACAGATTCATCCTCGGTAGATAAATAAAGGCCAAAACCATAAGTTTACCGATTCCAAAAATCATGCCCAGATTCATGAGCTGCATATTTACCATGTCATTGTTAAAGACTCAAGTTTGTTAATTGATGATCTACCGGACCACTATCGATTCTCGTCATAACGGCTGACAACGAGTTCCTTTTGGAATAAGCATTTTTTTTAAGCATAGAATTTAATGATTCTATACTATACCAGGACATGGGTGAAATATGAAGAAAAATACAAGTATGATAATACAAATCGCCGCAACATATTCGGGAACCGTGGTGGGAGCCGGATTTGCTTCAGGACAGTCGATTATGCAGTTTTTCACGGTATACGGAGCCTATGGGGTATTAGGCATTTTATGCAGCACCTTTCTTTTTGTGTGGATCGGCACTAAAATGATGATTCTAGCTCACCGTATCAAAGCATTTTCATATCAGGAGTTTAATGTTTATCTGTTTGGCAAGATTTTCGGCAAAGTCGCAAATGCCTTGACTTTAATTATTCTATTTGGGGTAACGGCCGTGATGCTTTCAGGAACCGGTACCATTTTCGAAGAACAACTCCGTCTACCCTATCAACTGGGTATTATCATCAGCATCGTTTTGTGTTATCTGGTGATGACGAAGGAAATCAGCGGAATTATGTTCGTAAACTCGTTAGTTGTTCCCATGATGCTTTTTTTCACTATTCTCCTTGTCGTAAAGGTTGTCAGAATAGACAATATTTTTGATATAGTCGGTTGGCAGAACCAACAACTGTACAATTTGAAGTGGTTCGTGAGTCCGTTTGTGTATGCAGGATTGAATTTTGCTTTTATTCTAGCCGTTATGGTTCCTCTGGGGAGTGAGGTGGATGACGAAAGCGCATTAAAATGGGGAGGGTTTTGGGGAGGCATTGGTCTTGGTTTTATGCTTCTTGTCAGCCATTTTGCAATGAGCTCAAAGATGCCCGAGATTCTTCAATACGATATTCCGATGGCCGAGATTATTCGAGATTTCGGGCGGTATTTTCATGTATTGTTTTTGCTCGTAATCTATGGAGAAATATTCACCACATTGATAGGCAATGTATTCGGAATTTCTCGTCAAATCCAAAGTCTTTATAATCTTCCTAAAAGTTGGTTGGTTCTTGGCATATTACTTGCTAGTTTTTTGATTAGTCAAGCCGGTTTCACCTCCTTACTTACTTATCTTTATCCGCTATTTGGGTATATGGGTTTGATACTTCTTATTTTTTTAGCAGTTCAACGGATGCCCAGGGACTAAGTCTCCATATTTTTATAAGTTGATT
>NZ_JAZHPZ010000038.1:0-5297 GCF_036553665.1 Paenibacillus haidiansis | reverse complement strand
AAAAGATTGCTTGAGAATCGGTATGAAAAAGTTAAGCAGGCGCTTCAGAATGAGAAGGAAAAGAACGAGAAACTTCTGGAAATATGCAGAAAACATGTCATAGAGAAAGCACAACTAAAATCTCGTATCGAATATTTAGAAAATAAAATTCAAGAACTAAGGGAGAGACAATTGAAACCATTCCAATAAAGGGTTGTGCTTGACCACCACTATGTGACGAGCCGCACGCTGGGAGTCGCGCACGGCCAATAGAAATAAATAAAGGTTTCGTATACATGCCATATGTAAGCAGCAACTCTTGCCCGTATAGGAACGCAACACCTTACAATCCGGCGAGCTTTTGCAGCCGTTGGGCAATCTGCATAAAATCCTCATTCGAGATGCCAGGAGCAAATTCTTCCGGCACTTCTTCAAGATCGGGCACTTCCCCTCCTTGGGGAACTCCTCTGACGACTTCCAATCGCTCTCCGTCGGAAGGGTGGGATCCTTTCCAGATTTGAGCGATATCTTCATAGTCTGAATCGCTAAACGTATATAACTTTCGATGAATTCCCTGTTCTTCGTATTTGCGGGTCGCATCAAATGCCCGATTCTCTAGATTGGGAATAGGGAGCATTTTTTTGACGTCGACTCCGGTCATGATTTCGAGCGCCTTCGCGTAAGCAAGCACATGAACTCCCCCGCGGACCAGCAAGTAACCCGTCATTTCGCGGGCGACAGGATGATCTGTCATCTCGTACACGCGCATCTTATGGGTGCGGGCGCCGCATTCGAGAAAAAAGTTATGAAGCAGATCGAGTACCAAATTGCCACTGTTAAAGACATAATCACCGTTCCATGCTTTGCCCATCGAATCGCCGGGCAACGAGGTTTGAGCCGTTGCAATAAAATGGTAGGTATTGCGTTTGTCAAGCCCGTTGCGCAGAGGGGCCGCATCCGGATCTGCCGGAAATGTGGAACCGGACAGGCATAAATTAATGGAATTCATCACCAATTCCACATGGCCAACCTCCTCCGCCGTAATGCTGGCCACAAGTTCATAAAAGGGCTTCAGCTTTTTTTTGCTGCGAAAATTCGAAGATTGGACCAAATAATTATTCAACGTAGACATCTCCCCGAAACGGCCGCCTAATAGTTCCTGCACAGCCGCCGCGGCGTTGGCGTCCGGATGTTTGGGAACAGGCAATGCAATGGGCAATCGATTGATGCGCTTGAACATGGCGGACATCATCCCCTTATCAAATTTATGGTTCTTATTATTTTTATGACAGGGATCGTTTGTCTCATGCCGCGCTGGAGCGCTAAGAGTGTTACTGCTAACGCATAATGTCCAGCGGTTGACGGCGTAAGTTGTCCTTCTATTGACGGTCAATCTGTCCGCATGAGGCTATACCGAAAGGGGAATTATGACAATTCCCCTTGGATCACTCGCTTGACCATATGATCGTCTATGATACGATGTTTGTTCTGCGCACCGTAAATCAAGCAGTGCGTGCATAGCTTGTTAATCAGACGAGCGGCTCCGCTGGAGAAGCGGTAGACGTCATCAATTGCGCCGTCTGTGAAGACATCCCGATCCGCACCGGCGTAAGCCATATGCCGGACAATGTATGCTCCTGTCTGAGCGCGATCATAGTGCGGAAGCTTGCACTGCAGGTCGATTCGCTGACGAATGGCAGCGTATGCTTGCAGATGGAGTCGCTCCCACAGCTCACTTTGCCCGACCAGGATCAGCGCCATCGGACTTTGGGCGTCCATCTTAAAGTTGAGCAGGAACCGTACCTCTTCCAGCATCTCTCGGTCTAGCAGATGCGCCTCGTCCACGACGACGACGGGCTGCAAACCGTGAATCCCACGCATCAATTCAATCTCACGATGCAACTGACGCTTGGCGTCCCCGCGGTAAAACTTCGACTCGCAACCAAGTTGTTCGAGCACCCCCTTGTAGAAATGCCTTGGTGTCAATTTTGAATCCGACAGATACAACACCTTGAATTTTGCGGCGTCGAGCGTATCCGTAAATCGCCGAATCGTCGTCGTCTTCCCGGTTCCGCAATCCCCGGTAACGACCGCGAACCACTGTCGCTGAGCCGCATACGCTAAGCGTCCGAGCGTCTCTTCCAAGATTTCCGACTCATACAGTTCGCTTGTCGGCAGATCTCTCGAGAATGGAGAGCGATGCAGATCGTAGAATGCCTCAAACATCGCCGCTCTCCTTCAGAACACGCCGGTAGGTGACAGCCGGCGCCTGATGGTCGTGACGCTGGTGGCTCCGTTCTTCTGCGGCGGCGAGCAGCCGGGACGAATCCGTCGGTTCCGGTTGTAAATGCTTCGGAAGCGGCGGGCGCTTGCCTGCGCGTTCGCCGATGACGAGCTCCTTCACTCTCCACGACGGATGGCCTTCGTACTCGATCGTGAGTTCCGTAATGTCTGCCGGGTCGTATACGACATCCACCGTACATCCCATGAACGACAGCCCCACTTCATACTTGCGATCCATGAAGCTGATGCAGCCGGACTTGTCGACCTTGCGCGGCTCGCAATGCAGGAACGCATCGGCGAGCACATCCGGATCCGCAAACCGCAGCGACTTCTTGTCGCTTTGGAATGTGCTGTACGGGCTCTGTTTGTTGGGAAGCGCCGAATGCGGCTTGTTTTGGTAGCATTCGGTAAGCCATACCTGGAACAGCTCGTTCAACCGCTCGAGCGTCTTCGGCTTCTCAAGCGCCGCTTCACTGAGAAAGGAGTCCACCACACGATTAAATCGCTCGACTTTCCCCGTGGATTCCGGCGAGTACGGCTTAGCGAAGAGAAGACGGATTCCGAGCTTGGAGCACGCCCTCGTCATCCATTTCGTGCGGTACTGCTTGCCGTTGTCGAAGTACACCGCTTCCGGAACCCCGTATTTCTGTATGGCCCTGCGGAAGCAATCCTCGACGATCGTCTTGTCCATTACCGGGTAAAATTCCCCGTGAAGAACGAACCGCGTCGCATCGTCGATGAACGTCACGAGAAATACCTGTTTCATCGCACCGCCCGGTCCGATGGGCAAGTACGGACCGTATTTCAGATCGGAATGCCACAGACGATTTCGATGCTTCTGCTGGAAACGTCGCGCAGCAACGCCGGATTCCGCGTACATCCGCATATGGCGGGTACTGTAGCCGCGCTCTGTGAGCTTCTCTTGCAACGTGCTCCGCTTGATCTGTCCCGGCCCGATGAGGCCTTCCCATTCCATGATCTGAATAATTTGGGCGACGCTCCGACTCGGCACCTCGCGGCGTAACAGAATCGCCTGGTCCACGATGTTCGGCGCAATGGCGGGCGCCGTCGGCTGCTTGCCTTTGCCCTTAGGCTTTAGCCCGCCGAATCCTTCCTGCCGGTACGTCGCCAGATACCGGCGCAGGGTCCGCTCCGACAAGCCCGTCTGCTCACAGATCCGTGTCTTGATTGCTCTTGATCTGGCTGGGTCTAGCCCTTCTTCCAACAGCGGAGCCAGGAGCTGAACTCGCTCCACGGCGATCTGCTCTGCTTTCTTCTGATCTTTCATCCGAAACACCATCCCCCGATAGACTTCGTTTCGAGTCTATCTCAGCGTGCTCCGGACAAAAATGCAGAACGGGTATGTACCCAAAAATTTGAGTTGGCGACGGGACGGACAATTCTTGCCAGCCATCCGGCCGCATCGCCGACGTACCGTCCGAAACGATGGTGTGCAGTTTGCGAAGGTCCGGACGACTCCTCCGCAACGTCCAGTGTAAAGCGAATGGCGATCGATTCGAGACAACCCATCCAATGCACTGTTTGCGACCGAAACCAGCTACGCCAACGGTACAGCGTAGAATGATCCGCGGCGACGACGATCTCCTCCGGTTCGGATGCAACAACGCTCTCCACACATGCCGATTCATAACGTTTGTAAGGCACAATGCAATTTGGCAGCTCATGATGAATCTTCCGACAGGTTACACAACGCAACCTTCGAACGATTAACAATCTCTGTTCCCCTGAGGCCTCCCACAGCTTTCGCTTCCGACTTCCGATCACCGAAAGGCTTCCTCCGCAACAGGGGCAAGGGACGACTTCTGCACACCTAACTGAAAACGCCGGCGCTCTTCTCAACCAGCTCGTATTTTGATACAATGATCATACGTTTTGTGAGGGGATGCTTCCTGTGAACCTGTTCCCGCAGGTTCACGCGATGGGGAGGCATCCTTTTCCTTTTCCGAGATACGGACATTATATTCGTCAACTCTCGGACAGGCAATTCCGTCAGCTTTCGGGCATTATGCTTCAGCGGAAACACTAAGAGGGCATAACCCAAATCATTTGCTGCGTACGCAGAAAAAATGAGGAATTGTCCGTTTGCAGCAGGACATGATCCGGTTTCACGTCGGTTATCGTACCCCGAACAGGGCCCCGAAACGTTTCAATAACCACCGTCTTTCCTTGAAGCGAGCGTAAGGTGTGATAAAAATACGGGTCAACCAAGGTTACTGTGGATAATGCGGGATTTGCCGTTTCTCTGTACAGTCCATTCGGATAAGCATACACGATGAAATCTCCTCCTCATTCTTGTTACCATTTAGCCTATGCCGAAGGAAGGAAGGTTGTGTTTCCGATTGCATTTGAGACAACCAACCCGATAAAAATGACCGGAAACCGGGCGGATGCCGTTGTCGCTTCTACACGTCTGCCATAGACTGATGCTGTAAGTTCAAAATTCACCTACCCAAGGAGGAATGGTATCGAATGCAGTTTACTAAACAGGCAATGCCCATGTTTACGCATGACCACGCCGTTTATGTCAGGCAAATGCACGACTGGCACATGAAAATGGCTCAATATCACGACCAATTGCGTGCCTTTCATCTGGAAAGAGCGAAACAATTTCAAAAGCTGGCCGAAGAAAGAGCGAAAACGTCAGAAATACCCAGCGGCACCAGCGCCGCTTAAAGGCGAACCGACATGGAGCGATGTGATGAGTTGGCAGCATTCCGAATCAAAATCTGGGACCGTTATGTAACCCTTCGTTCCCAATATGGAACCCGGATGCCTTTGTCTTTCGATCAGTTCTGGTACGACTTTCTGGCCAGACACATGATAGCCGACAGCGGAGTCGAGCAAGTGTATGAGGACTTCTGCAACAACTGGGAGAATCAGTGTTTGCGAAATGTTCACGAATCAAGTCATCGGCAGGAAGGAGGCCGCTGAAAAAGATACGTTTTTTCTGTGATGCATCGATTTTTAAGTTTGATGTTGCAGGAAAATAAGGAAAAGTCCGTTTAAAGCCGTCT
>NZ_JAZHPZ010000037.1:0-5429 GCF_036553665.1 Paenibacillus haidiansis | reverse complement strand
AACCGTGATGGCTTCTCGTGTAGGTTCGGCCGGTTTGTTTTCGATTTCAGCGCCCTTCGGTTTCTTGTCCCTCGCCTTCTGGGCGAACCGGATGCAAACGTTATATTATCTTTTATATTTGCCCAGTATGCTTGCGGAGCCGGTTACGATCGGCCTCATCCTGCTGGCGGCGGGATGCTCGCACCTCAACATTTTGATGATTGCCCGCTGTTTTGCATGGAAAGAAACGCCCGGCGGTTATCTCGGCATCGTCCGCACGTTGGGAACGGCGGTGTCTTTCCTGTTTTTGCTTGCGGGGCTGTTCGCTGTTTTGATGAAAGGTATCGTGCTGATGATGGGTTATGTCGATATTGTGCACCATATTTTGTTTCCCGCCTTACATGCTACGTTGTTTGGCATCCTGCTATTGTGTGCTTGCGTATACCTGGCTCGATTGGGCATGGAGAAGACCATTCGTTTTGCGATCGTTGCGTTTGTCGGCACGATATGGGTTACCTTCCTGTACGTGCCGTTCGCGTTTTCGCCGGCTGCCGAATACCGCCATCTGCTCCCTCTTCTTCCGGAGCACATGCCCCAAGGCATCTGGCAAGCCTTTCTTACGGTATGGGCGGCGTTCTCCGGTCCCGAATATATGCTGGCATTGCCGAAAGAGGCGGTAGACGCGAAGAAATTGAAAACGGCTCTCATTGCCGCCAATGCATTTACCGCATTCGAATACATATTCTTTTTTGTCATTTGCCTGACGTTTTACGGATCCGATTATTTGCAACGGCAAGACTTGCCGATCGTCGATCTGATCCGGTATATTCAGCTTCCTTTCGCCGAACGGCTGGAAATGATTCTGATTCCAGCCTACGCCATTTCCGTCGTTTACGTCGTCGCCATCCTTCTATTGTATGCGGCGGGAGCAATCCAATGTCTTGCGCGCAGTCGTCTTTCAGAAGGAAGAGCGCCGTTTTGGTTGGCGTTTTTGATGATGCTTCTGCTGACATGGATGGCCGGTCGCTGGATATGGCCGGATGAATGGAAAGCCAAGGAGTGGATCACCTGGCTTTCATGGCTGGATGCCAGCACCTATACCGTTTTGCCTTTTGGCTTCTTCCTCTTGGGATGGATCACGATTCGCAGGAAATGGAGGGTCCGACATGCCGGCGGCTCGTCATAAACCGCTTCTTCTATTACTGGCGTTGCTTGTTCTCGGCGGTTGCTCGTTTGTCGATAAAACCAATACCATTGAGGAAATATCGCCGGTTGTATTGCTTTATCTGGATGAAGGGAACGACGGATCCGTAAAGCTGTCTACCATCATTCCCCCGCTGAAGAAAGAGAAAAAGAGCGTGATTACCACGTCCTCCAATACGTTAATCGAAGGGAGATACTTACGAAACTTGAAGTATTACCGGGAAACGAAAGGGGGGCAGATCCGAATGATTTTTTTCTATGAAGCCATGGCTAACCGGGGGCTGACGTCTCTGCTCGATACGTTACTGCGTGATCCCGAAATTTCCAGCCGCGTGTTTCTCTCTGTTGTGCGTGGCGATATGATCGGATATTTGAACAGGCAGATGCAGAGCGGGCAGGAGGAAATCGACTTGTATCTGTACAAAATGTTTGCGCACTACGAAAAGCAAGGGCAATTGACGACAAGCAACGTGCATGAATTCCTGGCCAGGGTGTACAACCCTTATGCCGATCCGGTTCTTCCCTATTACGCCGTCGCGAACAATGAACTTCGTTATTCCGGGACGGCGCTGTTCCGCGGGGATAAGATGGTCGGGACGGTTTCGCTGCCCGATGACGTCTTTTTCCAAATGTTGCATGAAAAGAGAGGCGTTCAAAAGACGGTGCCGCTGCCAGCGGCGGATGTCGTGCTTGGCAGTATCAAAACCGAGCGGCGAATTGGTTTTACCGATTCGTTCCGGAACGTTCATATTGACGTGATGCTTAAAGGACGGGTGGAAGAAGTCCCCGCTGGACAGAAGACGGACAGCTCACGTGAACTGCAGGAGTTCGAGCGCATGCTTGAACGGAGAATCCAGGAGAAGCTGAAGAAGGTCATCGATCGAACCCAGTCGTTATCTGTCGATCCGTTCGGCCTGGGCATGCACACGGTAGGATGGAAGGAACGGCCATTCACCCGTGAGCAGTGGAACAAACGATGGCCGGTGATGGACGTGACGATCCATGTTTCGCTGAAGCTGGAGCATACCGGGATGCTCGATTCGCATGCGGACCGGCGATGAAGACGCTACTCGCGCGCCCTGTGTCGCTCGCCAATTAACGCGTCTTCATGACATGGAACGTTTGGAGCCGCGTACAAAAGCGCTTACATTACCCAAACAGCAAGTTCCCTGCGGATTGTAGATCTCGCATGCGCAGCGACCAGCCTGTAGCTGAGTTTTGATCCGGTAGGGACACGCATAGGTGGGATCAAAGCGGAACTTTCACGATGCGGATTGCTTCTTGGCGGAATAGGATGATTCGTTTCTGGACAAATTAAATGCTGTTTGCATAAATCTGGAAAGGCGGATGCCTGCATGTCACCAACATTCAGTACAAGCGTTGAAAACCGGACTATATCCGGCCCAAGACAACCGAATCGATGCAAAAATTGCATCTGGGGCAACTGGGATGGACTGAAACAATCCCGATGACGATACTGTCCATATTCTTTTACTTAATCATGTTCGGTTATCTGTAAAGAATTCATGCCTAGTGACTGGCATTTTTTCCGAGGAAGCATATAATGACGTGATCCAACTTTGAGGAGTGATGAATCATGTCCGTTGCGGCTCAAACAAGTACAAAGAGTTTACCTCCCTTTTCCATATGGGGAGTTCATGCATCTGTCGCCGGAAGACCGGTTGTGTGGGGCAAACTCGTGATGCGTGTTTTGCCGGACCAACAATTTCAAGGCACCATCCAATTTCGCGGAACGCCGATTCCGATTGAAGGAAGCTGGAATGAAAGCGCGAAACAGATCACGTTTCATTCCCCCTACGCCGCCTACTCCGGCCATTTAACCATCTATGACGATGTCCAGATTCAACTTCGGCATCTGGTTCTCACCGGACGTCTGCAGATGCTCCCCCCCTCTTTACAGGCGGGCGAATATGGAACCTGGGTAGCGACAACTGATATAAGCTTGCCGGAGTATAGCGGCTATGTCCCACCCCAACCGTCTTCAACTTCGCTGCCGCCGGTTGGCGTATTTGTAACGTCGAATATACTGCATGGAAACTCGCGTATATAAAGCAGGCACATATCCGTCATTGTCCCCAAATATGGCCTTGACGGATAATAAATGACCGGTGCCGGGTTCTGTGCAGGGTATGGAAATGAAATCGCTGGTGCATCGTCTTGTCAACAGAAGAGCAAATGATGGGTATCCAGATAACGGAAAGGGGTGGCATCGGTGGACGAAAATCAGATTCATCATGCAATCGAACAAGCCTATCAATTGATTGTCTAAGCACACCGCAACATGACTGACATTTGGCGCACTCACGTACTATTTACGCGACAATGGTGGTTGGGAGTAGGTTTATCGATATGCCCCTGGCTATTTTGGATCGGATTTCGGGATAAGAGAGCTACGGGACAGTTTCTCCTATCCGGGTTTATGATGATTATCGTGTCGTCGTGGCTGGACCAGCTTGGGATTGCCATGGGACTCTGGCATTATCACTGGGAAGTCATACCGTTCATGCCGGCCAATTTTCCATGGAATTTTTCACTTCTTCCCGTCACGGTTATGTTCTTACACCAGTACAAGTCTGGCATACATCCGTTGTTCAAAGCTCTCCTATTTGGGGGATTTTCCGCTTTTGTGGCCGAGCCGGTCTCACAAATGGCCGATTTATACCACCCCGTTCACTGGAAACATACCTATTCTTTTCCTATCTATGTTGGGCTGTACTTGCTGGCTTCAAGCATTGCCAAGAAGGGCATAGATTGCGGTAAGTCTTTTCAGGAAGACTCTAACCCCTGACAATAGCCAATCATCAAATTTTACCATTCATTATTTTTCTGACGGGTTGACATATTACATACGGATGCCATTTCAGGAGGTGATCAACATGACGGTAGCTTCTCAAGTGAAAACAGCTGTAGCTTCATTAAAAAGCGCGCAGGCCAGCTTTGAACAGTTTGCGTTAAATACACAAAACCAGCAGGCCAAAACCACGTTCACAAATGCAGCGCAACAGACACAAAACCTCATTGACCAGGTCACTCCACGGTTACAACAAATTGAACAGGAAGAACCGCAGTATAAAGGTTTCTAAAAAAGGCCATGCCGATCTCTTCTCGGCATGGCTGCCCCTTTATCTTTATTCCCTCGTAGACGACAGGATTGGGAGGCTGATTTTCTTGGCATGGATAGCAGGATTATGGCTAGTAAATACGGCACTATTGATCATCATTGCGGTTCGGGAGGTGCGCCGCCCCGCCAAAGCGTTGACTTGGATATCAGTCGGACTAGTATTACCGATTATCGGATTCGTTTGTTACCTGTTCGTCACGAATCCTGTGCAAATGCGGCGGGACAAGCTCGTTTCTTCGCACAATAGCCCGATTTCATTACCCCCAGAATATGATCACTCCGCATTTGTTATCGCTCGGGCTTTGCAACCTTTGTCTGTCAGTGGCCTTCGAACCGGTTACGTCCAAATCCTCACGAACGGGATGGAAACCTACGGAAAACTCCTTCAATCAATTCAGGCCGCACAAAAGTCAATCGATCTGGAATATTACTTATACCGGAATGACCATATCGGTAAACGTATCACAGAAGTGCTGATTGACCGGGCTTTATCCGGTGTGAACATTCGTTTTATAAGGGATGGCTGGGGAAGCCGGTCATTTCCCAAACATACGGTTCGCCGGATGATGGAAGCAGGCATTGAATGCAGGACCATCTTTCCCTTGCGATTCCCCTGGGTACTATCCAACTTGACATACCGGGATCATTGCAAGATCGTCATCGTCGACGGAAAGGAAGCCTTCATGGGAGGAATCAACGTTGGGGACGAGTATACCGGAATGAAGCCGGATGTCGGTTTTTGGCGCGACACTCATATGCGGTTAACCGGCGAAACAGCGGATGATGTGAAAGCCGTTTTTGAGGCTCACTGGAAAATGGCGTCACCGGACATGCTCCATTCAACGAGAAAGGCAAAATTTATCCCTGAATCGGCTCAACTTTCAGACGATAAAGCCATTCATCCATTTCCATCCGGCAAAACAGAACGATCCGGATACGGATGGGAATGGGGATCGGAGCTGGGAACGATGGAAGGCACCCACATGGGAAAAGCTTCCCCATCCAAGGATTCGCATAACGTCTATATACAGATATTCGAAGGCAATCCCGGGCTGCCTACTCCGGTCATTCGGGAAATGCATTTCATCTGCCTGACGCAGGCGAC
>NZ_JAZHPZ010000036.1:0-5464 GCF_036553665.1 Paenibacillus haidiansis | reverse complement strand
TGGGCCCCGTATTATCCTTTGGGTTTTACGAACAATGCAGCGAGAAACGAAAAAATAATCGCTGCGGATATTCCGGCACTGGTCACTTCGAAAATTCCGGTGATGATCCCAATCCAGCCATTGCTCTTTAGTTCTTGAAGCGCACCATGGACAAGAGCGTTACCAAAGCTTGTAATCGGGACCGATGCTCCTGCCCCGGCAAATTCAATCAGCGGATCATACCATCCAATTCCGTCGACAATCGCGCCCAATACAACAAGCAGGGTCATGGTGTGGGCCGGTGTAAGTTTCAAGACATCAAAACAAAATTGTCCGAAAACACAGATTGCACCTCCCACCAAAAAAGCCCAAAGAAAAATCATAATATCTCCCTTCCTGCCTCTATGGATACGGCATGAGCGATACAAGGAATGCTTTCCCCTTGTTGAAATGAAATCGGGGATAGCAGCGCCCCCGTAGCGACAACGAGGATTCGTTTCAGCTCACCTCTTCGCATCCGATTTAGCAAATGTCCATAGGTAACAACTGCCGAACAACCGCAGCCGCTTGCTCCGGCTTGAACCATTTGGGTTTCATAATCGTAAATCATCATCCCGCAATCGGAATATTCGGTTTGTTCGATGGGAAAGTTATGTTTCTTAAACAATTTACAGGCGATTTCATATCCGACTTTCGCAAGATCGCCGGTAACGATCAAATCGTAATAACCCGGTTCAATTCCCAAATCTCGAACATGCGCCTCAATGGTGTCTACCGCTGCAGGAGCCATCGCTGCGCCCATATTAAACGGATCTTTAATGCCCATATCGATAACCCGGCCAATGGTGGCAGATGTAACAACCGGTCCGTCACCTTCCATGGATACGATGGCAGCACCGGCCCCGGTTACCGTATATTGGGCGGTTGGCGGTTTTTGCGAACCGTACTCGGTCGGATATCGGAACTGTTTCTCCGCACTGGAATCATGGCTGCATGTCCCCGCCAACACAAATTTCGCCGAACCGGAATTTACAAGGTTAGCTGCTAATGCCAGACTTTCCATCGAGGTTGAACAAGCGCCAAACACACCGATGTAAGGGATCGATAATGTTCGCGCGGCAAAACTGCTGCTAATGATTTGATTCATCAAATCCCCGCCTATGTAAAACTGTACTTGTTCCTTTGTCAACCCCGCATTTTCAATAGCCAGTTTTGCCGCTTCTTCAATCAATACCTTTTCTGCTTTCTCCCAGCTCTTTTGTCCCATCATGGATTCTCCATGGACAATGTCAAAATCTTTGGCCAGCGGGCCTCTTCCTTCAAATGGACCCACTACCGTTGCTGTTGATCGGATGAACGGCTTGTTCTCAAATAGCCAACTCTGGTGTCCCTTTAACATATTAAGAGCCTCCCCCGCCTTTGATCAGCAAATGTACAATTCCTACCGCAAAGGCGGCGACTGTACCAAATACAATAACCGGTCCAGCCAGTTTAAACATTTTACCGCCAACACCGAGTACCATACCTTCACTCTGATGTTCAATCGCAGCGGATGCCATCGAATTCGCAAATCCCGTCACAGGCACTGCGGAACCCGCACCAGCCCATTGGGCAAACTTATCGTACACCCCCATGCTGGTCAGAATGACAGAAAGGAGTATCATAACCGCCACGGTAGGGTCTCCAGCTTTTTTCTCATCAAAGCCGCCCCAATGCACAAACATTTCCTGGATGGCTTGTCCAACCAAACAAATGGCCCCGCCGGCTATAAACGCACGAATGAAGTTTTTGAGTATGGGCCTCGGAGGTTCGACGCTTTGCGCCAATTCTTTATATTCCTGTTGTACCCGCGTTAAATTTTTCTTTATATTATTTGCCATGAACATCCTCCTCGAATTTCAGCTGACGTATAATTGGCGAATTGTTAACGAATCAGCAATGGTTTAACTTCATCAATAATCTTTTCTAACGCTTTTGAACATTGCTCGTACATCTGCTTTGTATTTTGTTCTTTGGTAGATAAGCCAAACATTTCGAGATCCGCTTCACACTTTTTCAATGTTGCAAGCAACGCGGCTTTTTTCTGGGGTTTCGGTACTTTGATCTGATCATCAAATAAATCAACGTATAGCTGGCCATAGGAATCCACCTGTCCAAGAAATACGTTATCAATCGAAACACCTAATTTCTCCAGTTCCGTATCCAGCCATTTCCTGTTTAGACCTATCGTGGCAAGCGGTTCGTCCATTATTTTTCCATCCATAATGACCGATTGAGGTTCTTGTTCTGGCCCGACATTTATTCCCAGGTGTTTAGGCGTTAACGGTTGATTTTCCTTGGTTAAAAGAACGCTAACGTCACCGCTTGACTCCATGATGGCGAATTCAACATCGGCAGCTTTGAACACATTCTTTATTCGAAGCTGTTCCATAAGTTCATCCGTGGTAATCCTTTCTTTTTTTAGGTTATCCTCCATGATCTTGCCGTCCTTAATGAGCACTGTTGCTTTGCCGTCGAATAGGTCTCTTGCCGTTTTGCTTTTCAGCTGTAAAAATTCAATCCCTAAAGAAACAACGGTCCAAACCGTCATCGAAACCAAGCCCAGATACCAAGTGGACTCCAGATCCAACGAAACGTAAGCTGCAAGGCTGCCGATCGTGATTCCGGTGATATACTCAAACAATGAAAGCTGTGATACCTGTCGTTTACCCAATATCTTCGTTAGGACAAAAAGAACCCCCATAGACAATAACGTTCGCAAAGCGATTTCTACCCAATCCGGCATAATATCACCATTCCTTTCCAATCACATTAATCGACAAAAGTTAATATGTCCTAATTCCATTATTTTCATGCATTTCCATTTGAATTTTTTTCTAACGTATACTTTTGTTGCGAGACGGAAATATTAATTTCGGTATTGGGAGAATGTAAGCATCTATTCCTATTACCCCTGAAACATTATCCTATCCTAAGGTAAAGGAGGTGACATTCCGTGACAGTTGCTTCTCAAGTGAAAACGTGCGTAGCATCTTTAAAAAGTGCTCAGGCGAGTCTGGAACAATTTGCTTTGGAAACACAAAATCAAGAAGCAAAATCGCTCTTTACGAATGCGGCCCAACAAGCACAACAAATCGTGCAGCAAGTAGAAAGCCGCGTACAACAGTTGGAAAATGAAGAGCCTCAATATAAGGGGTTTTAAGAAAAACAGACAAACCATGAATATTGAGGACATGGCTTGTCTGTTTTCATCGGTGAACAGATTAGAAAAGAGATCAAACCCTACAAGTTGAGTAGGGTTTGATCTCTTTTCGCCACTATTCTATTGTTTAGACAGCTAACCTTGGATAAACCTAAACACTGCCGCCCCCATCGCCACTGCTAAAGCTGACAGTATCCAAGTTCCCCCTAGGCCCAACGCACGCCCATGGCTACGGCCGCCAAATGATGAAGGTTGGAATTGAATGCCGATCTTTTTTCCCCATTCGCTTCCCTTGGGCGCTGTCCTATTGGAGTTGCCGAAATCATTGTAAGATTGTTGTATTCGATGGTCAGGAAGCTTTTACTGGAGGCATCAATATCGGGGATGAATATACCGGATTAAAGGTTCGAATGTCGCTTTTGGCGCGACACCCATACTGAATAAGTAGGTAAACCTGAAAACGAACTGCAAGCAGTATTCGACGCCCATTTGGAATATTGCGGTGCGGAATCAACAAAGACTGGTAAGAACATTCATACTAAAGATGCACGAACGCTTGTACCAATACGAATTTACATTAGAGGTTGAAATCGGTTCGCAGAGTTGAGTACTGAGTTCATTGCCTTGAATGAAATGAATGCCATTTAGGTACAAGAAGTCTTTGGAATCTTGTGCCTTACTTCCGATAGTAGAAAAATTACCATCTTCTTTATAACGGATGTGACTTTAAAGATCATCGGCAAGTTTCAGGAATTAGATGGCGAGGAATACTCTATATCGGAGTCCGGCATTTGTTGCAGGAACTTTTTAAAATTAGTCATGATAGAAGAGCTAATAGTTAGATTTCGTGCCGAAATCAACTTATAAAAATATGGAGACTTAGTCCCTGGGCATCCGTTGAACTGCTAAAAAAATAAGAAGTATCAAACCCATATACCCAAATAGCGGATAAAGATAAGTAAGTAAGGAGGTGAAACCGGCTTGACTAATCAAAAAACTAGCAAGTAATATGCCAAGAACCAACCAACTTTTAGGAAGATTATAAAGACTTTGGATTTGACGAGAAATTCCGAATACATTGCCTATCAATGTGGTGAATATTTCTCCATAGATTACGAGCAAAAACAATACATGAAAATACCGCCCGAAATCTCGAATAATCTCGGCCATCGGAATATCGTATTGAAGAATCTCGGGCATCTTTGAGCTCATTGCAAAATGGCTGACAAGAAGCATAAAACCAAGACCAATGCCTCCCCAAAACCCTCCCCATTTTAATGCGCTTTCGTCATCCACCTCACTCCCCAGAGGAACCATAACGGCTAGAATAAAAGCAAAATTCAATCCTGCATACACAAACGGACTCACGAACCACTTCAAATTGTACAGTTGTTGGTTCTGCCAACCGACTATATCAAAAATATTGTCTATTCTGACAACCTTTACGACAAGGAGAATAGTGAAAAAAAGCATCATGGGAACAACTAACGAGTTTACGAACATAATTCCGCTGATTTCCTTCGTCATCACCAGATAACACAAAACGATGCTGATGATAATACCCAGTTGATAGGGTAGACGGAGTTGTTCTTCGAAAATGGTACCGGTTCCTGAAAGCATCACGGCCGTTACCCCAAATAGAATAATTAAAGTCAAGGCATTTGCGACTTTGCCGAAAATCTTGCCAAACAGATAAACATTAAACTCCTGATATGAAAATGCTTTGATACGGTGAGCTAGAATCATCATTTTAGTGCCGATCCACACAAAAAGAAAGGTGCTGCATAAAATGCCTAATACCCCATAGGCTCCGTATACCGTGAAAAACTGCATAATCGACTGTCCTGAAGCAAATCCGGCTCCCACCACGGTTCCCGAATATGTTGCGGCGATTTGTATTATCATACTTGTATTTTTCTTCATATTTCACCCATGTCCTGGTATAGTATAGAATCATTAAATTCTATGCTTAAAAAAAATGCTTATTCCAAAAGGAACTCGTTGTCAGCCGTTATGACGAGAATCGATAGTGGTCCGGTAGATCATCAATTAACAAACTTGAGTCTTTAACAATGACATGGTAAATATGCAGCTCATGAATCTGGGCATGATTTTTGGAATCGGTAAACTTATGGTTTTGGCCTTTATTTATCTACCGAGGATGAATCTGTGCAATCAACGCCCCGCTTGGCGATGCTCGAAGCCAGCAGATATAGCCCCACATAGATAGGAAACGAATATGTATGTTTCCAGTGAACGGGGTGGTATAAATCGGCCATTTGT
>NZ_JAZHPZ010000035.1:0-5912 GCF_036553665.1 Paenibacillus haidiansis | reverse complement strand
TTTTCCGCTTTTGTGGCCGAGCCGGTCTCACAAATGGCCGATTTATACCACCCCGTTCACTGGAAACATACATATTCGTTTCCTATCTATGTGGGGCTATATCTGCTGGCTTCGAGCATCGCCAAGCGGGGCGTTGATTGCACAGATTCATCCTCGGTAGATAAATAAAGGCCAAAACCATAAGTTTACCGATTCCAAAAATCATGCCCAGATTCATGAGCTGCATATTTACCATGTCATTGTTAAAGACTCAAGTTTGTTAATTGATGATCTACCGGACCACTATCGATTCTCGTCATAACGGCTGACAACGAGTTCCTTTTGGAATAAGCATTTTTTTTAAGCATAGAATTTAATGATTCTATACTATACCAGGACATGGGTGAAATATGAAGAAAAATACAAGTATGATAATACAAATCGCCGCAACATATTCGGGAACCGTGGTGGGAGCCGGATTTGCTTCAGGACAGTCGATTATGCAGTTTTTCACGGTATACGGAGCCTATGGGGTATTAGGCATTTTATGCAGCACCTTTCTTTTTGTGTGGATCGGCACTAAAATGATGATTCTAGCTCACCGTATCAAAGCATTTTCATATCAGGAGTTTAATGTTTATCTGTTTGGCAAGATTTTCGGCAAAGTCGCAAATGCCTTGACTTTAATTATTCTATTTGGGGTAACGGCCGTGATGCTTTCAGGAACCGGTACCATTTTCGAAGAACAACTCCGTCTACCCTATCAACTGGGTATTATCATCAGCATCGTTTTGTGTTATCTGGTGATGACGAAGGAAATCAGCGGAATTATGTTCGTAAACTCGTTAGTTGTTCCCATGATGCTTTTTTTCACTATTCTCCTTGTCGTAAAGGTTGTCAGAATAGACAATATTTTTGATATAGTCGGTTGGCAGAACCAACAACTGTACAATTTGAAGTGGTTCGTGAGTCCGTTTGTGTATGCAGGATTGAATTTTGCTTTTATTCTAGCCGTTATGGTTCCTCTGGGGAGTGAGGTGGATGACGAAAGCGCATTAAAATGGGGAGGGTTTTGGGGAGGCATTGGTCTTGGTTTTATGCTTCTTGTCAGCCATTTTGCAATGAGCTCAAAGATGCCCGAGATTCTTCAATACGATATTCCGATGGCCGAGATTATTCGAGATTTCGGGCGGTATTTTCATGTATTGTTTTTGCTCGTAATCTATGGAGAAATATTCACCACATTGATAGGCAATGTATTCGGAATTTCTCGTCAAATCCAAAGTCTTTATAATCTTCCTAAAAGTTGGTTGGTTCTTGGCATATTACTTGCTAGTTTTTTGATTAGTCAAGCCGGTTTCACCTCCTTACTTACTTATCTTTATCCGCTATTTGGGTATATGGGTTTGATACTTCTTATTTTTTTAGCAGTTCAACGGATGCCCAGGGACTAAGTCTCCATATTTTTATAAGTTGATTCGGCACGAAATCCAACTATTGGGTAATTATGCTACTATCGGAATTAAGGCACAGGGTTCCATCGATCCAACTTCTTATTTCCAAAACTTTTGGCCTGCCGTCTTAATAGCTAACATAAATGACCTCCATAAGAATAAAGAATACAGCATAGGGTAGACAGTTGCATGTCATATAGAGTATTTCCAACGACTTCACCTAAAAATAGCTGAAATGAAGTCAAACGGTGTTACTTGACTAAATTGGTTTTTCCCTAACATCTTTGTAATGATGGACAATCCTACAAAACCTAGCAAGAACTCAATTGAGAATTGAAGAAACAACTTTTCATTTCCTCTTTCATCAAATGATTGGTGAAAGCAAGCACGCCGTTTGATCGAGAATCCGCTGCAAATGCGTGCGTTGAGGCGGGACTTCCATCCGTAAGGGAATGGAGTCCGCAAGATCATGCTCGAATTGTTCCGCCAGTTTTCGTGCTACTTCAGAACTGTACACAACTTCGCACACTTCATAATTCAGACGGTAGCTTCTTAAATCAAAATTTGAGGAGCCTGTCTCGGCAATTTCTCCGTCAATGATCATTAACTTCGCATGCAACACGCCTTTATTGTAGAGGTAGATATGAACCCCGGCTTCCAAAAGTTCTCCATAGTAGGTCCGACTTGCAGCTCCAACGATGATCGATACCACGTGGCGGGTAACTAAGCGCACTCGGACACCGCGAACCAAAGCTGCTTTAATCGCCATAATAATGTCTGCATCTGGCACAAAGTAAGGCGCGATATTCCAATGGGCGTCGAAGACTGCTTGCAGTTCGTTTGCAGGTTAACCCACTATTCGAATATGGGTGTCGCGTCAAAAGCCGACATTCGACTTTAATCCGGTATATCATCCCCGATATTGATGCCTCCAGTAAAGGCTTCCTGACGATCGAATACAACAATCTTACAATGATTTCGGCAACTCCAATAGGACAGCGCCCAAGGGAAGCGAATGGGGAAAAAAGATCGGCATTCAATTCCAACCTTCATCATTTGGCGGCCGTAGCCATGGGCGTGCGTTGGGCCTAGGGGGAACTTGGATACTGTCAGCTTTAGCAGTGGCGATGGGGGCGGCAGTGTTTAGGTTTATCCAAGGTTAGCTGTCTAAACAATAGAATAGTGGCGAAAAGAGATCAAACCCTACTCAACTTGTAGGGTTTGATCTCTTTTCTAATCTGTTCACCGATGAAAACAGACAAGCCATGTCCTCAATATTCATGGTTTGTCTGTTTTTCTTAAAACCCCTTATATTGAGGCTCTTCATTTTCCAACTGTTGTACGCGGCTTTCTACTTGCTGCACGATTTGTTGTGCTTGTTGGGCCGCATTCGTAAAGAGCGATTTTGCTTCTTGATTTTGTGTTTCCAAAGCAAATTGTTCCAGACTCGCCTGAGCACTTTTTAAAGATGCTACGCACGTTTTCACTTGAGAAGCAACTGTCACGGAATGTCACCTCCTTTACCTTAGGATAGGATAATGTTTCAGGGGTAATAGGAATAGATGCTTACATTCTCCCAATACCGAAATTAATATTTCCGTCTCGCAACAAAAGTATACGTTAGAAAAAAATTCAAATGGAAATGCATGAAAATAATGGAATTAGGACATATTAACTTTTGTCGATTAATGTGATTGGAAAGGAATGGTGATATTATGCCGGATTGGGTAGAAATCGCTTTGCGAACGTTATTGTCTATGGGGGTTCTTTTTGTCCTAACGAAGATATTGGGTAAACGACAGGTATCACAGCTTTCATTGTTTGAGTATATCACCGGAATCACGATCGGCAGCCTTGCAGCTTACGTTTCGTTGGATCTGGAGTCCACTTGGTATCTGGGCTTGGTTTCGATGACGGTTTGGACCGTTGTTTCTTTAGGGATTGAATTTTTACAGCTGAAAAGCAAAACGGCAAGAGACCTATTCGACGGCAAAGCAACAGTGCTCATTAAGGACGGCAAGATCATGGAGGATAACCTAAAAAAAGAAAGGATTACCACGGATGAACTTATGGAACAGCTTCGAATAAAGAATGTGTTCAAAGCTGCCGATGTTGAATTCGCCATCATGGAGTCAAGCGGTGACGTTAGCGTTCTTTTAACCAAGGAAAATCAACCGTTAACGCCTAAACACCTGGGAATAAATGTCGGGCCAGAACAAGAACCTCAATCGGTCATTATGGATGGAAAAATAATGGACGAACCGCTTGCCACGATAGGTCTAAACAGGAAATGGCTGGATACGGAACTGGAGAAATTAGGTGTTTCGATTGATAACGTATTTCTTGGACAGGTGGATTCCTATGGCCAGCTATACGTTGATTTATTTGATGATCAGATCAAAGTACCGAAACCCCAGAAAAAAGCCGCGTTGCTTGCAACATTGAAAAAGTGTGAAGCGGATCTCGAAATGTTTGGCTTATCTACCAAAGAACAAAATACAAAGCAGATGTACGAGCAATGTTCAAAAGCGTTAGAAAAGATTATTGATGAAGTTAAACCATTGCTGATTCGTTAACAATTCGCCAATTATACGTCAGCTGAAATTCGAGGAGGATGTTCATGGCAAATAATATAAAGAAAAATTTAACGCGGGTACAACAGGAATATAAAGAATTGGCGCAAAGCGTCGAACCTCCGAGGCCCATACTCAAAAACTTCATTCGTGCGTTTATAGCCGGCGGGGCCATTTGTTTGGTTGGACAAGCCATCCAGGAAATGTTTGTGCATTGGGGCGGCTTTGATGAGAAAAAAGCTGGAGACCCTACCGTGGCGGTTATGATACTCCTTTCTGTCATTCTGACCAGCATGGGGGTGTACGATAAGTTTGCCCAATGGGCTGGTGCGGGTTCCGCAGTGCCTGTGACGGGATTTGCGAATTCGATGGCATCCGCTGCGATTGAACATCAGAGTGAAGGTATGGTACTCGGTGTTGGCGGTAAAATGTTTAAACTGGCTGGACCGGTTATTGTATTTGGTACAGTCGCCGCCTTTGCGGTAGGAATTGTACATTTGCTGATCAAAGGCGGGGGAGGCTCTTAATATGTTAAAGGGACACCAGAGTTGGCTATTTGAGAACAAGCCGTTCATCCGATCAACAGCAACGGTAGTGGGTCCATTTGAAGGAAGAGGCCCGCTGGCCAAAGATTTTGACATTGTCCATGGAGAATCCATGATGGGACAAAAGAGCTGGGAGAAAGCAGAAAAGGTATTGATTGAAGAAGCGGCAAAACTGGCTATTGAAAATGCGGGGTTGACAAAGGAACAAGTACAGTTTTACATAGGCGGGGATTTGATGAATCAAATCATTAGCAGCAGTTTTGCCGCGCGAACATTATCGATCCCTTACATCGGTGTGTTTGGCGCTTGTTCAACCTCGATGGAAAGTCTGGCATTAGCAGCTAACCTTGTAAATTCCGGTTCGGCGAAATTTGTGTTGGCGGGGACATGCAGCCATGATTCCAGTGCGGAGAAACAGTTCCGATATCCGACCGAGTACGGTTCGCAAAAACCGCCAACCGCCCAATATACGGTAACCGGGGCCGGTGCTGCCATCGTATCCATGGAAGGTGACGGACCGGTTGTTACATCTGCCACCATTGGCCGGGTTATCGATATGGGCATTAAAGATCCGTTTAATATGGGCGCAGCGATGGCTCCTGCAGCGGTAGACACCATTGAGGCGCATGTTCGAGATTTGGGAATTGAACCGGGTTATTACGATTTGATCGTTACCGGCGATCTTGCGAAAGTCGGATATGAAATCGCCTGTAAATTGTTTAAGAAACATAACTTTCCCATCGAACAAACCGAATATTCCGATTGCGGGATGATGATTTACGATTATGAAACCCAAATGGTTCAAGCCGGAGCAAGCGGCTGCGGTTGTTCGGCAGTTGTTACCTATGGACATTTGCTAAATCGGATGCGAAGAGGTGAGCTGAAACGAATCCTCGTTGTCGCTACGGGGGCGCTGCTATCCCCGATTTCATTTCAACAAGGGGAAAGCATTCCTTGTATCGCTCATGCCGTATCCATAGAGGCAGGAAGGGAGATATTATGATTTTTCTTTGGGCTTTTTTGGTGGGAGGTGCAATCTGTGTTTTCGGACAATTTTGTTTTGATGTCTTGAAACTTACACCGGCCCACACCATGACCCTGCTTGTTGTATTGGGCGCGATTGTCGACGGAATTGGATGGTATGATCCGCTGATTGAATTTGCCGGGGCAGGAGCATCGGTCCCGATTACAAGCTTTGGTAACGCTCTTGTCCATGGTGCGCTTCAAGAACTAAAGAGCAATGGCTGGATTGGGATCATCACCGGAATTTTCGAAGTGACCAGTGCCGGAATATCCGCAGCGATTATTTTTTCGTTTCTCGCTGCATTGTTCGTAAAACCCAAAGGATAATACGGGGCCCA
>NZ_JAZHPZ010000034.1:0-6150 GCF_036553665.1 Paenibacillus haidiansis | reverse complement strand
CCTAGTATATCGTAAGTCTCCCGGATTTGGTTGCCTACTCCGTCTTTGATCGTCTTGGTCCGGGCGGCATCATTATAGGTATACGTTGTAGTACTGGTTCCATCATTTTCAGTCAGAATCCGACCGTAGGCATCATAGGTGAAGGTGCTTTTATTTCCTTCCGCATCCGTTTGGCCGATAAGCCGATCAAACGAGTCATAGGTATTGGTGATACTCCCCAAAGCATCGGTTTGTTTGGTTAAGCGCCCGAACGGGTCATATTCATATGTCGTTTTAGCGCCGTTTGGAGCCGTAACAACCGTGGTATTTGTGGAATCATTATATGAAGAGCTTATTTTGGAGCCATCCGGATTTGTCTGTGTTAATGGACGGCCTATAGCATCATAAGTCACGGTTGTGTTGTAACGATTCCCATCCTTGTAGTTTAATAAATTCCCCCTATTATCATAACTAGCATCTTGAACAATCGAAGCTTTGACTCCTTGCGCATTGGTTACACTTACACTTTGTTGAATTTTTGACGGGGCATATTCAAACGTTTGATTGACAACCGTATCCGAGGAATCTCCCTTCATCCTGATCTCAATGGGATTCCCGTACGTGTTATATTGATAATTGGTTTGTCCGTATAACTTCCCGGAACTGTCTTTCACTTGGACCTGACTCAGTGTAGCTGTGTCGTCATCATAAGTATAGCTTGTAATCAAGCTATTTGTTGAACTGACCGGTACCGTGACTTTGATCGGAGACCATCTTCTCACATTATAATTTACGTAATAATCGTACTCATAAGTGGTCGTAACTCCCATAGGGTCGGTTTGGGAAGTAATCAGTCCCCAGTCGTTGTAAGAAGTTTTCGTGGTTACGGCAGAAGAACTGGACGAGCCGGTGTAAGAGCGGCTCTGAATTTGAATGGGGACCGCACGATATTTCGTTTTATCGTAAGTATAATTCGTTTCCTGACGCATCTGCTTATCAAGTGATTCCACAGTCGTTTTTGTAAGATATACCACTTCGGGTCTGCGGTTGCCGGAAAAATCTTTCTCATAGTGATACGTAGTTAATGTCAAGCCATCATCTACGATGGCGGAGAAGGTATCGTCCTCTCCATAAACCGCCCCGATATCGCCTTCCAGCTCTACATCCATACTGCTATATTCTGTTTCTTCCGTCGTACTGTAAAATAAGTGTCTGACTTTGTATACAGGTTCATATTGGACGGCTACTTCTCCAATATGACGCGCGGCAAGACCGGCATACGCATATTGAACCATAGCTTTCGTCGGAAACTCGATTGCGGTGAGCTCAACCCAATCATTAACTCCCCAATAAATCATTCGTTCGGTTCCCGTATAATATTCGTAACCGCTTATAAGATTGAAGAAGTTCCAATCGATATAGTAATCATACTTTGTAGATCTTCCCACCGGATCAACAACTTCCGAAAGAACCTCGTGATCTCGTACATCCCCTTCCATAACCGTTTTATGATACACAACGGTTTGAGTCTCGCCTTTTGCTATATTGTAGGCATTGATTTCAACCGACTGATCGTCAAAGTCGGTATATAAATAGCTGACCATTTCATCTTTTCCGGCATAGACGAATACAGAGTCAAGCCCGTCGGCTCCCCAACTGAACTTGATGTGATTCCCGTATTGATTGGTGATTAATACTACATCGCCGTTGCTGGTGAAATAGGTATTGATCCCTGCGGTATAATCAAATAAGACATAGTCCGCATCATCCACTTCGAAATATTCATCCAATTCCTCAAGACGGGATTCACTCACTTCTCCAAAGTCCAGATTATCCCACGGGTAACCTACCAATTCATCATCCTCTTCAATATCAAGAACATAGGTTCCTAGATTGGGAAGATAAATATACTGAGTGCCCTCTTCTTTTTTTAAATAGGGAATATCCCAAATCCAGCCTTGCCCTATGTTGAACCGTCGTTCTTCTTTCGTTATTTTCGTTTCGTTCTCCCATCGATCGGTATCCACAGTCATACGATCCTTACTAAGCGAACTGTCATAAATCCGCGTTAAAGCAAAATCCAGACCGTTTACGCCTTCAAGATATAAATCCGTGGCCGTCACCCGAAGGGAGCCGTCGAGGGTTGAGATTTGATCCGTTTCCGAACCTACCGTATAGGGGGCGCTGTTCATTTTGATGTTCTGACGTTCCAACGCCACACTATCATATTTGGAAGAGGCTGCCAAAAATGAATTCAATCCATAGACATCATCGGTGACAGACGGTTTGGTTATGTAGACATCTTCTGTAACGGTTTTCACGCCATAAACATCATCCGTAATAGATGATGTATATAATGGATCTGCTACTCTGCCGGGATAAGTGGATTGCATATATTCTTCATAAGAACCGCCCGATTCTTGATGAAGTAACCCCTGATAAATTTCATGAAGCAAATAGCCACGCAGTAATTCCTGAAGTACCCAATCCCGTTCAACATGAAAGCGTTCAGTTAACGTTGTAATGGTAATAAGTTCTTCAGGGTCCAATTCAACAGGCAATGAGTCAGGCGAAACTATATCATCGTACACATCTGATGTAACTGTGCTTTGAACTAAAGGGATGTCAGTATTTTCGGCAAAGACGGATGGTAAGATATTTGGATTAACTATTGTAATAAACAGTAAGATAAAAACTAATATCTCGCTTATTCGCTTTTTCATAAGCAAATTCCCCTTTATTTATTTTGGCCGCTTCTTCTAAACGTAAAAGTTAATCCCCGCGTTGTGAATTCCTAGTTTAATGCCCACCCTTTAACGCCTTGCATTAAATATCCTGAAATTTTATTTCCAGTATATTACCATTCGCATCATACTTATATAACACCTTGGAACCATCACTATAAGTTATAGACTCCAATTGATTCGAGCTATTATACTGATAGGTGGCCTTCGTATTAGTATAGGAAAATTCTAATGCATCGATGAATGCGGTCCCCGTTCCCCCATTTCCCGTCGACTTAATAACCAAATTTATGGAAGCTGTTGTTGCCTGTTTAGGGACCTTCCCAGAGGTAGTAAGTAAAATATATCCTCCTGTTACTGTTTTTCTCTCCAGATAAATTCTATCGATCCAAACTCCATTTTCGTCTGCAAAATCAACGGAATACTCCAATTGACTATTGGTTAATGAAGAGATATTTACAAGGGCTTTCATTGAAAAGGATAGTTCTGGTTTCACTTTAATATCTTGTTTTATTCCTATACTTTTGTCTTTCGTCATTCCGGTTCCTACTATTTTCTGAGCGGTATGTCCGTTATAAACAGGTGATTGTACTAATCCAAAGTTGGCTGTTGAACCGTCGCTGGTGATCTTACTCCATCCTGTTCCAATGTCAGCTGATTGACCAAACTCTTCAAAGCTCCAATTGTTAATGAGGTTGGCTCCAAAGGTAGCTGCTCTGAAATCAATTAGTTCAGAATAGTTCCCTGAATTATCAAATGCTCTTACCGAGAACTTATACCACTTTCTAGGCTGAAGACCCTTGGCAGTGTAGGTATTAGTTGTTATCGTCCCTAAAAAGATGTCATCTTGATAAACCTCATAGCCCATAATCTCCACATTATCCACTGGAGGGTCCCAGGTGAATTCAATTTTTTGATAAGTCTGTTGTACTATCCGAAAATTGTAGGGGGCTTTCAATGGCTCAGGAGTTTCTTCCCCGTAATACAACGATACATTGTCCACATATACCGTTCCTCCGCCATCTTCCCCGATCGATCGTAAGGTCAGGTTCACCGTGGCTTCTGCTGCCGTTGCCGGAGTTTCCCCGGACAGCCGCAATGCTACATAACCATCGGTCAGCTCCGTTTGCTCTACCAAATTGGAGTCCAGCCACTCTCCCTCTGCATCTCCGTAATCTATAGAAAACTCTAGCTTCGCATTTCTCAGTTCTTCCGTCTTCACATGAGCTATCATAGCGAATGCCTTGCTCGGCTCAATGTCTACCGTTTGGTAGATCTTTATCCGTCCTTCCTCCGGAATTCCGCTGCCTGCGATCTGTTGAGCATAAGTTCCTTCCTCCACGGGCGAGGAGACGACCTGCATGTTCGGTATGGCCCCCTCGGTTACGCCGGAATCCCATTCATCCGCTATTCCCTCGCTTCCCGTGTAGGTTTCAAAACTACCGTTGGCCAACAGGTTTGTCCCGTCCGCCACAAGCAGCAAGCTGGTTCCTTCGGATCGGTTCCCCGACGCATCGATTGCCCGGATAGTAAAGAGATACGATCTCCCTTCTTCCAGCCCGGTTGCTGTATACTCGGTAGTTGTGACCGTATCGATCAGCACCTCTTCTTTGTATACCTCATATCCGGCGACTCCCACATTATCCGTGGATGCCTCCCATTTCAGGATCGCGCTGTCTTCTGTCGGGCCTTCAGTTCGCGTTAGCTTGGTTGGAGCGCTCGGTGCTTCAAAGTCTTCTTCCCCGTAATACAACGATACATTGTCCACATATACCGTTCCGCCGCCATCTTCCCCGATCGATCGTAAGGTCAGGTTCACCGTGGCTTCTGCTGCCGTTGCCGGAGTCTCTCCGGACAGTCGCAATTCCACATAGCCATCGGTTAGCTCCATTTGCTCCACCAAATTGGAGTCCAGCCACTCTCCCTCTGCATCTCCGTAATCTATCGAAAACTCTAGCTTCGCATTTTTCAATTCTTCCGTCTTCACGTGGGCTATCATAGCGAATGCCTTGCTCGGCTCAATGTCTACCGTTTGGTAGATCTTTATCCGTCCTTCCTCCGGAATTCCGCTGCCTGCGATCTGTTGAGCATAAGTTCCTTCCTCTACGGGCGAGGAGACTACCTGCATATTTGATACAGCCCCCTCGGTTACGCTGGAATCCCATTCATCCGCTATTCCCTCGCTTCCCGTATAGGTTTCAAAACCGCCGTTGGCCAACAGGTTTGTCCCGTCCGCCACAAGCAGCAAGCTGGTTCCTTCGGATCGGTTCCCCGACGTATCGATTGCCCGAATAGTAAAGAGATACGATCTCCCTTCTTCCAGCCCGGTTGCTGTATACTCGGTAGTTGTGACCGTATCGATCAGCGCCCCATCTTTGTATATCTCATATCCGGCGACTCCCACATTATCCGTGGATGTCTCCCATTTTAAGATCACGCTATCTTCTGTCGGACCTTCAGTTCGCGTTAGATTCTTTGGAGCGCTCGGCGCTTCAAAGTCTTCTTCCCCGTAATATAACGATACATTGTCCACATATACCGTTCCGCCGCCATCTTCCCCAATCGAGCGTAAGGTCAGGTTCACCGTGGCTTCTGCTGCCGTTGCCGGAGTTTCCCCGGACAGCCGCAATGCTACAAAACCATCGGTTAGCTCCGTTTGCTCCACCAAATTGGAGTCCAGCCACTCTCCCTCTGCATCTCCGTAATCTATCGAAAACTCTAGCTTCGCATTTTTCAATTCTTCCGTCTTCACGTGGGCCATTATAGCGAATGCCTTACTCGGCTCGATATCTACCGTTTGGTAGATCTTTATCCGTCCTTCTTCCGGAATCCCGCTGCCTGCGATCTGTTGAGCATAAGTTCCTTCCTCCACGGGCGAGGAGACGACCTGCATGTTCGGTACGGCTCCTTCGGTTACGCTGGAATCCCATTCGTCCGCTATTCCCTCGGTTCCCGTATAGGTTTCAAAACCGCCGTTGGCCAACAGGTTTGTCCCGTCCGCCACAAGCAGCAAGCTGGTTCCTTCGGATCGGTTCCCCGACGTATCGATTGCCCGAATAGTAAAGAGATACGATCTCCCTTCTTCCAGCCCGGTTGCTGTATACTCGGTAGTTGTGACCGTATCGATCAGCACCTCTTCTTTGTATACCTCATATCCGGCGACTCCCACATTATCCGTGGATGCCTCCCATTTCAGGATCGCGCTGTCTTCTGTCGGGCCTTCAGTTCGAATCAGCTTCGTTGGAGCGCTCGGCGCTTCAAAGTCTTCTTCCCCGTAATACAACGATACATTGTCCACATATACCGTTCCTCCGCCATCTTCCCCGATCGAGCGTAAGGTCAGGTTCACCGTGGCTTCTGCTGCCGTTGCCGGAGTTTCCCCGGACAGCCGCAATGCTACATAACCATCGGTCAGCTCCGTTTGCTC
>NZ_JAZHPZ010000033.1:0-7099 GCF_036553665.1 Paenibacillus haidiansis | reverse complement strand
TGATAAGGGGATGATGTCCGCCATGTTCAAGCGCATCAATCGATTGCCCATTGCATTGCCTGTTCCCAAACATCCGGACGCCAACGCCGCGGCGGCTGTGCAGGAACTATTAGGCGGCCGTTTCGGGGAGATGTCTACGTTGAATAATTATTTGGTCCAATCTTCGAATTTTCGCAGCAAAAAAAAGCTGAAGCCCTTTTATGAACTTGTGGCCAGCATTACGGCGGAGGAGGTTGGCCATGTGGAATTGGTGATGAATTCCATTAATTTATGCCTGTCCGGTTCCACATTTCCGGCAGATCCGGATGCGGCCCCTCTGCGCAACGGGCTTGACAAACGCAATACCTACCATTTTATTGCAACGGCTCAAACCTCGTTGCCCGGCGATTCGATGGGCAAAGCATGGAACGGTGATTATGTCTTTAACAGTGGCAATTTGGTACTCGATCTGCTTCATAACTTTTTTCTCGAATGCGGCGCCCGCACCCATAAGATGCGCGTGTACGAGATGACAGATCATCCTGTCGCCCGCGAAATGACGGGTTACTTGCTGGTCCGCGGGGGAGTTCATGTGCTTGCTTACGCGAAGGCGCTCGAAATCATGACCGGAGTCGACGTCAAAAAAATGCTCCCTATTCCCAATCTAGAGAATCGGGCATTTGATGCGACCCGCAAATACGAAGAACAGGGAATTCATCGAAAGTTATATACGTTTAGCGATTCAGACTATGAAGATATCGCTCAAATCTGGAAAGGATCCCACCCTTCCGACGGAGAGCGATTGGAAGTCGTCAGAGGAGTTCCCCAAGGAGGGGAAGTGCCCGATCTTGAAGAAGTGCCGGAAGAATTTGCTCCTGGCATCTCGAATGAGGATTTTATGCAGATTGCCCAACGGCTGCAAAAGCTCGCCGGATTGTAAGGTGTTGCGTTCCTATACGGGCAAGAGTTGCTGCTTACATATGGCATGTATACGAAACCTTTATTTATTTCTATTGGCCGTGCGCGACTCCCAGCGTGCGGCTCGTCACATAGTGGTGGTCAAGCACAACCCTTTATTGGAATGGTTTCAATTGTCTCTCCCTTAGTTCTTGAATTTTATTTTCTAAATATTCGATACGAGATTTTAGTTGTGCTTTCTCTATGACATGTTTTCTGCATATTTCCAGAAGTTTCTCGTTCTTTTCCTTCTCATTCTGAAGCGCCTGCTTAACTTTTTCATACCGATTCTCAAGCAATCTTTTGCCGCTTGGTCTGGTTGACGTTTCGATTGCAGTAGCTGCAAGAACCGCAGCCTTCCATTCGACTTCCGGAAAACGGGTGAGGTAGAGAAAAGCAGTTAAAGGATATATGCAAAAGGTGTGAAGCATAACAACGCTGGTATAGTTGAATACTGGATCGGGTTCCAAACGCCACAAATAAAATTTTTCATGCGAGAAGAATTCGTAAAGCAATTGAAAACAAGCTAGGTATACCATCGTTGGATAGCACTGGGAAAACTGTATCCACCGACCCCACCGCCACGCCGCGAATACCGTCCATAACGCAATGGCTAAATGAATACTCACAACTCACCTTCAGATGTTATTTATCATGTGCTGGCGCAGTTACATGTAGGCGGTTTTAAGTTATCCAAAAAAAGAGTAGTTAATTCAGGCAATTAACAATCCGTAAGGTGAAACTTGCGAGATTGTGCGTCGGATAGCGGTATGAATATTAAGCAAGCACTAAATAGAACAATGGGAATATATTGAATACTAAAATGAGGTGATACAATGGCCGTTGTCAAAGCCAGGGCAAGTGATATAGATCTGTTGGCAAGATTGCTTCGAGCCGAAGCGGAAGGGGAAGGCGAACAAGGAATGCTGCTCGTCGGGGCTGTAGGAATTAATCGGATTCGGGCAAACTGCTCCGATTTTAAAGGCATTCGTACGATTCCGCAAATGGTATTTCAGCCGCATGCGTTTGAAGCAACCATACACGGTTACTTTTATCAAAAGGCAAGGGACAAAGATAGACGCCTTGCACGAAAGTCAATTAACGGTGAGCGACCATGGCCTGCTAAATTCGCTTTGTGGTATTTCAAACCCCCCGCAAATTGCCCTTCGACATGGTACAATCAGCCTTTTGTCGGAAGATACAAAAGCCACTGCTTTTACGAACCGACAGGTGTAGAATGCGAAAATATTTACAATACTTTTTAAACATATAAGACGCAGGCCTAATCCGGTCAGCGTCTTATATGTATTAAGCGCAAATCTCTGCATAACCGTTTGGAGTAATACTTTGCAGGTATGGGGATCTTCCAGTTTTGGTTCGTGTATGCCAATGCCAGTACCAACCGGCCAATCAGTTCTTTATTGACCAGCCAACACAACTCATTGTACTTCTCCAAGGCATTGAGGAAATTACTGAGTTGATGGAGCAGGGAGAATCGGCGTCTTTTTGAACATTTACACGAATCCGATGATGTCCCAAAGTTGATCCTTCGGTAGGCGTAAAATCCGATTTTGGTATCTTGATTTCTTACCGTATACCAGAGGAGTGTTTTGAGGAATGGAAGAGGGTGTCCAAAGGCAGGCCAGCCGATATGTCCGGCATCACCTACGAGAAGTTTCTGATCCGATCGGAAGATCTTCTTCGCTTACATTCCACAGTTCGGCCATTTCCTTGATATGCTTTGGACCAAAAGGGTAAGATCGATGGTTCACCAACCGAAGCGCCGACCGTCTACTGACTCCGATGATGTATAAAGGATACGAATATCGGAATAATATCAGTTACATATTCTGAAAATGGCAAATGGAAAGGAGAAAATATGGAAAAAAGCGAACTTAAATCACAATTTAAACACCGAATCAAAACGGCAAGTAATAAATCTCCAATAGTATTGGATGGCAAGGCAAGTAAAAAAGTTCCAACCGAGCCGAGTTTGATGGAGAGAACCAAAGAAGCGATGGAGAATATAGGAACCGAAATAAATAGCGTCTGACAGTATATGGAATGATGCAGTTAGGCTCGCCATATGGCAAAAAGTTCACCGTCAGAAATATTTTATAGCTGGGTCGACGTATGAACAAACAAAAAAACAACTACAGCTCCATAACAATCGGTTTATGCCGGGTTTGCTCGTAAGCTTTGAAATTATTGATGGGACATTCCGTAAGGATTGGAACAAGTAAACTTCTCATAATCAAAACCAGTCGGTTAGGGAGCGCACTAACCGACCCCTTAACGTGCATTCGGAAATATTCGTTGCACAAGTTCATTGAATTCTTCAAGAAAACCTATGACTGGCTCCCTTGCCTGACATATATTCGTACGCATTGAAGTTACCCCGGTCTACAGCTGGCATCTCGCCATGTACCTGCACGAGAATCCGGCGCTGCAGGCGCGCAAAGTCATAGTGTTTACGATTAACCCGAAGCTTGTGAACAAGTTCAAGAAGCAGACGGAGAGATAACGCCTCCTTTGCATAAGTCCTTCTGCGGAATTCCCAGTTAAAATCTGGAGTTAAGCGCTGGATTTTTTGACTGGGTCTAGTTTGTCATTTCCATTTTCCTGACTCTTCCAATGGGCCCCGTATTATCCTTTGGGTTTTACGAACAATGCAGCGAGAAACGAAAAAATAATCGCTGCGGATATTCCGGCACTGGTCACTTCGAAAATTCCGGTGATGATCCCAATCCAGCCATTGCTCTTTAGTTCTTGAAGCGCACCATGGACAAGAGCGTTACCAAAGCTTGTAATCGGGACCGATGCTCCTGCCCCGGCAAATTCAATCAGCGGATCATACCATCCAATTCCGTCGACAATCGCGCCCAATACAACAAGCAGGGTCATGGTGTGGGCCGGTGTAAGTTTCAAGACATCAAAACAAAATTGTCCGAAAACACAGATTGCACCTCCCACCAAAAAAGCCCAAAGAAAAATCATAATATCTCCCTTCCTGCCTCTATGGATACGGCATGAGCGATACAAGGAATGCTTTCCCCTTGTTGAAATGAAATCGGGGATAGCAGCGCCCCCGTAGCGACAACGAGGATTCGTTTCAGCTCACCTCTTCGCATCCGATTTAGCAAATGTCCATAGGTAACAACTGCCGAACAACCGCAGCCGCTTGCTCCGGCTTGAACCATTTGGGTTTCATAATCGTAAATCATCATCCCGCAATCGGAATATTCGGTTTGTTCGATGGGAAAGTTATGTTTCTTAAACAATTTACAGGCGATTTCATATCCGACTTTCGCAAGATCGCCGGTAACGATCAAATCGTAATAACCCGGTTCAATTCCCAAATCTCGAACATGCGCCTCAATGGTGTCTACCGCTGCAGGAGCCATCGCTGCGCCCATATTAAACGGATCTTTAATGCCCATATCGATAACCCGGCCAATGGTGGCAGATGTAACAACCGGTCCGTCACCTTCCATGGATACGATGGCAGCACCGGCCCCGGTTACCGTATATTGGGCGGTTGGCGGTTTTTGCGAACCGTACTCGGTCGGATATCGGAACTGTTTCTCCGCACTGGAATCATGGCTGCATGTCCCCGCCAACACAAATTTCGCCGAACCGGAATTTACAAGGTTAGCTGCTAATGCCAGACTTTCCATCGAGGTTGAACAAGCGCCAAACACACCGATGTAAGGGATCGATAATGTTCGCGCGGCAAAACTGCTGCTAATGATTTGATTCATCAAATCCCCGCCTATGTAAAACTGTACTTGTTCCTTTGTCAACCCCGCATTTTCAATAGCCAGTTTTGCCGCTTCTTCAATCAATACCTTTTCTGCTTTCTCCCAGCTCTTTTGTCCCATCATGGATTCTCCATGGACAATGTCAAAATCTTTGGCCAGCGGGCCTCTTCCTTCAAATGGACCCACTACCGTTGCTGTTGATCGGATGAACGGCTTGTTCTCAAATAGCCAACTCTGGTGTCCCTTTAACATATTAAGAGCCTCCCCCGCCTTTGATCAGCAAATGTACAATTCCTACCGCAAAGGCGGCGACTGTACCAAATACAATAACCGGTCCAGCCAGTTTAAACATTTTACCGCCAACACCGAGTACCATACCTTCACTCTGATGTTCAATCGCAGCGGATGCCATCGAATTCGCAAATCCCGTCACAGGCACTGCGGAACCCGCACCAGCCCATTGGGCAAACTTATCGTACACCCCCATGCTGGTCAGAATGACAGAAAGGAGTATCATAACCGCCACGGTAGGGTCTCCAGCTTTTTTCTCATCAAAGCCGCCCCAATGCACAAACATTTCCTGGATGGCTTGTCCAACCAAACAAATGGCCCCGCCGGCTATAAACGCACGAATGAAGTTTTTGAGTATGGGCCTCGGAGGTTCGACGCTTTGCGCCAATTCTTTATATTCCTGTTGTACCCGCGTTAAATTTTTCTTTATATTATTTGCCATGAACATCCTCCTCGAATTTCAGCTGACGTATAATTGGCGAATTGTTAACGAATCAGCAATGGTTTAACTTCATCAATAATCTTTTCTAACGCTTTTGAACATTGCTCGTACATCTGCTTTGTATTTTGTTCTTTGGTAGATAAGCCAAACATTTCGAGATCCGCTTCACACTTTTTCAATGTTGCAAGCAACGCGGCTTTTTTCTGGGGTTTCGGTACTTTGATCTGATCATCAAATAAATCAACGTATAGCTGGCCATAGGAATCCACCTGTCCAAGAAATACGTTATCAATCGAAACACCTAATTTCTCCAGTTCCGTATCCAGCCATTTCCTGTTTAGACCTATCGTGGCAAGCGGTTCGTCCATTATTTTTCCATCCATAATGACCGATTGAGGTTCTTGTTCTGGCCCGACATTTATTCCCAGGTGTTTAGGCGTTAACGGTTGATTTTCCTTGGTTAAAAGAACGCTAACGTCACCGCTTGACTCCATGATGGCGAATTCAACATCGGCAGCTTTGAACACATTCTTTATTCGAAGCTGTTCCATAAGTTCATCCGTGGTAATCCTTTCTTTTTTTAGGTTATCCTCCATGATCTTGCCGTCCTTAATGAGCACTGTTGCTTTGCCGTCGAATAGGTCTCTTGCCGTTTTGCTTTTCAGCTGTAAAAATTCAATCCCTAAAGAAACAACGGTCCAAACCGTCATCGAAACCAAGCCCAGATACCAAGTGGACTCCAGATCCAACGAAACGTAAGCTGCAAGGCTGCCGATCGTGATTCCGGTGATATACTCAAACAATGAAAGCTGTGATACCTGTCGTTTACCCAATATCTTCGTTAGGACAAAAAGAACCCCCATAGACAATAACGTTCGCAAAGCGATTTCTACCCAATCCGGCATAATATCACCATTCCTTTCCAATCACATTAATCGACAAAAGTTAATATGTCCTAATTCCATTATTTTCATGCATTTCCATTTGAATTTTTTTCTAACGTATACTTTTGTTGCGAGACGGAAATATTAATTTCGGTATTGGGAGAATGTAAGCATCTATTCCTATTACCCCTGAAACATTATCCTATCCTAAGGTAAAGGAGGTGACATTCCGTGACAGTTGCTTCTCAAGTGAAAACGTGCGTAGCATCTTTAAAAAGTGCTCAGGCGAGTCTGGAACAATTTGCTTTGGAAACACAAAATCAAGAAGCAAAATCGCTCTTTACGAATGCGGCCCAACAAGCACAACAAATCGTGCAGCAAGTAGAAAGCCGCGTACAACAGTTGGAAAATGAAGAGCCTCAATATAAGGGGTTTTAAGAAAAACAGACAAACCATGAATATTGAGGACATGGCTTGTCTGTTTTCATCGGTGAACAGATTAGAAAAGAGATCAAACCCTACAAGTTGAGTAGGGTTTGATCTCTTTTCGCCACTATTCTATTGTTTAGACAGCTAACCTTGGATAAACCTAAACACTGCCGCCCCCATCGCCACTGCTAAAGCTGACAGTATCCAAGTTCCCCCTAGGCCCAACGCACGCCCATGGCTACGGCCGCCAAATGATGAAGGTTGGAATTGAATGCCGATCTTTTTTCCCCATTCGCTTCCCTTGGGCGCTGTCCTATTGGAGTTGCCGAAATCATTGTAAGATTGTTGTATTCGAT
>NZ_JAZHPZ010000032.1:0-9552 GCF_036553665.1 Paenibacillus haidiansis | reverse complement strand
GTCGCCTGCGTCAGGCAGATGAAATGCATTTCCCGAATGACCGGAGTAGGCAGCCCGGGATTGCCTTCGAATATCTGTATATAGACGTTATGCGAATCCTTGGATGGGGAAGCTTTTCCCATGTGGGGGCCTTCCATCGTTCCCAGCTCCGATCCCCATTCCCATCCGTATCCTCGTTCTGTTTTGCCGGATGGAAAGGGATGAATGGCTTTATCGTCAGAAAGTTGAGCCGATTCAGGGAGAAATTTTGCCTTTTTCGTTAAATGGAGCATGTCTGGTGACGCCATTTTCCAGTGAGCCTCAAAAACGGCTTTCACATCATCCGCTGTTTCACCGGTTAACCGCATATGAGTGTCGCGCCAAAAATCGACATCCGGCTTCATTCCGGTATACTCGTCCCCAACGTTGATTCCTCCCATGAAAGCTTCCTTTCCGTCGACGATGACGATCTTGCAATGATCCCGGTATGTCAAGTTGGATAGTACCCAGGGGAATCGCAAGGGAAAGATGGTCCTACATTCAATGCCTGCTTCCATCATCCGGCGAACCGCATGTTTGGGAAACGACCGGCTTCCCCAGCCATCCCTTATAAAACGAATGTTCACACCGGATAAAGCCCGGTCAATCAGCACATCTGTGATACGTTTACCGATATGGTCATTCCGGTATATGTAATATTCCAGATCGATTGTCTTTTGTGCGGCCTGAATTGATTGAAGGAGTTTTCCGTAGGTTTCCATTCCGTTCGTGAGGATTTGGACGTAACTGGTTCGAAGGCCACTGACAGACAAAGGTTGCAAAGCCCGAGCGATAACAAAAGCGGAGTCACCACATGCTGGAGGCAACGCTATCGGGTTATTGTGCGAAGAAACGAGCTTGTCCCGCCGCATTTGCACAGGATTCGTGACGAACAGGTAACAAACGAATCCGATAATCGGTAATACAAGTCCGACTGATATCCAAGTCAACGCTTTGGCGGGGCGGCGCACCTCCCGAACCGCAATAATGATCAATAGTGCCGTATTTACTAGCCATAATCCTGCTATCCATGCCAAGAAAATCAGCCTCCCAATCCAGTCATCTACGAGGGAATAAAGGGACAGCCATGCCGAGAAGAGATCGGCATGGCCTTTTTTAGAAACCTTTATACTGCGGTTCTTCCTGTTCAATTTGTTGTAACCGTGGAGTGACCTGGTCAATAATGTTTTGTGTCTGTTGCGCTGCATTTGTGAACGTGGTTTTGGCCTGCTGGTTTTGTGTATTTAACGCAAACTGTTCAAAGCTGGCCTGCGCGCTTTTTAATGAAGCTACAGCTGTTTTCACTTGAGAAGCTACCGTCATGTTGATCACCTCCTGAAATGGCATCCGTATGTAATATGTCAACCCGTCAGAAAAATAATGAATGGTAAAATTTGATGATTGGCTATTGTCAGGGGTTAGAGTCTTCCTGAAAAGACTTACCGCAATCTATGCCCTTCTTGGCAATGCTTGAAGCCAGCAAGTACAGCCCAACATAGATAGGAAACGAATATGTATGTTTCCAGTGAACGGGGTGGTATAAATCGGCCATTTGTGAAACCGGCTCGGCCACGAAAGCGGAAAATCCCCCAAATAGGAGAGCTTTGAACAACGGATGTATGCCAGACTTGTACTGGTGTAAGAACATAACCGTGACGGGAAGAAGTGAAAAATTCCATGGGAAATTGGCCGGCATGAACGGTATGACTTCCCAGTGATAATGCCAGAGTCCCATGGCAATATCAAGCTGGTCCAGCCACGATGACACGATAATCATCGTAAACCCGGATAGGAGAAAATGTCCCGTAGCTCTCTTATCCCGAAATCCGATCCAAAATAGCCAGGGGCATATCGATAAACCTATTCCAAACCACCATTGCCGCGTAAACAGTACGTGAGTGCGCCAAATGTCAGTCATGTTGCGGTGTGCTTCAACAATCAATTGATAGGCTTGTTCGATTGCATGATGAATCTGATTTTCGTCCACCGAGCCACCCCTTTCCGTTATCCGGATACCGATCATTTTTCATCCGATATGTGCCTGCTTTATATACGCGAGTTTCCATACAGTATATTCGACGTTACAAATACGCCAACCGGCGGCAACGAAGTTGAAGGCGGTTGCGGTGGGACATAGCCGCTATACCCCGCCAAGCTTATATCAGTTGTCGCTACCCAGGTTCCATATTCGCCCGCCTGTAAAGAGGGGGGGAGCATCTGCAGACGTCCGGTGAGAACCAGATGCCGAAGTTGAATCTGGACATCGTCATAGATGGTTAAATGGCCGGAGTAGGCGGCGTAGGGGAAATGAAACATGATCTGCTGCGCGCTTTCATTCCAGCTTCCTTCAATCGGAATCGGCGTTCCGCGAAATTGGATGGTGCCTTGAATTTGTTGGTCCGGCAAAACACGCATCACGAGTTTGCCCCACACAACCGGTCTTCCGGCGACAGATGCATGAACTCCCCATATGGAGAAAGGAGGTAAACTCTTTGTACTTGTTTGAGCCGCAACGGACATGATTCATCACTCCTCAAAGTTGGATCACGTCATTATATGCGTCCTCGAAAAAAATGCCAGTCACTGGGCATGAATTTTTTACAGATATAACCGAACATGATCAAGTAAAAGAAGATGGACAGTATCGTCATCGGGATGCGCCTTTGACTGCTTTTCTCTACCTGACTCGTTTTCCGGAAGTCGAATGGTCCAGCATAAGAACGCCGGTATAATTGATCAGTTGATCCGGTTCCAGACCCCACACATAAAATTTTTCGTGCGAAAAAAATTCGTAAAGCAATGGATATTTATTGTCCATTGATGGCGTCTTTCTCTTATATTGGTTGTTTCTTAATGCAGACAGGTTTCGAACAAAATTGTTTCAACCCATCCCAGTTGCCCCAGATGCAATTTTTACATCGATTCGGTTGTCTTGGGGCAGAGGTAGTCCGGTATTCAACGCTTGTACTGAATGTTCGTGACATGCAGGTATTCACCTTTCCAATTTTATGCAAACAGCATTTAAGTTGTCCAGAAACGAATCATCCTATTCCGCCAAGCAGTAATCCGCATCGTGAAAGTTCCGCTTGGATTCGATCCCATCTACCCTTGTCCCCTGCATACAAATATCAAAGGCCGGAGCTGCCCATTTTGGGCAACAGCCGGCCTTTTGGTGGTCCTATTTCGCAGGATAAGTTGTCTTCGAAAATTATACAATGAATTTTCCAACTAACGCACGGAGCAAGTCGGACATTTTGTTAAATCGGAATGCGGTTTGCAGCATTTCCTCGCTTTTCGCCGTTTGCTCCTCTGTCATGGTCGCCACCTCCTCGGGACAAAACGAAGTATGAATCGGTTCGTTAAAAAAACTACCGGCATTCTACCGATGGCTTGAATCGCAAACATTTTTCACACACTGATTCTCCCAGTTGTTGCAGAAGTCCTCATATACTTGCTCTACGCCACAGTCGGATATCATGTGCCTGGCCAAAAAGTCGTACCAGAACTGGTCGAAAGACAAGGGCATCCGGGTTCCATATTGGGAACGAAGGGTTACATAACGGTCCCAGATTTTGATTCGGAATGCTTCCAATTCATCACATCGCTCCATGTCGGTTCGCCTTTAAGCGACGCTTGTATCGCTTGATATTTCTGACGTTTTCGCTCTTTCTTCGGCCATCTTTTGAAATTGTTTCGCTCTTTCCAGATGAAAGGCATGCAATTGGTCGTGATACTGAGTCATTTTCATGTGCCAGTCGTACATTTGCCTGACATAAGCGGCGTGGTCATGCGTATACATGGGCATTGCCTGTTTGATAAACTGCAATCGAAACCATTCCTCCTTGGTAGATGAAGTTTGAAGAACTTACAACATCAGTCTATGGCAGACGCATAGAAGTGAAAACGGCATCCGCCCGGTTCCGGTCATTTTTACCGGGTTGGTTGTCTATATGCAGGCGGAAAATTTATCTTCTTCACCGACACCACGCTATCCTGCCCGTTCGTGAATCCGCTCTCTTTATGGAATTATTCGACATTGACTGATAACCCCTCCATTCCTCTAAAAAAACAATGTTCCGAATATATTTTTGTAAAAGGAACATCGGGAATTATGAGACTCGTATTGTCTAAAATATGCTGCTTCGATATACTGATTTCAATCATATTGTTCCGATACTCGCAGTAATAGGAACTTTCATTTGGGGAGAATACAGAAGCGAAATTGGGAACTAGGCTAGCTGATTGAGCATTTTACTCTTTTTCCGAACGAAATGCAGCAAATAGGGAATAAGAGCGGCGAGACAAGGATTGGTTTCGCGGTCATGTTCAAGTTTTTCCAATACGAGGCGCGATTTCCGTTCACAAATTTGAAGTCCCTAAAGCCGTCATTTCATACATTGCCAAGCAAATCGAAGTGCCGGCAGAACTGTATGCACAATACATTGGTTCTTCTGAGCGCATTCTTGATCAAGCAGCGCGCGTTTTATCTCCGTTGTTATGTTATAAATAGATTATATTCACAAGACGCAAATACCTTGGAGGGAGCAAAGAGAAACGGCCGAATTAACGCGTTAACGGAATACTTTTGGAATCATTGGTTTAAAATGCCATACTTTGTATGTATTTTCTTCTTGGTTTCGCCTTATCCTCTGCAGCAGCACAAAACGTTATTGTTATTCTAAAACAAGTCGTGGATATCACACCAACAAAAGATATAAAGCAGTTAATTCATAATTCAATCATGATTGCCTTTGGCCGATTTGATACCGAACATCAGAAGCTACTGTTAGGAAAACGGGTTGAAGGCGGCGAATTGGTCAATTATGTTCAGAAATTTCATGTTGAGGAGTATCTGAAAGGAACTGGCCCGCGGTTCCTTCCCATCTTATCCACCGGTTTTGAACCCCTACCAGACCCTAAACATCCGCTCAAAAAAGTATATCCCGGTCCTATGGCGGAAAGGGATATGTGTGTTTTATTAAACGTGTGGAAGGAAATTATTATGCAATTGCTGGGGGCTGGCAAGGAGTGTACCCCGTTTACGAAGGAAAAACAATTTCTCTGAAAGGTAGGTTGAACAAGTTATCCTTGGAAGAATTCGAAAGAATAATCAAATCACTGCAATAGTCTCCAGAGGAAAACGAAGAATGGCCCTGTCATCAAGAATTTGAACAGAGCCGTTTTTTTCCATTGTCCGACGCGAAAACGATATTGCTACCGCGATTGAATTCTGTCGAAAACGGCAATCGATTTATAAAGCAAATTAATACGTATTATAAACATTTTCGCAAGTTTCAGCTGCCGGTTCATAAAAGCAGTGAAGCTTATAACGTCCCGCGAGAGGCTGATTGTACCACGTCGGGGGACAATCGCCTTCCGGCCTAAAATACCACAAACTAAATTTTGCAGGCCAATGCCTCTCTCCGTTAATGCACCTTCGAGCCAGGCGTTTTTCTCGATCCCTGGCTTTTTGATAAAAGTAACCATGTAAAACAGCCTCGAAAGCATTCGGTAGAAATACCATTTGCGGAATGGTGCGCAAGCCTTTAAAATCGGAACAATTCGCTCTTATCCGATTAATGCCTACATTTCCGATAAGCAGCATACCGTATTCTCCTTCACCTTCCGCTTCGGCCCGAAGAAGTCTGGCCAAGAGCGCAACATCGCTTTCTCTCGCTTTCACAACAGCCATCATTTTTCACCTTCTTCTTGTGTTATAGCCATAAAATATTATGAATGGAACAGATGGGTGACTGCCTACCGATTCCAATGTTGATGTCCCGTTTATTGAAACAGGAAAGGCAGGCGCCGATATGGGCTTGGCCGTATTCGAACATGCCTTGCGAAGACAAGCAAAACCTTCATCGCACTGCAACTAATTGTGATGAACCACTAGCGCAAGCTTCAGAATCTTTTTATCCTGATTAAACCGCCTTCTTTCAGAAAATTGCTGGTTTTGGTAACATTCATGGCCGTTAAGCAAGACCTAAATAAAAGCTATTTAATGACCAAAAGGTTTTGCCCTCACAAATTTACTCCTTGTGCAGGACTGCCGAGTGGGGAGACCGCTCAGACGATTGCCGTGCGCTTTGCAAATCCTCTGTTTTCCGGGTGCGATAGATTTGATCGGCCAGTACCGGCTTCGAGTAACATTCGAAGCGTTTCTTGTACGCTCCCAGAGATTCGATCAGCGTCCTCCTTTCGTTGAAGCTGTTCCATCCTTGAAATGCATTGGCATTTATCCATTTGGACTCGCGTTGACAAAAAGGTCATCGCTTCATTTGATCAATATTTGAGAGAAGTTACCTGCATGCTTACCAAACCACCTGGGAACACATAGCCCCGGTGGTTTTCCTGTAAGCCTGGGTGTCATCTTTAGGGTGTGAGTTCCGAACGGGGGCTCGCGAGCGCCTACCGTAGCCCGAGGGGATGTCGGTTGTGAAGCCATAATCTGAAGGAGGCCGGATGCAAATCTTAATCGCTACCTCATGGGCTGGATTGGATATTTCTGGATGACAAAACAACCAGTGGAATAGGAGAAGGCTGCGGATATGTCTCTTGAAACAATGGAAACGGGTGCGCCCCCGTATTCGCGAACTCCGGGCGCTTGGAGTGCCTGATTGGGCTGCATTCATGATGGCTAATTCAAGGCGAGGTGTGGGAAATGTCTCGGAACATAAATAACGCCCTTCCAACTTCCTACTGCAAAAAGGAAATTATTAATTTTTGGATAAACTTAGTGCTTAGGTGTTGTGAGAGGACGGGGGTTAATTGCCTGCCTCCAACTCGATTGGAGCAGTAGTTCACATTCGTGCTGAAACCAATCTGCCTGTAAATAGACGAATGTCAAATTAGTTTGATCTCAAGAGACATTCTTTTGGAGGCCGAAACTTTATCGGGCTTTTGGAAACAGGCGTTGAACAATCTCTGTTAATTGCTCGTAAAACCCGGAAACAGGGCGACCTTGTGTTGTCGTACGTCTGTTACATAACTGGTAATACGTTCCAAAAATTCAGGATTCGCGGAGATGTACAAATCGGCGCGCGTCTAGGATTTGCAACCCCTCGTATTGATGTATTTGAGAATGAACATGAAGTAATTGTTTCTTGTGAAATCCCTGGTTTGGATAAAAAAGAGAACCTTCATATCGATGTGGATGAAAACATGCTTACAATTAGTGGGACTATAAAGCAAGCGAATGAAATGAAACAGGAACAAATAAACCGCAAAGAACGGTTTGTTGGACGATTCCAGCGGGCGGTGTCTTTGCCAACACGCGTTCAAACGGAAGGAACGACTGCAACGTATCGCAACGGTATCCTTGAAGTTCGCATGCCGAGATTAAAATCCGATACCCAACGGCAAATTGATGTGCAGTTGATTAAAATGTATAGGGGCGTTACATGAAAAATGGGCACTTGCACACAATAAGCTTTGGGGGATAAAGTCCTACAATATTGAAGGAGGTCAAAGATCGTGTATCAACAAAACCTTTCACAGCAAGCAAGCCAATGCGCGCAGATTATTAAACAGTTGATCCAGCAAACGCAGCAATCGAGCAACATGTATCAGCAAATGTTGCAACAGGAGCAGCAAAACGCCGCCCAACTGGATCAGCTGGCCCAGAAAGAACGTAAAGCAGTTCAAACCATTCAATCTGTTCTGCAAGGACATCAAACTGCAATTCAGCAGATGCAGCAGGCGATGCAAATTTGTTCTCAGCTTCAACAAACAGCGCAACAACAAGCCGGCATGCAGAATGCGGGCTTGTCAATGGCTCAAAGCTGGCAGAATCAGAATTTGCAGCCACGGCAGTATCAATAAAACAGCTAACGATCGCTCTCTTTAAAAAGAAGGCGGTCGTTTTTTTACCTGACTATGCGTATGCCCCAAAAATAGCTAAATAGGTTGTAGCGTAGCCTTGGGATTTTTCTGTAAATCCTTTTAATTTTGTTTATAACCATCTACTATTAAATCTAACTTTCCTTCTGGGTTGATTACGAGGCCATGAACTGGAACGTTTTTTTGGTAGCAGAGGGTGATTCTTGACCGCCTGCAAGCTGGCTTATACTGAATCCTCAACACTATCAAAATCGAATAACCATTGTTGTAAATTAATTCCCGCCTTTTCGATGGTGTCGATAGTTTCAGTAGATATGCCTTTCTCCTTCATTTTTTTAAGGCTTCGCTAGGATCAACATAGCTCATGCCGCAATCGTGATGTCCGAAAACAAACACTTCATCAGCATTTAATTCATATACCGCGACAATAACGCTTCGCATTCACCTGTTTCCAATGGCTTGCCCACCCGCAGGAGACACTATGCGAGCTCAAGCGGCTGCTTCGTCCAGGCGGAATGGTGGCATTCACTACGTTCGGAACGGAGACGTTTCGAGAGCTGCATACCCCATTCGAGCTATCTTACCGCGCGCAGGGCCTGGAGCCGCAGCGCCACGGCCTGCCGCTGCATACAGCTAAGAAGTGGAACGTAATGCTGGCCGCAGACGGGTTTAAGAACCCGCAGCGCTGCCAAAACGTCCGCATCAAACGGTACCCAACGGAGCGCGATTTTCTCCATGCGATAAAAGTGGTCGGCGCCAGCGCCTCGGTAGCCTCCCCTTCCGGAAGGGCTGCGCCTATTTCACGACATGTTCCAGCACTATGAAACGCGATACGGCGACCTTAATGGCGTCCTTGCGACGTATGAGCCGCTGTGCTCCGAAATAAAGTATCGCCGAAAGTCGAGGATGAAGAACAGGAAACCGTCTACGGAACTTCGCGTATATTGACGAAGCGAATAATCATAAACAGCTAAATCCTTAGGGTATGAAAAATGACAGGGACAACGATGGCTTAGTGCAAAAATTTACATATGCATCTTTCGTCTGGGAAAATTTTAATTCTGCATGTTTGGTTGTGGGGGAGACAAATAGACTACCGGAACTACTGATTACGGTAGCCTATTTTCTCTATATACAAGGAGGGGACTGTACCCCATCATAAGTATATACACCGAAGAGGTTGTATAAGTACAATTATCGAGGCGGAACGAGGTCAGTTTAAAACATTTTATTTTAAGACTCATTTGTGGTTTTTTAAAAAAAGTGTTCTCTCGAATACACAGGGACGTATGTGTAATCAATAAAAAATCAATTAGGGCAAGGGATATTGGGGAATTACACAGTGTACGTTCTTCAATATTGCCATACTGAAACGAGGTTACCAATTCATTGTCGTGTATCCGTATTTAGTTTTTTATCGTGTCATTGAAAATACGGTGATTATCCATCGAATTTTGCATGGCCGTAGGGATTATCTCGTGAGTTATTTGGTCCTTAATGAATACATTACGCTCCCTCGAAATAATTCAGTTTCCTCACTCAGACTCATGAATTCGCAGGATTTTACCCTGAGCTAAACATGAAAGCAAAGAATCCAGGGGGAGTCGGTGGCTGGGGACTATAGAAAGGGCATGCGGGAACAAGGGTGTTGTGTCCAATACCCACTTTGTTCCATATCATGCACGTCTCCAC
>NZ_JAZHPZ010000031.1:0-10349 GCF_036553665.1 Paenibacillus haidiansis | reverse complement strand
ATCGAATACAACAATCTTACAATGATTTCGGCAACTCCAATAGGACAGCGCCCAAGGGAAGCGAATGGGGAAAAAAGATCGGCATTCAATTCCAACCTTCATCATTTGGCGGCCGTAGCCATGGGCGTGCGTTGGGCCTAGGGGGAACTTGGATACTGTCAGCTTTAGCAGTGGCGATGGGGGCGGCAGTGTTTAGGTTTATCCAAGGTTAGCTGTCTAAACAATAGAATAGTGGCGAAAAGAGATCAAACCCTACTCAACTTGTAGGGTTTGATCTCTTTTCTAATCTGTTCACCGATGAAAACAGACAAGCCATGTCCTCAATATTCATGGTTTGTCTGTTTTTCTTAAAACCCCTTATATTGAGGCTCTTCATTTTCCAACTGTTGTACGCGGCTTTCTACTTGCTGCACGATTTGTTGTGCTTGTTGGGCCGCATTCGTAAAGAGCGATTTTGCTTCTTGATTTTGTGTTTCCAAAGCAAATTGTTCCAGACTCGCCTGAGCACTTTTTAAAGATGCTACGCACGTTTTCACTTGAGAAGCAACTGTCACGGAATGTCACCTCCTTTACCTTAGGATAGGATAATGTTTCAGGGGTAATAGGAATAGATGCTTACATTCTCCCAATACCGAAATTAATATTTCCGTCTCGCAACAAAAGTATACGTTAGAAAAAAATTCAAATGGAAATGCATGAAAATAATGGAATTAGGACATATTAACTTTTGTCGATTAATGTGATTGGAAAGGAATGGTGATATTATGCCGGATTGGGTAGAAATCGCTTTGCGAACGTTATTGTCTATGGGGGTTCTTTTTGTCCTAACGAAGATATTGGGTAAACGACAGGTATCACAGCTTTCATTGTTTGAGTATATCACCGGAATCACGATCGGCAGCCTTGCAGCTTACGTTTCGTTGGATCTGGAGTCCACTTGGTATCTGGGCTTGGTTTCGATGACGGTTTGGACCGTTGTTTCTTTAGGGATTGAATTTTTACAGCTGAAAAGCAAAACGGCAAGAGACCTATTCGACGGCAAAGCAACAGTGCTCATTAAGGACGGCAAGATCATGGAGGATAACCTAAAAAAAGAAAGGATTACCACGGATGAACTTATGGAACAGCTTCGAATAAAGAATGTGTTCAAAGCTGCCGATGTTGAATTCGCCATCATGGAGTCAAGCGGTGACGTTAGCGTTCTTTTAACCAAGGAAAATCAACCGTTAACGCCTAAACACCTGGGAATAAATGTCGGGCCAGAACAAGAACCTCAATCGGTCATTATGGATGGAAAAATAATGGACGAACCGCTTGCCACGATAGGTCTAAACAGGAAATGGCTGGATACGGAACTGGAGAAATTAGGTGTTTCGATTGATAACGTATTTCTTGGACAGGTGGATTCCTATGGCCAGCTATACGTTGATTTATTTGATGATCAGATCAAAGTACCGAAACCCCAGAAAAAAGCCGCGTTGCTTGCAACATTGAAAAAGTGTGAAGCGGATCTCGAAATGTTTGGCTTATCTACCAAAGAACAAAATACAAAGCAGATGTACGAGCAATGTTCAAAAGCGTTAGAAAAGATTATTGATGAAGTTAAACCATTGCTGATTCGTTAACAATTCGCCAATTATACGTCAGCTGAAATTCGAGGAGGATGTTCATGGCAAATAATATAAAGAAAAATTTAACGCGGGTACAACAGGAATATAAAGAATTGGCGCAAAGCGTCGAACCTCCGAGGCCCATACTCAAAAACTTCATTCGTGCGTTTATAGCCGGCGGGGCCATTTGTTTGGTTGGACAAGCCATCCAGGAAATGTTTGTGCATTGGGGCGGCTTTGATGAGAAAAAAGCTGGAGACCCTACCGTGGCGGTTATGATACTCCTTTCTGTCATTCTGACCAGCATGGGGGTGTACGATAAGTTTGCCCAATGGGCTGGTGCGGGTTCCGCAGTGCCTGTGACGGGATTTGCGAATTCGATGGCATCCGCTGCGATTGAACATCAGAGTGAAGGTATGGTACTCGGTGTTGGCGGTAAAATGTTTAAACTGGCTGGACCGGTTATTGTATTTGGTACAGTCGCCGCCTTTGCGGTAGGAATTGTACATTTGCTGATCAAAGGCGGGGGAGGCTCTTAATATGTTAAAGGGACACCAGAGTTGGCTATTTGAGAACAAGCCGTTCATCCGATCAACAGCAACGGTAGTGGGTCCATTTGAAGGAAGAGGCCCGCTGGCCAAAGATTTTGACATTGTCCATGGAGAATCCATGATGGGACAAAAGAGCTGGGAGAAAGCAGAAAAGGTATTGATTGAAGAAGCGGCAAAACTGGCTATTGAAAATGCGGGGTTGACAAAGGAACAAGTACAGTTTTACATAGGCGGGGATTTGATGAATCAAATCATTAGCAGCAGTTTTGCCGCGCGAACATTATCGATCCCTTACATCGGTGTGTTTGGCGCTTGTTCAACCTCGATGGAAAGTCTGGCATTAGCAGCTAACCTTGTAAATTCCGGTTCGGCGAAATTTGTGTTGGCGGGGACATGCAGCCATGATTCCAGTGCGGAGAAACAGTTCCGATATCCGACCGAGTACGGTTCGCAAAAACCGCCAACCGCCCAATATACGGTAACCGGGGCCGGTGCTGCCATCGTATCCATGGAAGGTGACGGACCGGTTGTTACATCTGCCACCATTGGCCGGGTTATCGATATGGGCATTAAAGATCCGTTTAATATGGGCGCAGCGATGGCTCCTGCAGCGGTAGACACCATTGAGGCGCATGTTCGAGATTTGGGAATTGAACCGGGTTATTACGATTTGATCGTTACCGGCGATCTTGCGAAAGTCGGATATGAAATCGCCTGTAAATTGTTTAAGAAACATAACTTTCCCATCGAACAAACCGAATATTCCGATTGCGGGATGATGATTTACGATTATGAAACCCAAATGGTTCAAGCCGGAGCAAGCGGCTGCGGTTGTTCGGCAGTTGTTACCTATGGACATTTGCTAAATCGGATGCGAAGAGGTGAGCTGAAACGAATCCTCGTTGTCGCTACGGGGGCGCTGCTATCCCCGATTTCATTTCAACAAGGGGAAAGCATTCCTTGTATCGCTCATGCCGTATCCATAGAGGCAGGAAGGGAGATATTATGATTTTTCTTTGGGCTTTTTTGGTGGGAGGTGCAATCTGTGTTTTCGGACAATTTTGTTTTGATGTCTTGAAACTTACACCGGCCCACACCATGACCCTGCTTGTTGTATTGGGCGCGATTGTCGACGGAATTGGATGGTATGATCCGCTGATTGAATTTGCCGGGGCAGGAGCATCGGTCCCGATTACAAGCTTTGGTAACGCTCTTGTCCATGGTGCGCTTCAAGAACTAAAGAGCAATGGCTGGATTGGGATCATCACCGGAATTTTCGAAGTGACCAGTGCCGGAATATCCGCAGCGATTATTTTTTCGTTTCTCGCTGCATTGTTCGTAAAACCCAAAGGATAATACGGGGCCCAATCCGAATTTCGTTGGCTAAAATACACTGTAACGGTCGGTCAGGGCGATCCCTAACCGGCCGGTTTTGATTATGAGAAACATTTACTTGTTCCAATCTGTACGGAATGTCCCCATCGATAATCTCAAAGGTTACGTTGACCAAGCTATAAAAGCCATATACTGTCAGACGCTATTTATTTCGGTTCCTATATTCTCCATCACTTCTTTGGTTCGCTCCATTAAACTCGGCTCGGTTGGAACATTTTCACTTGCCTTTCCATCCAAGATTATTGGAGATTTGTTACTTGTCGTTTTGATTCGCTGTTTAAATTGTGATTTAAGTTCGCTTTTTTCCATACTTTCTCCTTTTCATTCGCCATTTTCAGAATATGCAACTGATATTATTCCGATTTTCATATCCTTTATGCATCATAGGAGTCAGGTCCCCAAAAGGCGGTGTTTCCGCCTGTATATAGACAACCAACCCGATAAAATGACCGGAAACCGGGCGGATGCCGTTGTCGCTTCTATGCGCCTGCCATAGACTAATGCTGTAAGTTCAACTTTACCTAACCCAAGGAGGAATGTTTTCAAATGCAGTTTATCAAACAGGCAATGCCCATGTATACGCATGACCAGGCCGCTTATGTCAGGCAAATGTACGATTGGCACATGAAAATGGCTCAGTATCACGAACAATTACGTACCTTTCATCTGGAAAGGGCGAAACAATTTCAAAAGCTCTCCGAAGAAAAAGCGAAAACGTCAGAAATATCCAGCGACACCAGCGCCGCTTAAAGGCGAACCGACATGGAGCGATGTGATGAATTGGCAGCATTCCGAATCAAAATCTGGGACCGCTATGTAACCCTTCGTTCCCAATATGGAACCCGGATGCCCTTGTCTTTCGACCAGTTCTGGTATGACTTTTTGGCCAGGCACATGCTATCCGACTGTGGCGTAGAGCAAGTATATGAGGACTTCTGCAACAACTGGGAGAATCGGTGTGTGAAATGTTCACGAATCAAGTCATCGGCAGGAAGGAGGCCGCTGAAAAAGATACGTTTTTTCTGTGATGCATCGATTTTTAAGTTTGATGTTGCAGGAAAATAAGGAAAAGTCCGTTTAAAGCCGTCTCACAGGCTAAAAACGGACTTTTTGCATCGCAGAAAGAAGGCGAGGGGACTTTTTTCAGTGGCCTCGTAGGAAGCCCGTGGTTTTTCACGAACCGACTCATAATCTCAGGACTGCCAACAACCTGGAACTGCGAGGCATGTTTTTTGTCATATCGGGAAAAATAAATACATGGACTAAATATGCGAAAGGAGGGGAGCCGATGCATTGGATCGGCTGGTTTAAAAAGCAAGACAAAAGCTATACGCCAAATGAAGCCGACACTCAACCTCCCGCAGGCAACTTGTCTCCGCAGCACGTGCAGCAATTGTTTCACGATATTCACGATGCACAGGTGCATGAGTTGGATGCGGGAGTGCGGAAAGTCAAGCTGTTTTACATCCGTTCCTTTGTGGATCAAAAACAGGTCGAAAGCGACATCGTGCTTCCCCTTTTGCATGCCCCGGACGAACAAGCAGGACAAAAGGTGATTTCCGAAGATCGGGTGGACGTAACGACGTTGCAGCAAGCCGAAGAACTCATCCTCCAGGGAGGAATTCTTGTTTTTGATGAGATCGGGAACGTTTGCGCGGTCAAAAAGCAGGATCAACTCGGCCGCACTATCGATTCTTCCGAGCAGGAATCGATTGTGTACGGTCCCAAAGACAGCCTGAACGAGCGCCTTGACAAAAACTTGACCTTAATCCGTCGCCGGCTGCCCGTAGCAAGCCTAAAGTCAAAGAAATGGACCGCCGGATCGTTAAGCAAAACCTCTGTTGTGCTGCTGTACATGGAGGGTATTGTCAATCCGGAGCTGGTGCGGATCGCAGAGATGAAAACGAATCAAATTGATTTCGATGTTCTTCTCGATTCCTCCCATATCTCCGCTTTGATGGAGGACCACGTCAACAGCGTTTTTCCGCAATTTCAACAGACGGACCGTCCGGACGTGCTGGCCGCGGCGCTGGCCAGCGGCAAAGTGGTCTGGCTGGTGGACAACACGCCGTTTGCGCTTGTAGCGCCCATTACGTTCTTTGATCTGTTTCAGTCCCCGGAGGACTATATTCACCGATGGATGGTGGGCAGCTTCCTGCGGGGGCTTCGTTTTGTCGCGTTCGTAATTGCTCTGTTTTTGACCCCGGTTTACGTGGCGGTGACGGTTCACCATTATCAGATGGTTCCGCTGGAGATGCTGTTTGTCCTGATGCAATCCCGCAGTGAAATTCCGTATCCTCCGTTCTGGGAAGCGCTGCTCATGCTGCTGACGCTGGAGATATTAAAGGAAGCCAGTTTGCGCATGCCGACCAAATCCGGCCAAACGCTCGGCGTCGTGGGCGGTATTGTCATCGGTCAAGCGGCCGTGGATGCAGGGATCGCTAGCAATGTGATGGTCATTGTGATCTCCATCTCCGCCATCGCCTCGTTTCTCGTACCCAATTATTTGATGACGAACGCGAGCAAACTGCTCCAATTTGCCCTGCTCATTCTGGCGGCATGGCTGGGCATGTGGGGCATTGGGTTCGGATTGCTCTGGCTGTGCATCCACCTGCACGGATTGACTTCGCTCGGGCAACCGTATTTGTCCCCGCTGAGCCCGTTTTTCGCAAGCGACTGGAAAGATACGGTGTTTCGTGCTCCGCTGTCCGGGATGCGCACAAGGCCGGCTTATTTGAAGCCGCTGCAGCGGATGCGCGTTACCGGGAGGAAACCGTGATGGCTTCTCGTGTAGGTTCGGCCGGTTTGTTTTCGATTTCAGCGCCCTTCGGTTTCTTGTCCCTCGCCTTCTGGGCGAACCGGATGCAAACGTTATATTATCTTTTATATTTGCCCAGTATGCTTGCGGAGCCGGTTACGATCGGCCTCATCCTGCTGGCGGCGGGATGCTCGCACCTCAACATTTTGATGATTGCCCGCTGTTTTGCATGGAAAGAAACGCCCGGCGGTTATCTCGGCATCGTCCGCACGTTGGGAACGGCGGTGTCTTTCCTGTTTTTGCTTGCGGGGCTGTTCGCTGTTTTGATGAAAGGTATCGTGCTGATGATGGGTTATGTCGATATTGTGCACCATATTTTGTTTCCCGCCTTACATGCTACGTTGTTTGGCATCCTGCTATTGTGTGCTTGCGTATACCTGGCTCGATTGGGCATGGAGAAGACCATTCGTTTTGCGATCGTTGCGTTTGTCGGCACGATATGGGTTACCTTCCTGTACGTGCCGTTCGCGTTTTCGCCGGCTGCCGAATACCGCCATCTGCTCCCTCTTCTTCCGGAGCACATGCCCCAAGGCATCTGGCAAGCCTTTCTTACGGTATGGGCGGCGTTCTCCGGTCCCGAATATATGCTGGCATTGCCGAAAGAGGCGGTAGACGCGAAGAAATTGAAAACGGCTCTCATTGCCGCCAATGCATTTACCGCATTCGAATACATATTCTTTTTTGTCATTTGCCTGACGTTTTACGGATCCGATTATTTGCAACGGCAAGACTTGCCGATCGTCGATCTGATCCGGTATATTCAGCTTCCTTTCGCCGAACGGCTGGAAATGATTCTGATTCCAGCCCACGCCATTTCCGTCGTTTACGTCGTCGCCATCCTTCTATTGTATGCGGCGGGAGCAATCCAATGTGCTGCGCGCAGTCGGCTTACAGCAGGAAGAGCGCCGCTCGGGCTGGCGCTTTTAATGATGCTTCTGCTGACATGGATGGCCGGTCGCTGGATATGGCCGGATGAATGGAAAGCCAAACAGTGGATCACCTGGCTTTCATGGCTGGATGCCAGCACGTATACTGTTTTGCCTTTTGGCTTCTTCCTCTTGGGATGGATCACGATTCGCAGGAAATGGAGGGTCCGACATGCCGGCGGCTCGAAATAAATGGTTTCTTCTTTTGTGGATGTTGCTCGTTCTCGGCGGTTGCTCGTTTGTCGATAAATCCAATACCATTGAGGAAATATCGCCGGTTGTATTGCTTTATCTGGAGGAAGGGAATGACGGATCCATAAAGCTGTCTACCATCATTCCTCCATTGAAGAAAGAGAAAAAGAGCGTGATTACCACGTCCACCGATACGTTAATTGAAGGGAGATACTTGCGCAACTTGAAGTATTACCGGGAAACGAAAGGGGGGCAGATTCGAATGATTTTTTTCTCCGAAGCCATGGCAAACCGGGGGCTATCGTCTCTGCTCGATACGTTAGTGCGTGATCCCGAAATTTCCAGCCGCGTGTTTCTCTCCGTTGTAAGCGGCGATATGATCGGATATCTGAACAGGCAGCTGCAGGGCCGGCAGGAGGAAATCGACATGTATTTGTACAGAATGTTTGCGCACTACGAAAAGCAAGGGCAACTGACGACACGTAACCTGCATGAATATATGGCCAAGTTGTACAGCCCTTATGCCGATCCGGTTCTTCCTTATTACGCCGTCGCGAACCATGAACTTCGATATTCCGGGACGGCGCTGTTCCGCGGGGATAAGATGGTCGGGACGATTCCGCTGTCCGATGACGTCTTTTTCCAAATGCTGCGTGAAAATAAGGGGATTCAAAAGACGGTGCCGCTAACGGAGGCGGATGTCGTGCTCGGCAGTATTAAAACCGAGAGGAACATTCGTTTCACCGATTCGTTCCGGAAAGTTCATATTGACGTGATGCTTAAAGGACGAGTGGAAGAAGTCCCCGCCGGACAAAAGACGGAGAGCCCCCGGGAATTGCAGGAGTTCGAGCGTTCGCTTGAACGGAGCATCCAGGAGAAGCTGGAGAAAATTATCGATCGAACGCAGGCTTTATCCCTCGACCCGTTCGGCCTGGGCATGTACACGGTAGGGTGGAAGGAACGGCCATTTACCCGTGAACAGTGGAACCAACGATGGCCGGATATGGACGTGACAATCCATGTTTCGCTGAAGCTGGAGCATACCGGGATGCTCGATTCGCATGCGGACCGGCGATGAAGACGCAGCTCGCGTGCCCTGTGTCGCTCGCCAATGATCGCGTCTTCATGACATGGAACGTTTGAAGCCGCGTACAAAAGCGCTCACATTCCCCAAACGCCAGTCCCCTGCGGATTGTGGATTTCGCATGCGCAGCTGTCAGCCTGTACCTGAGTTTTGATTCGGTCAACATACGATTCCGGCATGATCGGAAGGTGCGCAGCAATCCACAGGAATTCCCCCTTGCAGGATGTGTGAAAGGAATTGACGTTCGACGCCTCTGGAATCGTAAGGTAGCTTCCAAATCTTTACGAATTTTTTTCGCACGAAAAATTTTATGTGTGGCGTCTGGAACCGGATCAACTGATCAATTATACCGGCGTTGTGATGCTGCACACCTTTTGCATTTATCCTTTGACTGCTTTTCTCTACCTGACTCGTTTTCCAGAAGTCGAATGGAAGGCTGCGGTTCACATTGCAAAATGGGTGCTGATCTATATCGGTGTAGAATGGGTTGGATATCGCCTCGGTTATATTACCTACTCCCACGGCTGGAATTGCTGGTGGTCGCTTTTCTTTGATGTACACATGTTTCTGATGCTTCGCTTTCATCATACAAAGCCGGTTTGGAGCATCCCGATGACGATACTGTCCATCTTCTTTTACTTGATCCTGTTCGGTTATCTGTAAAGAATCCATGCCCCGTGACTGGCATTTTTGCCGAGGACGCATATAATGACGTGATCCAACTTTTGAGGAGTGATGAATCATGTCCGTTGCGGCTCAAACAAGTACAAAGAGTGTACCTCCCTTTTCCATATGGGGGGTTCATGCATCTGTCGCCGGAAGACCGGTTGTGTGGGGCAAACTCGTGATGCGTGTTTTGCCGGATCAACAAATTCAAGGCACCATCCGATTTCGCGGAACGCCGATTCCGATTGAAGGAAGCTGGAATGAAAGCGCGCAGCAGATCATGTTTCATTCCCCCTACGCCGCCTACTCCGGCCATTTATCCATCTACGACGATGTCCAGATTCAACTTCGGCATCTGGTTCTCACCGGACGCCTCCAGATGCTCCCCCCCTCTTTACAGGCAGGTGAGTATGGAACCTGGGTAGCGACAACAGATATAAGCTTGCCGGAGTATAGCGGCTATGTCCCGCCCCAACCGTCTTCAACTTCGCTGCCGCCGGTTGGCGTATTTGTAACGTCGAATATACTGTATGGAAACTCGCGGTTATAAAGCAGGCACCTATCCGTCATTGTCCCCAAATATGGCCTTGACGGATAAAAAATGATCGTTGCCGGGTTCTGTGCAGGGTATGGAAATGGAATCGCTGGTGCATCGTCTTGTCAACAGAAGAGCACATGATGGGGATCCAGATAACGGAAAGGGGTGGCATCGGTGGACGAAAATCAGATTCATCATGTAATCGAACAAGCCTATCAATTGATTGTCTAAGCACGCCGCAACATGACTGACATTTGGCGCACTCACGTACTATTTACGCGACAATGGTGGTTGGGAGTAGGTTTATCGATATGCCCCTGGCTATTTTGGATCGGATTTCGGGATAAGAGAGCTACGGGACAGTTTCTCCTATCCGGGTTTATGATGATTATCGTGTCGTCGTGGCTGGACCAGCTTGGGATTGCCATGGGACTTTGGCATTATCACTGGGAAGTCATACCATTCATGCCCGCTAATTTTCCATGGAATTTTTCACTTCTTCCCGTCACGGTTATGTTCTTACACCAGTACAAGTCTGGCATACATCCGTTGTTCAAAGCTCTCCTATT
>NZ_JAZHPZ010000030.1:0-11457 GCF_036553665.1 Paenibacillus haidiansis | reverse complement strand
ACCCTGAGCTAAACATGAAAGCAAAGAATCCAGGGGGAGTCGGTGGCTGGGGACTATAGAAAGGGCATGCGGGAACAAGGGTGTTGTGTCCAATACCCACTTTGTTCCATATCATGCACGTCTCCACGTCACCCTAGCGATTCTCACTCCCATGTCTCAACGGGTCAAGCCCTATCATTCCTTCGTCACATCTAACTAAGGGGTGGAGGTCGGTTTTTCTAACGGAACGGGTCCGAGCCCTTTTGCGCAACGTCTCCCGATACTCCGTGCTTCTTGTCATCCTGCGAATGCATCAACTGGTGAAATAACGCTCTTAAGCCGCTTGCGGAAACACTTTAGCTGAACTGTATGCTTCGTTGCTCTTTGCCAGACTGACGAGCATTCGAGCCACTTTACCGCATAGTTTCATAATGGATTTCATTTTCTTGAGCTTTTTCACATCGACATTGTAGTGGTGCAGGGCTCTAACATCCGGATTAGTCATAACCATGCACATCGTCATGAGATAAAGGAAGCGCCGGAGACGAGGGCGGCCACGCTTGCTAAGTACCATTTTTCCACGCCATTTCCCTGAGCTGGCTTCAGCCAGGTTAAGACCTGCATGTCGAAGTAAAGCATTACCGTGAGCATAGCCACTCAGATCACCGGCTTCACCTAAAATACCGGCTAAGCTGATTGCATTACACCTTGAATAGCAAGCATCTTCTTCGCATAAGGGATGCGCTTAAGAACGAGTTGGAGTTCATTTTCGATTTGCTCAAGCTGACGTTGGGCCAGGTCGTATTCTTCGAGTAATTGACTTAAGTGCAGCTTGTAGGCGTGCAAAGCCTGTGTAGCGCCAACGCTGCGTTTAGCCAATGCGATGAGCTGCGCGGCTCGCTGCAAACCCGCGTGACGTTTCACATATTGTTTCCAGCCGGCTATGACTTGCTCGGTTGTTAAACGGCTAATTTCTGTAGGAAGAGGAAAGAGCCTTAATGTGGCAATGCTACTTGTGCAGGTTAAGATTTTAAAGACTTGCCGCAGTTCCGGGAACACAATATCTACCCAGCGATGAATCTGGTTAACAGCGCTATTAAGCCGTTTGGTAACCGTGTCTCGGTTGGCCATGAGAATTCGCAGTTCCTTGTAGGCTTCCGGATTGAAACGTACGGGGGAATAGTAGCCGTTTTTGACCATATCTGCGATGACAAGCGCGTCCTTACGGTCGCTTTTAGAGGGAGTATTGTCCCGATTTTCCTTGTTCTTTTTGACGAGGTGGGGATTCACAAGAACCGCCTCAATCTCTTGCTCTGAAAACCAGCGAGCCAGACTCAGCCAGTAGTGGCCGGTAGGTTCCATACCTACAATAACTTTGCTCAGTTTGTAAGATTTGAGTAGATCTCGAATCCAGCGGCTGAACAGCTGAAATCCCTCGTCGTGGTTGCCAAATTCCAGCGGCGATCCTAGAGCAATTCCCCGAAAGCTGACCGCACGGGCGACGTGAGTCTCTTGGGCAATATCTACGCCGACAACCAGATGCGATGAGGAAATGTTTTCAATGAGTTGATTTTGCTTGTCTTGAGCTTTAAACTTCATAGTAGAGCGACCTCCTAGATGGTGAGATTAAAAGGGCTGTAGACCCGTTTCCAACTCCCATGTTACAGAGGCGCTCTTTTTTGTACAAAGTCCAAATTATTCATTCTACAGGAATTCTAACGGAGAACGTTAGTTCCAGAAAAAGGAGCAATTGCCAGCGGCAGCGCTTCTTTCTTTCATTAAGCTAGTCGTAGTTAATACTTCACACGGTTTATAGCTTAGACTGCATATTTAAACGTGCAAGCTTCGCGCACATAGAATTCATCGCCGATTTTTACAGAGTAATCTGTGATTTCAATGATTTTCCCACTGCCGACCATCTCTTGACCCATAAACACTGCCACAGGGATCTGCTCTATCATGGCTGTATGGAAATGCATTGGGGAAGTCAGTGGCTTCATGAATTTTTCATTTATTTCACCTCTCCCCGAAACTTTACCATATTACAAAGAATGGTAAAACAAAAAGGCCGCCCAATTGGACGGCCCAAGAAAGGAGAACGCAGGTGCAGCCAGAGCATGCACACATTTATTTTGGATAAGACTGGTTTATTTTATACCTGTAAAAGAAAAAGACCCTGCCAGCACATAATGTGCGATAAGGTCTTTTGGATTTATCTTTAACCCCTTCAGTGACTATTCCGGCGGTGTTTGGTTACCCGTCACATTCGCCAGCCGTTCCAGGGCCGCTGTGCGCTTCTCCAGTCCTTGCAGCGCCTCGTTCTGTTCCTTAACCTTTGCCTCGAGCTCCGTTACATTGCTCATACACTCCGCCGCCTCCAATGCCTTGATATTATCGATGCCGCTTGCTCCTGGGCCGCGGTGGGACACTTGCCCGCCTGCAGCTGCTTAATTGTCAGGCCGAAACATCATTTCAAAATGCGGGTAATCCTTGAAGCTCTTCCGGTCACCACCCCATGCGGAACCAAGCAGCTTTGCCTGTGTAACGACCTCGATCCAGTCTGCTATGCCGTCGTGGTCGATATCCGCAATCATATTATAGCGGCCCTTTATCCGCACGAAGTCAACGGCCAGCCCGTAATTGTGATTCGATTCCCCAGGCTTGGCCTGCGTAACGACTTTCTCGCCTTTGGCTTTGCTCGCCGCCGTTCGGCCCTGCTTATACATCTCCTGTTGCTGAGCAGCCGATCGGTAGCCCCATGTGATCCTGATCTCGACACCGCGCTCATAGCACCTCTCGATGAGCTTTTCGCCTGCGTATTTCAAGGCAGGATTCAAATTGAGAAACGCCGGCGCTGATCTCGCCTTGATTTCTTCAAGCGTTGCCACCTTTTTCATCCCCCTTTTCTTCTCCGCTTTTTGCTTCAAACATCTCAACAGCAATACCTTCGCAATATAAATACCCATCCTGCTAGCGTTCTCCAGGATACTTAAAAAGCTCATTCGCGATATAGAAGCAGATCACGGCATTCTGAAAATGCTGCAAGTTACCCAGCGCCATATCGATAAAATGCGTTATGGTCACCAGGAGGAAAATGGTCACCTTCCGGGCGATCCCGTAGTATCCTTTCCGACTCCTCAGTTCTCCGTTAATCCAGGCCGCACCCCACCCCGTCAACCAATCGGCCACGACCAATATCAGAAGTGAATTTATCAAGATGCTAGACCCTCCAAACATGTATCCTATCCCGCCACCGCCCCCCAGCCCTGTAGATACCGATTTTATGAGCTTGGATTTTTAATCGATGCAGAGTAAGTCACATGAGGACGATATTTGTCCAAGATATTTGTTAATTTATCTATGGTAAAGGGTATGGTACCTCATTTTGGTACATCTCACTTTGGGTGGTAATTTTCAGTGTCTCGAGAAACAATCGTCAAGTTCACCCTTCCTTTAATGAGTTATAAACATGGTTGGAGCTTCAATGTGACTAGAGTAACTTATCTGGATATTGGAAATAATGTACATATAAATTGTATAAAGGGGAAGAGGTATGAATTTCCTAACGATATTAAATTGTAGAAATATTATTTTTGAGAAAAGTGGTCGCAAGTCCATCTCACAAATGACGATTCTGCAAGTTGGGATTTACATAAGGTACTCTTCTTGGTTCTCAAGTTGCGGGAAAAGGGCTCGCAAGTTCAATTCTGGTTTGCTGCTACTTTTTAGTAGTCCTTTATCTTAACGAATGGGTCTCGATAAAATGTAATTTAGCTGAAAAACTATTAGTGGAGCCATTCCTGTTATACAGATGGAAAGTTGTAATATGAAAAGGCTTCGATTAACCGTTAACGATCTAAAGAAGGCTATGAATTGGAATCTTTAAGTTTCGACCAAATTAAAGAGGGTACGATTGAAAATAATGGAGAATTCGGAAACGATAATGGCTCATACGAAACCACAATAGGTAATCTAGAACAAATTCTAAAAGCGAATTTTCCAAATGCAGAGATTCCTCCGTAAGCCAAGAAAACACTAATCCGTCTCAATTACAATACCCACTTACAATAAATTACGATTGCATGTCCAGTATATATTAAAATGAAACATCATATGTAGGAGGATCCAAATGGAAAGAGAACCATATAAGGTGGAAGTTTCAAAATTACTAATCGATGCCACAGAATGGGAGATCCAAGAATATTTAAATAAAATGTTCTTAGAAGGATGGAGACTGCATAGTGTTACCCCCATGCAGGTCAATGGTACAGTCCGCAACATTGTTTTTATTTTTGAGAAGGGGGCTACCATTATTTGAAATGAAGATAAGTAAAGAATCATGGTTTTGGAGTCTTATCTTAACAACGTGCCTACTCCTCCTCGCTTAAAGATAATGCAAAGAGATATGTAGACTAGAAATAATTTTTTGGAGGCAGAAGACCCCAAGGGTATGGGACAGCTGAAGTGGTAGGAGGTATTCTCCTAATCTGATTATCAGCATTTATGTCGACGTCAAAATCCGGGATTACGGCAAATGCTGAATTAATCCGGGCTGGTTGTTTCCGCAAATATTTTTGTTCCAAAATACCATATTATTAATTGGCAGACGAAAACAGTGCCTTACTTGTTACCCAAATTATTACCCATATAATAAAATCTGCTACTAAAAAAATCAAGAGATAGATAAGAAACATACCTCATACCGTTTCCTCCTAAAGAAGATTAACTATCATCGGTTTGACTGCGACTTGATAAGATGACAATTGCCATTACTATTATGGCTATGGCGAAAACAACCTAAAGATGGTTCTCCCTCCCCCAACCTTAAATTTTTTATAATGCATTGGGGGGATGGTGGCCCTCTTTCTTATTGCTTCAATCATGTTTATAAGAGTCAAGGCTCGATGGTTTCCCAACATTTAAGCATATTAAGAGCTAAACATCTCGTATTGGGAATGAAGACTGGAAACGCATCGTAGGTTATGTCCTTGCTGGATCTGGCTTCAAGTTCTTGGCCACTTCTTGTTGAGGCCCTTTGTTCGATAATGAGGTACATTCACGGAATGCGAATTGCTTACAGTCCAGACACTTATTTAAGTCCAGTTGCGAAAGAGCAAAGTTAAGAGCCTCACCGGTATGCCCAAAAAAAATGTTCGGCCCCAATCCGCCAAACTTTTCGAAATGCTTTACTAAACTAGCCAGATTTGATTCGCCTGTTGTATCCATTAAGGGTACTTATCCCATGCGTAGAACTAATACTTTTGGTCTCAAATGAATCGTATCCATGATGGATTTTTCAAACATGTTCGCCGCGCCAAAGAAAAGGGGACCTTTAATGGTGTAATTTCCGATATGTGGACAATCATGACCTTCGGTTACCATATGGGCTTTCACTTTCTCATTTTTGGCTGTAGGGTCGGGCATTACTTTGGAAAAACAAGCAAGCTGTCACTCATACGTTTCACAAATAGAAGAACAGCTAAGATCTATCCGACGTCAACTGCAATCGTTAAATTCGTAAAGCCCGTTAACAAAAAGGTAATGAGGAGGATAATGGAATCAATCGCTCTTTTTGGTTTTCAAAACGTGAGCGAATTCTTTCCTTTCACTCATATTCCAAGCGACGAGCATCAGTATTGGAGCCATGCTAGCAAGTGGGATCTCCGATGCTTAAGGTGCGAACAAAATGAGCACCAGCAGAACCAACAATGCCATGGATGACACCAGACAAAGGCGAAACTGCACCATTTTTGATATTGGTTGATGTCCGTGCAATGGCTCCTTTTGCCGGTATCCCCCCATGTCCCTCCCTGATTGGTTCCGCGAAAAAGGTGAGGAGCTCTGCTCCTCACCCTGCCTGTTGTAATCTCCCTGTCAACCCAAACTTAGAGGAAAATCTGCAAACGTACCTTCCAACTTTAGGGAGATAGTTACATTATTACCCCGCAGGCGTACCCTTATACTCAAATGAACTTTATTCACATTTGGTTGGAATGATTTCTGAAGAATAGCCCTTTTTTAACTACATTATCCATGCTTCTCTCTCTTAAAATTTGATTATTTAACACAGAACCCTCCAAAGGGCCTGCTAGGCTGAACGCATTTCGGGTTTCGCCATGCCTCGTAAACAGTTCGGAATTTACCAACAGCCTTCTGGTTAAAAAGTCCAATCCATAATGAAAAATTAGTTGAGTCGATTTTCTTTACCGCTGGTGAGTGAGGTCGTTAAGGCCATGGTGTCACGAACCCATCTGGACTACAATGGCCACGGAGCACCGGTATGTCGCTCCTTTTGGAAGCACGGGGTTAGATTAATCCTTTTCTGGTAGTTGCCCAGTCTTCAATTTCAACTGCCGTAAAATGTTATGGATATCCTGTTCGAGCTCACTTGCGGTTTGGTTGTTCACAAAAAGTCCATCACCGCTTGCGGACGTTATGCTGATGATGAAGAAAAGATGAAGAAGCTCATGTAAAGGTTATTACAGGGTAAATACTTGGTCATAATAAAAAACTGCACCTCCCAATTGTTAGTTTTTCGAACAAGTGGGTGCAGTTCACTTATCGCTCTTTATTATATTTGTTGGAGTATGGATATCCAGATTCTCAAGCCTGTCACCCATAGCGTCAATGCAGAGCCAAAACCGATAAAAGTAGATGTCGCAATCAGGGATATACCGCTAAGGGTGGCATTAATTGGTAAGAGGAAAGTAATAATACCTAAAATACATAGAACTACACCTGTACCATAATAAAAATTTTCACGAAACAATCGAGCTAAAGGAAAAAAATGAATACCAACGATGATAGCCATGATAGGGAAAAAGGCTTCAAAATGATTGAATATGTTACAAATCACACTTGCAATTAAGATCGCAAGACCTTCTAGAGCAAAGATCAAACCAAATTTTCGATTTATTTTTTTCCATTGTTCCCTCTCTTTCGGTGTAACAGCATCGTTCATGTTGCGAGCTTTACCAAAAAGCGAAACGGCTCCGATCAGTAAGATTAAAGTCACAATACCCGAAAAAACAAGTAACCATGGAGCTCCAAGCTCATGGGAACCAATAATACCAATAGCAGCCCAAAGCGCTCCAAAAAAAGTCATAAACATTTTGCCATTCCTCGCAGCCGAGGGACCGTAGAGGCCCGGCACCGGAATACCAAGAAGCCGTAAATAAACCCCGAGCTGCGCCCGGTGGTACCATGTGGCTTAATCCGAAGGTGTGAAGCACTATCGCCCGCGGTTGACGCAGGATGATATGGTCCCCGTTTTGTAAGGTCTATTCCTCGCCGAGCCCTTTTTCGTCGCACTCGGCTAACAGCTTTTCATGCTTGATGACTTTCGCGTCGAATTCCTCCAGCACGTCTTCGCGTCTTTCCAAAGGTTCTCTCCTGAGAGGCACGTCGAAAGATCCAACTGAGTAAAGAAAAATCGCGACTTGCCAGTTCAGCAGATTTATCAGTGGCCAGCCCGCCGAGCGTCATCGATTTCACGTGCGGCTTCCACGTCATGTGTTCCTCTGACAAGGCTCCATAATACGACGCGTAGTGGCCACTCATGCATGGCGTCTCCGACGATCAGTTGGTTCCACCATAGATTCCCCCTCCTCCCTAATACGAAATCTAATTTAATCTATACTAACATATATTGTAAGTTCCTGCACGATAGTTGCAAGATGCTTCTTTACCCATCAGTCGACGATTTCGTCGCAGGTCACATTGGCCACATCGCCGGTAATTACGCTGGCTCGTTCGGAAGCCATTAGGACAGCCGCATTCGCTACGTGAACTGAAGTCCCCGCCGCATACGGCTCCAGGCTGCGGATCAGCTCATGACATGCTGGTCTTTACGATACGGCCCCATAACCCTCTCCTTTCGCTCAAATTCACCTAAAAAATGTCCTAGCCATATCATATCGACCTGGCTCCTCCTCCATTTGTAAAGTTCCTCAAGTCCGTGATGAGAAGGTAAGTTGTGTGGACAGGCAGGGTAATTTTTACATTGATCAATGATACGCCGGATCAATTTGAATTTTTCCTCGTTGTCCATAGTCTTCTCCTCCCTTCAGTTCTGGGGCTTTATGTGCCCTTGTCTATCCGGTCGATAATAAGCACGGCCACCTCATCCGGATCACGCTGAAGCAGGCTGGCGATTTCTTATAGCCCCCTCCTTTGGTTCCACATTTCCTCAAAACGAGTAACCTCGTACTCGTTCCAAACAAAGTTCAAATCCTCGCCAGCAAGGTAGATGGATCTTCTGCGTGAGCGGCAAGAGGGTTCCATGAAACGGTGCAGCCCTCTTTTATGGTGACTTGCGGGGGTTCATCCTCTCTATCCCATGCATTCTAACTTTCCATTCTTTTCTCATCTCCATTCAATATCGTTATCTGTAAAAAGAGGTACTAAAGGGATGAAATACGGATTTTATAAATCCGGACAAACTTCAAGGAGCTGTCCGTTTGTTTGAAAGGCAATCCTAAATTTTTTATTGATCATTGTCACTGATATCTTCCTACGGTTGTCTTCTTTGATGTACAAACTAAAAACAAAATGGAGGAACTTAAATGAGCAAACTGTTAGTTATTAATGCACACCCAAAAGTGGATTCTACTTCTTCATTCAGTCAAAATGTATTAAATTACTTCATGAAAATCTATAAAGAGAATCATTCAAATGACGAAGTTATTGAACAAATTAACTTATACAAGTTATACCCGTGATAGACCAAACTGTTTTAAGCGCATGGGGAAAACAAAGCCAATGGAGAAGAATAACAAGCGAAGAGCAAGAAGTAACCGGGCGTATGAAAGAGGGCAACAAGCTCAAGATTTAGCATGCCTAATTTTTATGACTTTAAGTCATCATTTTTCCTTACAATAGCCGTTTAAGAAGTTGCTATAGTAAAGCTTTGCAATCTCTTTCCTTACATCACCAGACACAACCCACGGAATCGGGATTTCGTAAGATAATGGTGTAGCAATATCAGAAACAAACCAGCTATATTCCGTCTCGCCATAGTCAATTATAAAGGCTTTATCCTTGTCATTAAGATAATTGCCAGGGCTAATATCCCCTTGAATAAGGCCTTCCTTCGGTAGATCGTTAACTTCAGTCATTAAACGATCAAAGTTATTGTGTATTCTAACGGACAATACTTATTAAATGAAGCTAATAGAGCATTATTATCACACTCATAGCGTGAATGTTGGGACGAATAATTAAGTGAAAACTTATGTATTTTCCCAACCATTTGGCCGATATTTTCATAAATTGTATTACTCTCCTCGGCTATTACAGCATTTCTGCCGGGGGCTTTCTCAAAAGCTGTCACAACAAAGGTTTCGTAAATTATATGAATTAGATCACCTGATAAAGACTGAATAGGCCTCGCTACTTTCATTCCGCAATCAGCCAGGAACATGATAAAATCTAATTCCGCTCTAGTTAATAATTCATTCCGATGTGTGACATGAGCAATTCTTAAAATCACTTCACGATCTCCGACTATCCCAGAGTAAACGAAGTTTTGAAACCCATTTAATTCGATCATCGAGTTTTTGCAAATACCGTATAGTTCTGCTGCTTGTTTTAAAATATCGTGATTGAATAGCTGTTTAATCTTCAACTCCATTCAAAATTCTAAAATAATCTAATTCTAGTCGAAATGAATTGATTGAGTAAAATAAAAAACGGTTTTAATTAAACTCTACCCGTTAGGAAAAAGGCAGCTGGCTTTTGGTCAGCTGCCTTCAAATGTCTTCATTGAGCTATAGTTTCCCGTTAGAATTCCTGTAGAATGAATAATTTGGACTTTGTACAAAAAAGAGCGCCTCTGTAACATGGGAGTTGGAAACGGGTCTACAGCCCTTTTAATCTCACCATCTAGGAGGTCGCTCTACTATGAAGTTTAAAGCTCAAGACAAGCAAAATCAACTCATTGAAAACATTTCCTCATCGCATCTGGTTGTCGGCGTAGATATTGCCCAAGAGACTCACGTCGCCCGTGCGGTCAGCTTTCGGGGAATTGCTCTAGGATCGCCGCTGGAATTTGGCAACCACGACGAGGGATTTCAGCTGTTCAGCCGCTGGATTCGAGATCTACTCAAATCTTACAAACTGAGCAAAGTTATTGTAGGTATGGAACCTACCGGCCACTACTGGCTGAGTCTGGCTCGCTGGTTTTCAGAGCAAGAGATTGAGGCGGTTCTTGTGAATCCCCACCTCGTCAAAAAGAACAAGGAAAATCGGGACAATACTCCCTCTAAAAGCGACCGTAAGGACGCGCTTGTCATCGCAGATATGGTCAAAAACGGCTACTATTCCCCCGTACGTTTCAATCCGGAAGCCTACAAGGAACTGCGAATTCTCATGGCCAACCGAGACACGGTTACCAAACGGCTTAATAGCGCTGTTAACCAGATTCATCGCTGGGTAGATATTGTGTTCCCGGAACTGCGGCAAGTCTTTAAAATCTTAACCTGCACAAGTAGCATTGCCACATTAAGGCTCTTTCCTCTTCCTACAGAAATTAGCCGTTTAACAACCGAGCAAGTCATAGCCGGCTGGAAACAATATGTGAAACGTCACGCGGGTTTGCAGCGAGCCGCGCAGCTCATCGCATTGGCTAAACGCAGCGTTGGCGCTACACAGGCTTTGCACGCCTACAAGCTGCACTTAAGTCAATTACTCGAAGAATACGACCTGGCCCAACGTCAGCTTGAGCAAATCGAAAATGAACTCCAACTCGTTCTTAAGCGCATCCCTTATGCGAAGAAGATGCTTGCTATTCAAGGTGTAATGCAATCAGCTTAGCCGGTATTTTAGGTGAAGCCGGTGATCTGAGTGGCTATGCTCACGGTAATGCTTTACTTCGACATGCAGGTCTTAACCTGGCTGAAGCCAGCTCAGGGAAATGGCGTGGAAAAATGGTACTTAGCAAGCGTGGCCGCCCTCGTCTCCGGCGCTTCCTTTATCTCATGACGATGTGCATGGTTATGACTAATCCGGATGTTAGAGCCCTGCACCACTACAATGTCGATGTGAAAAAGCTCAAGAAAATGAAATCCATTATGAAACTATGCGGTAAAGTGGCTCGAATGCTCGTCAGTCTGGCAAAGAGCAACGAAGCATACAGTTCAGCTAAAGTGTTTCCGCAAGCGGCTTAAGAGCGTTATTTCACCAGTTGATGCATTCGCAGGATGACAAGAAGCACGGAGTATCGGGAGACGTTGCGCAAAAGGGCTCGGACCCGTTCCGTTAGAAAAACCGACCTCCACCCCTTAGTTAGATGTGACGAAGGAATGATAGGGCTTGACCCGTTGAGACATGGGAGTGAGAATCGCTAGGGTGACGTGGAGACGTGCATGATATGGAACAAAGTGGGTATTGGACACAACACCCTTGTTCCCGCATGCCCTTTCTATAGTCCCCAGCCACCGACTCCCCCTGGATTCTTTGCTTTCATGTTTAGCTCAGGGT
>NZ_JAZHPZ010000003.1:0-542111 GCF_036553665.1 Paenibacillus haidiansis | reverse complement strand
CAGTTGGCGGATTTGGAGCAAGAGATAGACCAACAAATCACCTCCGCAATATCTGATTTACAGAATGAAATTGATGACGCAAACACTCAGATATCCGCCAACACATCGGCTATAGCATTAACACAGCGCTATAAACTTACTCAGGACGACGGTACAGCACACCCTACTAACGGATCAACAGCGACATCAGGTGGAACCTACACTGGAGATATTTTGGAATTACCTCCTGGGTACCACAACTTTAATGTTACAGGTGGTCAGACAGCTAACTTGCCGCCGGCTGTTGGGGATGGACAGACTGTCAATGTTCAAATTCACGTAAGGCCAGGCGTTTTCGGGCGAAAAACGATCGACTTTATATTTGGATACGACAACCGGCAGTTTCGCGGGGTAGTACATGGCGCAGACGGCAGCAATTTTAGAGGTTGGGTCGAGGTAGGAGGAACAACAGGAACAATAACGAATGACGACATCGTTGTACAGCTCCAATCAGATATGGCATTGAGACTAACCAAAACGGAAGCCCAAACTAATTATCAGACGATCCTTACTCAAAATGACGGAAAAGGCAGACGGATATCGTCGTTGAATCCTGTACCAACATCGTTCTTGCAACTAAATAAGGTAGGATTTTGGTATCTTACAACAGCTGAAAACAACGCAATGACTGATGCGAGCACATTACCGCCCCGATTGCAAAATAGAGGTATTTGGGTTATTATCCCGGCTTATGATCATTCGTCGGGGTTTGTACAGATTATCATGGTTAGCAGTGCTGCAAACCCTTGTATCGCGTGGCGAAACATCTTCACTGATGGAACATACGGGCAATTCACCGAAATTGCCGATGCAACTCAGTTGCGCAAACTATTGGTTGCACCTGATCACTTCAGCAACTCCTTCTTATCGTTTTCCGAGGGAGTTAAAGAATTGCAAACACCGGACACTCTGACGTTTGGTTATATCACAGATACGCACTATGCCACATATGCAACTAATCGTCTCACTCAAAAACAAGCATCTTTACAGCACTTAAAAAACATCAGTGATCTGCAAAAATATATATCGTTTGATTTTAAAGTGCATGGTGGAGATATCGTTGACGGCGACCAAGCAAAAGCAGGAAATGCCGCAGATATCACGAACGCTATGCGCTTATTTTTTGACGATAGTTGCCCGTCTTTTGTCTGCAAAGGTAACCACGACGATGGAAGCTGGTATGCAAGCGAGCACGGCAACTTATTGTCGGATGTTATTAATCCTAACGAGATGTATGCGCGTATTGTAAAACCGACAGAAAAATATGACATAGAGCAAGATGGTAGCAATCGATCACTAGGGTATTATTACTATGATATTGCAAGACATAAAGCGAGGGTGATCATTCTTAATTCATCAGATAATCCGTATATCGCCAATCCAGATGGTACGAACAAATATGTATCTCAAAACAAGTCAGCATTCCGTCAGGATCAAATAAGTTGGTTTGCAAACGAGGCATTAGCGACTCCCGCGGGATGGAGGGTTATTATTTTTATGCACCATCCGATCAACGGTATTTTTGGGAGCGTTGATCAAATTAACGGCGAGGCCATCAAGGGGCTAATCGAGGCTTATAAAAATGGTTCGAGTTATCAAGGTAGCGGAACAATTACGGATTACGTGTACAATATCAACAAAACATTTTCCACTCCTGGTGATGTGATCGCAGTCATAAGCGGTCATATACACTATGACGCATCGATAACAATTAACGGTGTTTTGTATGTAAGTTGCTTATGTTCGGCAGCATTTAAAGACAACGATCAAAGCCCTACGCGAACGGTAAATACATTGTCCGAAGAAGCTCTCGACGTGTTCGTAGTTGACTTTAACAGCAGAACGTTATACGATAAGCGATTTGGAGCGGGTAGTGATCGTCAATTCTCCTTTTAGCTATGAGCAATAGGACGATACTATGCAGCAAGCCTCGCTAATAAAGCGGGGCTTTTTACATTGGGGGTGAAACATTGATAACCATCTTAAACGCATCAAAACAGCCCGTGGCCGTGTTGGATGATTATTTCGATGACGAGATCAGCGAACAAATCAACGGGGCTTATACGCTTAATTTCTCCGTCTACCTCGACGACGACAAAAGCCCATACATCCAAATTGGCAACTTTGCCGAAGCAGAGGGACAATGGTTTAATATTATCCATCACCGCCGCACAAGGGCAGAAAGCGGAGAAGTTGTCATAGCAGTAGAGTGTGAGCAGGTCGCTTATGACCTGCTTTTTACTATCTTTGAGGGCGGGTTTATTCATACGGGATCCCCGGCGGTATTGCTTAACAGGGCTCTTGAAGGTACTGGTTTTACAGTTGGTACGGTGCAACCTACGGGCTTAATAAGTGTTGACCTGAAAGAAGGTGTATCGGCGCGAGCGGTTATACTGGAGATTGCGGCCCAATGCGGCGGCGAATTGAAGTTCGACAAATACTCTATTTCCTTGCTCACGAGACGGGGCCAAGATAGAGGCGTACAGTTTAGGCTAGGCAAGAACCTTCGGGGCATTGTAAAGGACGTAAACGGGCAATCTGGTGTCGTACAGACAGCCTATGAAATAGATGTTGTGGAGCTAAACACTTTACCGGAATTTGAAGGACTTGAATACTTTGAGCTCGGGGATACAGCGGATGCCATTGATGAAGAATTAGGGATTAACGAAGCCCAGCGAATCATCCAATATGCCTTTAGTCCAAAACGCCGTATCAACAGCAAAGTGGTCATAGCCAACTACATCGACGGCATCCAGGACACTATATACCGCATCCAAACCACAACAGTAGGCAAAGACAAATGGATGTATGGGGTTAAGATAGGGCCGGATGATGGTATCGTAATCGAGCGGTACGACAAGTTGGCCCGCTCAATCTGGAACGCCGATGAATTCCGCATGCAAAAAGGTAACGGCAATGGTAGTTATTCGGATGCTCTATATTTTGACCCGATCAACGAGGAATACGAATTTACCGGGATCGTGAGAGCGGGGCAGTTTATCGGCGGAAGTATCGAAATAGGGAGTAATTTCAGTGTAGATGAAGATGGGCATATGATCGCGGAGGGTGCAGAGTTTAGCGGAGATATATCTGCATCAACCATAACGGGCACTGAAATAGAAGGCGGAGAGATTTACGGATCGTATATTTATGGGGCTGAGATTGAAGGTGGTACAGTCATAGGGGCAACGGTAATGACGGGTGATGTAGGGGAAAGGCGAGTAGAAATGCGTTCTGGGTATGCAGACATTGGCATCTTCTCAGGTAGTGGTAATGACAACGTGTTCTCGATACTCGATAATGATACAACCGTAGAATTATTGTTTGAGAAAAGTGGTTTTATCACTTCTGCGTCAGGTGCGATCTACATTAATGCGCCCAATGGAGTATATGTAAACGATGTATTGATAGGATGATTTTCCCTGCAATTTGATATACAATATAAAAAAATGCAGGAGGTAAATCAAATGAAAAAGCCTTTATATACTATTTTGACACTTTTCATTGGTATTGCTGTAGGAATGACAACTACAGCTGTCGCTGCTCCGGTAAAAGAATATGTTCAAGCGTCGTTTGAAAAAATTACGTTTATTGTGAATGGTGAAGAAAAAACACTAGACTCCGATCCATTGGTTTATCAAGGAAGCACTTACTTACAGGTAAGAACGGTATTAAATGCATTGGGTTACGATGTTGGGTATAAGGCTGATAGCAGGACAGTCACGGCGGATAAATCATTTGATACATTGTCGGAAGAGCTTAACATACTTGCTCAAAAGGAGGAGGAACAATTGCCTGTAATAAATAGTAAGAGTAAAGAGGAGCAAATCGAAGATATGACAAACTACCTCAACGCTCAAAAAGAAAAATTGGATAACTATGAACGCATGGTTAAAACAATAAGTGAAAGAACTGACTTATCTGAGGAAGATAAAGAATGGGGCATAAACTTGCGTAAACCGGCTATTGAATCAACCAAAAAGATAATTGCAGAAACCGAAGCTAAATTAGCCGAACTTCAAAGTCAAAATTAATTAGTAACGGACTAAAACCCCGTCAAATCGACGGGGTTTTTTATTATGCTAAAAAGGGGTGTTGTAATGATTATTAAACCTAAACTAATGGTAGAAATCGAGCCTAATGTAAGAGACATTTGTGCTGTAATATCTGCTGCGCTCATTTACTACCCAGGCCAGGAAAAAGAGTTTTTACAAGCCATCAGGGATTCCGCTGACAAGAGAATAGAAGAGCTAGAAAAAAAGTAGAAAGAGACGGGTGAAGTAGGATGGATGATATTCAAGCAGAAACACTCCAGCGGATAACAAGGGTGGAAACGAAGGTGGACAACATGGACGAAAAACTGGATCGGGCAATATCTGCAAATGAGACAGCGGTGGCCGCACTGGAATCAGCGAAGTCGGCGCACAAACGTTTGGACAAAATCGAAGACGGTCAAAAATGGCTCTGGCGCACATTTGCCGGGGCTATTATTTTGGCAATCGCCACCTTTATTATCACGGGTGGACTTAAATAGGGGGAGGGGATAGGGTTGGGTAAAAAATATTCCAAAGCTAAATTTTTCGCTCTGCTTGCACCGATCGTTGTACAAGTCAGGCAGGAAGGTAGCAAGATGTTCCCCTCTGTCAGGCTGGCGCAAAACTGGCTAGAGACAGGCGGCAAGATAAACGACTGGAACAACCTCGGGGGATATAAGGTAGGCAGTGGCAAGACAACTCCATATTGGGATGGGTCCAGCGTGAACACGAAGACATGGGAAGTTTACAACGGAACTAAGGTCACCACATCGGCTAACTGGAGGGCTTATAAGAGCCTGTACGACTTCTACAAAGACCAGGACCTTTTATTCGGGAATACCCGTTACGCGCGTGTACGTGCCGCCACAACTCCGGAAGAACAGTGTAAAGCGCTCTATGCTTGTGGCTATGCTACGGATCCAGAGTATGCAAACAAACTTATAAGCATCATCAATTCAAATAACTTAACCAAATATGACGAAGAGGCGGGGGAAGACATGGCTAAAATTGCAGAGCTTGAGGCTACGATAACCACACTTGAAAAGCGGATCGCCACATTAGAAAAAGTTGTAAACGTATCGGGGAATCAGGAGCCGCCAGCGTGGGCGCATGAAGCTATTGGAGCAGCAAAGGCAGCTGGCGCAATCACCACATCTAACGATAAGGGGCGGGCAGAGTTAGTAACGATTCAAATGCTTCACAATATGGGGTTGTTTAAAAAGGAGGGTAAATAATCATGAAGGTGAACTGGAGACAAAAACTTTCTAGTCGTAAATTTTGGGCGCTGATCGCCGCGCTTGCTACGTCCGTTTTGGGGGCTTTCGGCGCATCTGAGAACGCTACGGTACAAATCACCGGCATTATCACGGCCGTAGGCGCATGCGTGGTTTATATGCTCGCGGAAGCGTACACGGATGCAAAAAATAGCGATGACAAAGAGGAATAATTTGGTATAATAAAATCACATATCAGGCACCCTTGCCGATATGCAATCCGGTAGCACCGGTAGAAGCCCTGTCAACGTCCAGTTGGTGGGGCTTTTTTTTGTTAATCCTTAAGTTGTCCTTGGGTTGTCCGCCGAGTTTTATTTGTGAGTTGTAAAATATAATTACGAGGAAGGAGTGAAAAAAATGAGATTAAAATAAACAAATTAAGAAATTTTGGAAAATATGCTTTCCTTTTTAGTTCTTAAGTTGTATATTGAATTTGAATAAGGCAACATTTTTCAAATTAAAACAATTAGATCAGATCGCAAGGAGGTGTCTGTTGTGCCACGCGATATATTAGAAATTGCTGCAGCGGTAAGAACATTATATCTATCCATATTTCGAATGACTGAAATAGAAAACGACCTCACTGAAATGAAGTTACATAAATTACTTTATTTTTGTCAAAAGAGACATTATGAAAATTTCGGAGAATGGCTTTTTGCAGATGACTTTGAAGGTTGGGTACATGGACCAGTTAATAAAAAAGTGCGTAACAATTTTTATTTTCTTGATGAAAAGGTTGTTCTTACTGATGAAGAAGAATACACAATCCGAGAAGTTATGCATGAATTTGGTCCTCTATCTGCGTGGACTTTAAGGGAAAAGTCCCATGGTGATCAATGTTATAAAATATCTCGAGCAGGATTAAGCGCTCACGATCAGGGAAATATGATTATATTAAAAGAAAATATGATCTTGGATATGATGAAGAACGATGAAGATAGCGTATTGCAGTGAGGTGTAATAAATTTGTCCGATCCAAAAACCAATGTTGGAAAAATTTTTAAATCACTAGAGAAATATTTTGATCCTGGGGCAGGAAAGATAAAGGTTAAAAGTCGTCCTGTCCTAGTTATTGGTTATGAAAAGAACGCAACATCCTATTTTAACATCGACTATGAAACACTTCCGATATCCAGTTTAGGCAACATTGATCCAGATCCAGAGTTCGATATATTAATTTCACAAGAAACTCAGTCTAAGCTTGGTTTAACAAAAACGAGTTACATAAGAACACATAAAACATCATGGAATAATTGCAAAAACATGGCAATAGATAACGAAATTGGAGATTTAAAAGGTGAGTTTCCAGGTTTGTTTGAGGAACTTTTAAAATTGAACGAAAAATGGGTTTCTGAAAGAAACAGCATAAATCTAATTAAGACACAAGAGAGCGTTTCTTGAAGAGGATCTTAATTTTATACATATTACTGAAAAAAGAAGCCCACTAACCTATATGGTCGGTGGGGCTTTTTATATACATCTTATGTTACGGTCGAGGGGATAAAAGCTTGAATCATTACAAATTTCAATACACCATGTGTTTTGGTTGTGTAATAAATTTACTTGAACAGACCTTGTACTGTTAGCCCAAGAGAATAAAACTGTGAGGCATCACCATGATGTTTTAACATATCAGGCTTGTACCCGAAAAACATAGCAAGAGCACGCTTTAGCTTTACATTTTTGTAGTTAATTAATCTCTCGTTATGGCGCATAAAAGATTCTACAATTTGTTTTTGGTTAGCTGGCACTCTGGCATTATCAAATTTTTGCTCCCAAGATTGTACCTCTAAAGTTCTTTCCCCTTGAGGAGACAATCTAGCTAAAAAATACCTTACTATGTGCCCGTAAACAAAATAATACTCGCTGTCATTGTCGAGAACAGGTTGTTCATCTTGCGCAAGTTTTTCAGATATCACTTCGCTTAAATTCACGTTGATCCCTCCCGATAATTAAAATTCTACAAGAAACGCAATTATCCTTTTTTCAAAGAACTATATATGTAAAGGGCCTCCATGCATGTCGGCCTCGTGGCGGATATCCGCGACGCCTCTCGGCGTTTCGGCCCGTATCCCTCGGGCCTCATCAGGCGGTTTCATACGCTTGTTCAAGCTCTAACATCGCCCCGAATGGGATTACTTCGTCCAGACCAGCAAAAGTTGAAAAATCCTCTCTGACTACCGTTTCACCGCAATCAACCGACCCGGCGTATCCATCAGCGATCATTTCCTCGGATACCATTCTCCACTCTGCGTATACATTAGTTAAGTTGTTCATTTAAAATTCCTCCCGTTTGATTTGTTACCCTTATTATATACTCACGCTAGTATATTGTCAACACTTTTTTATACTTGCGTGAGTATTGTTTTTGGTTTATGATTTTTAACAGGAGGGGATTGCATGACTGACAACAGGGGCACATCAGCTACTCGCGCTAAAAACAAGTACAATGCTGCTAATTATGATCGGCTATACCCTTATGTGCCCAAAGGGCGTAAAGCGGTGTACGAAGCAGCAGCAAAGGCCACAGGACACACGTTGAATGAGTACGTAATTAAAGCGCTGGACGAAAAAGTAGAACGTGATAAAAAGACCACAGAGGCATAAGCCAAAGTGGTCATTTTTATGTGTTGCATATAGGGGAGATATCGGCATATAATACAAACAAACGTTCGTGCTCAGTGAGGTGTTTGGATGATACAGGATAAAGCCGGGATGATTACAATGGAAGAACGCGAAATGATGCGGGATTATATATTGCTAACCCATATCCATGCGATGGTCCAAAAGAGCATTACCGATCTAAAGTACACAGACAACATACTCAAAAAGACGTTTGAAATGTGCGGAAGGGTTATCGAGGATAGAGTAATAACGGATATGAAAGCCCTAAGGCAAACACTCAAAGGAAACGGTATAGTCATCCAGAACGAGGAACATGATGGATTTGTTATCCGTTACCACTTTACATGCCGAGGTTACCAGGACAAATTTTCCATGACAAGGGACGTTATGAAAGCGGAGATAAGTATCAAGCTCGGGAAGTATGTAGGGGAGATTGGGGCAGCGATAAAAAGCCAAAAGACCACGTGAAGCATTTGGCCTCCGTGGTCTTCTCGTTTATTCGCAAGCTACTCCATCACCGTCACGATCAAGCGCTCGACTATACCCGGGATCCCCGGCATGCAATGGCGCTGCTCCAGCTTCACGAACGGCGGTGCAGTTCTTGTAATAGACTTCCCTAGGCTTTTCGGTAGGTGTAGGTTCAGTATCCTTTTCGGGTTGTTTTGGCGCTTCTTTTACCTCTCCAGAAACCCCGCCATTAATTACAAACAATACCCGTGTTCCATCCGGGTAGTTTTCCAATTGATTACCTACCCATGATCCTGCACCACGATTATCACTTGATTCCACATAGGCTACATCTGCGCCGGTTCCACCTTCCTCACACATCGCCATAGGCCATTCATCGCGATCATAACCGTCCTTGGTTTCGATGCCAGCTAAAGAATCTTTTCGATTTTCTTCTGCTCCGTCACGGTCAATAGTACAGATAGGCGATTCGCCTTTTGCGATTGCAGACGCGATATGAGCTGCTGTTTCCGGGTATTTATCGGCGGGAAAATTTAGTGCAACATCGTATGTAATTGTTCCGTCTGCTGTAGTAATAGTAACTGTTTGGGTGGTGTTGTCCCATTTTACAGTTGCCCCAAACGATTCCCCAATAAACCGAAGCGGAACCATAGTGCTACCGTTAATTATTTTACCTGGAGCGCTTAAGGTTATTTCTGCACCATTTTTATAGGCGACCTTTTGATTAATTGTCAGCTTAACCGTGGTTCCATCTTTCTCTGCCGTTACTGTACTTGTTGCATTATCCCATTTTACAGTAGCGTTCATTGCCTCAAAGATCGCTCTAAGAGGGACAAGAGTTGTTCCTTCAACAACGGTTGGTTTGGCGTCAAAATTAAGCTGCTGACCATTTAAAAGTACCTTGATTTCACCCGCAGCCGTCGAAACACTCGTAGATACCGTAAACGCAAGCACGACCGACAACAAAAATAAAAATGCTCTTTTCATATCCAACCTCCTTTGACATCAAGTCTATCAAAGGTAGGGAAATTCATCCATACTAAAGAAAAAATCGTCATTACCAAAACGGCAAATATTAATTGCCAAAATGGTAATATGAATATATAATAAGAACAAGTGTTCTATTATAAATGTCCTAAGAGTTAGGGCCTTAATGAGACAAATGAGACAAGCGTATGATTTATTTGGTATAACATAAATAAAACGCTTGCATTGTCCGAAATAACCATTAAAACGAGGTATGCAAAGGAGGGGATCGGAAAGAAGAAAATGCGGGAATAAGTGGCTAAGTTGTAATGTAGTATAATGACTGTAAGGTGACGCCTTACAAAATTCCCGGGGAGAAGCCTACTCTTTATTGTGCTGCTCCCATTGATATAAATCCTCCATATGACATCCTAGTACATACGAAATCGTCTTCATAACTTCAACGGACATTGAGGATTTATTATTGGCGTATTGGGATATCATTTGCCGAGATATTCCTGTTCTTCTTGCTAGTTCGGCCTGTTTTATACCCCGTTCCTTTAAGCGCACTTTCAGCAGACTTCTCCCACGGGAGAAGTACAAACTTGTTGCTCCTTTCAGTTGGACAAGTTATTTCCGGTAAATTGTACCATGTTATGATCACAAAACACAAACGAAACTGGAGGACCTTGCATGTGGAAAATTTCCGAGATCAGAAGTAATAATGGTATCACGCTGGAAGAAGCAGCAGATCATCTTGGCATGTCAATGAGTACACTGCAACATTTCGAAGAACACCCGGAAGACATACGTCTTAGCGATGCTCTATTACTCGCGGATTTGTATAAAGTGGAAATAACGATGCTGTTTTAAACACAAAAAAGAAGCCGAGTATTTTGGCTTCTTTTTTATTGCCCACAACGTCCCCACGACCGAAGCATTTATTTATTTTTGTTGTTGATCAGATATGATTACTATTGAGCGCCTAAAACCTTTGATAAATAAAGGATTTTCGAAAGTGAATAGCATTTTTATAAATTGTTGATTAGTCGTGATTAAATCGAAAAAAGATTAAGATTATATTATAATTCAATTAAGGTTTTGTGACGGATGACGAAAATGATAGATTCCAAATATGCGATCCGCTTGCCTCTATTACGTATAAACGCGGAAATAAGTTTCATATACGAATAAAAAATGTGCTTCACTTCCTATTTTTATGGGTATTTAGTAACGGATTGGAATAAATTTATGCCCACAAGCCCCGTAAACAGTGGTATGATAGCTACAACTTAAATTATTTCAATATTGTAACCTATTTAATAAAATGTGCTATTAAAGCGTAAAAAGGCTATGTACAAAGGAGATATACTGATGATCATAGCGGAGACATCGCAAAAACAAACCGTCATTCTGGAAACCAATGAGCTTTATTTCCTGTCAGAGCTGTTTGGAGCGGGAGCTTCGACGGAGGGAGATAATCCGATCCTCACCTATTATGCGCAAGGGGAGATGAACGAGGATTGGGAGAAAGCCCGCGAATCCCTGCTCGCCAAGGGAATCCTCCGGAAAGCCGGCGGTGGTGTCGAGCTTGAGGAGCGGGCGTTTTCCGGACTTGCCCCGCTTTTGTTTGCGGACAAAGCATGCTGGATGAAATACAAGACCGGAACCGGCATCTATGAAGAATCCCTGCTTGTTACCGACGAGAAAGTTATGGCGATGGAATTATGGCAGGGGGAACCTGCTCTTCACCGGGTGGATGAAATCGGCGGCGTGAAGGAGGCATGCGGCATTCTGGCCGACAAGCTGAAGTGGAATCGGCGGACGCCGGAAGAAATCCCGGCATTGCTGCTGTCCAAGCGGCAATTTGAAGACATCCATTCCCGCGCCGATGAACTGGATATGGAGGAAATTATGGAGGAATTGTCCAAAATATCGGACGATCAAGAGGGGATTATCGCGCTCGCCAAATGCATGAAAACCAGCGTATCCCAAGGAGATCTTCGCCTGTTTGCCCGGCATGGGATGAAATGGGAGTGCCAAAGCGCCCAATTCATGAACAACCACCATCTCAATTGGCTTATCCGCGCCAGCTCCAGAGAAGATGAAGACTGGTTGATAGCCACGCCGACCCCGCAAGAGAAATTTCATGAAATGCTCCAGCATTGGTTTCAGCAGTGAACAGGCCATGCTGCTACAGCTCCGGTTTCCGGGGCTGTTTTTTTATGAAAAGGAGTGGCAGTTGAATTCTAACGATATAAAGTATATATTGTATATATACATTAATGACAAGAAGTACAATAACGAGGAGGATGAACCATGAAAATTTTGCTGTCCCCTTCCTCCGGTGAACCGATCTATCTGCAAATCGTAAGACAGATACGGGGGAGCATCCTCCAGGGGGAACTCGCGCCGGGAACCCCGCTCCCGTCCATCCGTCAATTGGCCAAAGACCTGCAAATCAGCGTCATCACGACGAAGCGGGCATATAACGAGCTGGAGCAGGAAGGGCTGATCGACTCCTTGGTGGGCAAAGGCTCTTTTGTGGCCGGAGGAAATCAGGAATTTATCCGCGAGCAGCGGATCCGGTTACTGGAGGACAAGATCAGGGAGATTCTGGAGGAATGCCGCAGCATTCCGGTCAGCGTCGACGAATTGATCGATTGGATCAGATTGGTTGAGAATGAAGGAGGTCATGAAAAATGAACGCAATGCGTACAATGAGCGCCATGAGCGATACGAATGCGATAGAGATAAAAGGGTTGACCAAAAATTTTGACGCCTATTCGTTGTCCGACATTTCATTCGGGGTACCGCGAGGCTACATCACGGGCTTGATCGGTCCCAACGGGGCCGGGAAGAGCACGCTCATTAAAGCGATTATGGGCATGGTGGTGCCTGACCGCGGGAGCATATCGGTGCTCGGCCATGAGGCGGGCCACTTGAAGGGCGCTTTTAAGCAGGACATAGGCTATATTTCCGATGAAAATATCTATTATGAATATTTGTCGATGGAGCAGATGAAGCGGATTATCGCCCCGTTTTACGAGAAGTGGGACGAGGAGCTTTACCGTAAATATATGGAGCTGTTCGAACTGTCTCCGCGCAAAAAAATTAAGGATTGCTCCAAAGGAATGAAGACGAAGTATTCGATTACGCTGGCGTTGTCCCATCATCCGTCCCTGTTGATCATGGACGAGCCGACGGCCGGTCTGGATCCGATCTTCCGCCGGGAAATGCTGGACCTGCTCGCCGATTACATCCAGGAGGAGAAGAATACGATCCTGTTTTCCACCCATTTGACAACGGATTTGGACCGGGTCGCCGATTACGTCACATTTATCAACCGGGGGCGGCTGGTCTTTTCCGACAACAAGGATGAAGTTATGGAAAAATACGTAATCGTGAAAGGCGGCAAAGAACTACTTGACGGCGATATTCGCCGGGAGCTGCTCGGCGTCCGCGAGACGTCGGTCGGATTCGAAGGGTTGGCCTGTGACCGGGAGAAAGCGATGGAAATATTCGGGGACGAGGTCCTATATCAGCGGCCGACATTGGAAGACATTATGTATTTCATGGTCAAAGGAGGGAAGCTGCATGCCTAACATTTTGGGGCTTGTGCGCAAGGATTTTCTGTTGATGCGGCGCTATCTGTGGTTGCTTGTCATTTATGCGGTCGCCTTTTCCGGCATTATTAGCGGCACCGGAGGCACCATGCTCTACGGGTTGCTTCCCGGCGTGCTGCTGATTCTCACCATCGGGGCCGATATGAGACAGCCGAATCAGCAGTTTTTGGTCAGTCTCCCGCTCAAGCGGAATCAGCTTGTTCTGGCGAAATACGCTTCCTCCTTCATTATTTTGGTCTTATCGATCGCTGTTTGCCTGTTGATGAACATCGCCACCGACCTGCTTGATTTCGGAACGGTCCGAATCAACACGGCGCTTGCGGTCGGCACCACGGTGACGATGAGCCTGTTTATATCCGTTTATTTGCCGCTTTATTACTGGCTGGGACTAAAAGGAGCCCAATATCTCAATGTGGGGATGATGGTTATCATTATGATCGGCAACGGCGCGGTGACCAGCCTGCTCGGCAGCCGCGACATGGCTCCGGCGCTGGATTTCTTGACCGCCCATCGCCTGCAAGCCGGGCTGCTGATCGGAAGCGGGACGGTTCTGGTGATCGTTGTTTCTTATTTGATTTCGCGCTCGATTTTTATGAAAAGGGATTTGTGAGCTTGGCGGCTGATTAAACGACACCTCTTTTTGGGTAATCTTGAGACAGGAACTTCCTAAGTCTTTACCCAATTCATGAAATAGGAGCGTGTGGCATCATGACTGAAAGTCAAAGCAACCGTCAGCGTTTTCAGGGCAAGACAGCGATCGTGACCGGAGCGGGCTCGGGAATCGGCAAGGCGACGGCGATCAAGCTGGCAAGAGAAGGAGCCAAAGTCGCGCTCTTCGACCTGATGAATGACCGCACCCGCAGCACCGAGCACCAGATCAACAGTATTTACCGCGGTGTGTCCCGCGCCTTCGATGTGGATGTGTCCGACCCCGAGCGGATGGAGCGGGCGGTGCGTGAAGTCGCCGAAGCGTTCGGCGGTATCGATATCGTATTCGCCAACGCGGGGATTAACGGCGCCTTGGCGCCGGTCGACGAAATGACCTTTGAAGAGTGGGAAAAAACGCTGCGCATCAACTTGAACGGCACCTTCCTGACCGTCAAACATACCGTGCCCTACTTGAAAAAGCAGGGGGGCGGCAGCATCATCATCACCAGTTCGATCAACGGGAACGACCGGTTTTCCGGGTTCGGCATGTCGGCTTACAGCACGACCAAGGCCGGGCAGGTCGCCTTCGCCAAAATGACGGCGCTCGAGCTGGCCAAATACAAAATCCGCGTCAACTCGATCTGTCCCGGCGCGATCGCCACGAACATCGATTCGACCACGGAAGTCAGCGAGGATCTGGAAGAAATCATCATCCCGGTGGAATATCCCGAGGGATCCCAGCCGCTTGCGGACGGGCCGGGGCAGCCAGAAAACGTCGCGGACCTCGTCGCGTTCCTCGCCTCCGACGAATCCATCCATGTCACCGGCGCCCGGATCGTGATCGACGGCGCGGAATCGCTGCTGTAAGACCGGGCCGGTAACTCGGCCGATCCGACGGTCCGATAAATAACGCCCTTTTTGGGCGTTATTTGCTTCAATGGGATGAGTTTGCGAAAAATAAGGGTGAAATAGGCCGCTATTTAGTAATTTGCGCACGAAAATAGGCCGTTTCTCCCGAGAAACGGTAAAATAGCGGCCCTTTTGGCCGCTATTTTTAAGATATGAGTGCGATTTGCACAAATAGCGTCCTAAAAGGCTGCTATTTAAATAAATAACTCCAGCCGTCTATCGGATCAGCCGCCGTAAACTTGCTTCATCCAAAACATAGGGCTCTTTCGACACCTTGTCCAGGGAAAAGGTGGAGATGAGGTCCTTGGCGGCGAGCGGCTCGAAGCGGTCGGTGAGACCGCTGATATGGGCGAGCCAGCCGATGACCGCCTCCGGCGCCGCACCCGCGGCGCGCAGCCCGGCGATGCCGAGGTCGCCGTGCCGTTTGGCGAGCCGGCGGCCGTCCTCGCCGAGCAGGAGCGGCGCATGGGCGAACGCCGGCGGCGTGTAGCCCAAGGCGGCGTACAGCGCCAGCTGGCGCGGCGTGGAATCGAGCAGATCGCCGCCGCGCAGCACGTCGGTGATGTCCATCAGCGCGTCGTCGACCGTGACGGCGAGCTGGTAGGAGAAGAGCCCGTCCGCCCGCCGCACGACGAAGTCGCCGCCGCTGCCGGGCGGGAACGCGATCGGCCCGGCGATGCCGTCGTCGAAGTGCACGGGCTCGCCCTCGGCGAGCGCGAACCGCAGCGACGGCGTCTTCCGCGCCGCCCGCTCGCGGCGTTCCTCCGGGCTTAAGCCCCGGCAGGTGCCGGGATAGGGCGCGCCCTCGGAGGACAGCCCGTGCGGAGCGCCGGCCACGGCCAGCAGCTCGGCCCGGCTGCAGTAGCAGGGATAAAGCCCGCCGGCCGCTTCCAGGCGGGCCAAGGCTTCCTCGTAATACGCCAGCCGCCGGCTTTGCCAATAGGGGCCGAAGCGGCCGCCTTCGCCGGGGCCTTCATCCCAGTCCAGCCCAAGCCAGCGTAAGTCCTCGATAATTCGCTCCGTGATCTCCGGTCTGGCGCGCTGGATATCGATATCTTCGATCCGCAGCACAAATACGCCGCCCGCCGCCCGCATTTGCAGCCAGGACAACAACGCGATTTTGGCGTTGCCCAGATGCATGTCGCCGGACGGGGTAGGCGCGAAACGTCCGCGTCTCATAATCTTCACTTCCTTCATGATCTTCAAGCTTTTTTCAAATAAGCGCCCACCTTGCAGCAGGCCTTAATGCCTTTCCATTTGCCCGGTTTCCTCGGGGGCGTCCAGGGCTTCGGGCGCATCGGCCCTTTCGATCTCGATTTTGCGGATACGGCTGTCTGCTCGTTCCAATACGGTAAAACGGAAGTCGCCATGCTCCAGCCGGGTGCCTTCTTCAATATCCATATCATGGCCGTATACCCAACCGCCGATCGTGTCGGCTTCGTCCTCCTCCAAATCGGTCAGCAGCAGGTCGTTGATATGGGAGATCGATACTTTGCCGTCCACGATATAATGGTTCTTCTCCAGAACGGTAATCTCCTGCTCTTCTTCGGCGTCGAATTCGTCGCGGATATCGCCGACGATTTCCTCCAGCACGTCTTCGATCGTTACCAGGCCGGAGGTTCCGCCGTATTCGTCGATCAGCAGGGCGAGGTGGGAGCGTTCTTTTTGCATGCGGGCCAGGAGTCTGGACAAAGGGATATTTTCCGACGCCGTCATCACCGGGCTAACGAGCGAAGCCAAAGGCATATCCGGTTCGTCCCCATGGGTCAGAAACAGCTGCTTCGTATTGATTACCCCGATAATATCGTCCTTGTTCTCCCCGACGACGGGAAAGCGGGTATATTGCTCCTGTTTGATGATGTCCAGATTCTCTTCCCGGGATTTGTTCGCATACAGGCAAACCATATCCGTGCGCGGCACCATGATGTCCTTGGCCGTCAATTCGTCAAAAGCGAAGATCCGGCTGACATAACGATACTCGCTGTTGTTAATCTGTCCGTGCTCCAAACTCTCACTGAGCAGCGCCTGCAATTCCTCCTCGGAATGGGCGTCGCCTTGGTCGGGAAAGTCGCGGAGCCCGAATAGCGAGACGATCCGCCCGGACGAGAAATTAAGCAGCCGGATCAGCGGCGAGAGCAAAGTGCTGAACCACAGCAAAGGGAGCGAAGCCGCAAGTGCGAAGGACTCGCCCTTATGGGCGGCCAGCATGCGGGGGACGATCGCCCCGAGCACGACATGCAAATACGTTATGACCAGAAAGGCGATCACAAAGGAGAGGATGCTCTCCAGCATCACCGGCAGCATGATCAGGCGAAAAAGCGGCCGCAGCAGGTTGCCCGCCAAAGGCTGGGCCATCCAGCCGAGGATCAGTGAGGTCACGGTGACGCCAAGCTGACAGGCGGACAGGGCCTGCTGCGGTTTGGCCGCGAGCTTGGCCAGCGGGCGGGCGGACCTCCGGCCCTCGCGGACGAGCGCCTCCGCCCGGCCGGTACGCAGGCCGCGGATCGAATATTCCGCCACCACAAAGAAAGCGGTGAGCGCCACCAATATAAGAACAATAGCGAAGTTTAGCAGGGTTCCTTGCCAATTCATGATCGTGAACCAACCTCCCGGATGCTTCCGCGAACCTTTTCATTATACTAAAGCGGGCCCGTGCTTCAAAGCGAACACGGCCGGCCGCGAGTATGCTAAAATGGGTTATCAATGAAATAGTGTAACCCCGTAAGGAGATTATGATGAATAAATTGCCGATGCCTATAGATGAAGTTATCCCGGCACTCCGGGAAAGTCTTACGGCTCATGGGGCGGCCGTGCTGGTGGCCGAGCCCGGGGCCGGGAAAACGACGCGCACACCGCTCGAGCTGCTCAGCGAGCCGTGGATGGACGGGCAGCAAATGATCTTGCTGGAGCCGCGCAGGCTTGCCGCCAGATCGGCCGCAGCCTACATGGCCCGGCAGCTCGGAGAAGAGGTCGGGGGAACGGTGGGCTACCGTATTCGGACGGAGAGCCGGGTTTCTTCGCGCACCCGGATTACGGTCGTCACCGAGGGTATCCTCACCCGGATGCTGCAGAACGACCCGGCGCTGATCGGCACGGGCCTAATCATTTTTGATGAATTCCACGAGCGGAGCGTGCATGCCGACCTCGGGCTCGCGCTTGCGCTCCAGAGCCGGCAGCTGCTGCGCGAGGATCTGCGCCTGCTGGTCATGTCGGCGACCTTGGAGGCGGAGCCGGTGGCGGAGCTGCTGGGGGGTGCGCCCGTCGTACAGAGCCGGGGACGCATGTACCCGGTCGAGACGGTGTATGTCGGGCGTGCGCCGCAAGAGGCGCTGGAGACGGCGGTGGCGCGCACGGTGCGCCGCGCGCTCTCCGAGCACGAGGGCAGCGCGCTGGTGTTCCTGCCCGGCGCGCGGGAGATCCGGCGCACCGAGGCCGCGCTCGCCGGACAGCTCCCGCCCGGCGTGACGGTGGCGCCGCTCTACGGGGCGCTGTCGCAGGCGGAGCAGCAGCGGGCGATCGAGCCTGCCCCGGGGAGCGGGCGCAAGGTCGTGTTGGCGACCTCGATCGCCGAGACGAGCCTGACCGTGTCCGGCATCACCGTTGTGATCGACTGCGGCCTGCGCCGGACGGCGCTGTTCTCGCCGCGCACCGGCATGAGCCGGCTCGTCACGGTCCGGGCCGCCCGCGACTCCGCCGACCAGCGGCGCGGCCGGGCGGGCCGTGAACGGCCCGGGGTCTGCTACCGCCTCTGGAGCGAGGCGGAGGACCGGATGCTCGCGCCAAGCACGCCTCCGGAAATGCTGGAGGCAGATCTCGCGCCGCTCGCGCTTGAGCTCGCCGCCTGGGGTGCGGCGTCGCCGGCCGAGCTCGCCTGGCTGGACGCGCCTCCGGCCGCGCCGTACGGGCAGGCCGTAGGGCTCCTCGGCCAGCTCGGCGCGCTCGACGGCGCGGGCCGCATCACCGCCCACGGCCGCGACATGGCCGGGCTAGGCCTGCACCCGCGGCTCGCGCACATGCTGCTGCGCGCTCACCCGCTCGGCCTCGGGCGGGCGGCCTGCCGCCTGGCCGCGCTCTTGGAGGAGCCGGGCCTGTTCAAAGGCCCGGCCCAAGGCGACGGCGATCTGCGCGGCCGACTCGCCGTGCTGATGGCCGCGGGCGGAGAGGGTTCGGGCGGGCATCATGCCGCCCATGACGCCTATGCAACCCGCGCATTCGCCGCCGACAGCGCCGACGTCCGGCGCCTGCTGATAGTCAGCCGCCAGTGGGAACAACGGCTGGCCGCGATGTTTCCCCCGGATGCGGCTCCGGCGGTGGACTTGGAGCGGGATTGGTATGAATACTGCGGCTTGCTGATCGCGTTCGCTTATCCCGACCGGATCGCCCGCCGCCGGGGAGACGGGCGTTATTTGCTGCGCTCCGGGCGGGGCGCGGCCTTCGGGAGCGTTCAGCCGCTGAGCGGCGAGCCGTATTTGGCCATCGCCGAGGTCGACGATGAGGGAGCGGAGGGGCGGATCTTGCTGTCAGCCCCGCTGCGGGAAAGCTGGCTCGCCGAATTTTTCGCGGACGGGCTGCGGGAGGAGAAATCCGCCGAATGGGATGATGAAGTGGGGGCTGTGCGCGCCCGGATTCGTCTTACTTTCGGAGCGATCGTGCTGAAGGACAACCCCGACCCAACCCCGGCTCCGGAGCTCGTTCTGGAGGCCTTGCTTAAGGTGGTGGCGGAGCAGAGCTCGCGGATCTTGCCGTGGAATGCCAAGTCCAGGCAGCTCCAGGCGAGAATCCTGTTCTTGCGCCGGGTCGACGAAGAGAAATGGCCGGATGTATCGGATGAAGGTTTAGCGCTGAACGCGGAAGACTGGTTCGGGCCGTATATGGCCGGTTTCCGCAAAAAAGCCGATCTTCAGACTTTGTCCCTTCATTCGATCCTGGAAAACCGGCTCGGCTGGCAGCTCATCCAGGAACTGAACACTGAAGCTCCGACCCATTTGTCCGTCCCCAGCGGTTCCAAAATTCCGATCCGGTATGAGGGCCCGCAGGCTCCTTATGCCGCCGTCCGGCTGCAGGAGGTGTTCGGCATGATGGAAACGCCGCGGATCGGTTACGGGCGGATTCCGGTAACCCTGCATTTGTTATCTCCGGCGAGCAGGCCCGTACAGGTTACCTCTGATTTAAGCAGCTTCTGGCATAATACCTATTTCGAAGTCAAAAAAGATCTGAAAGGCCGCTACCCGAAGCATTATTGGCCGGACGATCCGTTCGCGGCGACCGCGACCCGCCGGGTCCGGCCCGATGGGGGGAAATGATCTCGGGGAAAGTTTAAGCGGCGGGCCTCAAGGGTAATAAAGGGAAACCACGATACTTCAGGAGGTGGATTCCCATGAGCAAAAAAATCGTAGGTGTTTTCGACAGCGAACGGGAGGCGTCGGCCGCTATCGAAGCGCTGCAGGAGCAGGGCTTTACCGCGGAGGAGATTTCCGTGCTTTCCCGCGACCGCCGCGATCGCGAAGCGATCGAGGATGAGACCGGGAGCAAAGCGCCGGAAGGCGTGACCGTAGGGGCGACCACGGGCGGAGTCCTCGGCGGCGTAGCCGGACTGCTCGCCGGACTCGGGGCGCTGGCCATTCCGGGGATTGGTCCGATCGTCGCCGCCGGTCCGGTTGCGGCCTCTTTGACCGGCATGGCGGCAGGCGCGGGATTAGGCGGGCTTGCCGGCGGGCTGATCGGCCTCGGCATCCCGGAACACGAAGCGAAGGCGTACGAATCTTATCTCGACGAAGGGAAAATTCTCGTCATGGTTGACGAGGATCACCGCAGCGCCGGGGTGTATGACACCTTCCGCACCAACCGGTCGCTGAATTCGGATATATACGCTTCCGGGCTGGCCGATCCTTACCGGGAAGACCCTTCAAGCCGGCTGTAACGGAGACATTTGTCTTAAGCTTCTTTCCAACAAGCGGCGCTTAATGGATCAAATGGCAATCTTTTGCCTTTTTGACCCATTTGGCGGCCGCTTTATTTACGAATTTTTTCAGCAGGACGCCAAGCACCAGGAACAGCCCCACAAAGATCAGAAGCGCGATAATGTCCCTGCTGACAATTTCCGGCACGCTGCCGCCGACCGCCTCCCGCAACAGGCTGATACCGTAACTGAACGGCAAGAACGGATAGATCGCCTGGAAAAACGGCGGCGTCACCTGGATCGGAAACGTTCCCCCCGAGCCCGCCACCTGGAGAACCAGGAAGACGATGGCCATCGCTTTCCCCACATTCCCGAACACGGAGACGAGCGTGTAAATCATCACCGTAAATACACAGGCAAGCAGCAGCCCGAACAACACGAACGAGACGGGATTCGCGGCATAAGTCTTGAGAAGCAATAAATCTCCGGTAGTGATGATCAGGGTTTGCAGCAGTGTAATGGTCAAAAAAGTCAATAACCGGCCGAAGTACTCGTGATGGCTGCGCAATCCCTCCCCGCGTTCATGGACTTCTACGGTCAGCATGGACACGAGCAGCAGCCCGCCGACCCAGATGGACAGCGTCGTGTAAAAAGGGGTCATCGCCGAGCCGTAGTTGGGAATCGGGAACAGGGACTTTTCTATCAGCGTGACCGGTTCGGCGAAAAACTCGCTCTCTTTGGCATAATTGAGGCTGAGCAATCGGATCAGGTCCTCCAGCGTGCCCTCTTTCTCCAGGTCGGTGATCCGGTCCGTTACCTCCTTGAGCTTGTTTTCGGCCTGGGGCAGGTCTTTACGGATCGCTTCGGCGGCGCCTACTGCGGTTTCGAACCCTTTTCCCGCATCCGTCACCACCTTGTCGACGACCGGCAAATCGGCGACGGCATCGGCAAGCAGATCCTGTACATGTCCGGCATCCTGCTTCAGCCGATCCATTGCCGCCGTCACCGCCGGGCGGATGACGCTGTCGAAGCTGCCCGCGAGCTTGTCGAGCCGGTCGGCGGAAGCGGCGGCCAGAGCGTTCAGTTCCGCGAGCGAGTCCTTGGCGCCGGCGGCGGCCTGATCGGCTGCGCCGGCGATATCGGCCGCAAGCTGCGCCATCTGCTTGAAATCCTTGCTCGCCTGGGTGAGCCCGGCGATCGCATCGGCCAGTTTGCTGCCGCCGCCAGCGGCTTCAAGCCGCGAAAGCATATCGGCGAGCGAAGCCGCCGCATCGCCGGCCGAGGTCAGCGCGAGCTGCGTATGCTCCGTCAGTGCGCCCGTGACCGGCTCCGCCGCTTCCGCCTGTTCGAGCGCGGCCAGCAGCAGGCCCGAGACCTGCGCGGTCCCGGCCGCCGCCTGCCGCATCTGCACGAGCGCCTCCTCCACCGTCGGCGCCGCCGTGTCGAGAGCGGCGCTGCCGCGCTCCAGAAACTGCGCGGTTTTGCCGGCCCATTCCTCTCCGGTATGGGCGAGCTTCGCCGCTTGCGGCAGCGCGTCCTGTACTTTGCCGACGATCTCCCGGCCGGTTTTGAGATCCTGAACGGCCGTGTCGGCGGCTTGATTGATTTCCGGATAAAGCTCGCGAATCCGGAAGGCGAGCGTCTTCATTTTCCGGATGAGCGGCAATTCCTGCTCCAATTCAACACCGATCTGGTTGAAAATGGAAAATATCGCCCCGTTCGCCGTTTTGACGAAATTCCGGTTTACCTCGCTTGTGACGGAAGAGGCGCCCTTTTGTGTAATTTTCGGAGCTACCGCGTTGATCTTTTCGTTCACATAGTAAAAGATTTCGGCCTTTTCCGGGTCGGGCGTCAGCACGGAGGCGATCCGGGCCGAGAAGTTGTCCGGAATGAGAATGACGGCGTAATATTGTCCGCGGTTAAGGCTGGTCATCGCTTTATTTTCCTCGGTAAATACCCAGCCGATATTATGATTTTCCTTTAAGGAGCCGACGATTTCGTCGCCGATCTTCACCGTTTGTCCGCGCAAAGCCGTCCCCTGGTCCTGATTGACGACGGCGACTTTGATTCCCGAAGTCATGCCGTACGGGTCCCAGGAAGCCTTAATGTTAAACCACGCGTACAGGGAAGGCAAAATAATCAGTCCGCTGATAACCACCGCCGCGGCCCAGTTGGTGACGATGCTGCGCAAGTCTCTGAGATATATCGAGAATATAGGTTTCATGAAAAGCTCCGTTTTATCGTTTTGAAGGCTAGTATCCCACAGGTAACGAAAACCATTCCGCTCTCCGGTGACTTCCGATGATCGTTGACAACGCTTCCAAAATTGCTGTTGACGAACCCGAATGGTTGATTTATGATAGGCACATAACAAAAAAGCGATTTCATAATGGCGTGTTACCATTATTTTATGGGCATGAGCCAAGGAAAGCGGACCTAATATCATTAGGTTTCTTTTCTTGGCTTTTTTTATTGTCTTTTGAAAATACTAAAGGGTGCCGCCGCGGCATAGTTTATGACTTGAACGATTCGGTCCTTGGAATTGGGTGAGTATCGGCTGCAGAGCGATCGTCCAAGTCACTCACTCGAACAGGAGGTTTCAAAATATGTTTTCAAAATGGAGAAAGAAATCAGCAGAGAGTAAAGTCGTCGAAGTGGTTGCGCCGATAACGGGGCGTTCCGTTGCGCTGGCCGAGGTGCCGGACGAGGCGTTTGCCGCAGGGCATATGGGGCAAGGGATCGCGATCGAGCCCGAAGAGGGCAAATTGATCTCCCCGTTTGACGGAACCGTGATCCATGTCATCAAGTCCAGCCATGCGGTGATGGTGGAGAACGAGGAAGGATTGCAATTTTTGTTTCATATCGGTATCAACACCGTTTCGCTTAAAGGAGACGGCTTTAAGTCCCATGTGGCTGTCGGACAAAAAGTCAAGGCCGGGCAAGTGCTGATCGATTTTGATATCGCCAAAATCAAGCAAGCCGGTTATCCCGTGATTACCCCGATTATAGTAACAAACGCCGATGAAGTGGCGGACAGCCTGGAGAAAATCACCGGACCTGTTATGGCAGGCAGAGACGTCATTTTGAAGGCGGTTTTGAAGTCATAACATACCATTTTGAAAGGATGATTGTTACATGCTGGCATCACTTCAAAAGCTGGGCAAATCGCTCATGCTTCCGGTCGCCACGCTCCCGGCCGCGGGGATTTTGCAAGGCTTCGGCTTAATCAACTATGAAACGGATCTGCATCTGGGTTCGGCCGTAGGCGGCTTCTTGAATCAATACGTTGCTCCGTTCTTGAATGCGGGAGCCGGAGCGATCTTCGGCAATCTGGCGCTAATTTTTGCGATCGGGGTGGCGATCGGCTTCGCCGGCGACGCCGTCGCGGCGCTGTCCGCGTTAATCGCCTACCAGGTGTTAATCAAAGTGCTGGAAGCCGTACCTGCGGCATTCGCCTGGATCGGGGACGATGTGAAGCTCGATATGGGTGTGCTGGGCGGTATTTTCGCCGGCCTTTGGTCGGCCTATCTGTACAAGAAATACCACAATATCAAGCTTCCGGACTGGCTCGGATTTTTCGCGGGCAAGCGGTTCGTGCCGATTATTACGGCGGCCAGCACGCTCGTCTTCGCCGTACTGATCGGCATGATCTGGAGCCCGATCCAAGACGTCATCAGCAATTTCGGGAATTGGGTCGTCGGCCTTGGCGGTGTCGGGGCGCTCGTGTTCGGTATCGCCAACCGCCTGCTGATTCCGCTCGGTCTGCACCATGTAATCAACTCGATCGCCTGGTTCCAGATCGGCGACTACACGAATGCGGCCGGCGAAGTCGTCCATGGCGACCTGTGGCGCTTCTTTGCCGGCGACCCGAGCGCCGGGATGTTCATGACCGGTTTCTTCCCGATCATGATGTTCGCTTTGCCGGGGGCGGCGCTGGCTTTCATTCACACGGCGAAGCCGGGCAAACGCAAAATGGTGGCTTCGATCTTTATCGGTTCGGCGATCGCTTCCTTCCTTACAGGGATTACCGAGCCGCTTGAATTCGCATTTATGTTTGTCGCTCCGCTGCTTTATGGGGTCCATGCCGTTTTGACGGGGATCGCCGGTCTGGTGATGTATCTGCTGGACGTCAAGCTCGGTTTCTCGTTCTCGGCGGGCCTGATCGATTATCTGGTCAACCTGAAGCTGTCCACGAACGCGTGGATTCTGATCCCGGTAGGTCTGGTCTTCTTCGTTGTGTACTACTTCTTGTTCCGCATTCTGATCGTCAAATTCAATCTGAAGACGCCGGGCCGTGAAGAGGGCGACGACGATGTATTGTCCATGTCGCCGGACGGCCAGTCCAACGCCGCGGCTTCGGAAGTGGCCGCCGGGTCGGGGGACAGCCGCGCCGCCAAAATCCTGGCTCAAATCGGCGGACCGTCCAATATCGAAGCGGTGGACGCCTGCATCACCCGGCTCCGGCTGGTCGTCAAGGACGATAAAGCCGTCAATGACGCGGCCTTGAAGCAGCTTGGCGCATCCGGTGTCATGCGGCTCGGCAAAGGCGCCGTCCAGGTCGTCTTCGGACCGCAATCCGAAGCGATCAAGGACGAAATCAAAAAAATGCTGTAACTGTGAATAATGTAAAGCAAAATTTATATTGCTGCACGGTCACCACGATCATAGGCAGGACGGATCATTGCGATCCGTCCTGCTTTTGTCATGGAGGCTACTCATCGTTTGTGATGCAAATCACGATCCCTTGCGATCTGCGGCTCTAAACTGTAGGTAAAGGTAGCAGAGGAGTGACTGAAAATGAAGCACAGCAAGCGGATCATCGCCGTATTTATAATGCTTGCCGCAATTTTCGCCTTGTCGGCTTGCGGCAAAATTGAGGATAAAGCGCCGGGTAGCGCAAATTCGGCCGGAAACGGTCCGGTCAAGGAATTCACCGTTCATGCCCGGAGCACGGGGTATGATGTGCAGGAAATCCGGGTGAATCAAGGGGATACCGTACAAATTACTTTGAAGAACGACCAAGGGATGCATTCCCTGAAAATCAAAGGCTACAACAAAGAAGTAAGAGGCGGCAAGACGATCACCTTTGTGGCGGACAAGGCCGGGGAATTCGAGTTTGCCTGCAATATCTCCTGCGGCAAAAATCATAAGCTGATGACGGGTAAGCTGATTGTGAAGTAAATTCGGTAGGCAAAAGTCCTTGATTAACTGGAAAAACTACAGCTAATTTTTCGTAGGGAGGACATTTATGAAAATTAGCTGGAAAAGCTCCAGTTAATTTTGCTTTATCCGCTAGTTTCCGCCGGTAAGTGGCGAATTAGCTGCATATTTTCCAGTTAATTTAGGTGTCCGCTCGAAAAAGAGAATATTAACTGTAGGAAATCCAGTTAGTTTGGCGTGCGCACGGCGATCGTGGTACGTGGATGGAACTGAAGGTAGGCAGACTTAGGCTAGGTAAGGAACTTGAGAATAGGTAAGAAAACAGATCGGTATATAGCGGAATAAGTGTCGGAGTTAATTATCCGAAATTAAGCAGTATAGCGACAAAGTATGGAGAATTTAAATTACCGCCAACAAAGCATGTTACTTTCCGTCCGCTTTACCAAGCGATAAAAAGGCCTGCAGCTGGTGTTAGCCGCAGGCCTATTCGTTCTGCCCGGTTCAGAAGTAGCCGAGCTCTTTCTTCGCTTCCTCCGACATCATGTACGGGGACCAGCGGGGCTCCCAGACGAGATCGACCTCCACGTCCTTGTACCCCATTTCTTCTTGCAGGATCCGCTCGACGCCGCCCACGATCGTGTCGTGCATCGGGCAGCCCGGGGTGGTCAGCGTCATTTGAATATAGACAAGGTCTCCTTCTTCCCGGATATCGAACACCAGGCCGAGGTCGACGATGTTGACGCCGAGCTCGGGGTCGTACACCTCCCGCAGCAATTCGCGGATTTGTTCAATTCTATCCATAACAATCAGCCTCCTGAATTATTTGGAAAATACGAGCGCTATCAGTGAAATATAAGCGAGCGAGACAATGGAATAGGCGATGCCCGATATGGCGATAACCAATTGCGAATCGAGCGCGATACCGGCCAATACGGCCAGGTTGGCGCAGGCGATCAGGCCGAGGCCGAGATTCGCTTTCTTCTCGTCAAGCAGATTCGCCATCATCGGCGTGCCCGGTTTTCCTACCTGTTTGCCGTATTTATGGGTCCACCATAGGAACGGAACGATTTTCGAGGCATAGCTCAGGATCATGAACGAGACCCAGCCGTTCAGATAGGCCCATCCGGCAAGCATGACCATACGCGTCTCCACCAGCAGGCCGGGCGAGCCGGCCAATTTTACCAGCAGGGCAAGGGCAAAGACGGCCAGGAGCAGGTTCCCGTAGGTCGTCCATCCGATCCCGGCGCCGGGGCTACGTTTATGGCGTTTGCTGCGGATTTGCATCGCATGGATATTGTAGACGATCAGCGCGGCCGCCATGACCGCCAAGGCGGTCCACGTTACCCATAATCCGGTGCCGAACAGGAAGGAAACCGCGCCAAGCAGCACGCCGGTATTCCACAACCCCAGAACGATATACTGCAAACGGGTATCGTAATCATGCGACAGGTAAAACATCGGCAGCAGTTTATAGCTTAAGCCGGTGATCAGCATTCCGAACCAGCCGAGCGTCCCGAGCCAGATATGCGTGCCGAACAAATTTTCATGGAGCCCGCCCAGCCAGCCGGTACCGAAATCGATCCCCATGGACATGCCGGAAAGTCCGGTCAGCAGGAGATATAGAACGGCGCAGGCCGTACTGAGCGTTATGCCGTCCCACTTGGCCGCGCGGAACAAGGTTACCGCCATATTCCAGACAAACAGGAGGATGCCGGTAAAGGCCAAAGTGGCGAAGCCGGCGATCCACAAAATATCGCCCTGAATAAACCCGAGCAGCAGACCAAAGAGGCCGATCGTAAACAGGAAATAATGAATGTATCCGAGCCGCTCGCTGTAAATCTCGGATTGCAAAATAACGTTGATCAGCTGGTAGACCGAACCCATGGCCAGCATCGTCGCCCAGCCGAGCACAAACAGATGAACTTGGAACCAGCCGGTCGGACCGCGGATGCCTTCTCCCAGCCATCCGGTCAGCGAGAGGATGGACGTAGCGTGAAACAGGACGAAACCGGCAATTCCCGTAATGATGAACAGAAAGGGAAGACGGGACACGGTTTTCATGGCAATCGCTCCTTACGCTTTGGTGATTATGACTTTTGCCGTACCGTCCGGTTGTTCATCCACCGTATAAGCGCAGCCCATATTGTTCAATTCCTCGATCAGAAATACCGGTACCCGGTCATTATGAATCCGCACCCGGTCTCCGGGACGGCAGCGGTCAAGCGCAACGAGCGTGCGTACCATCGGCTGCGGCGGCTCCAGACCGCGGTTATCCAGCTCGATCGTCTTCGGTTCCGCGGTATCGGCATCGGCACCGGCAGGGGAGGACGCTTGACGTTCGCGCGATGCCTTCGCCGGAGCGTCAGCTTCGTCATCCTCGCCCGATTCTTCGAGCCAATGCTTATTCTTTTTGTTGACGAAGGTGGTAATCCAGTGATCCTTGTCTTCCTGCGGTTCGGCTTTGCCGACAAAGCCCTTCATCTTAAGAAGCCCCAGCAGCGGGGTAGGCTTGAATGTGGCGTGGAGGACGAAGATATCGTCCTGGCCTAACGTTTTCACGGTATCCATAATCAACTGAAAAGGCTCAAGCTTGTTGCGGAGCTGCGGCCTAACGTCCAGTTCGATAATTTTGGCGTCGTTTCGATTCATATTAATTCACCTCATCTATAAGTATAAAATGCTGAAACCGGCCCATTGTGATTTCTGTCACAGGCTAAAAATATCCCCGTTTTCCGCTTCATGCGGTGAAAAGGTGTATCAATGCGTCATCGCGGGTTCATGATTGTCCTTCCCGTCGCTCGTGACCCGCAGAATGGCCGTCGCTCCTTTGGAAGCGTCCTTTAATTGATGGGTAAGAATCGGATAATCGCCTTCCCCGCTTACGGTGAATTCAACGACCGCCGAACCGCCGGCGGGGATCAAGACGGTCTGCAAACCGTACATGACGTTCTTCGGATTCCCGTCGGTGTAAACCCGGTCCATCGTCGTCCCGATCACATGGAAGGAGGACACTTCGTTCGGCCCGACGTTGGTAACGTACAGCCGGATCTTTTCGCCGGGCTTGGCGAGCAGCGGATGCTCCTTCAGCGTAAAATCATCGCCGTTAAACACGACGTATTGCGGATCTTCATTCATAAAAGACTCCTCGTCGTGCTCCCGGTACCATTCGCTCTGAACGATCGTATATTCGCGGTCGATTTCATCATCCGTCGGATAACCGTCCTTCGGCTCCACGATAATCATCCCGTACATACCGTTGGCGACATGCAGGAGCACCGGGCTGGTTCCGCAATGATACATAAACACGCCGGGCGTCTTGGCCGGGTAGGTGAACGTGCCTTCCTCGCCCGGCATCACATCGACGAAATTTTTGCTCGGGGCCGCATGCACCGCATGGAAATCCATCGAATGGGGCATGTCGGGGTCCATATTTTCTAGCGTAAATTCGATCGTGTCGCCCTCTTTGACCCGCAGCACGGGTCCCGGAACCGTTCCGTTAAAAGTCCAGGCGTTGTAATTCACGCCTTCCGAAATTTGCACATTCGTGATTTGGGCGGTCATTTCGATATGGACGACTTGTCCCTCGCGCCTGATGACCGGTTCCACCGGCTGCTGATTTATTTGCTGCGCCTCAGCGGCATCCACGGCGTCCGATGAGCCGAGGTCCGTTTCGCCGACTTGGGCCGGAAGGCCCGGATACCAGACGACGAAAACCATCATCAGGCACGAAAGGACGAAGAAGGCTGGCTTCAAAAGTTTCATGGCTGTTTTCCCCTTTTGTCATCTACCTTTGATAACCTAAGAGTACGTTGCTTTGAGGCGAGCCTTTGTGAGGAGAAGCACATTTTGCAGAATGTTTAAAATTTGTAACATCCTTAATTCTATAATTTCATTATATGAAAAATTCAGAATAGAAAATCAATACGAATCTAGTCCCTACGTGCTCACTAAGTCTTTTCTATCATTCTTGAATCTATCTGCCATAGTTCAAAATGCGCAGTTTGAAACGCCGCTCAGAGCTTGATTGTGAATTTTTCACATATTCGATATATTTAAATTAAGAGAAGAGGTGGATCGACCGTGGGATTCATGATCGCCCAGAGGGCATATATCAAGCTTTACTTGATTACAAAAGTGGAACAGCGCCGCGGATACGGCTATCAAATGCTGGAGGAAATGAAGGAAGAATTCCGGCCTTTCGGCTATGTGCCCCCGCAAAGCGAGATTTACCGCGCGCTTCATGAATTGGTCCAGGAGGGCATTCTGTACCGTACCAAGCAATTGAAGGGAAGCGACCCGAGCGTCGATTTCCAGGAGATTGTGCTCTATCATTTCACCGATGATGGAGCCGATAAGGCCGCATTATACAAAAAACAGGTCAAAACCGATCTTGACCGCTGCATCGGCATGCTGCAAAAGGCTATAAAGGATAACTACGTATAATTAATTGCTACCGGAATCGGCCGGCATATCGGCATATTCGTCATAGTTAAAAACTGCAATTGACAGCTTGTCTTCAAATTGTTACTATACTAATTACAGTTCAAGAAAAAAAGTTAGTATATAGACAAATGGAGGGAAACTGGAAATGTCACATGTTTTATTCATCAAAGCCAACAATCGTCCTGCGGATCAATCCGTTACAGTCAAGCTTTATGAAAGCTTCTTGAAAACTTACAAGGAAACTCATCCGGACGACATGGTTACGGAATTGAATTTGTTTGAAGCCGATCTTCCATACTACGATAACGATATGATGACCGGTCTGTTCAAGCTGGGCAAAGGAATTCCGGCAACTCCGGAAGAACAAAAGGCTGCCGATCTGGCCAATACTTATCTGGATCAATTCCTCGGCGCCGATAAAGTCGTATTTGCCTTCCCGCTCTGGAACTTCACGATCCCGGCGCAACTGCTCACATACATGTTCTACCTGAACCAAGCAGGCAAAACGTTCAAATACACGGAACAAGGTCCTGTCGGCCTGGTAGGCGACAAGAAGGTCGCACTGCTGAATGCGCGCGGCGGCGTATATTCGGAAGGACCGATGGCGAATGTGGAAATGTCGCTGAAATATGTAACCTCTTCGCTCGCTTTCTGGGGAATCAACAACCCGGAAATCATCGTTGTCGAAGGCCACAACCAATTCCCGGACCGCGCCGAAGAAATCGTTGCGGACGGCGTGAAACGCGCTGCCGATTTGGCCGCAAAATTCTAATCGGACATCGTTAATACGAAGGGCCGCTTCCGCCATAGGTGAACTGAAGTTCACCGTGCGGAAGCAGCCCTTTTTTTTGCGTCGAAATAGCTATATCCATGCGAACATAAGTTTGCTATAATGACCTTTGACATCTATAGATTAAAGAAGAGGACTTTGCACATGCTTCAGAAAACACACACCCTGGCCGGTTTGCTCACGGCCGAATGCGTGGTGGCGTATTACCATCAGCCCTTCCTGACCTGGGAGGCCGGAGCGGCGCTGCTGCTCGGATGCTTGGCCGGCCCGATGGCGGATATCGACAAGAAAGGCTCGACGATGGCGAAGGTTTTCCTGCCGCTCTCCTGGGCCTTGCAACTGCTGCGAGTCAAGCACCGGACGGTGACCCACTCGCTGCTCTTTATTTTGGCGTTGTTCGCTATTTTGTCGCCCTTGCCCGATTTGTTTCTTTGGACCGCCGTTCTTTCCTATGCGTCGCACGCATTCATCGACATGTTCAACGATCAAGGAGTGGCCTTGCTGTGGCCATGGAACAAAAAGATCGGCTTTCTGCCCAAGTTCCTTGCGGTGGATACCGGCTCCTTCGCCGAAGGAGTGATCCGGCTCGCCTTGGGAGCGGCGGTAATCGTCTACCCGTTCGTCGGCGGGGGATTGGGGATAGGGTAACCCTACCCCCGATTATACATACTACTTTCAGCGGATCTAATTCCGTTTCCGGCCGGCGAGCACGGTCATATCGATCGTGACATCCAAATATTCCCTAGCGAGTACGGCTTGCAGTTGTTCGTCCCGCGCCCCCCAGGATAACGGCGTCATCGTGATCAGATGCTCCAGCATCGGCTTGGGCAGACGAACCTTATATTCCAGACGCGAGGAATCCTCGACGTAGAAGCGCTCCGCAAAACGCCGCTCGATCTTTTCATTCGAGTAAGACCGCCGCTGTCCTTCTCCAAATATAACGGACCGCAGTTCCTGCAGATAATGGGGGCCGGGGATGGCCTTGATCAGAATCCCGTCCTCGGCGAGCAGTCTATGGAATTCGGCATAATTGGAAGGCGAAAGAATATTCAGAATACAGTCGTACCTTCCGTCCGCGAGCGGGCTGTCCGCCAAATTGCCTACGCAAAAAAACAAGTCATGATGCCGCTTTGCGGCCAGGACGACGCCCTCCTTGGCAATATCGATGCCCAGGCCGGCGACCGGAACCGTAATTGTCTGCCGAACTCGGTTTGCGACTGCGGCGAGATGGGAGCCTTCACCGCACCCCGCATCGAGAAGGGTGAGGGAGGATGGGGCTTTTCGCCCCGGCCCCGATGAAATGATGATTTCGGCAATACGGGCATCTACAGGATCGAAGAACCCGCCGTCCATAATTTCCTTTCGCGACGCAAACAACGCTTTGTCGTATTTGGTTTCCGGCTTTCGAGTCAGAAAGTTGATATATCCTTGCTTGGCAATATCGAAGCAATGCCCGTTTCCGCAAATGATGCTTTTCCCGTCCGCAATCCGCATGGCCGCATGGCACAGGGGGCAGCGGAACAAATCTTCATGCGCGGCCAGCCATGATGCGGCGGCCATATTTTTGTCCAAGTTATTCAAATGATATGCACCCCATTCATTCGTTGATAGCAATGAAAAAGGCACAGCCAAATAAACCGGGCTTTATTTAATCAAAAAAAGCCGGGCTTCTTCGAACTGCACCTGCTATTAACGATAACGAATGAATTGGATAATCATAACGCGATAACTCCGTTTCTTTAAAACGTATTGTTTGGGACATACCCGCTTTCTATTGTACCAACATTTCACCGATAATACGAGCGACACAGGCGTTCTCGCTGATTTTTCCCTTCTTCTGCACATCGAAGCAAAGACATTCCGGCCGGACTGCGGTAAACTGGAAATTGTCGTAACGGTTTTGGGACGGCGATGAAACTAACGGTTCGTTGTTTCGTATCATTAAATAGTGCGCGAGATAGTCGCGAGCAAAGCGTCGATTCGGAAAGGATGGGTCAGCATGGACAATGGCATGAATGTTAAAATGCTTGAGAAAAAGCCGGACGGCACAATCGAGCAGATCGATGAGCGGAGTTGGAGCAGGGCGATGATGGCGGCTTTGGAGCACGCCAATTATATCGTTGTCGGCGGGCGTGAATTTGAGGCGGTGGAAGGCCGCCTGAATGTAGATGAGGGAGTGCTGGAGCTACTGCTCGTTCCGGTATTGAACGATTAAGCTTCGCAGATAAGGAGGAAGCGGTCTTGACGATAGATAAGGAAAAAGCTCAAACCACGGACAGCGGTCGTCCAAAGCTGTTTACGCCGGACGGCAAGCCGATTCGCGTACTGTCGACCTCGCTCGGCATAGCGCTTTTGGCCAACGCTTTTCTCGTTCCGGGCGGCGCCGCTTCGGCTACCGGCAGCGGTTCGTCCGGGGAAGAGCCGAAGCTCGTAGCCTGGTCGACGGAAGAAGTCAAAGCCTACTTCGACAAAGAGGTTGACTGGAATCTGCCGCTGGTCGTCTCGGACGAGGATCAAACCGGCGCGGAGGAGAGCGGCGGAGAAAGCGGCTCCGGTTCGGACTCGGAATCCGGCGGAACGACGGTCGTTAACCATTACGGAGGATTCGGCTCGGGATTTGGCTGGGACGATATGCTATTGTACCATTTGCTGTTCAACAGCGGTTCCAATTATTCTTCTAGCGGCTGGAATCAAAGCCGGGGCGGATATTACGCGGGCACGACCACCCCATATACGCCCAAGACATATTCCAGCGGTTCGTTTCAAAACAAAACGGTGTCGGGGTCGGTGGTTCCGCCCAAAACCTCCACTTCGACGAAGGGTTCGATCGTCCGCAGATCGACGTCCTCGTCGCCCGGCGGTATCGGAGGGAAGTCCGGCAGTCTTGGTTCATCCTCGTCCTCCGGCACGAGTTCCGGCGGCAAGAGCTCCATCTCCGGCTCCAAATCAAGCACGGGGAAAGGATTTTTCGGCGGATGACGGACGGTGTATTCGAAGTGGTCGGCACCCCGGAACCCGCTCGGGAAGCCCGCGTCAAGCAGCTGTATGAGCTGGGCTTTACCTGGGCGGATCTGGAGGATGAAGCTTACTGGATCGACCAGATCGTGTTGATGCGGCGCTCCGTTTATGAGGAACTGGAGACCGCATCCCGGCTGCTCTGGGGAATTCTCGACAAAACGGTCCGCTATGTTCACCGCAAGCCGGATCTATACGAATTGCTCGGCATTCCGCAGGTGCTGTGGACGATGCTGGATGAGTACCCGCTCGCCGAGCCGGGCTTGATCAGCCGCTATGCGAGATTCGATTTCGCCGTAGCGAATGACGGAACCATCAAGCTGCTGGAGCTCAACGCGGATACACCGACCGGGTATGTCGAAGCCGCGATCGCCACGCCCTGGGTACTGGAGCGGGCCGGGCTGCCTTCGCGGAACTCAAGCATGAAGGATTTGGTTGCCGCGGCCTGGGCGGCAGAACAGCCGGAGGCGGCGGCATGCGTCGCTTACGGGAGCCATCTGGAGGATTCGGGGACGATCGAGGCGCTGGTCCGGCACAGCGGCAGGGATATGGCCTGCGAGGACTGCCTCGAGTTATGGTTTGACGATGGCTATTTGAAAAATAAGCAAGGCAAAGTCATTTCACGGATGTTTGCCTTATATCCGAAGGAATGGATGGCGGTTGACGATGCCGGCGAGGCGATGGCTTTCGCGATCGAAACCGGCCGGCTCGCGCTGTTCAATCCGCCGCACAGCATCCTGCTACAGTCCAAAGGCCTGCTGGCGGCGGTATGGGGATTGTACGAACTCGGCCTGTTGTTTGACGAACGGGAGCGGGAGGCGATATCCGCCTACGTATTGCCGACCTATAACAAGCCGGTCTTCTCGGGCAGCTTCGTGTCCAAATCGATGTTTGGACGCGAGGGCGGTTCCGTGCGGCTGTTTGACGACGAGGGCCGCTTGGAGCTGGAAGACCGGGAGGGCTTCGACAGCAGCGTGCTCTTCCCTTCGGTCTATCAGAAGCGTGCCGAGCTGGCGAAGATCGAAACGGCCGAGGGCGAACTTCATCTGCTGACCGGCATGTTCGTCATCAACGGAACCCCCTGTGGCCTGCTTGGCCGGGCGGGCGGCCCGATCACGGGCAATGCGAGCCATTTTATTGCGATGGGAGTGAAATGAATGCGGCTTACAAGATGGGTATGGCTGACTTTGACGGCCGTCGTCTTGCTGGGGCTGACCGCCTGCGGCGGGACTTCCAGCGTGTTCCAGACCGGTTCCGGCGAGGAGACGACGCTGACATCGTCGCGGGTGCCGTGGGATTACCGGATCCAGGAAGCGACGGTCGGCGATCTGGTCGGCAGCGATATGACGCTGCTGCCGGACAATGAGCTGCTGCCGAATGACAATAATTACGGAACCGGGGATAAAATCTGGGCGTTGCAATTCATGGACGCGGAGCTGACCACCGACGAGAACCAGAAAAACGAGGTCAGACTCTCGGCCTGGAGCACCCTCAAGACTTACCGCGACAAGGAAACCGCCGAGAAGGATCTCGCGGAACTGAAAGTAGCGGTGACGACCGATGTCGATCTGGTCGGCGTATACAAGACCGAGTACCAGGGCGATACGCGGAATTTCGCGGTGCTGGAGCTGCCGACCGGCAACCGGATCAAGCAGCCGATCGACGACGATCGTTATACGCAATTGGAGAAGCAGAAAACCGCCTCCGTCGTGCTGGAGGAAGTGCATGATTTTGCCGATTATGATTCGGTATTTGCGAAATTCAGGGGGTGGGCGAATTGACGGTGTTCATTAATATTCTTGTCAGCGTGATTGTCATCATCGCGCTTCAATTGCTCGGTATGGTCATTTTCAGTTGGATGACGCCGTACCTCGATATGGAAGAGCTTAAGAAAGGCAATAAAGCCGCCGCGCTGGCCATGGGCGGCAAATTTATGAGCACGGCGATTATTTTGGGCGTGGCGGCCTTTACAAACACGTCGATATGGCATATGATCCTGTGGTTTGCCGTCGGTTACGTATGCCTGGTCGCAACCTACTGGATTTTCGAGATGGTCACCCCCGGCATCAAGGTTTACGAGCAATTGCAGCAGGGCAATGTCGCCGTCGGGCTTTTGCTTTGCATGGTATTCATCGGAATGGCCTTTGCCATCAGCAGTCTCATTATTTAACCGGAATACTCCGGAGGATTAACGGAATCGTAAACGGGTAAATATAAGCAGGGCCCCGCGCCGAAGACGCGGGGTTTTTGCTATTTTAACGGCGTTACCGATTGCATGGAATGGCAAGATGAACGTATACTCACTTTATATCGCATAAGGCTAAGGAGAATGAAATATGCAGCATGCTGACTGGGAAATGGTTTTTAAGCTAGTGATCGCGCTATTGTTCGGCTTGTTTATCGGGATCGACCGACAGCTCAAACAGAAGCCGCTCGGAATAAAAACGAGCATGGTCATTTGTATCGCAAGCTGTCTGGTTACGATCGTCTCGATCGAAGCGTTCGAGAAATTTGCCGGACCAGACCATCCGAATATGGACCCGATGCGGCTCGCGGCGCAGATCGTCAGCGGCATCGGTTTTCTTGGGGCGGGGGCGATTCTGCGCAGAAGCAACGAGGGGATCTCGGGACTGACGTCGGCCGCGATGATCTGGGCCGCTTCCGGCATCGGGATCGCGATCGGCACGGGCTTCTATCTGGAGGCGCTGCTGGCGGTCATCCTGCTGATTCTGTCCGTCAACTTCATCCCGTATATTATTAAATCGGTCGGGCCATATAAGCTGAACCAGCGCGACGTGTCGATCAAGGTCGTGATGGCGGATCGCGGCGATGTCGGCGAATTGATCCGCATCATCGAGCGGAAGGATGCGGGGAAGAAACAAAATCAGCACCGGATCCGCCGCCTCAAAATCAAGGATCTCGAGGAAGGACGGCAAAAGGTCGATATGGTCATCTCCGCTTCGGAGAAAGAATATGCCACGGAAATCTACCATTTTGTGCGGCATATCGACTATGTCATCAGTGTCGAGGTCGAGAATTTATAGTTTTTTTACGAATAGGCTGATTCGGTTTAACTTCAGTTTAAATTAAGAGGGTATTCTTTTCCTGTACTTATAAAAAGCATAGGGTTTATTGGACAGGAGAGGAGTTAAGAAAGATGGAAGCTATAGAGAAGAAGCAGGGGTCCTTTTTCCGTTTGATCCGGGAAACGAAACCGCCAATGGGATTGCTGACGGCCGCGATATTGCTGAGCGTGGTGTCCACGCTCGTCAGCCTGGTCATTCCGATGTTTACAAAAAATCTGGTCGACGGGTTTTCGCTGGCCGCGCTGGACCGGACTCAGATTATCGCGCTCGTCGCCGCGTTCGCGGGCCAGACTTTGGCCTCCGGCGTATCGATCTTTATGCTGAATTACATTGGACAAAAGATAGTTGCGGCCTTAAGGGACCGCTTGTGGAAGAAGCTGCTGGTGCTGCCGGTAAGCTATTTCGACAATAACCGGACAGGGGAATCCGTCAGCCGGATGACCAATGACACCGGGGTGATCAAAACACTGATATCCGAGCATTTGTCCGGATTCTTCAGCGGAATTATTTCGGTGATCGGTTCGGTCGCCGTACTGCTGTACTTAAACTGGAAGATGACGCTCGTGATGTTCATCGTCATTCCGCTGGCGGCGCTGGTGCTGTATCCCCTGGGGCGGAAAATGTATAAGATCTCCGTCGGTATGCAGGACGAGACCGCTTCGTTTACGGCGGTGCTGAGCCAGGTTCTCTCGGAAATCCGCCTGGTCAAATCCTCGAACGCCGAGAAAAGAGAGTACGCAAACGGCAGCCACGGCATTTCGAATCTGCTTAAATTCGGCGTCCGGGAAGGTATGGTAATGGCCTGGATCAGCCCGCTGATCTCCGTCGTGATGATGATGCTGCTGGTTGTAGTCGTCGGCTACGGCGGCATGCAGGTCTCTTCCGGCGCATTGACGGCCGGCGAGCTGGTGGCTTTTATTTTGTACCTGATTCAAATCGTGATGCCGATGACGCAGCTTACCACGTTCTTTACCCAGTTGCAAAAAGCCAAGGGGGCCACGGAACGCATCATGGAGACGCTGGACGCCGGCGAAGAATCCTTTGATACGGGGAAAGAAGCAAGCTATGACAACCGTCCGCTGACGATACAAGGGCTGTCCTTCGGCTATAAGCCGGATGAGCCGGTGCTGAAGGACATCAGCTTTACGATGGAGCCGGGGACGGTCACGGCTGTCGTCGGTCCGAGCGGCGGCGGGAAAACGACGCTGTTCTCAATGCTGGAGCGGTTTTATCTTCCGCAGGAAGGCGGGATCTGGCTGGGCGATGAGCCGATCGACGAAATATCCCTCCGCTCCTGGCGCTCCATGATCGGGTATGTGTCGCAGGACAGCCCGATGATCGCCGGAACGTTGCGGGAAAATCTATGCTACGGCGTGGAGCGGGCCGTCAGTGAGGAAGAGCTGCGGCGGGCGGCGGAAATGGCCTATGCCGACGGATTTATCGCCGAGCTGCCGCAGGGATACGATACCGATGTGGGCGAGCGGGGCGTCAAGCTGTCCGGCGGCCAGCGCCAGCGGATCGCGATCGCCCGGGCGCTGCTGCGCGATCCGAAGATTCTGATGCTCGACGAAGCGACCTCCAGTCTGGACAGCCGCTCGGAGCAGGTGGTGCAGCAGGCGCTGAACAATCTGATGGCCGGGCGGACGACGATTGTGATCGCCCACAGGCTGTCCACGGTCGTCGGAGCCGACCAGATTATCTTTATCGAGAAGGGCGCCGTCACGGGACGCGGCACCCATGAAGAACTGGTGCGGCGGCATGCGATGTATCGGGAATTCGCCGCCCAGCAGTTGCAAATTGCCGAAGGGCTCTTAATCGAAGCAGGGGAATGAGGTAGCATGGCCAAAATACTTATCGTTGACGACGACCCGCATATCCGCGAACTGGTGCGGGTCTTCCTGGAGGAAGCCGGGATGGAAACGGCCGAGGCCGAGGACGGCAAGAAGGCGCTCGCCGCCTTGGAACAGGCGCGCGCCGACCTCGTCATCCTCGACATCATGATGCCGAATATGGACGGCTGGGAATTGTGCCGCGAACTGCGGCGGCTATACAACGACATGCCGCTGCTGATGCTGACGGCCAAAGGGGAGACCAGGCAGCTCGTCAAAGGGTTCGAGCTCGGAACGGACGATTATCTGGTCAAGCCGTTCGAGCCCGCCGAGCTGATCGCCCGCGTGAAGGCGCTGTTGAAGCGGTATCAGATCATCGCTTCCCAGACCGTCGCGATCAGCGGCATCCGCATGAACCGCAGCACGTTTGAAGTTGCGGGCGGGGATCGTAGCTTCACGCTGCCGCTTAAAGAATTCGAGCTGCTGTTTCGCCTTGGCGCCAATCCCGGGCGGACTTTGTCCCGGGAACAGCTCATCGAAGAGATCTGGGGCTACGATTTCGAAGGCAACGAGCGGACGCTGGACGTTCATATCAACCGGCTCCGCGAGCGGTTCGGGGAAGAGGAATTCGGGTTCCGGATCAAGACGATCCGGGGTCTGGGTTACCGGCTGGAGGTGACCGGGGAGTGAAACAACGCGTTGCCCGGATGCTGAAGGCGGTCTTGCGTGTCATTGGGCATGTTTTGCAGCTTGCTCTCTTTTTCGCCGTACTTGCGATGTCCTGGACGGGGGCGACTTATTTAACCGAAGCGTTGTACGTTTATACCGGTCGGCCTTCGTGGGATTATTTTGCCGATCTGTTTAACGTGATTTTGGGCTTCGTATTTTGCATCCTGTTTTTCATGGTAATGGGGCTGTTCTTCCGCCGCAAAGAAATGATTCTGCTGACCACGATCATCGATGCGATCCGGCGCATCGCCAAAGGGGATTTCTCCGTCAAGCTGGAATATCCGAACCGGCGGGGAGATTTCAACAAACAAATCGTCGACAGCATCAACGAGATGGCCGGAGCGCTCGGGCAAATGGAAATGATGCGGCAGGATTTCATCTCCAATGTGTCGCATGAGATCCAGTCCCCGCTGACCTCGATCGGCGGCTTTGCCCGGGCCCTGCGCAATCCCGCGCTGCCTGCGGAGCAGCGGGAGCATTATTTGGATATTATCGAATCCGAGAGCCGACGGCTGTCGCAGATGAGCGACAATTTACTGAAGCTGTCCTCGCTCGAAACGGACCGGGCTTCCATGGATACGCGCCGCATCCGGCTGGACCGGCAGTTGAAAAGCGTGATTCTCGCGACGGAGCCGCAGTGGCTGGGCAAAGGAATACAGGTGACCCTGGAAGCCGACGAAACCGAGGTGGAGGCCGTGGAAGACCTGCTCGGCCAGGTATGGATGAACCTGCTCCATAACAGCATCAAATTTACCCCTGCGGGCGGGGAGATCGCCTTCAAGCTATCGGCAGGCAAGGACTTCGCTACGGTAACCGTGGCCGACACGGGGATCGGAATCGGGCAGCAGGATTTGCTCCACATTTTCGAGCGGTTTTACAAGGCGGACAAATCCCGGAACCGGGCGGTCGGGGGAAGCGGTCTCGGTCTCTCCATCGTCAAGAAGATCGCGGAAATCCATCGGGGGGAAATTTCGGTGCATTCCGTCCCCGGCCAGGGAACCCGGTTCACTGTTAGGATTCCTTATAATTGGAAATAGGTCGTAAGCTTACTGAGCCCTTGAATGTTCTATAACGAATTGACCCGTTCGGGAATCGTCGGATTCCATGCACGGGTCTTTTTAGTCTTTTTTAAGCAAGCGTTTTCAATTATGATAGAGTCAAAAATAAAAAAGAGGTAGACCCGTACATAATCAATTATGCAACCTTGGGGGAATACCGGGAAGGGAGACACCCTTTTGCCGCTCGGAAGCATCAAATGGAAAAACTCGGGCATTTTCAACAAGACGATGATCTTGATTACGTTTTTGCTGCTGATCTCGTTCATCTTCTCGATCACCGTATTACAATATGTGTATTCGATTTACGATAAACAAATCTATGAGAAATCCTCGCAAGTTCTGAATATGTCCTCCGTCAGCATCGAAAGCTCACTTAGAGAGATGGAGCAGTTGTCCTTCAACGTGGCATCGGACGAACAAATCCAGCAAGCCTTAAGAGATCTCCCCACGGTGGCAACGCCCTACGAAAAGCAGGTTCTGCAAAACCGGATCATCAACCGGCTGGTCGCGTTTGCCGGGTCGGAGAAATACGTTTATTCCATGATTATTTTCGATACCGAAGGGGGCATGATTACGGCCGGGAATCGCGAAGGCTTCTCGCAGCAGTTGCGGGAGGAGATCGTTCCGCTGGCGATGGCCGCCAGCGGTTCGAACGTATGGTATACGCAAGGTGGGAAATCCTCGCTTCTCGCCGTCAGGCAAATTAAATCCTACACCGGCTCGACCTTCACGCTCGACAATCTCGGCACGCTGGCCGTGCGCATCCGGATGGACCGGATAGTGGAGGACAACACGTCGTTTGATTCCGACGACGGTCAATTGATCATTACGGACGGCCAGACGGGCAAAGCGGTTTATCCGACCCTGCCGATCTTATCCGATTCCGAGCTTGCCGCGGAGATCGCCCGTTCCGAGCCCTATCGGACGGCGACTTACGAGAGCGGGGTTTATTTTGTCACCAAAACACAGTCTTCGTATAACGTCTGGACCTACATCAACGCCACCCCGTTTAACAATATGTTTCAACAGATTACCTTCGTCAAACGGCTTGTTGTTGCGATTTTTGCCCTAATTTTGCTTGTGGGTCTGCTGTTGGCCTACCGTTTGGCCGGCAGTATCGTAAGGCCTATACAGAGGCTGACTCAAAGAATGCGCCGGATCGAGAAGGGCGATCTCGATAATTTGGAGGAACAGGCTTTGGGGGTAGTGTCGAACTCCGAGCAAGACGAGGTTAGCCAGCTCAACCGCACCTTCAAGATGATGATCCGCAGAATCCGGGAGCTGATCGATGAAAATTACGCCAAGCAGTTAATGATCAGAGAAACCGAATTAAAGGCGCTGCAAGCGCAAATCAATCCCCACTTTTTGTACAATACGCTGGAATCGATCAACTGGCTGGCCAAAATGAACAAGCAATATCAAATCTCCGAGATGGTGGAGGCGCTCGGATTTTTGCTGCGCAGCTCTATCGGGCTTAAGGAACCGCTGATCACGCTGGCTAAAGAGATGGGCATCGTACACAGCTATGTGACGATTCAGCAAATTAGGTTTGAAGAGCGGCTTGACTTTCATACGGATGTGCCGGAAGAGCTGCTGGACGCCTGTATTCCTAAATTGACCCTCCAGCCGCTGGTGGAAAACGCCATCCGGTACGCGCTGGAACCTAAGATCGAACCATGCACCATCTCGATCTCGGTACTCCGGCAGGAGCAAGCTCTCCATATCCGGGTAAAGGATAACGGCCCGGGGATGTCGCCCGAATTTATTAAGGACTTGAAGGCCGGCAAGATCCAGACCCGCGGAGAAGGGATCGGGCTTGCCAACATCACCGAGCGCATTCAACTTATCTACGGTCCGAACTGGGGAGCCGAGATTGAAAGCGAAGTCGGCGCGGGTACGATCATTCACTTACGAATTCCTTATGTTAAAGGAGAATCCGGATATGTATAAAGTTCTTCTGGTTGACGATGAACGTTTGATCCTGGAAGGGATCTCCCGGGTGGTGGATTGGCATGCCGCCGGTACGGAGCTTGCGGGTACGGCAAAGAACGGAATCGAGGCCATGGACAAGATCGAAGCGTTAAGGCCGGAGATTGTCATCACGGATATCGCCATGCCCGGGCTCGACGGACTTGGTTTGGCGGAGCGGGCCAGCGGGAAATACCCCAATATGAAGTTTGTGATGCTGACCGGGTACAAGGACTTCGATTATGCCCGCACGGCGATGAAATTCGGAGTGAAGCATTATTTACTAAAGCCCTGCAATGAAGGCCAGATACATAAAGCGCTCCTGGAACTGGTCGAGGAATGCCGTTGCGAGGATGAGCGGGAGGAGTTCCTTAACGTGATGAAGGAGCGGTTCACCAAAATGCTGCCCCATGTAAAGGAGCAGTTCCTCAAAGAATGGATATCGAACAAAAACTTCGGAAATCGCGATCTGGAGTACTATCAGGAATTGTTCGGCATGGAGCTCGGGTGCAAGGAGATCCGGCTGCTGCTGCTCCGCCTGGAAGATTCCTATGAATATGAGCATTTGTTCGCTCTGCAAAATATTGCGCGGGATATCGTGAAGGATGTGCTGTTCGCCTCAACGATCGGCGGCGATCTGCTGATCATGGCGGAACATACGGTTTCCGAAAGCATGCTGCTCGCACAAGTGGAGGAAGTCCGATCCGTATTCCGCAAATTTTACAATATCGAAGTGACGGCTGCCGTCAGCGATCCGGGACCGATGCCGGATTCGCGCAGATTATACAGACAAACTTTACAGTGCATGAACCACCGTTTTTATCTCGGCAAGGGGAGTATGATCACACAAGGCGACCTGCCGCAGGAAGAGCCGTCCGAGGCGTTGGAGCTGAATATGAACGAGGAAGAGATTTCGCGGTTGATCAAAGCGGGCGACAAAGAGGCGGTGGAGCAGGAACTCAACCTTTTGTTCGGCAAGTTGTCAGACATGCGCCTGGAAATCGGTGTGACCCGTTCCTATGTGCTTCAGCTTTATTCCGCGATGATCCGGTTATGCCCTCCTGAAGAGCGGGCCGCCTTTACTTCGGGAATGGCTTCGTTGGCGGAAACGACCACCTTGTCCGGCTTGGAAGTCTATGTCAAGGAAGCCGCGGAACGGCTGACGTCTCTCTACGAAAGGCAGCATGTATCCCGCCATTTTTCCGTGGTGAGCAAAATGATCCAAATCATCGAAGACAATTATCACAACGAGGATCTGTCGCTCGGCTATGTCGCCGGGGAAATGCTATATATGAACCCCGATTATCTCGGCAAAATCTTCAAAAAGGTGACCGGAGAAAAGTTCTCCAATTACGTGACCCGGATCCGGATCGAGAAGGCTTCGGAGTACATATTGCGCAGCGGCGACGTCAAAGTATTCGAGCTGGCCGGGATGTTCGGGTTCGGCTGCAACGCCCAATATTTCAGCCAGGTATTCAAGAAAGTGACAGGGCGGACGCCCACGGATTTCATGAAGGTATGAAAGACGGATTTTTAACCGAAAAGGACGGATTTTTGTATTTGAAACCTCCTCCCGGTATGTCAGAATTCATTTATGGAAGCGCTAACATCCAAAATGTATGCTCTTCTGTACATTGAATAATAAGGGGAGATTCAAATGAAGAAGAAACCGGCCTTGCTGGCGGCGGCGCTCCTGCTTGTTACTGTTCTTTCGGGATGCGGCGGGAAAAGCGAAAATACCGGAGCGTCGACCGCTCCGGCGAATACGGGAGGATCGGGGAATTCCAACAAAGAAGTAACCCTGCGGATCGCATGGTGGGGCTCCGATAACCGCCACACCTATACGCAGCAAATTATCGATATGTATGAGGAGCAAAATCCGAACGTAAAAATCGAGGCCGAATACGCTTCATTCGACGATTACTGGAAAAAGCTGGCCCCGCAGGCGGCGGCCAACCGGCTGCCGGACATCATCCAAATGGACATCTCCTATATTAACCAGTACGGCAGCAACGGCCAACTGGAGGATTTGGCGCCCTATTTGAACAACCAGATCCAGGTCGGCGATGTGAACGAGAATGTGCTCAGTACCGGGAATATCGAGGGTAAACAGTATGGGATTCCGATGGGAGTCAACGTCCTGGGACTCAATTATGACCCGGCCCTGCTGAAAAAAGCGGGAGTGGACAGCATTCCGGAGAATTGGACCTGGGATCAGTACAAAGAAATTGCCTTGAAAGCCAGAGATGCCGGTTTGTTCATGGACGGATCGATGACCGCGGACGTGTTTTTTAACTATTATTTGCGGAGCAACGGCTTCTCGCTTTACAACAATGACGGTTCCGCGCTGGGTTATGAGGACGACAATTTGTTCGTCGAGTTCTTCGGCATGCTGTCCGGGCTGATCGAGGAAGGAGCGGTACCGACTCAGGATAAGCTGAGCCAGAATAAAGGCGTAATCGAGGAATCGGATATCGTCAAGGGAACGGGCATAGGAGTTTGGCAGTGGTCCAACCAGTATGTAAGTCTGCAAAAAGCGGTTAACCGTCCGATGGCGCTGGCGCCGATGCCGGGCCCGGGCATGGAGAAAGGGCTGTACATGCAGCCTAGTATGTACTGGTCGATCACTTCCAATTCCGCGGCCAAGGAGGAAGCGGCCAAGTTTATCGATTTCTGGACGAACAGCGAGGAAGCGAATCTGATTATCAAAGGCGAACGCGGTGTGCCGATTTCGAACAAAATCAAGGAAGCGCTTGGCGGGAGCTTAAGCGAGGCCGAAAAGCAGGTGTTTGAGTTTGTGGCCGAAATGGAACCGAAAACCTCGCCGATGAGTCCGCCTGTAGGATCACCTGAAGTAGTCGCCCTGTTGACGGACCTAGCCGAACAATTGAATTTTGGAAAAATTGAACCGGATGCGGCCGCCGCGCAATTCAGAACGGAAGCGAACGCCATCCTTGCCAACCGCTGATCATGAGACGTTATCCGACGTCCATGCCGCTTAAACACATACAGGTGAGGAGTTGGTCGCTTTGAGTCTTGAAAGACCGCTGAATCAGGGCATGCCCGTCATCCGCAAAAAAATGCTGAATAAAAGGCTTAAGCAAAATTTGACCGGATATGCGTTCATAGGTCCGTTTGTCATCGGTTTCCTGTCCTTTACGCTGATCCCGATGATTGTGTCCTTGTATCTTTCGTTTACCAAATACAATTTGTTCGCCTCGCCCACCTGGGTGGGGCTGGACAATTACATCAAAATGTTTACGAACGATCCTAAATATTTGCAATCCTTAAAAGTCACGTTTACTTATGTATTCCTCGGCGTACCGCTCAGGCTGATGTTCGCCCTGTTCGTGGCTATGATCCTTAACACAAGCTCCAGAGCGGTCGGCGCCTATCGGACGATTTATTACCTGCCGTCGATCATCGGCGGCAGTGTGGCCGTGTCGATAATGTGGCGTAACATATTCAGCGACACGGGGATTATCAACGGTTTTCTCGGCCTGTTCGGCATCGGTCCGGTCAGTTGGTTCGGTGATCCGCAAGCCGCCTTGTTCATGCTGATTACGCTGTCCGTCTGGCAGTTCGGCTCATCCATGCTGATTTTCCTTGCGGGGCTGAAAAATATCCCCGGCGAAATGTACGAAGCGGCCAGTGTGGACGGAGCGGGGTTCTTTCGAAAATTTTTCAAAATTACGCTGCCGCTGCTCAGCTCCGTCATTCTGTTCAATCTTGTCATGCAGACGATCAGCGCATTTATGACCTTTGTACCGGCGTATATTATTTCCAAGGGCGAAGGCGGTCCGATGGACGGCACGATGCTATATTCGCTGTATTTGTTCCGCCAGGCGTTCATGTTCAATAACATGGGATACGCTTCGGCCATGGCTTGGGTGATGCTGCTCATCGTCGGCATCATGACGGGTATCTTGTTCAAGACCTCCAGATCGTGGGTTTTCTACGAATCGGAAGGAGGCAAATGACCGATGCGAAATAAATTGAAGTGGCCGGTCTATCATATCCTGATCGGCGGGCTTGCCATCGTCATGCTGTATCCGATTCTGTGGATGATCATGAGCTCGTTCAAGGAAAGCCGGCTTGTGTTCGCGACGGCCCGGCAGCTTATCCCCGACCCTTGGGTATGGGGCAACTACTCGCAAGGCTGGGAAGGCATCGCCGGGTATTCGTTCGGCGTATTTATCAAGAACTCGCTTGTCATTGTCATCATCGCTACCATAGGGGCTGTGCTGTCGAGCTCCCTGGTCGCCTTCGGGTTTGCCCGGAATAAATTCGTCGGCCACGGTCTGTGGTTCGGCATCATGATGATGACGCTGATGCTGCCCGCGGATGTGGTGCTGGTGCCGCAGTACGTAATTTACACGAAGCTCGGATGGCTGGACAGCATTAGGCCGATCGTCGTTCCGCAATTTTTCGGCGTGCCTTTCTTCATTTTCCTGATGCTGCAATTTATCCGCACTATACCGCAAGAGCTTGACGAGGCGGCAACCATCGACGGGTGCGGGAAGTTCCGGCTGTACTACAATATCATACTTCCGCTGATCCGCCCTTCCATGGCGACGGCAGCGATCTTTTCTTTTTACTGGCGATGGGAGGATCTGCTCGGACCGGTGCTGTATTTGAATTCTCCGGCCAAATATACGGTTTCGATGGGGTTGAAAATGTTCCTGGACAGCGAGTCCGTGTCCAACTGGGGACCGATGTTCGCGATGTCCGTCATCAGCCTCGTGCCCGTCATGATCATTTTCTTTATCTTCCAGAAGCAAATTGTCGAAGGGATCAGTACAAGCGGTCTGAAAGGATAGTGACTTAAGGCGAAATCCGGGGCGTTAAATTGAAAGGAGCGAAAATGAATAATGCCGGCTTTTACTTTTGATGAGCAACAGATTAAGGACGTGATCCACCGCGTCGTAGAGCGGACATTCCGGATGGATTTTTCCTGGGATTGGCCCGGAGGGGTCGCCTTTTACGGGGTATGCGAGGCCTATGAAGCCACAGGCAGGGAGGAATATCTGGCAGCGCTCCAAACCTGGGTTGACGAGAATATCGTCGAAGGGCTGCCTAAGCTTTCGGTAAACGGCGTATCCATCGGCCACAGCCTCCTCACCCTGTACCAGGCTACGGGAGAACAGAAATATATGGATATCGCCATTGAAATGGCGCAATTTCTGCAAAATCAGGCGGAGCGCTTCGCGGACGGCATTTTCCAGCATACCGTAAATTCGCTGAGCGATGTTTTTCCCGAGCAAGCTTGGGTGGACACGATGTTTATGGCGGGATATTTTTTGCTGCGCATCGGCTATCTGCTGGGCAACCGGGTATATATCGAGGACGGGCTGCGGCAATATCACGGCCACGAACAATTTTTGCAAAACCAGGAGACGAATCTGTACTATCACGGCTGGGACCATGTAAATCAAAACAACATGTCTGGCGTATTCTGGGCCCGCGGCAACGCTTGGGCCGCCTTGACGATGGCCAAAGCGCTGAAGCTGGTGGAAGTGACCCATCCTTCATTTATGATCATCGAAGGCTCGCTCCGCGACCAGCTCGCGGCGCTGGTCCGCCTCCAGTCGCCGGAAGGGCTATGGCATACCGTGCTGGACGATGCTTCCTCCTATCTTGAGACTTCGGCATCCGCTGGCATCGCCGCGGCCGTATTGATGCAGGGTCGTCTATACGCCAAGTATTCGCAGAAGGCGCTTGAAGGGATATTATCCCGAATTCGCGAAGACGGGACGGTTGCCGACGTATCCGCAGGCACTGCGGTCATGAAGAACGTTGACGGGTACAAGGAAGTTGCCAAGAAGCGGATTCAAGGCTGGGGACAGGGCCTTGCGCTGGCTTATCTTGCCGAGGTGCTTAGGACGAAAAACAATCCGTTCGGATAACGGATGGAAGGAAGGGGGAGGGGAACTGGATGGCACAATTCGAGCAAGCCCGGGGCAAAACGCTCTGGGTTATCCCGGACGGGTATATTCCGCCGGAGAGCAGCGGACAAATGACCAGTCATGAGAGCATCTGTGTATTGAACTTCGGCGATCTCCCGGCGAAGCTTAACATTACAATCTACTTTGAGGACAGAGAGCCGCTTGAGAACATCGTGGAGACCGTGGGCGGGCGCCGGACAAAGCATATCAGAACGGCCGGGTTGAGCAGTGACGGGCAGTCTATTCCGCCCGGCGTTCCTTACGCGATGACGGTGGAGAGCGATCGGGCCGTGATCGTGCAGTACAGCAGGCTAGACAGTACGCAGGCCGAATTGGCGCTGATGAGTGTAATGGCATTTCCGCTGGAGTAGTGTTTTATTAAGATTTTGTCATCAAAATGTAATCGAAACTTCGGCGATCGAAGGTTTTCTTAACCTTTTTGTTTGTTCTTTCATCCGGGTGTCATGGTATGATGGAGTGTAGGAAACTATCCATTAGCCATGTTAATTAAAGGATGAATTGAAGATATGAGCAAACAAATTCTGATTGTGGATGATGACGAAAAGATTGCAAAGCTGATCGAGATTTACTTGCTTAATGAAGGATATGCCGTTCAGCGGGCGGACAACGGTCTGACGGCGCTGGAGCTGATGGACCGGGAAGAGATCGATCTGGTCGTGCTCGATTTGATGATGCCGGGGCTCGACGGCATATCGGTATGCATGAAAATCAGGGAAACCCGCACGACCCCGATTCTGATGCTCAGCGCCAAGGACGGCGATATGGATAAAATAACCGGGCTGATGACCGGGGCCGACGATTATATGGTCAAGCCGTTTAATCCGCTGGAGCTGGTGGCCCGGGTGAAATCGCTGCTGCGGAGATCCTCATATGCCGTGCAGCCTCCGCAGGCGCAGCAGGAGCATATTATCAAATTGGGCTCGCTGTCGATCGACAAGGAGACCCATACGGCGACCGTGGACGGAAGGTCCGTCAAACTTACACCGATCGAGTTCGGTATTTTGTTCCTGTTGGCAAGCCATCCCGGCCGTGTATTCGGATCCGAAGAAATTTTTGAATTGATCTGGAAAGACAAATACTTCGAGGGCAGCAACAATTCCGTGACGGTGCATATCAGCAGGCTGCGGGACAAGCTGGAGAAAGAGATGGACGGTGAGAAGCTGATCCGGACGGTATGGGGGGTCGGCTACAAAATTGAAGGCTAGCTTAAGGGTCCTCGCTTGGCTGTTCTGGACGATTGTCACGTCGCTTGTTTCCTTGCTCCTGCTGGTTTTACTGGCGAGAGCGTTTTATGTCTTTTTTCCGACGCTGACGTTCAATCGGCTTATTCTGTGGATCAACCGCAATATCGGTTTTCCGGAAGCGTATTATTTGGCCGGAGTACCGATCATGGTGCTGTTTGCCCTTTATTTCTACCGCCGGAGCGTGCGCCGTCACGAGCAAAGATACCTCAAGCTGCTGATCGAGGAAGTGCACCGGCTGGAGGAAGGTTCCGTGACGAAAATTCCGGTGGAAAATGTCGGTCAGCTCGGCCAGCTCGCCACGGACATCAACCGGATGGTGGAGCGGCTTAGAACCTCCATGGAGGAAGAACGGCGGGCCGAGCAGACGAAGAACGAGCTGATTACGAACGTTTCGCATGACCTGCGGACGCCGCTCACCTCGATTACCGGGTATTTGGGTCTCATTGATCAGGACCGCTACCGCGATGAGGTCGAGCTCCGCTACTACGTCAATATGGCGTACGAAGAATCCTTGCGCCTGAAGCAGCTGCTCCAGGACTTGTTTGAGTATACGCGGTTGCAGAACAAGGAAATGGAACTGCAGAAGACGAGAATCAATCTGACGGAAATGCTGCACCAGATCTCGGCTCATTTCGGCTGGCAGCTGCAGGAGAACGGAATGGAGTGCCGCCTCTTTATGGGCCAGCAGCCGCTGTACGTCGTCGCCGACGGGGACAAGCTGCGCCGGGTGTACGAAAATTTGATCACGAATGCGATCCGCTACGGCAGCGACGGCAAACTGCTGGATATTCGCGGCCGGATCGACGGGAACGATGTGGTCACCGAAGTGATCAACTACGGGGATCCCATCCCCGAATCGGATTTGCCGCATTTGTTCGACCGCTTCTACCGGGTAGAGAAATCTCGTGCCAAGCAAACCGGCGGCTCGGGTATCGGGCTTGCGATTGCCAAGCATATCGTCGATTTGCATGACGGCGTCATTACGGTGGAAAGCGACGAGTACCGGACCGCGTTCACCGTCAGGCTCGCCCGGGATCCGAATGAAGCGGGGGGCGGTCTGCGAAGGGTATAATTGAAGAGCCGAAGTAACGGCCGGGTTAGGGACGACTCCCTGATCCGGCTATTTTTTGTACCTTCGAAAAACCGGATTAAGAAATCCGCAGAGAAATCTTAAGGAAATCTTAAGAATTTCTTATACGGAACGCAAACTCTAGGCGGGATAATGTTAATCGTAAAGTCAAGAATTGCGGCAAGGCGTTAGGAAGAGGGGTTGGAGTTTGTTTAGAAAAAAATACGTATTCTTTTTGGTACTGCTCGTCCTGATCGTTCTGTTTCATGACAAATTATCGTATGAAAATGTGCAGGCGCAAGGGACGAAGTTGATCGAAGGCGTGGAGCGAAAATGGCGCGACCTGGCGACTCCCGAGCTTTCCGGATTGGAAGGCCGAGCCGTTATGGTGATGGACCGGGAGACGGGAGAGCTTCTATACGGCGACCATGAACGGAAAAAGATGTACCCGGCAAGCACGACGAAAATATTAACCGCCTTGATCCTGCTGGAGAAGAGCGATCCGGACGTCCAGGTGACGGTCGGGGACGAGGTGCTGCAGCGGGCGGCGGACGAGAGCTCGGCCGGGTTGGTCCCTGGAGAAAAGCTGACGGTCAGGGATTTGACGGCTGCGATGCTGCTGCCTTCGGGCAACGATGCGGCCAGAACGGCGGCGGTCTATGTGGCCCTGCTCGAAACGGGAGAGGAGATGGAGCCGGAGCGGGCGATGGACTATTTTGCCGGGATGATGAACGAGAAGGCCGAAGAGCTCGGGGCCACCCGCAGCCATTTCGTCAACCCGCACGGTCTGCACGATCCTGACCATTACACTACCGCGTATGATATGGCGCTGATCGCAAGGGGCGCGCTCGATAACGATATATTCCGCAGCATCGTGGGGCAGACCGAGTACCGGACCGGCACGGCGGCAGGACAGGGAGCGCATGTATTCGAAAACAGAAATAAACTGCTCGGCGGCGAGTGGCAATTTCAGGGCGCGAGCGGCGTAAAAACCGGGTATACGGACGACGCGGGCTACTGCCTTGTCGGCTCCGCCGTCCGGGATAATAGAGAACTAATTACCGTAGTGCTTCATTCCAGCGAGCAGGGGGTCTGGTCGGACACGGTGAAGCTGCTGGACTACGGGTTTGGAGTCTGAGGGGGAACCAGAGATGAACAAGCAATCGATGGATATGATTTATCGTGAATATAAAAATGATGTTTACCGTTATTTGTATTACCTTTGCCGGAATCATCATAATGCCGAGGATCTGATGCAGGAAGCGTTTTGCCGGGCCTTGGGCCGGCTGGACGATCTGGAGGGCAAGAAAGTGAAAGCCTGGCTGCTGCGCGTCGCGCATAATGCTTATATTGACCGATTGCGCAAGGAGAGCCGTTCTTCCTTGTACGAGGATGATTTTTTTCACAATGTACCGACGGAGGAAACCCCGGAAGCCCATGTGCTGTCGGCGGAAAATCGTGCGGAATTGTACGCCATGCTATCGCAGCTTGCGCCCAACCAGCAGCATGCGGTGCTGCTCTACGATATTCACGGCTTTTCGTATCAGGAATCGGCCAATTTGATGGGGATCGGGCTCTCGCATTTCAAAATTTTGCTGTACCGGGCAAGGCAAAAATTGCGCAAAACCTCCGAGACGGCGTAATCCGCAAGAAGGATCGGGGATTCGCGCACGAAGCGGATTCGCGAAAGAAATTTTATTGAGGTAAAGACTTTTTGGGCCGAGAGGCCCTTTTTTGTTGCGCTTATTGGGGAAATACTTCTGTCCTGAGATAATAACTGTATTTCCTCTAGTTAAATTTGGGTTTTTCCCGTACAGAGCGAGATTAACTGGAAAACCTGCTGTTAATTTGCCGAAAATACTAAAATGAGTTTAAGTAAAGGCGAAATAACTGTATGTTTTCCAGCTAAATAGAGCCGAAGCTCATATAATGCAAAATTAACTGCAGGTTATACAGGTAAATCTAAAATCCAAGGAAATGCCCGGGACACTTTGAAGTTTTGGCGGATGTCGTTCATAATAGATGAGGTGGAATATATTCCCCAATAGAAAAATATAAGGAGGAAATAAATTCATGCCTAATACTTTGCAGGATACCGTGAAACTGAATAATGGGGTAGAGATGCCGTGGTTTGGTCTTGGCGTATTCAAAGCCAAGGAAGGCGAAGAGGTCATTCGAGCCGTTAAAGCGGCGATCCGCGCCGGTTACCGCAGCATCGACACCGCCGCCGCATACAACAACGAAGAGGGCGTCGGCCAAGCGGTCCGGGAAGCGATGGAAGAGAACGGCTTGACCCGTGACCAGCTGTTCATTACCTCGAAAGTATGGAATAGCATGCAAGGCTACGACACGACGCTGGAAGCGTTCGAGACAAGCCTCGCGAAGCTGAATCTCGAATACATCGATTTGTTCCTTGTCCACTGGCCGGTAAAAGGAAAATATAAAGATACGTGGCGTGCGTTGGAGAAAGTTTACAAAGAGGGGAAGGTCCGCGCGATCGGCGTGAGCAATTTCCAAATTCATCACTTGGAGGATTTGCTGGGCGAGGCAACCGTCGTTCCGGCGGTAAACCAAGTGGAGCTGCATCCGCAGCTGACGCAGAAGGAACTGCTGAAATTCGCCAAAGGAAAAGGCATTCGCCTTGAAGCCTGGTCCCCGCTCGGTCAGGGCAACCTGTTGACGAACGACACTTTGGTATCCATCGGCAAAAAATACGGAAAAACCGCGGCACAGGTCATTTTGCGCTGGGATCTCCAGGTTGGCGTTATCACGATTCCGAAATCCGTTACCGAATCCCGGATTATTGAAAACGCCGATATTTTCGACTTCGAGCTGAGCGCCGAAGATATCGCCGCCATCGACGGCTTGAACCAAAACAAACGTTTCGGTTCCGATCCGGACAATTTCAATTTCTAATGTCTGATTTGCCTGAATCGAATCATAGTTGATCCCGGATGGAGAGGTTTGAATGAATAAATCGGCAACAGGCAAAACCGCTTCACAGGCTTTTACGGTATACCCGATCCTGTTTGCGATCAGCCTGGTGCACTTGCTGAACGATACGATGCAATCGGCCATACCCGCCCTGTTTCCGGTTTTGCGGGATTCGCTTGCCCTGACTTACGGCCAGATCGGATGGATTTCCTTTGCCATGAACATCACGGCGTCGGTGTTCCAGCCGCTCGTGGGGCTGTATTCGGATATCCGCCCCCGTCCGTACATATTGCCGCTCGGCGTATGCTTTACCCTGGCGGGCGTCGTCATGCTGGCGTACGCGCCCGCATACAGCTTCATTTTGCTGGCCGTGGCCTGCATCGGGCTGGGTTCATCCGTATTTCACCCGGAATCCTCCCGGGTGGCGTACCTGGCGGCCGGCGACCGGCGCGGTCTGGCGCAGTCGATCTTTCAGGTCGGCGGCAATATCGGCACCTCGCTTGGCCCGCTGATGACGGCGCTCATCTTCATCCCGCTCGGCCAGCGCAGCGTGGCCTGGTTCGCTCTGGCGGCGGTGGCGGCCATCCTTATCCAGCTCTTTGTCGCCAGATGGTACGCCTCCCTGAATATCCGCCCGGTCCCGCGCGCCGGTACCGCCAAAAAGGCTGCGGCGGAGAAAAAGTCGCCGCTGGGCAAAAAGCAGGTGGGGCTGGCGATCAGCGTGCTTGTGCTTTTGGTGTTCTCCAAAAACGTGTATTCCATCAGCATTTCCAACTTCTATGCCTTCTTCATGATGGATCACTACGGCGTCGGAAAGAGCGCGGCGCAGTGGTACGTTTTCGCCTTTCTGGCGGCTGCTGCCGTCGGTACCTTCTTCGGCGGGCCGATGGCCGACCGCTACGGGCGCAAGAATATTATCTGGCTGTCGATTCTCGGAGCGGCGCCTTTCTCGCTGCTGCTTCCTTACGCCAACCTGTTCTGGTCCGGCGTACTTGTCGTGCTGGCCGGATTTATCATGTCGTCCTCATTTTCAATTATCGTCGTTTACGCCCAAGAGCTGCTGCCGGGGAAGGTGGGCCTGGTGTCGGGCCTGTTCTTTGGCCTCTCCTTTGGCCTGGGCGGACTCGGCTCCGCGGTGCTCGGCCATTTCGCCGACCAGTGGGGAATCCAGTTCATCATGCAGCTTAGCTCCTACCTGCCGCTGCTCGGTCTGCTGACCGTGCTGCTGCCGAAGGATAAGGCGCTGAAGGCGGCATAGCCGGAGGGAAATGACGGAACGGTGACATAGAAGCAGAGGCAGAACCCGAAGCAGGGGCAATGCTGTCCTGTCCAACGTTTAGCGGTTATATCCTCAAGGATATAGCCGCTTTTTAGGTTGCAATTTGAAGCAGTGAGAACATTTAACGAATCCTATGAACCTTATTTGGTCTATTTGTGCCGATCCCGGAAACTAACGAATCTTAGAATCGTTATTTGGCTATTTTTGAGGGAGAGAGCGGCTGAATCCGGCAAATAAGCTCTCCTGAGTTCCTTAAAACCCGGATACGGGGATTTTGGCCGACATAGCGCTTCTGAGATTCGTTCGCGTTTTCCCACGACAAGTAAACCGTTTAACCAACATAACCTAGTTTATCGTCACATTCAAAATATTCATACTTGTAAAATAGCGTTTTCATATCTATAATGTAACTTAAACGCTTAACCTTTTCCATGGAGATGTTAAACGAAGTAAAAAAAGAAGGTGGAGGAATGAAACGTACGACCATTAAAGACGTGGCGGAAAAAGCCGGGGTTTCCACGGCCGCCGTTTCTTATGTGCTGAATGGGCGGGAAGGAAAAGTGTCGGAAGAGACGCTGGCGAAGATCCATAAGGCCATCGAAGAACTGAACTACATTCCCGATTTTTCGGCGCGCAGCCTGGCGAGCAAACGGTCCAGCCTGATCGGCGTCGTCATCCCGCAGACGGAAAACGACAAGCGCCTGCTGCTCGAAAACCCGTTCTACAGCGATTTGATCTGCGGCATCGAGGCCGAACTGCGGCAGCACGGGTATCATGTGCTGATCTCGGGCGTGGAGAAAGGGCAGAGCTATCTCGATTTAACGATGCAGCGCAACCTCGACGGGGCCGTCATTATGGGAATTTATCAGGAAAGCTTCTACGAGGAGCTGAAGAAGGTCGACATTCCGATCGTACTGATCGACAGCTACATCAACGACGATTCGTTCAAAAAGATCCGCATCGACGATGAGCTCGGCGGCTACCTGGCGACGAAGCATTTAATCGAGCAGGGTCACACCAACATCGGACTCGTTACGGGGATGATCCGCAAGGACGGCGTAGTTGAGAAGCGTTATCTCGGTTACAAAAAAGCGCTTAGCGAAGCCAACCTGTTCTATGATCACGACCTCGTGTTCGAGGGCCAGGTGAGCTATGAATACGGGCTGGAAGCCGGCATCGAGATCGCCGAACGGCATAAGCATTTGACGGCCGTGTTCGCGACCAGCGATATGATGGCCTACGGCGTGATCAACGGGCTACGCCAGGGAGGACTTCAGGTACCGGACGATATTTCGGTCATGGGCTTTGACGATATTTCGTTGTCCGACATTTTCTATCCGAAATTGACGACCGTTCATCAGGACATCAAGGCGCGCGGCCTCGCGGCGGCGAGATATCTCATCGACGTGCTGGACGGCAAGCAGAACCTGGACAGCGGCGTCACTCTGCTGCCGATTTCGATCAAGGAAAGGGACACGGTGCGCCGAATCAAGTGATAAAGGAGTGGAAACATGGTTGGTCAAAACAAATGGATGAAGCGGACAACGATACTATTGTTTTTGCTTCCCAGCCTGATCGGGCTACTGCTGTTCCAGCTCATCCCGATGCTCACCTCGGGCGTGATCAGCTTTACCGACTGGAATATGCTGTCATCGCCCAAGTTCGTAGGCTTGGACAATTTCGTAAAGGTGTTCACGGATGAGAAATCATATACCTCACTGCTCAATGTTTTAAAATTCATCGTCGGCTATATCCCGCTTGTACTCGTGCTGGGCACCTTGCTTGCGGTGCTCTTGAACCGGAAAATGCGCGGCGTGAAATTTTACCGGGCGATGGTATTCATACCGGTCATTACGTCCTGGGTCGCCGTCTCGATCGTATGGCGCTGGTTCCTCAACGGTCAGAGCGGACTCGTCAACTATTTCCTTTCCTTGTTCGGCATCGACGGGCCGATATGGCTCCAGGATTTCACCTGGGCGCTGCCCGCGGTTATCGCCGTTACAGTGTGGAAGGACCTCGGCTATGTAGCCATCATCCTGTTGGCCGGGCTTCAGGAAATCTCCGACGATTATTACGAAGCGGCACAGATTGACGGAGCGAGCTCCTTGACGCAATTATGGAAAATTACGATTCCGCTGCTGACGCCGGCATTGTTCTTTGTGCTCACGATGTCGATGATCAATTCGTTCCAGCTGTTCGATCAGGTCGTCATCATGACGGGAGGCGGTCCGGCCGGCAGCACGAGCACGATTGTCGAGCAGGTTTATAAAAACGCCTTCATGAACAACAAGATGGGCTTTGCATCGGCGCAATCCTGGGTGCTGTTCGCGATTATATTCATCGTGACGCTGGCACAGAACCAACTGCAAAAAAGGTGGGTCGTTTATGACAAATAAGGCAACGCTGTGGAAAAACGCCGCCAGCCATATCGTATTGACCATTACTTCCATTGCGCTTGTGTTTCCGTTCGTGTGGATGTTAAGCGGCGCATTCAAGGACAGCCTTGAAGTCGTGCAAATGCCGCCGAAGTGGATTCCTTCGCAATTTAACTTTGACAATTTTCTGGAAATCGAAAAATACTTTCCGATCTTTCATTCGCTGTGGAACAGCGTGGCGGTCGCCGTCATTTCAACCGGGTTGCAGCTCTTATTTTGCGCGATGTCGGCGTTCGTGTTCGCGAAGATCAACTTCAAGGGTAGAGAGGCGCTGTTCTTTCTGTTTTTGATTACGCTGATGATTCCGATGCAGGTTACGATGACGCCGCTGTTCATTATTTTTCAAAAGCTGCATCTCGTGAATACGATGGCCGGGCTCATCCTGCCGGGGATATTCAGCGCCTACGGCACTTTCCTGCTGCGCCAGCATATGATCGGGATTCCGAACGCGCTGATGGAAGCGGCTTTTATTGACGGGGCAGGCTATTTTCAAATTTTCCGCAAATTGATCCTGCCGCTGAGCAAGCCGGTGCTTGCGACCTTGCTGATTTTTTCCTTCATGAGCTCGTGGAATAACTTCCTGTGGCCGCTTATTATTACGAGCGATTCGAATTTGATGACTTTGCCGCTTGGACTAAGTAAGCTGCAAGGCCGCTGGGCGACGGAATGGAACATTCTGATGGCCGGCAACGTGGTCTCGTTTATCCCCATCTTCATCGTCTATCTCTTTGCGCAGAAGCATTTTATCAAAGGGATTACGATGAGTGGGATAAAATAAACAAACTGGTAAAAGGAGGAAAAGAATTCAAAGGGGATCCGGTTAGATAGTTTGAGTAAAGCGAAACACGGCATTAACATTCAAGAACGACATAAGGAGAGATGGTTATGGTGAAAAAAAGTTTGGCATGGCTTCTGCTGCTCAGCCTGATGCTGGTAACGGCGGCCTGCGGGTCAAACGGCGGCAGTAGCGCGAACAGCGCGAACGGTAGCGGTCAAGAGACGATCAAATTCATGCAGTACACCGCCAGCGGGGCCCAAGAGGAAACATTGGAAGGCATGATCGCAAAATTCGAAGAGGCCCATCCGGACATCAAAGTCGATCTGGAAATCGTCGATTTCCAAAACTACGTCACAAAGCTGAACACGACGATTGCCTCGGGCACCGCGCCGGACGTGTTCGAAGTCAGCTACGAGAACTTTATGACCTATGCGTCGCAAGGCGTACTGATGGATCTTACCGACCTTATCGCAAAGGATACGGATTTTAAACCTGAGCAATACAAAGAGCTGGCTTATGACGCATTCAAATTCGACGGCAAGCAGATGGGCATGGTGGAAAGCTTCTCGGACGTCGTGCTGGTCTACAATAAAGACCTGTTCGATGCAAAACAGTTGGCTTATCCCGACGACTCCTGGACCTGGAAAGAAGAACTGGAGGCCGCGCAAAAGTTGACCGATGCGGATAAAGGCATTTGGGGTACCTATGCGCCGATCCAATTTTATGAATTCTACAAGACGATCGCGCAAAACGGAGGAGGCATTTTCGATGCGGACGGCAAACCGGTGGTCAACAGTCCGGCCAATGCGGAAGCGCTGCAATGGATGATCGACAAAGCGTCCAAATACCAAGTGTCCCCGCCGTTGAACGATGATACGTTCACGCAGCCTGACGCCGACATCAATGCGTTCAAGAACGGCCAAATCGCCATGTTCCGTACGGGGATATGGAACTTGTCCCGGTTCGCTGATGCAAGCTTTAGCTGGGATATCGCCCTGGAACCGGGGAATACGCAAAAAGCGCATCAATTTTTCGCCGACGGGCTTGCGGTGTCCAAAGACAGCAAGCATGCCGAAGCGGCTTGGAAGTTCCTGAAGTTCATGTCCGGAGATCCTTTTGTCGTGGAGCAGCGGATTGCGAAAGACTGGAGCGTACCGGCGATTGCGGACGATAGCATGCTTGAAGCTTACTTCGCGCAAACTCCGCCGGAATCGAAGCGGAAGGTCATTGAAGCGCTGGATTCGCTCGTGCTGCCTCCGGTAGGTCCGAAGCCGGAGAAATGGAACGAAATTTCGACCACAATAGGGGAAGAGCTGGATAAAGCAAGACTCGGCGCATCCGATGTCCAAACCGCACTCGACGCAGCCCAGAAAAAACTGGAAGACATCTTGAAATAAACGATGCGACTGTAAGGTCCTGATTACCCAGCTCCAAGCGGTAAGGGGTCGTTTGTGGGAACGATCCCTTACTTTTCTTTCAATTACTATCATACTTCAAACTTTAACGCCATGGCAAAGATAACCATGGGGAACTTATAGAAATCAGTACGATGGGGTGAACGAGTAATGAAAACATATCTGCCTACCGGAAACGAAATGGTTGCGATCCCGCTGCTCACCGAACAGGGAGCGGCGATCGAGTCGATTAATTTTTTGCATATGGGCTACAAAGGAATCGTGGAAATCGCAGGCGATCCGGCGTCCGAAGCGGCGCTGTTTGAGCCTTTTATCGATATAAAAGGAAAGGAGCACAAGCCGGAACGGGTGGCATGGCGGCGGATCGGCGACTGGGTTCCGTCCTTTACGGCCAGATTCACTGGCGTTCCCGGACTTGCGCTTGAAGGAACAGTGCTGGCTCCGCTTGAAGAACGGGGCTTCGTGTACCGGCTCAAGGCGGTCAACGCAGGGCGGGAGGCTCTGGATATTACGCTCGGGTTGCGAGGAAACTGGACGGAAACGAAGCATACGATCAATGAGACCAAACCGGTTATCGGACAAAAATTCGTCTATGAAAGCGGCTGGAACCACTCGCATGTGTTCGATTTCCGCAGCACGGTGTCCGTATTTTCATTTGCTCCGATTTTTGAAGGCGCTATGGATGTGGAGCAGGTGGAAGAAGAAGGGGACAGCATTCTCTACCGCTTCGGCAAAAAGCTGTCCCTCGCACCGGGCGAAGCCGCGGCGGTCGACTTCTATTGGGGACTCGGATTCGAAGAGGTTGGCTCGACGACGGCGGCCAAAGAGATGCTGCGTAAGGGCTATGACCGTCTCCTTTCGAGTACGGTATCCTGGCTAGACGAACGGCGGCAGCACAGCGGACGGGAGGAGCTGGACCGTTTGTTCAACACGAATCTGTTCTTTAACTTCTTCTATGCTTCCGGCATGACGATGGATACGGAGCAGTTTGTGCTCGTGACTTCCCGGAGCCCGCGGTATTACGTCAGCGCCGCTTATTGGGACCGCGACAGCCTGCTCTGGAGCTTCCCGTCGATCCTGATCGCAGACGCCGGGCACGCCCGCCGAATGCTCGAATATGTCTTCGACATCCAGATGAGAAACGTCGGCGTGCACAGCCGTTACATCGACGGCACGGTGCTCGAGCCGGGCTTCGAGCTGGATGAACTGTGCGCGCCGATCATTGCGCTATATAACTATGTTAAACGTACGGGAGAAGCGGACATCGTAAATGAACCGCTCTTCGCCAAAGGCATCAAGCGGATTTTGGATATTCTGGCGACCAAAAAGCATCAGGATATCGCGCTGTATGAAACCTTCCTGCAGCCGACCGACGATATGATCGTGCACCCGTATCTAACTTACAACAATGTGCTGGTCGTCACCATTTTGCGTTACCTGGCGGAATTAATGCCGGACCGCGCCAGTCTGACGGATAAACTGCTCGGCATGGCGGAAGAAACCAGGAAGGCCATTTATGAACACTGCGTCAAAGATGTGGACGGCAAAACGATGTTTGTCTGGTCGGTGGACTTGGAAGGCGGCTGGAATGTATACGACGAGCCGCCGGGCAGCTTGACCCTGCTGCCTTTCTACGGCTTTTGCGACTGGGAAGACCCGGTGTATAAGGCAACCGTGGAGCATATCCGCAGACCGGAGTATCTATATTCGTTTGCTGGAGCTACGATTGCGGATATCGGCTGCGAGCATGCGCCGCATCCGTGGATTCTCAGCATTGCGAACAGCCTGCTGTCGGGCCGCAAGGAGCATTTCCTGCAAATGCTTCCGCACCTCAAAATGGACAACGGTATCGCTTGCGAGAGCGTGAACGAGCAAACGGGCGAGTGCGAGACGGGCGAAGCGTTCGCCACCTGCGCCGGATTCCTCGCTTACGCTATGTACGTATCTTTCTATGACAAGGAGGCCGCATCATGACGAAAACATCGTACCTTATTCGTGACGAAGCGTTTCGCAGTTACGCCGGACTGAAAAAGAACAATACCGGGGAGGCGGTAGCTTTTATCCGGGAAACGGAGCAAGTCTTGCGCCAATCCCTCTGGTTAAAAGCCTCCGATTCGGAGCTTAACACGCATAGGCTGGAAGGTACGGACGTGCTGGATGCGGCTTACTGGCTGTGGATACTTGGCGAATACAGCAATGCTACCGGCGATTTGTCGCTGATCACGGCCTTGCGGAACACGGCGGCCCGAGCGCTGGAAGCCGTGTCTCGCCATTGGAGCGATTCGCTGCCGCACTGGCTCGGAATTCCGGGACAGGATTCCGCGATTTATTTGAGTAATCTGGCGATTCTATACGGGGCGGTGCTGTCGGTGCAGCCTTCCTGGTCGGAAGACGCTGAGGCGGAAGGTCCTTCCGCCGCCGATCTCCAGCGCCTGCTCAAAGATATCCGCGAGCTGCTGTTCGCCAATATGATCAAGGAAGGCAAGATTGTGAGCCGCCTTGGCAGTCGTGATATTTACGGCGATATCGTTCTTGCCGCGGTTCCGTTCGGCTTGCTCGGCATCGAGGACCGCATTCTGATCGAGGCCTTGTTTGTAGCCGAACGCGAGCTGATCGGCCGCGGCGTCCGATTTTCGGAAGACGACCTAAGCTTCGGCGGATGTGAGCGTCCGGCGCTGAGCGGGCTGCTCGCGTGGTACTACAGCGAGAAAGGCGACACCGCCAAGGCGAAGCTGCTGCTGGCGCAAGTCGCCGAACTTCGCGCAGGGTCGGCCGAAGGATCTTTGCCGGAAGTGGACCCGGTGACGTCCAAGGAGCCGATCTACCGCGAAGAGGAGCTCCGCAAGCGGGGCGGCCAGGTTCCGGTAAGCTTGCTTGCCGATGCCGTTTGCGCCATTGCGGACGAGGCCTTGAATAAGGCGCTGCAGGGCGACGCGAACGCCGAAGGCGGCGGGACCGTCTCCATGCTGCATGAGCCGACCGGGACGGACGATCCTTATATTTACGCGCCGCATGAACGGTCTCCCCGTTATCCCGAGGCGGGCGAATTGGTGTTCGTCCGGATGGCGACGCTGCCGCTGCACCCCGAGTCGCAGACGGTAATGGTGGAATACCGCGTGAACGGCGGAGAAATTGAACGGCTGCCGATGAAGCTGGTGACCGCCGGAGAAGGGGAAAAAGTATGGGAAGCCGCGCTTGGCCGCTTCGCTTTCGGGCAGGCGGCGGACTACCGTTTCGTTGTGGAGGAAGGCGGCGAGACGGCGGTGTCCGAATCCTATTCCTTTACGGTCCGGTCGTGGACGGGATTGTGCGAACCGGTCGGCGTCCGTGAAACACCGGAGGGTGTTGCACTGCAATTTGCGGCGCTGCCGGGTTCGGGCCTGCAGCCGGTCTTGCGCTTTGGCAAAGGCAGAGGACAAAGTGCCGGCGCCGGCGTGGAATTCACGCTGGATTGGCGGAAAGCGGCAGACTTTGAGGCTATGCCGCTTGAGAAGGAGGCAACGCATTGGAGTTTAACGGTCGACGGCTATGTACTGGATATTGGCCGGGAGAACGGCAAGCTCGGATGGCGCTTGCTGGATGCGCAGGGCGGCCTGGTGCTGGAGACGGCGCAAGGCACCGGAAATCCGCCGGCGGAGGTGATGACCGACGGCGCGGGCGGCATTTACGGAGCTAGGCTGAATTTACGGCTTCAGGACGGAGAACACGCTTACGGGATGGGCGAACGCTACGCCCGCATGGAGTACCGCGGATTTAGCGTGGATAACCACGTATACAATGAATATCGCAGCCAGGGACTCAAAACGTATATGCCCGTACCGTTTTATATCAGTTCGCAAGGCTACGGCTGCTATCTCGATACGCTGATGTATTCCCGTTTTCATTTCGGATCGCAGGAATCCGACGTGCTGACGGTGGAAGCCGAGCTGAATCCGGCATCGCCCGCATTGACGGTGCATTGGTTTACCGGCGCTCCGCTTGCGGTGATCTCGTCGTTCAGCGAGGTAACGGGCAAACCGGTCCTGCCGCCGAAATGGGCGTTCGGTCCGTGGATGTCCAGCAATAACTGGGACAGCCAAGCCGAGACGATGAAGCAGGTGGAACTGACGAGCCGCTACGAAATTCCTTCGACGGTGATCGTACTGGAGCAATGGAGCGATGAGGCGACCTTCTACATTTTCAACGATGCGCAGTACAAAGCGGTCGACGGGGGCGAAATGCTGACTTACGAAGATTTTACGTTCCCGGAATGGGGCCGGTGGCCGAATCCGCGACAAATGGTGGAGGAGCTTCATGGACAGGGCCTGAAAGTGCTGCTGTGGCAAATTCCGATTCAAAAATATATGTACGGCATTACGCACGAGCAAAAGGACCGGGACGAAAAATTTATGCTCGAACAGCATTATCACGTCCACCGGACGGACGGCAGTCCGTACCGCATTCCGTACAACTGGTTCAAGGACTGCCTGGTGATCGATTTTACGAACGAAGTGGGGCGGGATTGGTGGTTCCAAAAACGGCAGTACCTGCTCGACGAGGTCGGAATCGACGGGTTTAAGACCGACGGCGGCGAATGTATTCTCGGCCGCGATCTGGCCTTTGCGGACGGAACGGGCGCAGCGGAAATGCATAACCGCTATCCGCTCGACTATATCGGAAGCTATTACCGGTTTGTGCAGGAGCGGACGAACGGCAACGGCATTACGTTCAGCCGGTCCGGCTATACCGGCGCCCAGCAATATCCGCTGCATTGGGCCGGGGACGAGCGCTCGACCTATGACGCGTTCCGATCTTCCATCATTGCCGGGCTGACCAGCGGCATGTCCGGCATTCCGTTCTGGGGCTGGGATCTCGGCGGATTCCACGGGGATATTCCGACCGCGGAGCTGTTCGTCCGCTCGGCGCAAATGGCGGCGTTCTGCCCGGTCATGCAATACCATGCGGAGACGAAGGGCGAATTCAACCAGGACCGGACGCCGTGGAATATCGCGGAACGCACGGGCCGCCCGGAGGTTATCGGGCTGTATAAGAAATACGCGGATATCCGCATGAATATTCTTCCGTACGTCTATGCCGAGGCGGTGCATTCCAGCCTCACGGGCGAGCCGATGATGCGGGCGATGGCCGTGGAGTTTCCGCGGGAGCGCGCCTGCGCCGGTCTTACGGCACAGTATATGTTCGGCGCGAGCCTGCTCGTCGCGCCGGTGACGGAAGAAGGCGCCTACGACAAACGGGTGTATTTCCCGGAAGGGAGCTGGATCTCCTTGTTCGACGACCGGCTGGTGGAAGGCGGACGAAGCGTCGTCCTCCCTGCGGATCTGGATGAAATCCCCGTGTTTATCCGCGAGGACGGGATCATTCCGCTCAACCTGAACGGGAAGCTTGAACTTGGCTCCCATGTCGGCAATGCGGTCGATCGTTATGAGCAGCTTGCCTTCATGATATTCCCGGTAGATAAATTGGATTATACCTTTACAGACGACCTTGGGAACCGGGTGGTTCTAAAAGGGGCGGTCGATAGCAACAGCTTGCGGATAAACGTAAGCTCAAATGTTTCCGGTCCGGTTAGCTTGATCCTGCGCAGCGTAGGCGAAGCGAATTCGGTTCAAGCCGACGGTGCGGAGGTGTCCATTGAAGCGTGGCCTGAACATTTGCCTGCGAAGCCGGGCTGCCGCCGGCGGGGCACGGATTTGATCCTAACCGTCAGCCAAGGCGAACACCGTTTTGACATCAAGATGAAAGCTGGGGGAAACGATGCTAACTAGTGAAATGATTCGCCCGGACGGCGAACTGATGCAGCGATCGGACAGAAAGGTCGAGCCGTTCGGCCCGTTTCTAGGTGCTCATGCCGAGTCGGGAAGATGCGTCATCGAAGGGCGGAACGGCTCCTTGCTGATTCAGTGGATCTATGAAGATATCATTCGCATTACGGGGGCGGCGGCGAAAGAAGCCTTAAGCGGGCCGCTTCCCGCTTATGCCGCGATGTTGTCGGACAATGGCGATATCCCGATCCTCGTCCAAGAAAGCGATGAAACGATTTTCTTAAGCGGCGGCGGAAACCGGACCGTCGAGATCGACAAACTCGATCTGTCCTTCCGCGTAACGGATGCCGCCGGGAAGCCGATGGGGAACCGCCATGTCTACTACGGCGGTGAAGCGCATCTGCAGTGCCGCGGCGAGATGACCGGCGCGGCGCAAATTTACGGCCTGGGCGAAACAACGGGCTTCCTCAACAAGCGCGGCGAGCGCTATACGATGTGGAATTCCGATGTGTATTCGCCGCATGTAGCCGATATGGAGTCGCTGTATCAATCCATTCCGGTACTGGTCCATCATGACCGTGGCCAAGCTTATGCCCTGTTTATTGACAATCCGGGAAAAATACAATTCGACATGCGAAAAGACCAGGACCATTACTTGATCGATCTGGAAACCGGACTGCTCGACGCTTACTTTGTGGCTGGACCGACCCTGAAGGACGTCGTCAGGAATTACACCCTGCTGACGGGCCGGATGGATATGCCGCCGCTCTGGGCCATCGGCTATCAGCAGTCCCGCTACAGCTACATGAACCAGGAGGAAGTGCTGGAGCTAGCCCGGACGTTCCGGGCCAAAGGGATTCCTTGCGACGCGATCTACCTGGATATTCATTACATGGAGGAATTCAAGGTATTTACGTTCGACCGGCAGCAGTTTCCCGACCCGAAACGCATGATCGCCGAGCTGAAGGAGATGGGCATCCGGATCGTGCCGATCGTCGATCCCGGCGTGAAAATCGACGAACGCTTTCCTGTTTATGTGGACGGGGCGGAAAAAGGGCTTTTTTGCGTCAAAGCGGACGGAAGTCATTTTCATGGCGAAGTCTGGCCAGGCATGAGCGTGTTCCCGGACTTTTCCGACCCGGAAGCGGCAAAGTGGTGGGGCGATCTGCACCGGGATTATGCGGAGATGGGCATTGCAGGGATCTGGAATGACATGAACGAGCCGAGCGTGTTTGCCTGCGAGACGCACACGATGGATCTCGACGTCGTGCACCGCAACGACGGGCGGCCGATCACCCATGAAGCCTGGCATAATATGTACGGGCTCGGCATGTCGAAGGCGACGTACGAAGGGATGCAGCGGCTCTTAAACGGCGAGCGGCCGTTCGTTCTGACCCGTGCCGGATACGCGGGAATCCAGCGGTTTGCCGCCGTCTGGACCGGTGACAACCGCAGCTTCTGGGAGCATATGGCGATGTTCATGCCGATGAGCATGAATTTGGGCTTCTCGGGCATCGCTTTCTGCGGCTCCGATATCGGCGGGTTCGAGCACTCCGCCTCTGGGGAGCTGCTCGCCCGCTGGACGCAGATGGGGGCGTTCTCCCCGCTGTGCCGGAACCACAGCGCCCATAAAACGCTGTATCAGGAACCATGGCGGTTCGGTGCCGAAGTGGAGGACATCTGCCGCGAGTATATCTCGCTGAGATACCGGCTGCTTCCGTATCTTTACGCCTATTTCCGGGAGGCGACGCTGACGGGCTTGCCGATCCTGCGCAGTCTGGCGCTGGAATATCCGGACGACCCGGAAACGTATCTGCTCTCCGACCAGTTCCTGTTCGGGCGGGATTTGCTGATCGCGCCAATTTACAGACCGGGAACCGCGCATCGGGTCGTCTATCTTCCGCAAGGCGTGTGGTACGATTATTGGACCGGCGAGCGGCATGAAGGAGGCCGGCATATCATGGTTCACGCGCCGCTCGATACGCTGCCGATCTTCGTGCGCGGCGGAGCCGTCATTCCGGAGACGGGTCGGGCACAGCATACGACCGATGCCGGATGGAGCGATCTTACTTTGAACTATTACTCCCTGGGGCAAAGTCTAAGGGAATCTGTCAAGAACGAGTTTCAATTATACGAAGATGACGGGGTAAGCGAGAACTACAAGCAGGGAAGCTACAATGAGCTGCGCTGCTTCGCGGAAGAGTCGGAGGATTCTCTCCATTTCGGCTTTGAGGAGCTCTACCGTGGATATGAGCGTTCGAGAGAACATGTACGGGTCGTGATCAAGCATCTGGGCACCGAACCGAAGGAGGTCAGCGGCTTAAAACAAGCGGCTTCCGCGGCGGAACTGGAGGGAATGGACGGATGGTTTTACGATAGCGGACGCCAAGAGTTAATTCTCAAAATATCTCAGGACAAAGCGTGGGAATGCGCAATCATAAAGTAAAAAACGGAGAAGAACCGGGCTCAAAAGTTTACCAGAGCCCGGTTCTTCTGTTGTATAATAAAGGAACGTTTGATCCCATTAAGGGAGGGAGTTTCTTGCAGATCAATGATCATTGTCATCATCCCATTACCGATGCCGCCGGGCTTAGGGAAGCGATTGCCGGGCAGCCCGACATGATGGCCGACCTTAAGGCCGTTGCCGGGCTTGGGCTGCCCCAAGGCTGTATCGCGGCCGGATATTTCCGTAATTTTGTCTGGGACGCGCTGCACGGATATTCCGGCAGAACGCCGCTTCATGATGTCGATGTGCTTTACTATGACCCGGAATGCCGGGAAGAAGAAGCCGAGAAAGAATATGATGCCCGGCTAAGAGTGCTTAATCCGAAGCGGGCTTGGTCGGTCAAGAACCAGGCGCGTATGCATCTTAAGAATGGGGATTCGCCATACGGCTCGGTCGAGGAGGCGATGCTGCATTGGCCGGAAACGGCTACAGCCGTCGGCGCCCGGCTGGATGCGGCAGGAAATATCGAGATCATCGCCCCGTTCGGGCTGAGCGACTTGTTGGAATTGCGCGTCCGGCAAAGCCCGTATTTTCACGAACGGAGTATTTTTGAGGGCAGAATCCGGGAGAAGGAATGGCTGAGGATTTGGCCCCGGCTCACGGTCGTGCCGCCGCAGAAAGATGCATGCTCTTAAATCGTATGTATGCTAGAATTTGAGTGTTGAATTTTGAGCCTGAGAAATTTGCGGGCAGGAAACGGGAGGCTCTATGACTTTTATCCGCAGTTTGCTGCAATTTGCATGGCTGCAGGCTTTGTCCTGCATTTTTCCGGTCATTATTTTCGGCGCGCTGGCATTGACCAAGGTAGTTGCCGTTCCCGGTTTACACCGCTATGATCTGATTCTGTTAATCTGTTTATTGGCGCAAATCGGCATGGTCGTAATCAAGCTGGAAACGATGGATGAACTGAAGGTCATCTGCGTATTTCATCTCATCGGTCTTGCTTTGGAGCTGTTCAAAGTACATATGGGCTCCTGGTCGTATCCCGAGGCCGGATGGAGCAAAATTTTCGGAGTTCCGCTCTACAGCGGATTCATGTATGCCAGTGTAGCCAGCTATATTTGCCAGGCCTGGCGCAGGCTGAACCTGCAAATGACGGGCTGGCCGAAAGCCGTGTTTGTCGTTCCGTTATGCGCGGCGATCTATTTTAACTTTTTCACGCATCATTTTATCGGCGATTACCGCTGGATTCTGACGGGGCTGCTCGTGATCGTGTTTATCCGGACCCGGGTTTATTTCACGCTGCTCGGCAAGACGTACTGGATGCCGCTGACCTTGGCTTTTTTGCTGATCGGTTTCTTTATCTGGGTGGCGGAAAATATATCGACCTTTCTCGGAGCTTGGAGCTATCCGGACCAGGAGAAGGTGTGGCGGCTCGTGCATATCGGCAAAATCAGCTCCTGGTTTCTGCTCGTCGTCATCAGCATCATCATTGTCGCCCAGTTAAAGCATGTCAAAGCCGGGCTTAAAGGAGGTCCGCCGCAAACGAATTTTCATCATTCGTAATCCGATACAAGGGAGAGACATTCATGAATAAATCCAAAGGGTATTTCTATTACTTGCTGTGGATTCTCGGCGCGCTGGTGCTGGTCTATTACGGCAACCGGTTTGTGGGCGCGATGGAGCAAAATCCGGAAAAAGTGCTCAAAATCAGCTACGGAATGCTGGGGAATTTACTCTACGGGCTGGTGCTCGGCGCCTACGTCAGTTTGCTCGGCGGGCTGCCGAACCGCAGGAAGTTTCAACGGCCTCTATTCTTTTTTGTATTTTTGCCTAGTTTGATTTTAATGCTGTACCCGGTGTTGAACCTGTATCTAAACATGCCTTATTACTCTTTATATAAAAATATAGCGGCTCAGGAGGGTCACTTCTTTTTTACGCTGCTGTGCGGCTTAAGCTTGATGAAGAGCCTGTTCGGCAGCCGTTAAGGCGACGTTCCTCACGCTTCAGCGATCCTAAATTGGGAAAAGGGGTGCTTTGAATGGGAAAAGTGCTTGTCCTCGGCGGAACGAGATATTTCGGCAAAAGATTGGTGAATTTGCTGCTTCGGGAAGGCGCCCATGACGTAACCGTGGCGACGCGCGGGTTGACGGAAGCTGAATTTGACGGGCCGGTCAACCGGCTGACCGTGGACCGCTCGGACGAGACTTCGCTTGCGAAGGCGGCGGAAGCCGGGCCTTGGGATATCGTGTACGATAACATCTGTTACTCGCCGAATGAGGCGCTGGCCGCGGTGCGAGCGTTTCAAGGACGGGTGGGGCGCTACGTAATGACCTCGACGCTGTCGGTATACGGCTTCGGGAAGTCGCCCGCCGTGGAAAATGATGTGAATCCCTATGAGTATGCATGGGGAGCGGGGGAACGAACCGATATGGATTACGGGGAAGGCAAAAGACAGGCGGAGGCCGTCTTTTTTCAGCAGGCGGGATTTCCGGTGGCGGCGATGCGGATTCCGATCGTGCTGGGGCCTGACGATTATACACGGAGGCTGCATTTTCATGTCGAACGAATCATGAATGGAACTCCGATCGGCTTGCCGAATCTGGCGGCCGAGATGTCGTTCATCTCGTCGGCGGAAACGGCGGATTTCCTGCACTGGCTGGGAACCGGCACCGATCTGGCCGGACCGGTCAATGCCAGTTCCGACGGAGCGCTGACGATCTCGGAGCTGCTTGGGCTAATCGAGGGGATAACGGGCAAACGGGCGATTGTCTTGCCGGAAGAAGAGGCCGGACCGGAGAACGAATCGCCCTTCGGCGTACCGTCTTCGTGGGTGTTGGACATTTCCAAAGCTAAGGCGGCGGGGTACCGTTTCGGTAAGGTAATGGATTGGATGCCCGATTTAGTTGGGCAAATTGTCGAAGGAAAAGCTTGAATGCGGAAGTTCCCTCCGGGAACCTCGACTAAATTAGGGAGGTAGCAGAGAGATGACGTTTCATGACCGGGTTGTCATTGTAACCGGAGCGGGCCAAGGGATCGGCCGGGGCGTGGCGATGGCTTACGCCAAAGAAGGGGCCGCCGTGGTTGTGGCGGAACTGAATGAGCAGACCGGCGCCCGTACGGCGGAAGAGATTGTGAGCGGCGGCGGAAAGGCGCGGTTTATCCGCTGCGAAGTCCGTTCGGAAGCCGATATTGTTCGGCTGATCGCCGAGACGGAGCGCGAATTCGGCCGGATCGACGCGCTAGTCAACAACGCCGGAGTTTCGCGTTTCAAATCGGTTTATGAGCTCACGGCGGAAGAATGGGACGATGTGCTCGATACGAACGTGCGCAGTGTATTCCTGACTTCGCGCGAAGCGGCGAAGGTGATGAAGCGCCAGCCGGAGGGCGGCGCCATCGTCAATATCTCTTCGACGCGCTCCATCATGTCTGAGCCGAATTCGGAGGCCTATGCGGCCTCCAAAGGAGCGATCGTATCGATCAGCCACGCGCTCGCGGTTTCGCTCGGCGGGGACGGCATCCGCGTCAATTGCGTCAGCCCGGGCTGGATCGAGACGGGCGATTACGACGCGCTGAAGGAGATCGACCACCGCCAGCATCCCGCCGGCCGGGTCGGAAGACCGGAGGATATCGCCCGGGCCTGCCTGTATTTAACGCATCCGGACAATACGTTTGTCACCGGCGCGCATCTCGTCGTGGACGGCGGCATGACGCGGAAGATGATCTACGAGGAATAGGCGGCGGCTGACCGCGAAGTCAGCCGGTGACCAGACTCAGGAGCATTCCGCCCGCGCCTCCCGACAGTACCGTGGTCCAAGGCGGCAGCTTCCACCAGGCCAGCATGGCGAACAGCAGCAGGGCGAGCATGAAATCGCCGGCGCTGAGAACTGAACTTGTCCAGATCGGATCGTACAATGCGGCGAGGAGGATACCTACGACAGCGGCATTAACACCGTGCAGGGCACTTTGGATTTTGGCGTTCCGGCATAACCAGATCCAGAAGGGCAGCACGCCGATGATCAGCAGGAAGGCGGGCAGGAAAATGGCCAGCGTGGCGATGATCGCGCCCGGGAGGCCGTTCATGACCGCCCCCAAGTAAGAGGCAAACGTAAACAAGGGGCCAGGCATGGCCTGCACAAATCCATACCCGGCAAGGAAGTCGGACTGGCCGACCAGACCGGAAGGAACGACCTCGCTTTGCAACAAGGGCAGGACGACATGTCCGCCACCGAATACAAGCGAGCCCGCCCGGAAGAAGCTGTCGAAGAGCCTAAGCGCTGTTCCGCCCGCCCCGGACGACTGTGCGGCGAATAGCGGCAGCAGTAAGAGCAGGGCGAAGAACAGCGCCAGGCTGAGGAGGGCGGCTTTGCGGCGCAGCGGCGGCTGGGGAGCGGGCGCGACCTGCGGCACGGCAATATCCGCGTCGTGGCGGCGGTACAGCCACAGCCCGGCTAGCGCAGCCGCGGCGATGGCGGTCACCTGGCCGGAGGCGCCCGGCAGCAGCAGCGTGAGCCCGGCCGCGAACACGGCGATGGCGGCGCGGCTCGGGCCCGCCGCCAGCTTGCGGCCCATACTCCACACGGCCTGGGCGACGACCGCCACGGCGGTGAGCTTCAGCCCGTGCAGCCAGCCGGCGTCGCTGACGTCCAGGCCGTTTAGCGCCAACGCGAACAGCACCATGACTGCGGCCGACGGCAGAGTGAAGCCGAGCCAGGCGGCGGCCGCTCCGGCCAGCCCGCCGCGCCGGAGGCCGATGCCGATGCCGACCTGGCTGCTGGCCGGGCCGGGCAGGAACTGGCAAAGCGCTACCAATTCGGCATAGTCTTTTTCATCTAGCCATTTGCGTTTTTTTACATATTCTTCATGAAAATAACCCAGATGGGCGATCGGCCCGCCGAACGAAGTGAGTCCCAGCTTGGCGGACACGGTCCATATTTCGTACAGGCGCCGGAGGGCTGAAGAACCGGACAAAGAATTTCTCTCTGCTTCCGGTTGTGGAGGGGCGTCGATTTCACGACGATGATCTATGGTCATTGAATTGAAGAGCCTCCTTTTAAAAGCTATCTGATAGTCTAGCATCCGATTGTAAACGGAGCGCAAAAGATCACGTAAATGATTTAAATTTTAATAATTTATAAGGAGCCGCATTATGAGACCGATTTGATCCAATAATCTTGCAATCTCTTCTATTCCGGCTTGAACCGGAATTGCCAACTTGAAAAACTGAATGAAGGAGAATAGCAAGCGATGTTTAAACGGTCTTTTTATGTTTTATGGGGCTCGCAGACGCTGTCCAACACCGCCGATGTACTCTACCTGGTCGCGCTGACCACGTTTGTGCTGGATCGGACGGGGTCCGTCGTATTCGCCACGCTGGTGCCGTTTTTGCGGGTGAGTGCGCAATTGGTCAGCGGTCTGATCGCCCCCCTGATGATTGCCAAGTACAGATTGCCGTTCCTGCTGACGTTGTCGCAATTCGGGCAGTTCGTGTTATTTGCCTTGCTGGCGGTTTATTTGTCGCCGCTGATCGGCGGTGTACAATTGCTGCCGGTCTACGCGATCATCATGTGTATTTCGTTTCTCGACGGCTGGACGACGCCCGCCCGCAATGCGCTGGTGCCGCGGCTGGTGGCCGATCAAGCGCTAATGAAGGCCAACGGCATGGTCGCGACCACCGACCAGATTGTCCAGTTTGCCGGATGGGCGGTCAGCGGAGTGCTGGTGGCGGCGTTCGGGCCTTTCCCGGTGCTGGTGGCAGTTGCCGCAGCCTACGGTTTGACGATGGCGCTTACGACGATGATCGAGGACCCGACCGAGCCGAAGCGCCGCAGCCCGTGGGATGTGCGAACGGGTACGGACAATGGTCTGGCCGGCGGGGGAGCACCTGATCAACCTTTTGGAGAGCAAGGTACTAACCGGCCGCCGTCCCGCTGGGATACGCTTAAGGAAGGCTGGATCGCGTTGTGGCAATCGCCGCGGCTGCGGTCGCTGACCTTGATGGATATGACCGATATGCTTGGCGGGTCCGTGTGGGCGGGCGCGTTTTTGCTGGTGTTCGTCAAAGAAATTTTGCTTAAGGGTGAACAATGGTGGGGGTACATCAATGCCAGTTATTTTGCCGGAGCCGTGCTTGGCGGGTTATTGGTCGTCGCCCTCGTGGAGCGGCTGGAGCGGAGACTCTTTACGGCGATGCTGCTCGGGATGCTGGGTTATGCTGTTTTGACTGTCTGGTTTGCACTGAATGATCATGCGCCGCTGACCCTGTTCATCGTTCTGCTGACAGGGCCGTTTACGGAGCTGGCCGCCGTCTCCAGACGCACCTTGATCCAGCGCAGTGTGGACAAGGAGCTGCTGCCCAAAGTGTTCTCCGCCCAAAATACTTTGCTGAATACCGTTTCCGGGCTGTCGCTGCTGTTAATGAGCGGGATCGCCGAGTGGTTCGGCATCATCAACATGTATCTGTTTGCCGCGGCGATCAGCGTCCTTGCGGCAGGGGTCGGCTGGTTGAACCGCAAATCGTTCAAGGCGAAGTCTACAGCGAACCTATAGAGCGCATTTCCCCGGTTACGGAAAGGCCGAAGCCGGGGAAGCTTTTTTATTTGACGGAAGAGGAGATCGGAGAAGAAGTTGGAGTACATCGCAGTCATCATTTTTCTACTAACCTTGGTATTTGTCATTTGGCAGCCCAAAGGGCTCGGAATCGGCTGGTCCGCGATGGGCGGGGCGATTTTGGCCCTGGCGTCGGGCGTCGTAAGCTTTGCCGATGTGGGAGATGTCACGGGCATCGTATGGAACGCTACCCTGGCCTTTGTCGCGATCATCATTATTTCGATTTTGCTCGATGAAATCGGCTTTTTCGAGTGGTCCGCGCTGAATATGGCCGTACTCGCCCGGGGAAGCGGCAAACGCATGTTCATTTACGTCATTCTGCTCGGGGCGGCTGTCTCCGCCTTGTTCGCCAACGACGGAGCGGCTTTGATCTTGACGCCGATCGTCCTGGCGATGGTACGAGCCTTGAATTTCGATGACCGGAAGGTGCTGCCGTTTATTATGGCAAGCGGCTTTATCGCGGATACGACATCGCTGCCGCTGGTGGTCAGCAATCTGGTTAATATCGTGTCCGCCGATTATTTCGGCATCGGATTCCTGGAATATGCACTCCACATGTTCGTTCCGAATCTGGTCTCGCTCGGCGCGAGTCTGCTGGTGTTGTACTTGTTTTTCCGCAGGCAAATTCCGGCCGATTACGATGCGAGCCAATTGAAAAAACCGCAGGAGGCCATCCGCGACCCGCGCATGTTCCGGCTGTCGTGGATCATTCTCGGCCTTCTTCTTATCGCCTACCTGTCCGCCGAATTTATCGGCATCCCGGTGTCGCTGGCCGCCGGGGCCGTGGCGCTGTTCTTTATCGCCGCCACCCGGCGCAGTCCCGCGGTGGAAACGCGCCGCGTGATCAAGGAGGCGCCGTGGTCGATCGTCGTATTTTCGATCGGGATGTATGTCGTTGTATACGGACTGCGCAATGTCGGCTTGACCGACCATCTGGGCGCCGCGATCGAATGGCTGACCGGGCACGGAGCTTATGCCGCCACGGTCGGCATGGGCTTTATCGCCGCCGTTTTGTCATCGGTGATGAACAACTTGCCGACGGTCATGATCGACGCGCTGGCGATTCACAGCACGAACACCGAAGGCCTGGTGCGGGAAGCGCTGATCTACGCCAATGTAATTGGCTCCGATCTCGGGCCGAAGATCACGCCGATCGGTTCGCTGGCGACGTTGCTATGGCTGCATGTCTTGTCCCGCAAGGGAATAAAAATCACGTGGGGCCGTTATTTTAAAATGGGAATTATGCTCACCGTGCCGACGTTATTTATTACGTTGACAGGGTTATATGTGTGGCTTGTGGTAATTTCATAAACGGGATGCGCATGAAGCTGGTTCCTCTAATCGCCGTAAGCTTGTCCGGTTATCCTTGGGATAGCCGGATTTTTCTTTTTCCGGATACCGCCGAGTTTACACCCGCTTGCCCTTATGCCACAATGGAACCAGAAAACCGAGGAGGAAATTATATGAAAATCGGAATTATCGGGCTTGGAGATATCGCGCAAAAAGCGTATTTGCCGGTTATTACGGCGCGGGAGGATATTGAGCTGGTGTTTTGCACGCGCAACCGGGAGACGCTGGGACGCCTGGCGGCGAAGTACCGGGTGGCGGAAGCCGTGCCGACGGTGGATGAATTAATCGCCGCAGGGGTGGAAGCAGCTTTCGTTCACTCGGCGACCGAATCGCATGTGAGCATTGCGGAACAGTTGATGCGCAGCGGGGTTCATGTTTATGTAGATAAACCGATCTCCTATCATTATGAAGAGTCCGTGAGACTGGCCGAATTGGCCCAGGAGCTTGGCGTGATCCTCATGGTCGGCTTTAACCGCCGGTTCGCTCCGATGGTTGCGGACTTGAAACAAGTAACCAGTCCCCGCGTCATTTCGCTGCAAAAAAACCGCCTTTTCTCGCCGGATTTTGCCCGCCGGTTTGTGTATGACGATTTCATCCACGTGGTCGATACGATCCGTTTTCTGGCTCCTGCCGAAATATCAGAGACGCCGCGCATTTCCGCGTTTGTCCGGGAGGGCAAATTGTACCATGCCCAGCTGCAGCTGGAGGGCGACGGCTTTATCGCCACCGGGCTGATGAACCGGGATTCGGGCGCCAATGACGAGATCCTTGAGGTGATGAGCCCGGGGAATAAATGGGTCGTAGACGGCCTGAACACGACCGCTCATTTTTCAAGCGGAGACGAGAACGTACATAAATTTAAAGACTGGGACCCGGTGCTGTATCGGCGGGGATTCGTACAGATTATCGAGCATTTTCTGAGCTGTGTCCGGGATAATAAACAGCCGTCCGTGTCCTTAAGCGATGCGCTGGAGAGCCACCGGATCTGCGAGCTTGTCGTCAAGCGAGCGGAAGAGGTCGGCGCTTATCCTTGGGATAAGCGATAATGCCCCTCGGTTTACAGCAACCTTATGCTTCCGGCAACGTATATTAAGCGTAGTCTTTTTAAGCGGTTTCCTCATGAAAGGATTTGCGATGAAACGAACTCCTTATATTTATATTGTCGTGCTTGTTCTAATAGCAGGAAGCTGGGGAGGGAATCTGTGGGTTTATTTCCGTTCCCAATTGCGGGAGCCCGTATTTTTCAACCATTATATTGAAGTGGAAAATTCGCCGGGATACTCCTTCGATCTGCTGTATTTGGAGAACAAGTCGGCCAAAATCAAACTTCGCTCGATCGATATACCCGAGCTTCCGAATGTCCAAGTGACCCCGATTCAGGTGCAAAACAGCTACACACATCAGAACCAGGGGACGATGCGGGTCCAGATTATGGACTACGATCTCTTGCAACCGGTTTTTCCGCCGGAAGGGCCGCTGTTGATTCACCGGGTGAATGCGGTTTTTGAAGATAATTCGGTGCGGGAAATGAATATCGGCGAAATCCGCGTCTATAACGACGATTTGACCGGAGATGCGCCGACCGAGGGCAGTTCCGGCGGGTCTTCGTCCCTGGGAACGGGCTATCAAACCATCCGTTTTTCCAGAGCGGCCCAATTGACCGGCATAACATCGGCTTATTTGCCGCGTTTGGGCGATCGCTTAGCGGTTACTTTGGATGCGGCCAGCATTCGGAACCTCACTCAAATTGAAATTCCCTTTGAAAGCGCCTATAACATCAGCGGCGTCCAGTTATCGGAGGTTCCGCTTCCGTTGAAATTCGCGCCGGGGGACAGCGCCACATTGGGCTATGGGCTTGATCTATCGTCCGGTAAAGTCAGCGCCCTGGAGAAAACCGATGTATATTGGCTTTTGCTGCGGATGGAGCTCACGGAAGCGAATGGAAAGAAAACGGTCGTTCCGGTCACACTGCCATTTTCTCCTTACTTATCCGATCGGGATATATCTGAATTCGTACGGACCAAGGGGGTGGATTCTTGAAAACTCTGTTTTACCGCATCGGGTACGGCATGGTTTTTGTGATGTTCAATATACGGGTGGTTGTCGATCTGCTTCCGAATACGATCGGTTATCTGATGATTCTGTCGGCGCTTTCCTCTTTGCGGCAAAAGGAGCGGAGCTTCGGCATCGGCATGTGGGCGGCCGGCGTTCTAGCCGTCATTGCCATACCGCATTTTTTTCGCGAAGATGCATTGAATTTGGACAACCCGGCCTCGTCTTTGAACCTCGGTCTGATTCTGGATCAGTTGGAAATGCTCCTGCAATGGGTACTCATGTACAGTATTTGCGCAGGGAGCGCAAAATTGGTGTCTTATCGCGGCAATCAGCCGCTCGTATCCTCAATCCGATTTCGCTGGTGGTTCTTTTTTGGCAGTTCTTCAATTGTAATGATCGCTTATCCGTTTATTCTGAATACCGATGCGATTGCATTTATACTGTTCGGTACAGTTGCTGCGTGGATTGCCTTATTCATGATCATGTTGATACTCCGGCAGGTTGGCCGGGAATTGGAAGCGCCTTTTGAACGCTTTATATAAATCGCTTGCCGATGAAGGGGAGGGTTACGGATTGTTCGAAAATTTGAATGAACGCATGGCCGAATTGAAAGAAAAAGGTCGCTTGCAAGAAAAGTGGGAGAAACGCCTTGCACAGTTGAAGCAGGAGGTACGTTCACTGGAGCAAGCGCGGGAGGATGCCCGCAAGCGGCTGGCGTCGGAAGAAAAGGATGTCGAGCGGCTTACCGGCATGTCCTTGTCAAATCTGCTTCATTCTGTTCTGGGCAATAAAACGGAGAGATTGGATGAAGAACAGCGCGAAGTCGTCACCGCCCGGCTGAAATATGAAGAGGCCGACCGGGCGGTGGCGGATGCGGGGCGGCAAATCGAACAGCTTGAGCGTCAGCTTCGGGAAGTAAAACGGTGGAAGATCGATTATGACGTGATCTTTCAGGAAAAAGAAAAGCAAATCCTTCAGGAGAACATCGAACTGAAGGAACTGGCCGAGCGCCAGGCGGCTCTCACGGTGGAGGTCAAGGAATTGGCCGAAGCGGCCTTGGCCGGAGAGGCGGTTCGGAGCGATTTATCCCGTGCCGAAGAGAGTCTGCGCTCCGCCCACAGTTGGGGCACCTACGATATGCTCGGCGGCGGCATGCTGTCGACGCATATTAAGCATAGCCGGTTGGATGAGGCGATGGAACATATTTATGCCGCTCAATCCAGTCTGCGCAGGTTCGAACAAGAACTCCAGGACGTGAATGCCGGCCTGTTCTCCGCAGGACTGGAAGTAGGAGGGCTGCTGAAATTCTCGGATTATTTCTTCGACGGCCTGATCGCCGATTGGCTGGTGCAGGGCCGGATCAAGGAGGCGCAAAGCCAGGTCGAAGCCAAGCAAAGCGAGGTCGTCCGCTTGCTGTCCGAATTGCAGTCGGCCAATCGGCGGACGGAGAGCGAGCTGGAAACGGTCCGCAGGAAATATGTGCAAATCGTGGAAACGTACAATTAATTCCAAACTAGTAAAAAAGTCTGCTGCGTACGCTTTAAGCGTTTTGCTGCAGACTTTTGGTTTTTTGCCGCGCCCGTAAACGAATAACTGGGAAATATGCAGCTATTTTTGACTGTAGAAGGTCTGCGGCAAAAATAACGGGAAATCCTCCAGTTAATTTTGCCAGCTTCCTGTAGGTCGAAGGAAAATCGCTTAAATAGCTGGAGGTTCTCCGGTTAATCTGTGCTAATCCTTTGAAACGGCGAAATTAACTGCATATAATCCAGATAATTAGATTGGAGACGGCTAACCCGGACATTTACTATTAGTCCTTGGCGTCCATTTTGTAATCCTTCAGCGCTTCCAGCGCCGATTTGGTTCTGATTTTGGCTTGCGGCCGCGCCTGCGACGGGGGAGCCGGAGGCTCGGGCAGCCGTTTGAATAATTCCTGTAAGTAATAGCGGTTTTCCTCAATGGAATCCAATATCACGGCCAGCGCCAAAAATAGAATCCCCGGCAAGAAGCCCCCGACGAGCTGCAGGAACGCCGCACTCCAAAGGCCGCCGTAAACCGCCATAATGATTGCGGCGAGCAAACTTCCGCCAAAGAATACATAACTGATTCCCTTCAGCAATTTGGACAAGTGAAACCCTCGCTTTCCTTTTCTATTAAACTATTATTACCCCTGTTTGCGCCGCGGCAGAACAAGCAGCAAATAGCACAGCAGCGCGCCGATATCGCCGCATACGATGACGAGCGCCATCGGCAGCGACGTCTGCCCGCCGCCAAGACCGACGAGCGGCGCTACGAGCGCGCCCAGAATGAACGGCAGCAGGCCGAGCAGGGCGGAGGCGCTGCCCGCGGCATCCTGCTGGTTTTGCATGGCGAGCGTAAAGCTGGACGTATTGACGATCCCCACGCTGGAGACGACAAAAAACAGCGGGATCAGGATCGCGGCGATTCCTCCGTCCAGCAGGACGCCGACGAGCAAAGCGAGCGAAGCAATCGCGGCGAGAGCGATGCCGAACCGGAGCAGGAAGCTCTCGTTAATCCGCCCGGCAAGGCGTCCCGTTATTTGGCTTGCCATAATGATACCCAGCCCGTTCAAGGCAAAGATCAGGCTGAACGTCTGCTCCGACACGTAAAAAATATTTTGGAACACAAACGAGGAACCGGATATGTATCCGAACATCGCCGCGGAAATCAGGCCCTGGCACAGGCAGTAACCGATGAACAGGCGGTCGCGCAGCAGGCGGCCGAAGGTCGACAGGGTTCCCGTTAGGCCGCCGGTTTTCCGCCGGTCTTTGGGCAGCGTCTCCGGCTGTCCGAGCAGCACGGACAGCAGCATCAGCACCCCGATCAGTGTCAGGACGACAAAAACGCCGCGCCAGGAGACGAAGGTGAGCAGCAGCCCGCCGAAGATCGGGGCGAGAATCGGGGCCGCGCCGTTGATCAACATCAGCAGCGAAAAGAATTTAGTCAGCTCGGTGCCGGAGTACATATCCCGTACAATGGCACGGGAGAGCACGATACCGGCGGAGCCGGATAGGCCCTGAATGAAGCGGAGCACATTCAGGATGGCTGCGTTCGGTGCGAAGACGCAGAGCAGCGAACTGACGGCATACGCGGCCATCGAGATGATCAGCGGGGCGCGCCGCCCCCGCGTATCGCTGAGCGGGCCGACGACGAGCTGTCCGAGCGCCAGGCCGAGCAGGCAGGCCGTCAGGCTGAGCTGGACCATCGAGGCGCTCGTGTGCAGATCGCCCGCCATCTTGGGCAGGGCGGGCAAATACATATCCAGCGACAGCGGTCCGAAGGCGGATAAGCTGCCGAGAATCAGCGCGGCCTTTGTGCGGCCCGAGCGGGATTTTGGCGCGGCCGAGGCGCCGGATTGATGTGCGGTAAGACTCATCGCAAAAACAGGTCCTTTCTTATCTAAGCTAGGTCATCGTTAAAACTTGGTCTTGCGGGATGACATTGATTTTTTCATTATACAATAACGAACGGCGCAGGTAACCATGAATTCCGGCAAGAATTGACGCGTAAGTGCGAGGACATCTTAGCTAAAACGGGTATGTTATACATATGGAATCCATGGTTTATAGCTATACTAAACAAAAAAAGACCGGCGACTTGAGCCCCCCTACAAATAAGGAGGCATGACTAAAGAATGAACCCGAAATGGTGGAAAGAGAGTGTGGTATATCAAATCTACCCGATCAGCTTCATGGACTCGAACGGGGACGGCATCGGCGATCTGCGCGGAATTATATCCAAGCTGGATTACCTGAAGGATCTCGGCGTCGATGTGATTTGGGTATGCCCGATATACAAGTCACCGAATCATGACAACGGTTATGACATCAGCGATTACTGCGACATTATGGCGGAGTTCGGCACGATGGAGGACTTTGATCTCATGCTGAAGGAGATCCATCTGCGGGGCATGAAGCTTGTTATGGATCTTGTCCTGAATCATACCTCGCACAAGCATCCGTGGTTTCTCGAGTCGAGGCGGTCGAAGGACGATCCCAAGCGGGACTTCTACATATGGCGCAAAGGCAAAAACGGCGGTCCGCCGAACAACTGGGAATCGTATTTCAGCGGCTCGGTCTGGGAGTATGACGAGCAAACCGACGAATATTATCTTCATCTATACTCCAAATACCAGCCCGATTTGAACTGGGAAAATCCGCAGGTGGTCGAGAAGCTGCACGAAATGGTCGCCTGGTGGCTGAAAAAAGGGGTGGACGGCTTCCGCTTCGACGCCATCGCCCATATCGTCAAGCAAAAAGGGCTGCCCGACGCCGATAATCCGCATCGGGCGCCGACGGTGCGCGCCTATGAGATGTTTTCCAACCTGGAAGATGTTCACACCATGCTGCAAAACTTGTACGATAAGGTGCTGTATTTTTACGATATTATGACCGTTGGCGAAACCTCGGGCCTGGGGCCGGAGCAGGCGCTGGATTACGTGGGCGACGGGCGGCGCGAACTCAATATGACGTTTCAGTTCGAGCACATGTTTCTGGATGCCGCTTCCGCCGGCAGCGGAAAATGGGATGTCGTCCCGTGGAGCTTGATCGAGCTTAAGAAAATTATGACTAACTGGCAGACCGTTCTGCACAACCGGGGGTGGAACGCCAACTATTTATGCAACCACGATCAGCCCCGCTCGGTATCGCGTTTCGGCAATGACATGGTTTGCCGCGTCCCGTCCGCCAAGATGCTGGCGACATTCATTCATACGCTGGAGGGTACCCCGTATATTTACCAGGGCGAAGAGATCGGCATGACCAACGTCGCGTTCGATTCGATCGACGATTACCGGGATGTCGAAACGTTGAATTATTATGAGGAGCAGCGGATGAACGGCGTCCCGGAAGAGGAAATCATGAAGGCGATCCACAAAAAAAGCCGGGACAACGCCCGGACGCCGATGCAGTGGGACGGGACCGAGCACGCCGGATTTACGACGGGAACTCCCTGGCTCAGGGTCAATTCCAACCACATGGAGATCAATGTAGTCAACGCGGTCAAGGATCCTGACTCGATCTTCCATTATTACAAAAAGCTGATCGCGCTGCGCAAACAGCATAAGGTGATCGTTTACGGCGAGTATAAGCTATTGCTGCCGGAACACGAGGAAATTTACGCCTATACCCGAACGCTGGAGAACGAGCGGCTGCTGGTCATCTTGAACTTCTTCGGCAAAGAGCCGATGTTGGAATTGCCGGATGAATTCAATCCCGACGGGATTGAACTGCTGATATCCAACTACGAGCCCCGGAAAGGCGAAGATTTCCGGAAGCTGAAGCTTCGGCCGTATGAGGCGCGCGTCTATTTGCAGCGGCTGTGAGGCCTAAACCTACGGAAAGCCCAAGCCTTAGGCGGTTTCGGTAGCCACCGCGCTTTTCCTGGTGATAAAATGAAGTTACTGGAAAAGAATGTGAGGTGACCTTATGAAAAGAGTGCTGGACTGCCGGGCCTCGGATTTCCGGCAGATGGGCCGGGAGCAGCTCAAAGGGGCCATACTCGCGGCGGAAGGCCGCACGGTCATGGCCGAGACGGTCGTCGTCTCGCAGCCCTTGCTGCCGGAAATTACGAACGCGGAGCTGGCGAAGGCGTTCGGCGCCGACCTGATTTTGCTGAATGTGTTTGACGTCTTTCGGCCCGAGGTGAAAGGAATCGTCCCGTTCAATATGTTTATGCCTGGCAGCGGGGAGCAAACGATCGCGAATCCGATTGCCGAGATCAAACGGCTGACCGGATTGCCGGTCGGGATCAATCTGGAGCCGGTGGACGACTCGGCGGACGCGGTGGAAGCGCTCGCCGCGCTGCCGGAAGGACGCCGCGCCACGGCCCGAAGTCTCGCCAAGGCGCGGGAACTGGGCTGCGATTTCGTCTGCCTGACCGGCAATCCGAAGACCGGGGTGACGTATGCGCAAATCCTGCAGGCGATTGACACCGCGCAGCGGGAGTTCGGCGGCCTGATCATCGCCGGGAAGATGCACGGGGCGGGGACGCGCGGCTCCGTCCTCGACCGGGAGGCGGCTGTTGCTTTCGCCGAGGCGGGCGCCGACGCCGTGCTGCTGCCGGCGCCGGGAACCGTGCCGGGCGCAAGGGAGGCGGAGCTTGCGGACATCATCGCCGAGGTCAAGAATAAAGACGCTTTGGTGCTGGCCGCGATCGGCACGAGCCAGGAGGGAGCCGACGAGGACACCGTGCGTTCCATCGCGCTCAGCGCCAAGCGGGCGGGCGCCGATATGCTGCATATCGGCGATGCCGGATACGCCGGAATGGCCAATCCGGAGAACATTATGGCCCTGTCCGTGGCGATCCGGGGACGCAGACATACGTACGTCCGCATGGCCGCTTCGCCATTGAGGTAGCGGAAGATGAAGATCGGGGTATTATCGGATACGCATATGCCGCGAAAGGCAAAGACGCTTCCGCCGCCTTTGGTCAAGGCTTTTCGCCGGGCCGATTTGATCATCCATTTGGGCGACTGGACCTCGCTCGAAGTGCTTGATCAGCTTGTCGCCCTGGCTCCGGTAGAGGGGGTGGCGGGAAATAACGACCCCGCGGACATCGTCCGCCGGTTTGGCTATCACAAGGTGCTTACGCTCGGATCGGGCCGCTTGCAAATCGGCCTGACCCACGGCTTTTTGCCGGAAGGCCGGGGAACCGCCAAGGACAAGGCGCTGCGCACTTTCGAAGGCCGGCCGCTTCATGCCGTATTGTTCGGCCATTCGCACCAGCCGCTGCTGGAGAAGAAGGATGGCCTGCTGCTGTTTAATCCGGGCTCGCCGACGGACAGACGAAGGGCGCCGAAATATTCCTTCGGAATACTGGAGGTCAGCGCCTCCGACATTAAGGCTAAACATTACTTTTTCGACTCGAAGACTTGAGAGCCCGATTTTGGGCTCTTTTTTCATGCTTACAGCGGATAAACCGATTGACGGATAATTGACCACCATTTAATATAGGAATAATACAGCCGCTGAGCGGGTGAAGGAGATTGGCGCCTTCTCGCTTTAATACTTTTATCGATAAAAGCGGTAACAGGTTTATGCTTTCATGGTTTAAATGACCATACGACAATGTTTTCATGATGAGAGAGGGGTTATGCAAAATGAAAATGGGGAAAAAAATGAGCATGTTGTTGGCGGTGACCGCATTGCTGATCGGCGTTATCGGCTGCGGAAACAATGGAAACGGAGCGGGGAACGAAGGCTCCGCGAGCGGAGGAAACAATGCTTCCGGGGACTCGGCTTCTTACAAAATCGCGATTTCGCAGTACGTTGAGCATCCTTCCTTGGACGCTACCCGCCAAGGGTTCATGGACGCGCTGATCGATGCGGGACTCGTGGAAGGCCAGAACCTCACGGTTGACTATAGCAACGCGCAAGCGGATTCAACGAACAATATGTCGATCGCGCAAAAAATCGCCGGCGAGAAGTACGACCTCGTCCTCGCGATCGCGACGCCTCCGGCGCAAGCCATCGTAGGCCAAGTCAAAGAATCGCCGATTCTGTTTGCGGCGGTTACGGACCCGCTCGACGCCAAGCTCGTCGATAATCTCGATCATCCGGGCGGCAATGTATCCGGCGCCTCCGACACGAATCCGGAGGCGATTACGAAGCTGATGGACTTCATCGCCGGGAACTTCCCGGATGTGAAAAATGTCGGCGTCGTGCTCAATCAAGGCGAGCCGAACGCTGTCGTCATGACCGGGATTGCCGAAGAGGCGCTGGCCAAACACGGTATTAAGGTAGTCAAAGCATCGGTAACCAATACTTCGGAAGTGAAGCAGGCCGCCGAATCGCTGGTCGGCCGCGTGGATGCGCTCTATATCACGCTGGATAACACTGTCGTCGAGGCCGTAAATACGGTTATTAAAGTGGCGAACGATAACGATCTTCCTTTCTTCTCCGCCGACCGGGATACGGTGGAAGCCGGGGCGTTCGCAACGGTCGGGTTCAAATACTATGACCACGGTTACCAAGTCGGTCAAATGGCGGTGGATGTGCTGAAGAACGGCAAAAAAGTCGGCGACATGAAAATTACGGTTCCCGACAAGCTGGATTTCATCCTGAACCTGAAGGCTGCCGCGGAGCAAGGCATCGAAGTGACCGATGCGATGAAAGACCAGGTGCAGGACAAGGAAAACAATCTGATCGAATAGTGATTGGAGGGTTTGGCTTAATTTTAGGAGGTTAATCAACATGATGAACTCATTACTCGGGGCCCTGGAATCCGGTCTGATCTACGCGGTCATGGCGCTTGGCGTCTACATTACGTTCCGCATTCTCGATTTCCCCGATTTGACCGTGGACGGAAGCTTCACGACCGGCGGCGCGATCGCGGCGGTGATGATCACGGGAGGCTCCTCCCCCTGGATCGCCACGCTCGCCGCGTTCGCAGGCGGGTTGATTGCCGGAGCGGTGACGGGGCTCCTTCATACTAAAGGAAAGATCAACGGACTGTTATCCGGCATTCTGATGATGATCGCGCTCTATTCCATTAATATGCGGATTATGGGCAAGCCGAATGTCGGGCTGCTCGGCGAGGATACGGTATTCAGTTCGGTTTCGCCGCTGCTGATCATGCCGTTTATCGTTATCCTCGTGAAATTGCTGCTCGATCTGTTTCTGCACACCGATTTGGGGCTGGCGCTCCGGGCTACCGGCGACAACCAGCGGATGATCCGCAGCTTCGGCACCCATACGGACAATACGATCATTCTTGGACTTAGTTTGTCCAACGGTCTGGTGGCGCTCTCGGGAGCGTTGATCGCCCAGCAATCCGGCTTTGCCGACATTTCCTCGGGGATCGGGATGATCGTGATCGGGCTTGCTTCGGTCATTATCGGGGAAGCGATCTTTGGGGCGAGAACGGTGTTCTTCGCCACCTTGGCCGCCGTGCTCGGCTCCATCGTCTACCGGATCGTCGTCGCGCTCGCGCTGCGGATCGAATGGCTGGAGCAAACCGACTTGAAGCTGATTACGGCCGTCATCGTCGTCTTCGCACTCGTTCTGCCATCCATCCGCAGGACCTATAAACAGAAGAGCCTCGCCAAGAAGCGCTCGCTGGAATTGGTCTCGCCGCCCGGACAACAAAATGTGGGAGGTGAGCTCTAATGCTGCAGCTATCCCATGTGTCCAAACTGTTTCATCCCGGTTCACCCGACGAGAAGATCGCGCTGGTCGACGTGAACCTGCACCTTCGCCCCGGCGACTTCGTCACAGTCATCGGGAGCAACGGGGCGGGCAAGTCGACGCTGATGAATATGATCTCCGGCGTCTTGAAGCCGGATACGGGTCAAATCCTCATCGACGGCAACGATATTACTGAGCTGCCGGAATACCGGCGCAGCCGCTGGATCGGCCGCGTGTTCCAGGACCCGATGGCCGGCACCGCGCCGCATATGACGATCGAGGAAAACCTCGCCATGGCTTACAAGCGGGGGAAATCGCGGGGCCTAAGCATCGGAGTGAACGCGGGGCGCCGCGGTATGTTCCGCGAGCAGCTCAGCCGCCTTGGCATCGGCCTGGAAGACCGGCTGAAAGCGAAGGTCGGGACGCTGTCCGGCGGGGAACGGCAGGCGCTCAGCCTGCTGATGGCGACGTTTACGGAGCCGCAGATCCTGCTGCTCGATGAGCATACGGCCGCGCTTGATCCGGCGCGTGCGGAGCTGGTTACCCGGCTCACGCAAAATATCGTCAGCGAACTCAAGCTGACAACGCTCATGGTGACGCATAATATGGAGCAGGCGATCCGCCTCGGCAACCGCCTGATTATGATGGACGGCGGACGCATTATTCTCGATGTGGATGACGAAACCAAGCGGGATTTGACGATGGAGCGCCTGATCGGCGAGTTCGAGCGGATTAGCGGCCATAAGCTGTCCGACGACCGCGTGGTTCTCGGCTCCTGATGAAACACCGAAGCCTATTGCCTGAACGGATGAACCCTTACCGTTCGGCAATAGGCTTTTATAATCCGATTTGGTCAAAATAAGGGCCCAAAATGCCCTTATTTTGCTGCCCCGGGTACTTTTTACGGAAATAGCGGTGAAAAAGACTCTTATTTCTGCTGAATCGCGGTAAATTGCTGCATTTTAGTCTCATTTGGTTCAAATAAGGGCGTAAAATACCCCTATTTTGAAGTCGGGGGCATTTTTTGGGGTAATAGGGGTGTTTTAGGCCGCTATTTCTCGCTATATGAACAAAAGAACACCGCCGATTGATTTCGGTTGGTGCTCTTTTCCTGGCTTGTCTCCCCGTCGATGTGAAATTTATTCTTATCGTACCCGGACACTTGGGTCGCGGCGAATTCCGTCTCTCAGCATCCAGGAGTGCAGCGCGTATTCAAATACGCCTAATATGATTACGGTCGACAGGATTTCACCCAGCGACATCGTCCATCCGGCATTGGCGGAGATGGCCCAAATCAGCGCAAAGGCGAGTACGGCGTCGGTCAGCGTCGCGACGATATTGCTTGTCCTTGGCAAAACGAACAGATCGCCGAACAAATACGCCACGGCCGTCAAGGCGATCGCGGTCAGAAGCGAACCGATAAAACTGGCATTGCTCAGCATCAGCAACATAGCCATGACAATGACTCCGTTACCCAGAAGCTTTACCAAAATTTTATCCATCTTTTCACCTCCCCCCGGGCTTGCAAATGCAAATGAACTTATAAATAGGTTCTCCCCGATCTTTAACGCGTATGCATCCGAACGAAACCGCCAATCCGGAAAAACGCCTCTTCGATATGATTCATTAAGCGCCCGGTCCATGCTATAATCAGAAAACGGAGGGGATGATCCAATGATTCTAGAGGTAGCCGAACTGCGGGTAAAACCCGGTTGTATCAATGATTTTGAAAGCAATTTCCGTAAAGCTTCCAAAATTATTGCGCAAATGCCGGGGTATATCGGTCACGAGCTGCATAAATGCGTGGAGACGGCCGATAAATATATGCTGTTTGTAAAATGGGATTCAATCAAGGATCATGAGATCGGCTTTAGAACATCGCCCCAATATGAAGAGTGGAAAGCGTTATTGCATCATTTTTATGATCCTTTCCCGAAGGTGGAACATTATGTCCAAATCAGAAATTAAAGACTACACGATCGAAGACGCGAAGCCGGAAGACTTAAGCGAGATCGTGGCGATTTATAATGAAACGATCGCCGGCCGGATGGTCACGGCCGATTTGGAACCGATCACCGTCGAAAGCCGGCTTGGATGGTTCGAGGAGCATTCCCCGGATTATCGTCCGCTGTGGGTGATGCGGTCCGGAGGGAAGATCGTCGCCTGGTTAAGCTTTCAGTCTTTCTACGGCAGACCCGCCTATCGGGCCACGGCGGAAATCAGCATTTATATTTCAAGCGACTATCGATCCAAGGGAATCGGAAGCATTTTACTGAAGCATGCTCTTGAGGCTTGCCCGGCGATCGGGGTACAAACGCTGCTCGGTTTCGTCTTTGCCCATAATGAGCCCAGCCTGTTTCTGCTGCGCAAATTCGGTTTTGAAGAATGGGCGTTTCTGCCGCGGGTGGCGAACCTGGACGGCGTGGAGCGAGACTTGGTCATTTTGGGGAAACGGGTATCCGAGAACGTAACGGATGGAGAAGAGCTTCATTGAACGAATGGATTGAACAAATAACCGGGTGGCTGCTCGCGGTCACCGGCATCGAGGGTTTCGGGATCCTGCTCATTACGATTCCGCTTGCCTTATTGCAGGGTACGATCGGATTTTTTCCCTTCGCCACGATCGTCATGCTGAACATCTCCGTACTGGGCGTGATGAACGGGCTGCTCGCCAGTTGGATTGCCGGATCGGTCGCCGGGATGGCCGTCTATTTGCTTTGCAAATTTATGTTTGCGGACTGGTTTAACCGCAGATGGCTGTCCAAGCTGCAAAAATACGAACGCTGGCAGCAGAGCCTGAACCGTTACGGCGTGTGGGCCGTAATCTTTTTGCGGACGGTTCCGATTATGCCGAATAATCTGATCTCATTCATGTCGGCGGTATCCAACCTAAAGACGCATTCCTATACCTGGTCCAATATCGTCGGCAACCTGTCGAGCATTTGGCTGTTCGGGATTCTCAGCGCATCGATTATATTTCCGGGGGAAGACCTGCGTTTGCTGATTTTGTCGTATGTCTTGTTCCTGCTGATGCTGCTCGTTTTGTTCTTTGTGAGACAACGGTCCATGATGAAAAAAGACGGCGGTATGACCGCCTAAGTTCCGTCATTAGGTTTCTCCGACAGACGGCCATGCATAACCTGCCTGCTCAGGGTTCATGTTAGAAAATGAGTTTTCGTGACCATGATTTTACCTTGAGGGAGGAGCCGCTTTGGCAGTTCAGCAGGAAAGAAAGATGGAAACAGACTACGGAGATCCTGCCGTAACCGGGGGGATCTCCGTTTTTTCACAAGAATTTGACGAAGTGTACCGTTATGACGGCGACGATCTCGGCGCGCTCTATACCCCGGAGCGCACCTCGTTCCGGCTGTGGGCTCCTACCGCCTCCGAGGCGAGGCTCCGATTGTATCCGGCCTGGGACAGCCCCGATTACGAGGAGTTACCCATGACGAGGGAGCGGTGCGGGACTTGGGCGGCCGAGGTGGAGCATGATCTGCAAAATACGTTCTATACGTATTATGTGCGGGTGGGGAGGAGCTGGAACGAGGCGGTGGACCCGTATGCCAAGGCGGTGGGCGTCAACGGGGACCGAGGGGTAATTGTGGATTTGACGAAGACGAATCCGGAGCGGTGGACGGTGGAGAAGCCGCAGCTTGCCGCTCCTACGGACGCGGTGATTTACGAGCTGCATGTCGGCGATTTCTCGGTCCATCCCGAGAGCGGAATCCGCTACAAAGGACAATACCTGGGCCTGGCCGAAACCGGAACCCGAGGCCCTGGGAATCTCCCTACGGGACTTGATTATTTAAAGCAGCTGGGGATTACTCATGTTCAATTGCTGCCTGTCCAGGATTACGCCAAGGCGAGCGTGGACGAAATCCGCACCGCGACCGGTGTAGGGAAGGATCAGTACAATTGGGGCTACGATCCCAAAAATTATAATGTGCCCGAGGGTTCCTATGCGAGCGATCCTTTCCTCCCGGCGCTGCGCATCACCGAACTGAAGCGGGCCATCCAAGCCATGCACGACCACGGTCTGCGGGTCATTCTGGACGTGGTATACAACCATATCTATGATGGATATATCGCTAATTTGTCCAGGCTTGTCCCGGGTTATTATTTGCGGTACAAGCCGGACGGAACGTTCTCGAACGGGTCGGGCTGCGGCAACGACTGCGCGTCGGAGCGGCCGATGATGTCGAAACTGATCGCCGATTCCGTCGTCTATTGGGCGGCCGAGTACCATGTGGACGGGTTCCGCTTCGATTTGATGGGTTTGCTGGATGTGGACACGATGAATGAAATCCGCCGCCGATTGGATGCTATCGATCCTTCGATTCTCCTGCTCGGCGAGGGCTGGATCATGGACACCGAATTGCCCGCGGAACGCCGGGCGAATCTTCTGCAGGCGGCGCGGATGCCGGGGATCGCCCATTTCAACGGCGAGCTGCGCAATGCGCTGAAAGGGGAAGTGTTCACTCCCGAGCAGCCGGGATTTATAAGCGGCCGGGCGGGGCTGGAGAGGGAAATTCAAACCGGCGCGGCCGGCAGCATTCATTTTAACGCGAACATTCGCGGCTTTGCGCGAGAGCCGGCGCAGACCGTTAATTTTGCCGAATGCCACGACAATCACACGCTCTGGGACAAGCTGGCTTATTCGGCACCGAAGGCGGGCGATGCCGAACGGAGGCGGATGCACCGTCTGGCTACGGCCATCGTCTTGACCAGCCAGGGAATCCCGTTTCTTCATGCCGGGCAGGAGTTTCTCCGCACTAAGGGCGGTCTCGACAACAGCTTTCGCGCTCAGGCCGAGGTAAACCGCCTGGACTGGGGCCGCCGCGCCGAATATCGGGATGAAGTGGAGTATGTAAGGAGTCTGATTGTCCTCCGCAAGGAGCATCCCGCATTCCGGCTCAGGACGGCGGAAGCGATCCAAAGGCATCTCAAGTTCGAGCCCGCGGCGGAACGCGCGGTGGCGTACACGCTTAGGGATCATGCCGGCGGGGATCGGGCGCGGCATCTTTATGTTCTGTATCATGCCGCAGCAGATAAGTGCATTTTCCCCTTGCCGGAGTTAGGGGAATGGCAGATTATTTTCGGAGAGGATTTGACGGATGGCGTGAATTGTTCGTCCGGGAAGCTCGTCGTAAACGGGATCGGCATGATCGTACTGGCCGTTTGGTAAACCCGTGATCACAGATCGACAGGATCTGTGATTTTTTGTGAGAAAAGACTAGCATTTTTGCTAAAATAAGATGCAAGCTATTGCATAAAGAGAATATATCAGGATGAGTGGGGGAGTACAGATGTCTACTGCAGAAGCGGCGACAAAGCCGAAGCAGCGCAAGCTGCTGGTGAGCGCCGGCCTCAGCTGGATGTTCGACGCGATGGATGTCGGCATCATTTCGTTTATCGCAGCCGCGCTCGCGGCGGAATGGAGTCTTACGCCGCAGCAAACCGGCTTTTTTACGAGCATTAATTCGGTCGGCATGGCGTTCGGAGCGGCGATCGCCGGGATCATGGCCGACAGGTACGGCCGCAAGGCGGTACTGCTTTGGACGCTGCTGATTTTTTCCATCGCCAGCGGATTATCCGCGGTCGCCACCGGCTTTGCCATGCTGTGCGTGCTGCGTTTTATCGCCGGCTTCGGTCTCGGCGGTGAACTGCCGGTGGCTTCGACACTGGTTTCCGAGTCCGTGGCGGCCAAAGACCGGGGAAGAATGGTCGTATTGCTTGAAAGCTTCTGGGCCGCCGGGTGGATTCTTTCCGCCTTGATCGCCTACTTTGTCATTCCGGATTACGGTTGGCAGGCCGCCTTTCTGATTTGTGCGATTCCTGCGCTGTACGCACTCTATTTGCGCAAATCGATTCAAGATCCGCCGCGTTATCTCGAGAAGATGGCGAAAAGCCGGGAGAAGAAGCTGACCGTCCGCGAACGGTTCGTCTCGGTATGGAGCCGCCCGCACAGACGCTCGACGATCATGCTGTGGATCCTATGGTTTACGGTCGTATTTTCCTATTACGGCATGTTTCTGTGGCTGCCCAACGTGATGATGCTCAAAGGCTTCAGCTTGGTAAAGAGCTTCGAATATGTGCTGATCATGACGCTGGCTCAGCTGCCGGGGTATTTCACGGCCGCCTATTTTATCGAGAAATTCGGCCGCAAATTCGTCCTGGTGGTGTACTTGCTCCTGACGGCGGCCAGCGCCGCCTGGTTCGGCAACGCCACCACCGAAGGCATGCTGATTCTGGCCGGGATCTGCCTCTCCTTCTTCAATTTGGGGGCTTGGGGCGGCATGTACGCGTACACACCGGAATTGTATCCGACCCGGGTCCGTTCCACGGGCGTGGGGCTTGCCGCTTCCTTCGGCCGGGTCGGCGGCATCATCGGGCCTTATTTGGTCGGTATGCTCGTGGCCCGCGAGGTGTCGATCGGCGCGATCTTTTGGATCTTCTTCATTACGGTCCTGATCGGCGCTGTGGCCGTTCTGCTGCTGGGCACCGAAACGAAGGGCAAGGAATTAATCGACTAAATCAGGGACGAATGAGCAAAAATAAAACTCCACGGCGCTTCCCGCAGCAGGGAAACCGTGGAGTTTTGCGTTTATTTATTTCAAATCGGCCGTATCCAGGCTTTCTCCCGGTTTAAGCGCATGCCCGACGATTCCCGATTTTTGCAGCGCGGCGGCAAAGGCGTCGCCGTTCTGGGCAATGCCGCCGAAAGTATTGTAATGGACGGGAACGACATGCTTCGGATGGAGCCATTCCGCGGCGGTCAGCGCGTCTTCGGGCCCCATGGTGAAGAAATCGCCGATCGGCAGGAAGGCGAGGTCGATCGGGCGGCGGTCTCCGATCAGCTTCATATCGCTGAACAAGGCGGTATCCCCGGCATGGTATACGACGAACCCGCCAAGGTCGAGCACGATTCCGGCGGCCACGCCCAGATAGATGTTCGTTCCGTCAACCTGTACCGAAGAGCTGTGCAGCGCGGGGGTGAACGTCAATTTGCCGAACGGGAAATTGAACGATCCGCCCAAATTCATGCCGACGGTCTTCAGGCCCTTGGCGGCGAAAAAGTCGGCCAGCTCCACGATCGCGACGATCGTAGCCCCGGTCCGCCGGGCGATCGCTTCGGCATCGCCGATATGATCGGAATGTCCATGGGTGAGCAAAATGTAATCCGCCCGGATGTCTTCGGCTTGAACCGCGGCCGCCGGATTTCCCGTCAGAAACGGGTCGATGATCAGCCTGACATCGCCGGTATCGATGTGCACGGAAGCATGTCCCAAAAAAGTAAGCTTCATTAATGATCACTCCTATGGCAATTTATGCGTTTCCATTCTATTATATCGGTATAGACTCCTTAAGTCATATGTTGATGGGTTGAAAAGAAAGTGAAAATAATCACGTACCAAGGAGGAAAGGTATGACATCTGCATTATTGGACCGACTTAAAGAAGAGAAGATCGTCGCCATTTTGCGCGGCGTACCGAAGGAACGGGGGGATGCCGTCGCCGGGGCGCTGTCGAGAGGCGGTATCGTTTTCACGGAAGTTACAATGAATACGGAAGGCGCTCTGGACATGATCTACAGCTGGCGCGAGAAATTCGGCGAGCGGATGCGGATCGGAGCTGGAACGGTTCTCGACCTCGGGGCGGCGAAAGAGGCGGTCAGAGCGGGGGCAGAGTATCTGATTTCTCCTCACCTCGACGAGAAAGTCGTGGATTACGCGCTTGCGCAGGGCATCGGCGTGTTTCCCGGGGCGATGACGCCCACGGAAATCATCGCGGCCTGGAAGGCGGGAGCGACGGCCGTCAAGCTGTTCCCGATGGCGACGCTGGGGGTTGGATATTTGCGGGAGGTCCGCGCCTCTCTGAGCCATATCCCTATGCTCGCAACAGGCGGCGTACGTCTGGATAACATCCGCGAGTTTCTGTCCGCCGGAGCGACGGCCGTAGGACTCGGCGGGTACTTGGTGAACCCGGCCCTGGTTAGAGAAGGGCGGTACGAGACGATCGTGCAGAATGCGGCGGATTTGGTTCGGGCCGTAAAATCGTATAATGAAGTGACAGCCTAAAGCGAAATGAAATTCAAAGTATCAACGAGCTATATCGCGATTTAAAGAGATCGAATTCCATGAAAGCGCAATGAATTCGATTTATCGGCCATCGGGTGCGGCTTTTTGACGGTGGTATGACTTTACAGTAACTCCGGCCGGAGTTATGATTCAATCCATGATAACAAATAAACACCATCTGGATCGCTGAATTTCCCGGTAAGGGAAAACGGGGGAACCACCAAACACGATGCCTGCGGTTGGATGAACATTTTCACCATAAGCGGCCGTGTATTTCGTTCACTTCTTCAATGTGAGAGTTGAAGCGGGGACGAAATTGGGGTGAATCCCGGACGGAAAGCCATGGATCTTTCGTCCGGGTAGGGCGACTCTCACCGCCCGAATCCGACAGCTAACTTCGTAAGCGTGGATGGAGAGAGGATGAGTGACTGCGACCGCAACCATTACCGGCCACAGAGCGCTTCTATGCCTCTGTGGTTTCTTATTGCCTAAAATGAAAATAAAATGAAACATTTTTGCAATAACAAGCATTTTTTCGCTGAATTCCGAGTTTTTCGGAAACGGGGGAACCACCGAAACCAGGGGCCCGAACATATGGGCCAAGATGTTTCATTGGGGTGAATCGCCGGGAAGGCTATCGTCTTCCGGCGTAGGGCGACTCTCACGCCCGAATCCGGCAGCTAACCTCGCAAGCGTAAGGAGAGAAGCAACCGCCATAAAGCTGACCACGGCTTATTTTGCCGTGCGTCGAAGCCGCTTGGAAGGGTTCTTCCTTTCCTGCGGCTTTTTTTGCGCCTTGCTCTCCACATTGAAGGAGGAAGAATCGTGGAGGATGATTGTATACTCGTGGCCGCTCCGAACAGGGCCGGCCGGAATTTTGCACTGCTGCTTGTTTCCCGTGGGCGGAAGGTTGTCGTTCTGGTCAACAACAAAGCCGACGAACAGCAGGCCGGGAAGCTTGGCGCAACCGGAATCATCCGGGTAAAAACGGATGAGGAAAAAACTTGGGTGATCCCTGAATATGCGTTTAAATGCGCCTTTATTTTTGAAACGAGCTTGACTTTGACCTGCAGGTATTTGCAATTATGCCGCCGGTGGACGACCGGGCCGGTAATCGTCATTTCGCCGCACCGCCATCCGCGGATGATATACAAGGGGCTGGGAGCCACCTATATCATCCACTCCGCCACAGGCGAGGTGGGATTTCTGGCGAACGGCCTTCCGGATAACGAAGAGGAGTAGGGAGAACTGTCATGCTGAAAATCTATATGATTTCGGAAAGAGAGGGAACACGCCATGATGGTGGTCGGCATCGTTATACTGTTTTTGTTTCTGTATCTCGTCTATGCCTTGCTTCATCCGGAGAAATTTTGACTTAACCTTTTAGTCCAATACTTGAGGGGGATCCCGATGGATTTTTTGCAAATGCTCATAGTAATCGGAGTGATCGTCCTACTGGTGAAGCCGGTAGGCACTTATTTATATTATGTTTTTTCAGGAGAACCGAATCGGACCGACAAAATATTCGGCGGAATTGAACGATTTATTTATAAAGTGGCGGGATACAAACGCCTCGAAGGAATGAGCTGGAAAAAATACGGATTCAGTCTGATAGCGACCAACCTCGCGCTGATCGCGGTCAGTTATTTGATTTTGCGGATACAGCAGGTTCTGCCGCTGAATTCGAACAAGATGGAAGCGATGGAGCCGACGCTGGCGTTCAATACGGTCATCAGCTTTATGACGAATACGAACCTGCAGCATTACAGCGGGGAATCGGCGCTGTCCTATTTCTCGCAAATGGCGGTCATCACGATGATGATGTTTACCTCGGCCGCGACCGGCTTGTCCGCGGCGATGGCTTTCATCCGCGGGTTGACCCGGCGGGGGAGCACGGTCGGCAATTTTTTTGAGGATTTGGTTAAAGCGCATGTTCGCGTCTTTCTGCCCGCCGCTTTACTCGTCACTTTAGTACTCGTGGCGCTGCAGGTCCCGCAGACGCTGGACCCGACGCTGACGGTGCAAACGCTGGAAGGCGCTGTGCAGAAGATTGCGGTGGGGCCGGTCGCTTCATTGGAATCGATCAAGCATCTCGGCACGAACGGCGGCGGATTTTTCGGCGTCAACTCGGCCCATCCGTTTGAGAATCCGAACGGGCTGACCAACGCCGTCGAAATATGGTCGATGTGGGTTTTTGGCGCCGCCCTGCCGTATACGTTCGGGCTGTTCGCCAAGAACAAAAAACAAGGCTGGGTCATTTTCTCGGCGATGATGATTCTGTTCCTGGTCTTCCTATCCACGGTTTACTTCTCCGAAAAAGCGGGGAACCCGGCGCTGGAAGTGCTCGATATCGACGCCTCGCAGGGAAGCATGGAAGGGAAGGAAGTCCGTTTCGGCATCGCCGGCTCTTCATTGTTTACAACGGTCACGACGGCGGCCACGACAGGGTCGGTCAACAATATGCACGATACGCTGACGCCGCTCGGCGGGCTCGCCGCGCTGGCGCAAATGATGCTGAACGTCGTTTTCGGCGGCAAAGGCGTCGGGTTAATGAACATGATCATGTATGCCATCCTTGGCGTATTTATCTGCGGTCTGATGGTCGGGCGCACTCCGGAATTTATGGGGCGCAAGATCGAAGCGAAGGAAATGAAGCTGATTGCGATCGCGATTTTGGTCCACCCGTTTATCATTCTGGTGCCGACCGCGGTCAGTCTGATCACCGATTTGGGGTACAGCGCGGTTACAAACCCGGGATTCCACGGATTAACCCAGGTGCTGTACGAATATACTTCATCGGCCGCGAACAACGGGTCCGGCTTTGAAGGATTAGCCGACAATACGCCATTCTGGAATATAACTACCGGACTGGTCATGCTCTTCGGCCGATACGTATCGATCATCGCCCTGTTGGGAGTGGCGGGGTCTTTGATGAGCAAGGAACCGGTGCCGGAAACGATCGGGACGCTGAAAACCGACAATAAGCTGTTCGCCGGCATATTGATCGGAACCGTGCTGCTGATCGGCGCGCTGACATTTCTGCCGGCGATCGCGATGGGGCCTGTAGCTGAATTCTTGACATTAGGATAGCGAAAAGAGGGGTTTAGAATGTCCGACAAACGAAAAGGAAAGTTATCAGGGCCGATTATACGCAAGGCGATGCTGGATAGCCTGGTCAAATTGAACCCGGTCACAATGATGAAAAATCCCGTGATGTTCGTGGTGGAAATCGGCATGGTGCTCGTGCTGCTGCTCCTGCTGTTTCCGGGATTCTTTGGCTCGCGGAGCGGATTCGGCTTTAATTTATCGGTATTTTTGATTCTGCTGGTTACGATGCTGTTCGCCAACTTTGCCGAAGCGCTCGCCGAGGGCCGGGGCAAAGCGCAGGCCGATTCTTTGAAAAAAACGAAAAAGGACGTGACCGCGAATAAGCTTGTCGGCGGCCATGTCAAGTCCGTTGCCGCAAGCGAGCTGCGCAAGGGCGATATCGTCGTCGTCGCGCAAGGAGAGATGATCCCCGGCGACGGGGAAATCATCGAAGGGATCGCGTCCGTCGATGAATCCGCGATCACGGGGGAATCCGCCCCGGTCATCAAAGAGGCCGGCGGCGACTTCAGCTCGGTGACCGGCGGTACGCTCGTCGTGAGCGACCGGATCGTCGTGCGGATTTCAAGCGATCCCGGCGAGTCGTTCATCGACCGCATGATCGCGCTCGTGGAAGGGGCGCAGCGGCAAAAAACGCCGAACGAAATCGCGCTAAGCACGCTTCTTACCGTGCTGACGCTGATCTTCCTGATCGTGGTCGTCACCCTGAAGCCGATGGCGGATTATTTGAACATTCATCTGGAAATTCCCGTGCTCGTGTCGCTTCTGGTCTGCCTGATTCCGACGACGATCGGCGGGCTGCTGTCGGCGATCGGGATCGCGGGGATGGACCGGATTACCCGGTTCAACGTGCTCGCCATGTCCGGTAAGGCGGTGGAAGCGGCGGGGGACATCAATACGATGATCCTCGATAAGACCGGTACGATCACTTACGGAAACCGGATGGCTTCCGAATTTATTGCAGTCGGTCAAGAGAAGGAAAGCGATCTGGCCGCATGGGCCGCGGTTTCATCGCTGCAGGACGATACGCCGGAAGGGCGCTCCGTCATCGACTATGCGAAAACGAAAGGATTCGGATTCGATAGGGGTTTAGCCGATGGCGGCGGGATTGTTCCGTTCCAGGCGGAGACCCGGATGAGCGGGATCGATCTTAAGGACGGCCGGCGGGTGCGAAAAGGCGCGGTGGATGCCGTCCGGGAATGGGTTCTCTCCGATGGCGGCGTCATTCCCGCCGATTTGGAGCAAAAGGCGAGCCGCGTCGCCTCCGAGGGCGGTACGCCGCTTGCGGTGGCGGTCGATAACCGCATTCTCGGGGTTATTTATTTGAAGGATACGGTGAAGCCGGGAATGAAGGAACGTTTTGAGCAGCTGCGGAAAATGGGGATCAAGACGATTATGTGTACGGGCGACAATCCGCTGACCGCCGCAACGATCGCCCGGGAAGCCGGCGTCGACGATTATATCGCGGAGAGCAAGCCGGAGGACAAAATCGCCGTCATCCGCCGCGAGCAGGCGCAGGGCAAGCTGGTGGCGATGACCGGCGACGGCACGAACGACGCGCCGGCACTGGCCCAAGCCGATGTCGGCTTGGCGATGAACAGCGGCACCGTCTCGGCCAAAGAAGCGGCCAACATGGTCGATCTGGACTCCGATCCGTCGAAGATCATCGAGGTGGTCGCGATCGGCAAGCAGCTCCTGATGACGCGCGGGGCGCTGACCACGTTCAGTATCGCCAACGATATCGCCAAATACTTTGCCATTATTCCGGCCATGTTTATGCTGGCCGTTCCCGAAATGAACGCTCTAAATATTATGGGGCTCGGGTCGCCGTTGTCGGCGGTGTTGTCGGCGCTGATCTTCAACGCGGTCATCATCCCGCTGCTGATCCCGCTGGCGATGCGCGGCGTTACGTATAAACCGATGAGCTCGCAGCGGCTGTTGTCGCGGAATTTGCTGGTTTACGGTCTTGGCGGCGTCATCGCGCCCTTTATCGGAATCAAGCTGATCGATCTGATCGTTCATTTATGGATTTAATCGTTACTAGACCGGCCAAAAGGCCGATTATCCCAATCACCGAAAGGAAGTTGTTTTCATGACTCAGGACACAGATACAAAAAGCGATTCTTTGCTGGTGTTCACCGGTTCCACTCTTTGGGCCGCGCTGCGGTTCAGCCTGATTCTGATCCTGCTTTGCGGCATTATATATCCGCTGGCCAGCACGGGCCTGGCTCAGCTGTTGTTCCCTTCTCAGGCTAATGGCAGTCTGGTGAAGGACGATGAGGGGATCATCGTGGGCTCCGAGCTCATCGGCCAGTCCTTCACCGATCCGAAGCTGTTTCAGGGGCGCGTATCGAGCATCGACTACAATGCCGATGCCTCCGGCTCCAACAACTACGCGCCCTCCTATCCCGAGTTGATCGAGCGGATGCAGGAATCGGCGAACAGTTGGACGGCGAACAATCCCGAGGTGCCCGTCGGCTCACTGCCCGTCGATTTGATCACCAATTCCGGTTCCGGGCTTGATCCGCATATCTCGCCGAAATCCGCCGCAGTGCAGATTCCGCGGATCAGCAGCCTTACCGGACTTCCGGAAGCCGAGCTGCAAGCCTTGGTCGGGGACGCTACGGAAGGCCGAGATTGGGGTGTGTTCGGCGAGCCGCGGATCAATGTGCTCAAGCTTAACTTGGCTTTGCAACAAAAAATCGCCGAACTGAATCCATGATTGGAGAAGCTTCATAAATGACGACCTATCGAAGAAAAACGCCGGAGGAACTGCTCGAATCGATCGAACGGCTCCGGCGGGGAAAATTCAAAATACTGGTCGGCGCAGCCAGCGGAACAGGCAAGACGTATCATATGCTGCTGGAGGGGCAGCTGCTTAAGGCGCGCGGCATCGATGTCGTGATCTGTGCGGTCACGACATCGCGGCGCCCGGAAACGGTGCAGCAGCTGGAGGGGCTGGAGAGAATCCCCAGCATTCACTGGCAGAAAGACGGCCGGGAGAGGAAGGACCTGCCGCTAGAGGAGCTTATTAAGCGGGATCCCGAAGTATTGCTGGTCGACAATTTGGCTCACCGCAACCGGAAGGGGGCCAAATTTGCGACCCGGCTGGAAGATATTTTATTCTTGCTTAAACACGGCATCAGCGTGATCACCACCATAAACGCTTACGAGCTGGCGGGGGCGGATGAATTCGCGCTCCGGCGGGCCGGAATCATGGTAGAGGAGACCGTCCCTCCGCATACGCTGGATTTGGCCGACGAGGTCCGCCTGATCGACGTTGCGCCGGAGACGGTCATGAAGCGGATCGAGGACGGATCGCTGGGCGACGCGGTCCATCCCTCGATCTGCAGGCGGGACAATCTTGCCGTATTGCGCGAGCTGTCGCTTCGGCTGGTGGCGGAAGGCGTCAACGATCTGCTCAACCGCCACCGCGAAGCGGAAGGCCTGCTCGGGCCATCGGGCGCGACGGAACGGATTCTTGTCGCGGTGCAATACCATTGGAACGCGTCGGTATACATCCGGAGGGGCCAGCAGATTGCCAAGCGGCTGGGCGGCGATTTGTTCGTCGCCAGCTTCACGAGGCCCGGATCCAAATTAACGAAGGAGCAGGAATCCTTTAAGCGCTCGGTCGTCAAATTATGCCGGAAAATCGGCGCCGAATTTCATGAATGGCCGCTGACCGGGCGGCGGAGCTTGCCGGATAAGCTGGCCGGTCTGGCCTCCAGGCTTGGGGTCACGCGGATTGTGATGGGGCATTCCAAGATGAGCCGGATGCAGCAATGGCGGAAAGGCTCGGTCATCGACGGTCTTTTACGGAAGCTGACCCATACCGACCTGTTCCTTATGGCCGATTCGGCCGATGCGGAAGGGGAGCGGATCATGCCGGTCCGCAGAAGAGCCGATGAAGGAGAAGCGGGGAAAACGTTCCGCAGATCTTCCGCGGCGGAAATGACGCAGCAAGCCGAACGAATGAGAGGGGGCAGCTTCAAGGTCTATATCGGAGCCGCCCCGGGGGTCGGCAAGACGTACACGATGCTGCGGGAAGGAAACGTGCTCAAAGGCAAAGGTGTGGATGTGGTGGTCGGACTGATTGAAACTCACGGGCGCAAGGAGACGTTGGAGCAGCTCGGCGGGCTTGAGGTTGTTCCTCGGCGGAACGTGGAATATAAGGGGGTGCTGCTGGAAGAAATGGACACGGAGGCTATCCTCCGTCGCGGTCCGGAGCTTGTATTGGTCGATGAGCTGGCGCATACGAATATTCCGGGCAGTCCGCACAGGAAGCGCTACGAGGATATTTTGCGGATATTGCAGGCCGGGATTTCGGTCATCACAACGGTAAACGTACAGCATTTGGAGAGTCTGAATGATGCGGTGGAGCAGGTTACGGGGGTGAGAGTCAGGGAAACGGTACCCGATGAGCTGCTCCGGCGGGCCGATGAGGTGGAGCTGATCGACGTAACACCGCAAATGCTGCAGCAGAGACTCAGTGAGGGCAAGATCTACGCTTCGGCCAAAGTGGAACAGGCGCTGCAATCCTTCTTCAAGATCGGCAATCTGATCGCGCTTCGCGAGCTGGCGCTGAGAGAAATCGCCGACGATGTCGACGAGCGCCTGGAATCGTGGGACAGAAGCAATTCGCTGCGCGGACCGTGGCGAAGAAAAGAACTGATCTTCGTTTGCGTGGACCTGGGGCCGAGCGCCGAACGGATCATCCGTCACGGATTCCGGCTGGCCTATAGACTGAAGGCGGAATGGCATGTCGCCTTCGTTGGGACCTCCGGGGGTGAGGCCGGCGAACGGCCGGACGTGCAAAAACTGAAAAAATTGACCGAGCGGCTCGGCGGACAATTCGATTTGCTGTACTGCAAGGCGCGGCGGGAGATTGCCGATAAGCTGCTGGCCAGAGCGGAGGAGCTTGGCGCGACCCAGCTCATTATGGGGCAGCCGCGAAAATTACGCCTTCGCCGTTTGGGCTATTCCCGTTCCGTCACGCCGCGACTCATTTACAATTCCACATTGCGGGATTGTCTGATTGTGTCCCGTGCCCAATAAATAACCCCGCAAAGGGTGGCTAGGCTCTTAAAGCCTGACCGAACCTTTGCGGGGACTTTTATTACAGCGAGTCTCCCCGTTTCACCAGATCCATCCACCCTACGAGGTCATGGACGGCAATGCCTCCGAAGGAGGAGTGCGCGGAAGCCAGCTGCTCCAACTGGGCGAGCTGTTCATTCAATACTTCGCTGCCTTCTTCATAGAAGGTGATGAAATCGCCCTCCGAGGACGGTTTTGTTTCCACCCCGGTATGGACCTTCTTACCCAGCCGTTCGCCGTCGAGGAGTTCGCTCTTGGCCGCGTTGTAGATGGCGGCGGCATTGTCGCGGTAGGACATCAGGGTCACGGAATCGAAACGCGAAATCATCCAGGTGCTCAAGGTCTGATCGCCTTCGGGGACCTTATAATTGTCGAGCCAGAACGGAAGCGCGGCGGAAAGCGGAAGATCCAGAGGCTCCGCAAGCCCCTTCAGAAACTCGACATTTTCCTGCCACTGGCGGACTGTGCCGTTCATATCGGATTTCCACTCCGGAAGCAGGTATGGCTCGATATCGACTTGGATGCCATGGAATTGTTCTGCGGGTGCCGCCGTTCCTTGATAATCCGCCACCCATTTAATGAACGATTCCAGCTTCGGTTTCCCGTAGGACAGCGCCCAGTCGGGTGCTCCGTTCAGCGCGTGAACTTCAATTCCTTTCGCACTGGCTTCGGAAATGAAGCTTTTATAGGAATCAAGCCCGACTTTTGTGCTGATTTGCAAATAAATAATATCGATTCCCTGGGATGCGGAGAAATCCAGCAGTTCGTCGGGCTGGGTTTGAATAAGCTGCGTATGCCAAAGCCAGGTGCTTCTGACCGAGTCCGGATACGTAGTTCCGTTATCCTGGGCATGGACGGCAAGGCTTCCGAATAAGGAGAAAGTTATCAAGCAAGCAATGAGAACAAGAGATTGGCGGAGATGGGTGCCGGTTTTCACTAAGAAGTACACTCCTTTAGATAGTTAGGTATAAAAATTGGGTAAATACAAACAAAAGGGGACTAGGAACAGCGAATGACTAAAAAACGAGGAGTCTCAAACTTTGGCCGCATCTCTTCCTTCCTGGAAACAAAAAATAATTATGACTAAAGAATGGGTTACAATCATTTATTCGTCATTAATGACGAAACATGACATAGGACTATGGAACCATTTATTAAAGAATTTAAAATTCCCGTTTCGGACACGCTAATAAAACTCCGAGGTTACAGTGTCTGTACGTAAGGAAGCCAAATCTGTTAAAATGGAATCCGGCTGGTACCCAATAGGGGAGGAGGTCTTACCCTAGGATATGAAGATCATCATTACCCAGAGTGAAGCGGTCGAAAAAGGAATCTGGACCAAGGTTATGAGCATGTTCGGAATTTCGGCCGATGACGAGGTTTGGGAAACGGAGCAGTTCATATTGACGGAGCAGCAAGCAAGGGAGCTCGGACTAATCCGTTAAAGCCATCATTTAGGATTTTTCGTTAGGAGGCTATTAATTGATGAAAGTGGAAATTTGGTCGGATTATGCCTGTCCTTTTTGCTATATCGGAAAAAGACGGTTTGAGAAAGCGTTGGAGCAGCTTCCGTTTAAAGAGGAGATTGAAGTGGTGTTCCGCAGCTTTGAACTGGATCCTTCCTCCCCGAAGGAAGTCAAATCCAGTATGCATGAAATTTTGGCGGCTAAATACGGGATGTCGATCGAGGAGGCCAAGGCCGCTAATGAACGCGTCTCGGAGCAGGCCGCGGGTGAAGGGCTCGTTTACAGGTTCGATACAATGATTCCGACCAATACGTTTGACGCGCACCGGATTACCCGCTATGCGGAGAAACAGGGAAAAGCGGCGGAGATGACCGAGCGGCTGTTTAAAGCTTATTTTACCGATTCCTTGCATATCGGCGATCCGGATACGCTCATTTTTCTTGCACAGGGCGTCGGTTTGGACGGTGAAGAGATCCGCAGTATGCTTGCCTCGGACGCCTTCGGCGAGGAAGTGCGGCAGGACGAGCAATTCGCAGCGGAACTGGGGATTCGCAGTGTACCTTTCTTTGTGCTGGATCGGAAATACGCGATTTCCGGGGCCCAACCGCTCGAGGTTTTCCAAAACGGGCTCCAGCAGGCCTGGGATCAACAAAAGTAATATTTTTTGACAGAATGGCAACAATAACAAACTAAAAAACGCTGGTCCATTACGGATCAGCGTTAATTTCCAGTTGATAAAGGTCTTGAAAAATCACATTATATATGTTAAAATGACGGATAGTCAAATCAAAGGGCTAACCATTTCAACATTGATTTTATAATAGCATAATAGCACTAATTTGTCAAATAGAGTAATGCCGTCGTTAGAGAAAAATCAGGATATTGTTTTCCATTTATTAGGGTGGGGGTCTAAGCCATGACAGAAGATTTGACAAAGCGCGATGAACTTGATTTTACGGACGACCTGACGTTGCCTCCTGGCGTCAAGATCGATGATCCGGTCCGGATGTATTTGAAAGAGATCGGGCGTGTGCCGCTCCTGTCCGCCGATGAGGAAATCGAGCTGGCGCAACGAATCGAGAAAGGTGATGAAGAAGCCAAGCGGAGATTGGCCGAAGCCAACCTGCGGCTCGTTGTCAGCATCGCCCGCCGGTATGTCGGACGCGGGATGGTTTTCCTTGATTTGATCCAGGAAGGCAATATGGGTCTGATCAAAGCGGTTGAGAAATTCGACTACTCCAAGGGCTTCAAGTTCAGTACTTATGCTACTTGGTGGATTCGCCAAGCGATTACAAGAGCGATCGCCGATCAGGCCAGAACGATCCGGATTCCCGTGCATATGGTGGAGACGATCAACAAGCTGATCCGGGTATCCCGGCAACTGCTGCAGGAAATCGGCCGTGAGCCGACGCCTGAAGAGATTGCCAAAGAAATGGATCTTACCCCGGAAAAAGTGCGTGAAATTATGAAAATCGCGCAAGAACCGGTTTCCTTGGAGACGCCGATCGGCGAGGAAAACGATTCGAATCTGGGCGATTTTATTGAGGATCATGATGCGCCGGCTCCGGCCGAAGCGGCCGCTTACGAGCTGCTCAAGGAACAGCTTGAAGAAGTGCTCGATACGCTGACCGAACGCGAGGAGAATGTACTTCGCCTGCGCTTCGGGATGGATGACGGGCGAACCCGGACCTTGGAGGAAGTGGGCAAGGAGTTCGGAGTCACCCGCGAACGGATTCGGCAAATTGAAGCCAAGGCCTTGCGGAAGCTCAGACATCCGAGCCGCAGTAAACGGCTGAAGGATTTTATGGAATAAAACGAGGCATGTTTTAAAATAGAGAGAGAACCTTCCCGTCAGGCCGGTCGCCTGTTACGCGGGGAAGGTTCTCTTTTTATTTTCGCCCTAAGCGCGCGATCGGCATTTGCGGGGACGGAGCATTTTCACCGTCTTTGCGGACAACGGATGCACGCAGTGGAATTTTCTTTTGCTCCCGCGACCGGGCGACGCGAGAGAGCATTTGCCGGCACGGGCGACCCGGGTGCCGAACACTTTCATGAACCACTCGACCGGGTAAGCGATGGACAGGTGCCCTCCGTCGGAACCGGCAAAGTTGACGGCCGCCGCCAAGTTTCCGCGGCGGGTCAGCCAGACGGAGCCGGAATCGCCGGAGAGCGAAACGGGGCGTTTGCCGCGGATAACGCTCTGATTCTTGAAGGTGATCGTCCCGAGATTGCCGTAATCGCCGTAATCGACTTGAATATCGGTATGAAGCGATTCTACCTTCCCCGTCACGATTCCCGATGTCCGGCCTACCTTTTTGAACCGGTCCCCGATTTTATAGGTGCGGACGAAGCCGGGTACTTTACCGTATACAGCGTAAGCGGGGAAGAGCAGGTTGCGGCGAAGCGGCTTTGAAATGGCCGCGTCCAGAAAGTTGGGGCGGTTCTTCCGCAGCTTGACAAAACGGTTTACAAAGCCGACCGTATCCCGCTTGACCGTTCCGCCGTCGGCTCCGCCCGGCTGCAGTGTCACGGAGGGCCTTGCGGAATTGTTATTGACGAGCACGTGGTTGTTGCTCAGAATGTACCGGCTGTTCGGCCGCTTTTTGTCGCTGATGATTAATCCAGCGGTGCCTGAGACATCGGGCGTGCCGACGCTGTATCCGGCGATGACCGGACGGATCCGCCTTTGGAAACGGGTGGTTTCCAGCCCGTTCTTGCGAAATTTGCAGGAACGGATCACCCGGACGGGCACTTTTGATTTTAATGCTGTGGGAATAGGGACGGTTTGGGGTCTTACCTTGCGGCGCACTTTTGAGGATGCGGTGGAGACGGCTTTATCGGCATATACAATGACGGCCGCGCCTTTATACGGTTTGGCCGGATCTTTATAGCCTACTCCCACGCCGTGAATACCCCGCTGCTTCAGCATGCGGGCAGCGTAACGCTGCTTGAGCAAATACGCTTTGCGAAAACTCGCCAAGTGGCATCACCTTTTCCATGGATTTGCTTTATTCTATGCTGAGCGGGAAAAGGTTGCAAAAGCCGAGCCGGATGAAATCTCTCCGGACATGGCAAGACCCGGCCCTTGCCGGGCCGGATCTTTGGCGATTACATAACGATAGTGATTGTGGGAGCGGAAATCGTCGGCTGCGTCGTAATGTCGGAGGTTACCCCCGCAAAGCTGGAAACTTCCAATTGAACCGGAACTCCCGGGATAAGATCGACCGTGGCCAATACCAAGCTGGCGGTTGACAACGTCGATAACGAAGCTTGTTGGAGAACACCATTAATATAGACGTTGAAATAGTCGCTGGCGCCCAAAGCCGGAAGCGCGGCAATCGTGGCATCGGCGTCGTCCACAAAGCTTCCCGCCGGGATCGTGGTTGTCGTAGCCCCGATCATGCCGCCATCGATGGTGGCGAAATAACGGGTAGTCGCCGGAGTGATCGCGGTAGTGATTGTCCCGCCGGTGGCGACGGGCGCAGAAGCGGTGGCGGAAATAAACGGTTTGATAACAGGCATTAATATCACCTCCTAAGGCTAAGGTATCGAGGCGATTCTCGATTCTATAACATATAATGATTGTTTTATTTCATATGAAACGGCGGTCCTTCCCTCTAAAAACGGATTTGCGGAAAATGGGGAGTTCGTCTATTACATAGCCGGATGACCGACATATGATATTGCAGGCAATCTAAGCGCATGGAGGTGAAGATGTGCCCAGACGGAAAACCAGAAGTGCTGCAAAGAAGAAATCCAAGCGGCTCTCCTGCCGCTATCCCCGCCGCAGATACCGTACCCGGCGAATCCGCCGGGCCGGGGGCAAGCGGCGGATCATCACGGCCCCTCGCGGTCCGAAGGGCGAGGGGGGACAGCCCGGGCTTCCGGGAATCCCGGGCATTCCGGGTCTACCCGGCGTGCCCGGAAGCCGGGGGCCACAAGGCCCGCAGGGATTAGACGGCCTGCCGGGGGCGGACGGATGGCAAGGCCCGGCAGGCCATCAGGGAGCGAACGGAGAGCGTGGCGAACAAGGTCCGCCCGGAACGCAGGGCCTGCAAGGGCCGCAAGGAACTCAAGGAGCGCAAGGCCTGCAGGGGCTCCAAGGATTTCCAGGGCTCAAGGGGCCCATGGGGGAGCAAGGGTTGCATGGTCCGGCTGGAGAGGCTGGCCGGGAGGGAGCGCCGGGCTCCGCCGGGCCGCAAGGAGCGGAGGGTCCGCAAGGCCTCCGAGGGATGCAAGGCGTGCCGGGCCCGATGGGACCGGCTGGGCCGGAGGGCCCGCAAGGAGAGCAAGGAGAGCAAGGAGAGCAAGGTGTGCCGGGCCTCATGGGGCCGGCGGGACCTGCAGGGGCACAAGGACCCCAAGGGGAGCAGGGCGTGCAGGGTCCAATGGGACCGGAGGGGCCTGCAGGGGCACAAGGACCCCAAGGGGAGCAGGGCGTGCAGGGTCCAATGGGACCCGAAGGGCCTCCCGGACCGCCGGGGCCCGTCGATTTTATGATTGTGCCGACCGCTTATCGCTATTTTTATATAACGGATGAAGATCTACAGTCAGTCGTTGTCCTCGAAGCGAGCCAGTTTACGGATGACGAGGGCAACCCGGTAATGGCTTATGAAGGGTTATCCCCAAGCGGCTATTCAAATTTGTATTTGAACGGCATGATGCAGGAGGGCAGTCTGTATAAGATCAGCCCGACCGCTTTGACGATGGATCTCGGCTCGGATATCATATACGCAGGGACTCCCATCATTATCGAAAATGTAGAAATGAGTGTAGTGGCGTCATAGAAACTAGATTACGGCCGGAGAAGCCGGGATTAAGCTCCCGGTTTTACCGGCCTTGAAAGACACGGAGGAAACTACCGCATGAAGCTTCAAGGAATCAACCATTTTTGCTTTTCCGTATCGGATTTGGACAGGTCGATCGCTTTCTACGAGCATGTCTTTGGCGCCAAATTACTGGTCAAGGGCAGGGCATTGGCTTATTTTGATCTGGACGGTCTTTGGCTCGCTTTGAACACGGAGAATATCGACCGCAGTCAGCAAGCCCGTACATATACCCATATCGCCTTTTCGGTCGAAGAAGAAGCGTGGGATCACTGGGTCGAGCGGCTTAAAGAAGCCGGCGCGGAGATTCTGCCGGGACGGACGCGGGATGAACGGGATCGGAAGTCCGTTTATTTCCTGGACCCCGACGGCCATATGTTCGAATTTCACACCGGAACCCTGCAAGACCGCATGCAATACTATAAGGCGGACAAGCCGCATATGCAATTTTTCGATTGAATTAGCGGTTGGGAGTTTCGCGAAAATAAGATACAATTATTTTAAATCTAAAATAAATTTGTAGAAAAGCAGGTTTACCGCATTCATGAAAAAGTTCAAAAAGTTTTATATCGAAACCACCAGCATTTGCAATCTGGCATGCAGCTTCTGCCCGCCGACTCAGCGACAGGCCAAGTTTATTCAAATCGACGATTTTCGTAAAATTCTCGACGATATCAAGCCTCATACCGATTACATCTATTTTCACGTCAAAGGGGAGCCCCTGCTCCATCCCAAAATCGATCAGCTTCTGGACATCAGCCATGAGAAAGGGTTTAAGGTCAATATTACGACGAACGGCACCTTGATCAGCAAAAATGCGCATAAGCTGCTCGGCAAGCCGGCGCTTCGGCAGATGAATTTTTCCTTGCACAGTTTTGACGGTCACGAGGGTTCCACGGACAGGGAGGGGTATATCGGCAATATTTTGTCTTTTGTCAGGGAAGCGACGGCGGTCTCCGAAATGATCGTGTCGTTCCGCCTCTGGAATCTGACGAAGGACAATGAGACGAACCAGGAACGGAGCCGCAACCGGGCGACGCTGGCGATGATCGAGCGGGAATTCGGACTGGATTACCGGATTGAAGAAAAAGTCGTGCCGGGCAGCGGAGTCAAACTGGCTGAACGGATCTACCTGAATCAGGATCACGAGTTCGATTGGCCGGATTTAAAAGCGCCGGAGGACGATGGCCATGGGTTTTGCCATGCGCTGCGCAATCAGGCCGGAATCCTCGTCGACGGCACGGTCATTCCGTGCTGCCTGGACGGTGAAGGGGTGATCAATCTGGGCAACGTGTACGAGACGCCGTTCTCGGAGATCGTCGAGGGCGAGCGGGCCAACCGGCTGTACGACGGATTTTCCCGGCGGGTGGCGGTCGAGGAGCTGTGCCGCAAATGCGGGTATCGCCAGCGGTTCGGCGGCGGAGCGTGAAGTAGGGTAGGCGTTTGCATACGAAAGCGGAATCGCAGTGGACATCAGAGCCGTTATTAGGAGAAATCCTGTGTTTTACAAGACATATCGGACACCGGTGCCGCTATTTAGCACGAATCCCCATTTTACGCCGAAAACCGGCCAAATAAGGGCGTTTATGTCCGTTAGTTCACATATACCGCGATCTATTACGAAATAACGGCCTATATGTCCGCTAAAATTCCATTTTCATAATCAAAAACAACCTGCGTCCGATCACGTCAGACGCAGGTTGTTTGTTTTTTTGGTATCCAAAGTTACTTTCTTAAAAGCGACAGGTCGAATTCCGGCACCAGGCCCTCGCGGGCGGCCCGGTCCAGCAGCGCCGTGATCGCGGCATACCCGTCGTCGCCGAGGTCGGCGGTGTAATCGTTGACGTACAGGTCAATATGCGCCTTCGTCACGTCCGGGGACATTTCCTGGGCATGCTCGAGGACGTATTCCGCCGATGCTTCCGGATGGGCCCAGGCGTATTCCACGGAGGCGCGAATCCAGCGGGAAATAGCCTCCAGGTCAAGGGAACGGCGGGCGATAATCGCGCCGAGCGGGATGGGAAGCCCGGTGTCCGCTTCCCACCAATTGCCGAGATCGGCGAGCATGTGCAGCCCGTAGGACTGGTAAGTGAAGCGGGCTTCATGGATGACCAGCCCGGCGTCAATGGAGCCGGCGCGTACGGCCGGCATGATTTCGTCGAACGGCATGACGACGATTTCTCCGACGCCGCCGGGCACATTCTGTGCCGCCCAAAGGCGGAACAGCAGATAGGCGGTGGAGCGTTCGCTCGGCACCGCGACCCGCTTGCCGGCGAGCGATTCGGCCCCGCCCGCGCCGTCCGCCGTCAGGACGAGCGGACCGCAGCCGCGGCCGAGCGCGCCGCCGCAAGGCAGCAGGGCGTACCGGTCAAGCACCCAGGGAAGGGCGGCGTAAGAGATTTTCAGGATATCGGGACCGTTCTCTCCGGCCGCCAGGCCGTTCGTAATGTCGATATCCGCGTAAGTGACCTCAAAGTCCGGAGCACCGGGAATCAACCCGTGCACCAGGGCATGGAATACAAAAGTGTCATTGGGACAAGGCGAAAAAGCGATATTCATGATTGCAGCACCTCCGGTAGTAATGAGCAGGCGGTCGTGAGCGCCTGCAAAGCTTCGCCGATCTTCCATTTCTCGCGTTCGCGGGGGCCGACGATATTGGAAATCGCCCGGATTTCCAAAACGGGGAGCCCCAGCCGGTGGGCCGCCGCGGCCACGCCGTAGCCTTCCATCGCCTCGGCGGCCGCGCCGGGCACGCGCGCGGCCAGCCGCGCGGCGGTAGCGGCGGTGCCGGTGGCGGTGGCCAGCGTCAGCACCGGCCCGCAGCAGGCCGGGAGCCCGGCGGCTTGAAGCGCCGCCGTCCAGCGCCCGGCAAGGCGGGCGGCGGCCGGTATGCGCGCGGAGCCGAAGCCGAGCTCGTCCACGCCGGAGAAGCCGTTCGGCGTATCCGGCGTCTCGGCGCCGAGGTCGGCGGCGATGAGCTCGCTCGCGACGACGAGCGAGCCGACCGGCGCGACCGGTGCGAAGCCGCCGCCGATGCCGGCGCTGATCACGAGGCCGTACGCGCCGCCGGCCGCCGCGAGCTCCGCCGCCGTGGACGCCGCCGCGAGCACAGGCCCGACGCCGGCCAGCCGCACGTCGACGGCCAGCGGTTCCCGCGGCCGGCCGCCCGAAGCGCCGCCGGCTTGTACGCGGCCCAGCTCAAGCCCGCGCAGCACGGTGTCCCGCTCGGCCTCGACCGCGGTCATGATCAGCACCCGCTTGTCCGATCCGAGCGTATTGTGTTTGTCGATTCTATCTGTCGTCATCTTGCCAACTCCTTAGCGGTTCCTTATCAAATTATAAAGTTCTCCGGGCGGATTTCCAACCCTTGGGGTAGAAAGAAGCCGCCGCCCAAACGAAAAGACACCTTCAAAGGTGTCTTTTCTCGAATATAAGCGTATTGCCGCTCCGATCTCATCGGAATCAAGCGCGTCCGTACTGCTTCGGCCGATCGATCTCGGCGCCGAGCTCCTTGGCGGCATTCAGCGCCCAATATGGGTTCCGCAGCAGCTCCCGCCCGAGAAATACCAGGTCGGCGCGTCCGTTGCCGAGAATTTCTTCCGCTTGGGCCGCGTTCGTGATCAGTCCTACGGCGCCGGTCGCGATCCCGGCTTGGCGGCGGATGCTTTCGGACAGCCCCACCTGATAGCCCGGGAATATATCGATTTTGGCAGGGACCACGGCGCCGGAGCTGGCGTCGATCAGATCGACGCCCTGCACTTTCATCTTGCGGGCGTAATCAATGTATTGTTCCAGCGAATTGCCGTTCTCGTTATATTCATTGGCGGAGACGCGGACGAAGATCGGACCGTCCCATACCGTCTTGACCGCGTCGATGATTTCCCCTAACAGACGATACCGGTTCTCAGCTCTGCCTCCGTATGAATCCTGCCGTTTATTGGCTAAAGGAGACAGGAATTGGTTAATCAGATAACCGTGCGCTCCGTGGAGTTCGATTATATCGAATCCGGCCGCCTTGGCCCGGCGGGCTCCTTCCTTGAACGCATTCACCACGCCGTTAATATAAGCCTCATCCGCTTCATTCGGCGTTTTCATCTCCGGGAACGGAATCGCCGAAGGGGCGAAAATATCTTCATTCAACTCGGCTTTCCGGCCGGCATGGGCCAACTGAATGGCCGCTTTGGCGCCGTTTTGGTGGATAAGGTCGGTAACCTCCTTCAAGCCGTCGATATGTTCATCGCTCCAAATGCCAAGATCGCGATAGGAGATCCGGCCTTCCGGCAGCACGGCTGTCGCTTCAACGACGATCAGCCCGACGCCGCCGACGGCGCGGGTGGCATAGTGAACCCGGTGCCAATCCGCTACTTTGCCGTCCTCATTAGGCGAGGAATACATGCACATCGGGGACATGACGATCCGGTTTTTCAAAGTGACGTTCTTTATGGTAAACGGCGAAAAAAGTTTGTTCATGTTCGTTTCTCTCCTTCTCTCACTATATTTTCATATTTTCTAACCCTAACCTCTATGTTAGATCAAACCATTTTCTGGCACAAGCCGGACCGGTGCAATCCACATAAACTTTTCACACTTTTTGAAATTGATTCCGCGATCTTGACCCCTGAAACCCGATCGTGTAGAATAAAAGGCACTTTGTTCCCTAGGGTTCCGCGGCGGAGTATCGCCGGTCCTGGTCCGAGAGGGGACGCGCGGATCATTGATTCCGTGTGCACGGAGGGATAAAAGCCCGGGAGGATATCGGCGTCGGATATCTTCCCGGGCATTTTGCTTTGCGGTCGTATTTCGTACGCGCCGCCGTGCGAAACTAGAGATAATTTTTCGGCTTAGAAACAAGGAGGAGAGAAACATGAACCGCAACTGGAATTACATCTGGATCGCCGGACTTTTGGAAATCGGCTGGGTTAGCGGGCTTAAGCATGCGCATAACGCCTGGACATGGGGCTTAACCGTAATTTCCCTTGTACTCAGTACTTATTTGCTCATTCGCTCGACAAAAAACCTGCCGGTCGGGACGGCTTATGCGGTGTTTACCGGAATCGGCACCGCCGGAACGGTGGCGGCGGAGATGCTGCTGTTCGGCGAACCGTTCCGCATCGTCAAATTGTTATTGATCCTGCTGCTGCTTGTAGGGGTCATCGGCTTGAAGATCGTCACCGCGGAGCCGGAAGCGAAGGAGGGGCATTAATATGGCATGGGTACTACTTGTGTTGGCCGGTTTGGGGGAAGTAATCGGGGTGGCCGGAATCAACCGGTTGAACCAGTCGAGGGATTTTGCCTCGTTTGCGATGCTGATCGGCGGGTTCGTCCTAAGCTTGGGGCTGTTGTCGGTCGCGATGAAATCCATATCCATGGGGACCGCTTACGCGGTTTGGACCGGCATGGGCACCGTAGGAAGCACGCTGGTCGGCATGTTTATATACGGGGAGTCCAAGGATAAGCGTCGGCTCTTGTTTATAGCTATTATCCTGGCCGCTTCCGTAGGGCTGAAATTAACGGCATAAAGGGAAAAGGGGAAGAAATGCAAAAGCCGCTCTTCCGGGTTTCGTACAGCATGAACCCGGAAGAGCGGCTTTATATTGACTCACGCCCGTTTGGTTGCCTGGGCGAAGCGGTCTTTGATTTGCTTGTTGTTGCGTTTCATCGCGCTGCGCTGCTCGCGCAGGATCTGTGCGGAATTTTTCGCCAAAGGGGCAAACAACAGCGCCTCCTTGGGCTGGTTCCCGACGGCTTTGGTCACGCGTCCGTTTTTGGATACGAATACTCCGGTACTCATGGCTGCATTCCTCCCAAGCACAATTTGAGCAATTCGATGATGAGCGGATTTTTACTCATTATAGCATGGTTGACGGCTTCTTTGTAGTGGATGAATTTCTTATAATTCCATTCCGGGTCGGCCGGATAATGCAGCGTCAGCACGTAGCGGCCCGACCTGATGCAGTGATAGAACATGCTCTTGACCTCTTTATAGAATACCTGCTCCGCGGGATCGCCGATATTGACCGTCAGCACGGCGTAGGAGCTTTTATCGTCCATGGCGAACCGGGAAACCGCGGCGGCGGCGCCCGCTTTGCCGACAAAATGGAGTGCTTGCTCCCGAAGTTCGTACAGCGTGGCGGCGCAGCAGTCGCCGTATTGTCCGACACATTCGTTCATATACTGCCCGTATTGCTGTTCGATCATGCCGCCGGTAAGCTGGTCCATAATCAGTTCCATAAACCGGTCGGGTTCGCGCATTCCGGCGATGCGCAAGCCGGGCATCAAATCGTTCAACAGCTCGAAAGCTTCGTCAAACTGCTCCAGCCGGCAGGCGTTCTGTTCAATGGAGTCCTCCAACGGCAGCAGCAGCGAACCCCTGCGCAACAGATCACTGAAATAAGCCTTCCAATCGATCGTGACCCCCAAGGACAGATCGTCGATGTATACTTTTCGAATGAGGATATCGTAAAGGAAATACCAGACATAAGGATCGATGTCCTGCGGGATCCGGTCGTCCCGCTTCAATGCTTCCATCATATGCGCAGGCGTGGGGAAACTCTCTTGTTTGGAGATATGGCTGTCGATATATTGCTCAAGAACAGGCTTGACTTGCCCAAAAAAAACGGCCTTGACCTCCGCGTCCGCGAATACGAGGATGGTCTTTCCCTGATCATGTGCTTTGATGAATTCCATATGGGTAATCGTTCGCTCCGCTTTCGCATCATATGTACCGGCTTTGCTGCCGATAAACAGCAGGTAGATATCGCACTCTTCGACGGCTTCCAGACAGCGGACTACGGGGTCGGCGTGCGCCGGCCAGGGGCCCAGATTCTCTTCCCACATGACGGGTTCGTGACCCAGGGAAGCCAGCTCCCGGAAAACGCCCCGGCGGAGAGGCTTCAGTCCGTCTTCATTGACGGAGCTGATAAATATTTTCGTTCTCGCCACAAAGCGGTCCTCCCATGGACATTTTCTTCCATTATAACCCAGAATCAACGGCAGGGAAGCTGTAAAAAATAATTCCGGAGGCAGGCTTGTCAATGTCATTTCATTAATGTAACATACTATTTGCAGTTGATGAATAAAAGTTAGCATCTAATTTTTATACATAGCTGCATTTATGCAACATTTACAGATACTTCATTCCGGATAAGGAGAGGTTACAACATGAACCAATTTTTAGATGCGGTTAAAACAAGACGCAGTATTTACGGAATCAACAAGGAAACGAAGATTTCCGTCGACAGAATCGAAAAAATCGTGAAAGAAGCGGTGCTTCATACCCCGTCTTCCTTCAACTCGCAAAGCGCAAGAGTCGTCGTACTGTTCGACGAACAGCATGACAAGCTGTGGGATCTCACAAAAGAAACGTTGCGCAAAGTCGTTCCGGCCGGCAATTTCGCTCCGACCGAAGAGAAAATGGCTTCTTTCCGCAGTGGACGCGGAACCGTTCTGTTCTTTGAGGATCAAGACGTGATTAAAGGGTTGCAAGAACAATTCGCCCTTTATGCCGACAACTTCCCGGTGTGGTCCGAACAAGCCTCCGGAATGCTGCAATTTGTCATTTGGACCGCGCTTGCGGCAGAAGGCGTTGGCGCCTCCCTTCAGCACTATAACCCGCTGATCGACGAGCAGGTAGCCAAGGAATGGAATGTACCGGCAAGCTGGAAGCTGATCGCTCAGCTGCCGTTCGGCGGGATTGCCGCCGAGCCCGGCGAGAAGCAATTTGCCCCGCTGGAAAGCCGCCTGAAAGTTTTTAAATAATACGAAAGCTTGAACAAAAAAGCGTTTGACCGATTGCGGTCAAACGCTTTTTGCTTTTATAGGCTCGATCGTTTGCTTCTCCTGTCCTTGGCCCGAAGTCAGCCAAATGTCCTTGAAATCCATCCAGCCCAGATTGTTGATGACCAGTCCCCGGACGGAGGGATGGATAAAGGTATTTAATTTCTGGTGAACGAGAAACAGCACCTGGGCCTCGTCCTGCAGCCGGTACTCGATTTGCTTGAGCAACGCCCGACGTTTCTCTTTGGATTTGGTGGCGTAAATTTGATCCGTAAGCCGGAAGATCCATTGACGCAGCCCCGGTTCAAGGTGCTGATGAATCATGCTGTCCTCCTGCAAGTAGCTCTCCAATTCGCAAACCTCGTCATCCGAGAACACGAGACAGCTGAGCAAAGCGTCGGCTTGCCGGATCGTGTCTTTGCGGGCGATGGAGCTTTTACTTTCATAACGGATTTCAACCGGAATACCGATAGAAGCGCACTGCCGTTTGATCCATTCGGCATCCACGCGTTCGGTTTCCTTGCAAATCAGCAAAAAAGGAGTACCGTCATATCCGGATTCCTCGAGCAATTGCTTCGCGGCTTCGGCATCATGCCAATTTATGTTGAGCTCGGTATCTTCTCGAGGCAAAAAGCTGCGAGCGGGATAACCCAATTTGCCGGACTGCCGGATCATGTCGGCCCGGTCGATCACAAGATTGACAGCCTGACGGAAGGACAAGGATTGCTGCGGACCGCCTTTGTTGCGGTTCCAGGTGATCAGGCTGCAGCCGTTGCTGAGCGTTTCGATCCGCCGCCAATCTCCGCCGACCCGGTCCCGCTGGGCAGCTTCCAAAAGGCTTTGTCATCCTGTCCGGCCCAATCGGAGGGCAGAATGGAAGCGCACGAGGAGCACATCAACCGGGGGAAAATCCAGTTCGGCTGGCGCAGGCTGATTTTCACCGTGATGGCGTCGACCGCTTCGGCTCGTTCCATCGTCCCAAGCAGCCAGGAATTTGTCTTTTCCGACCGAAGACGCTCCAAAGTAAAAACGACATCCTCCGCGTTCAGAATTTTGCCGTGATGAAAACGAACCCCTTTACGCAAATAGAAGATCCATTCGGTTCCGGCATCATTGCTTTCCCAGTGATGGGCAAGGAGCGGCTCGATCGTGTCCGCTTCCGTATCGTACCGGACGAGACGGTCAAACACTTGGCGGATCAGATGCGAGTCAAAGCCGTAGTATAGCTCGGCGGGATCGAGCGAGACCGGGGTGTGATAAACCGGGAGGGTGCAAACATCTTTGCATGAATTGTCGCCGCTCCACTTTTCAAGACCGAATTGGGTATTGAGCCACTGGATAAACCGGTCCAAAATCGGCTTATCTTCCTCGAATTGATGCAGGAATTCGAAAGCGGTCCGATATTCCCCTTTTTGCGCCAGCCGTTTGGCGAACTCCAGCATAAACGGCTCGCGTTTCGCCAGAAGGCGGATACGGGAACGGTTGCCCCAGCCTCGCCCGGGAATCCACCCGATCAACTCTTCCTCCTGAAGCTTGCGGACAATCAGCTTGACGTTGCGCTCCGTACAGTGGAACAGTTCCGTCAAATCCTCAAGCGTCACTTCAAATTCATCCCGGTCCCCCGCCGCGGGTCCGGCAAAATGGTTAAGCAATACGATGTAACGTTCCGCCGTAAGCATAAGTCACCTCCCAAAACCGCCGTTCCCCGCAATGTGATCCGCTGCATATTAAAAAAGGAGAAACGTGTTTTTCATAGTGTACACTTTTTCTTCCTGATTTTAAAGCAAATAATGGATATAGATGACGCCGGACATTCCGGCATACGGGAAGGGGAACCGATGATGTCGAATTACGAAGAGCTTTACAGGAGAGAGCTGGAGCTGCAGGCCTTTCATGATCCTAAGAAACAGAGCCGCTTTATGCAACACGAATGCCGGACGAGAAAAATGACCTACCGCTGCAAGCGCGGCAAGAAAACCTGGTTCTCGAGGGTAATTTCCACATTATTTCTATAACGGATGGAAATAGTAAGGGTGGAGGAGGAAGCATAATGACCGACACCCAGCGGACTTCGGGATTTGCCATGAAATTGGACCAAACAATCGGCACGATACGCTCCCTAATGGGACATAGCTCGGATCTTATCGTTCGCGAGCTGGTCATATGCCGTCATATCCATACCGCATTGATCTATCTGGACGGGATGACCGATGTGGAAACAATTCAGGGTTACATCATTTCCCCCTTATTGCAATGTCGGGAGGAAGAAGTCTCGCTCACCATGCTGGGCGAGCAGGTCATTCAGGCAAGCGAAGTCCATATTGCCGCCTCATTAGAAATCGCCGTGGATCAGATTTTGGCGGGAAGCCTGCTCATTCTTATGGACGGGGAGGCTGCGGGTTTGGTGGTTTCCGCCGCTAAATGGGAAGACCGGGCCGTGGAAGATTCGAAAACGCAGCCTGTCATACAGGGGCCGCATAATGCTTTTACGGAAAAACTCCGGACCAACACAACGCTCGTCCGGCGAAGAGTCAAAGATACCAGATTACGACTGGCCGGGATTCAGGTCGGAAAGCTGTCGAAAACCGAAATCGCGATTATGTACCTGGAGGGGCCGGCCAATGATCAGCTTGTGGCCAAGCTGATCGGGAGCCTGAACAATATTACCGAGGATCACATCCTGGGAGGAGAGAATCTGGAGGAAATCTTGCACGGCAACAATGCGTTTACCGTCTTCCCCCGTTTCTACAATACCGATCGGCCGGATACGATCGCCGCCGGCATCATGGAAGGGAGAGTCGCCATTTTTATCGACGGGTCGCCGTTTGTTCTGATCGCGCCCACGATATTTACCGACTTTCTCCAATCGGCCGAAGACTATTATCAACCCTATGTATATAGCAGCGCCATCCGGGTTTTGCGTTATATCTCATTATTTATTTGTCTCTTTGCGCCCTCCATTTATATCGCTTTAACAACCTTTCATCAGGAGATGATTCCGACCCAACTGCTTCTGAGCCTGGCCGGCCAGCGGGAGGGAACGCCGTTCCCGGCCTTTATGGAAGCGGTTCTGATGGAAATCACCTTTGAAATCCTGCGGGAAGCGGGGGTCCGCATGCCGCGCCCGATCGGACAAGCGATTTCCATCGTCGGTACGCTAGTGGTTGGACAAGCCGCCGTAGATGCGGGCATCGTTTCCGCGGCGATGGTGATCGTCGTATCCTTAACGGCGATCGCAAGCTTTGTCATTCCGTCTTATGCCATGTCGATCCCGGTCCGTCTCATCCGCTTCATCTTCATGGCGCTGGCCGCATCGTTCGGCGCCTACGGGATCACAATCGGGCTGATTCTGCTTGTCGTTCATCTCTGCTATTTGCAATCCTTCGGGGTTCCTTATTTTACACCGTTTGCCCCTTATCAAAAGCGGATATTCAAGGATTCCTTGTTCCGCTTTCCGTATCGGGATTCCAAAGTCAACAATTCGGGGCAGGGTGAAAAGTAATGGCAGCGAAGGCAATGTTGAAAAAAGCAAGCCGTCTCGTACTTTCGCTTATCTTGACGGTTTCTCTATCCGGATGCTGGAATCGTAATGAATTGAACGCACTTGCGATCGTGCTTGCGCTTGGCGTAGACATGGTCGGTGACCAGTATGAAGTCACGGTTCAGTACATCGATCCTTCCGCCGCTTCCCGGAGCAAAACTACCGATCGTGCGCCGACGATCGTATTGTCCGAGAACGAGAAAACGATATTTGAAGCGCTGCGCAAGCTTACGTCGAAAACATCCCGCAGATTGTATGTATCCCATATGAGGTTTATCGTCATAGGTGAACAAATCGCCAAGCGCGGGATTTACGAACCTCTGGACCTCCTGTTTCGGGATCATGAGGTCAGACCCGATTTTTACGTGGCCGTGGCCAAAAATTGCCGGGTTAAGGATGTAATCGGATTCGTCAGCCCGACGGAGCTGATTCCGGGGATCGATATGTACAGATCGCTCAAAACGTCCGAAAAGATATGGTCGCCGACTTCGGCGGCGAATGTGAAGGATATTATGATGAAGTTATCCAAGGACGGAGTGGACCCCGCCATAACCGGAATTTCGTTAATCGGAGACCTTGAAAGAGGGAAGCTGGAGGACAATGTTAAAAGGCCAATTCCCTATGCGGAATTCAAATACGAGGGAATCGGCGCATTTCACGAAGATCGTTTGCTCGGCTGGATGAACGAGGACGAGAGCAAGGCTTACACTTATTTGACGAACCACATCCAAAGTACGGTTGGCAGGGTGAGATGTCCGGATGGAAAAGGGTGGTTCGTTACGGAAGTGACAAACTCCAAAACGAAAGTTACTCCGGTCATACGCGAGGGCGAGCCGCATCTCAAATTGAAAGTAGAGGTTGAGGGGAATATCGGTGAAATGGAGTGTGCTATCGATTTGATGGATCCGCATGAAATCGGCTTATTGGAAAAATTGGCCGAGGAGCGCCAGATTGATATTTTGAATAGCGGCCTAAAAAAGGCTCAGCAATACGGCTCCGATATATTCGGTTTCGGGGAAGCTTTTCACCGGAAGTACCCGAAGCGGTGGCGGTCGTGGAGAGAGAACTGGAACGAGAAATTCCGCAGCGATTTGACTTACGAGCTCGAGGTCAAATATAAGCTGCGGCGTCACGGGAAGATCAACAATCCGTTCGGAAAGGATACGACCCGGAAGGAGTAAGGGAGAAATGTTCACGTTGATTCTTGTCATAGCTTTGATCACATCACTTGTAGAATATGCAAAACTGAGGAAGTCGGGAAAAATTCGCGAGCTTGCCGTAAGCGCGAGTTTTCTAGGCATCGGGTTGATTCTATCGGTTCTTCGCATGGCCGGAGTAAAGCTTCCCAGTCCGTTTTTGCTCGTTCGTTTGGTTGCCCGGCCCATCGGGCAATTCGTATCCGCTATACTGTCTTGAATAACCAGGGGTGAGCCTAACATGGAACAGACGGAGAAACTGACTTTCAGACAAGCGACACAGTGGTTTGCAATGGCTCAATTGGGGAGTGTCTATTTGAATCTTCCCGGTTATTTAACGGGGATTGTCAATCAAGATGCTTGGATTTCCATTCTGCTGGCGCTTGTCATCCATTTTGTGCTGGTTGTCCCGCTGTTCCTTGCCATGAGCAAGCAAGTAAGAGGAATGAGATTTGGCGATTACATCGAAACCCTGCTGGGGAAGGTGTGCGGCAAAGCGTTTATGTTCGGCTTTTCCATTCTGTGGCCGATGCTGGGTTTTACGTTTACCTTATGGGCCTTGAGTGATTTCCTGCTCCTGACCGTACTTCCCGAGACCCCTTCGGATGCGGTCGCCGTCTTGATGCTGTTTGCCGTTATTTGTGTGGTTCGATCGGGAGTTAGTGTGATTGGCCGAACCGTGGAAATATTATTCTGGTCTTTAATTTTGTTTTTCGTCATTGGAGTTTTAACATTGTCGCCAATTTTTCATATTGAAAATTTGCTTCCGGTATTTGAGCACGGAATGAAACCGATCCTGCACGGATCGATTCTGGTGACCGCGTTTCCGTATCTCGACAGTTTTTTAATGATGTTTTTTGCGAGAAATATGGAGCCGAAGAAGTGGAAAAAGGCCGTATTCGCGAGCAGCGCAATAAGCGGGTTGGTGTTAGTCGGCACAACGATATACGTCATCGCGGTGCTCAGTGCGGAGGTGACCGGAAATTTGACTTACAGCGCCTATTTTCTTATTCGCACAATCACTTTGGCCGAATTTGTCGAGCGGTTTGAAGTATTGTTCTCAACGCTATATTACATAACCATTTTTTACCGGATGGCCCTGTTCCTTTATGTAACCGCAGACGGTTTGGCCAGCGCATTCCGGATGAAGGACCATCGACCGCTGCTGCTGCCATTAAGCTTAATTGCGCTCACGCTTCAAACCTTTCTCATCCCGAATACGACAAGTTACCAGAGAAGCTATGACTATACCCCTTTCTATCCGATGATCTTCGGCTTGTTGATCCCGCTTATATTATGGATTATCGGAAGAATTAGACGGGTGAATAGATCCGATTAATCCGTAAAGGTCAATTCCTTGACAATAATAGTTGTTTATTATATAGTTGTTTAGGCAACTAAAATTGGAGCAGAGGAGTCCATGCCATGACATCGCAGGTCACGAAGGGATTAGCCGTAGGGTTTATTATGGGCGTTACATACCGGAAAATCTCCTCTCTTTTGCAAAGCAGATTAAGAGAATATGATATCACTCCCGAACAATGGTCGGTGCTGCGCCAGATTGATCAATCGGAAGGGTTGATTCAGCGGGAAATCGCCGAAAGGACGGGAAAAGACAAGCCGACAACGACGCGTATTCTGGATCATCTGGAGAGCAAGGGCCTTGTGTACAAGCAAACGGGACCGCAGGACCGGAGATCGTACTTGGTTTACAGCTCGGAACGCGGTAAGGCATTGATCCGGGACACCTTGCCGATTGAAGAAGGAGTGACGGAAGACGTCAAACAATGCTTATCCGCGGAGGAATACGACTTGCTGGTGGAGCTCCTGCTTCGGATAAACGATCATGTTGACCAAATTATAGAGAATAAAGACAGAGATTAGAGTAGGAGTTGGAGAGGAATTTATGCAGCTTAGAGAAAAGGCGGAAGCCTTATGGACAAAATCGTTTGTTTCCTTAACCATTTGCGCGTTATTGTTGTTTTTGAATTTGCATATGCTGCTGTCGTCGTTTTCCGCTTATGTCAAAAACGAGTTTCAAGCCAGCGATTTACAGGTGAGCCTGGTTACCAGCGTGTTTGCCGTTGCGGCCATTCTCACCCGTTTCTTGACCGCGGCTTTGCTAAAAAAGGTATCGCGTAATGTTCTGTTGTTTATCGGGTTGATTATCGCCACCATCATGACGGGCTTGAACAGTTTTGCCGATTCGATAGGAATACTGCTTATCGTTCGGGCCGGTTACGGGGTCGGCTTCGGGATTGCGAGCACGATTTTGCCGACGCTCGTATCCCAGATTATCCCGTTAAAACGGATGGGGGAGGGCATTGGGTATTTCGGGTTGTCTTCGAGCCTGGCGATGTCGATCGGGCCGATGATCGGTCTCAACGTGATGGAACTGTCCGGGTTCGTAACGCTTACGATGATCGGAGCGATCACAGTTCTCCTCATCGTTCCGATTCTGCTGCTGACCCGTTCCGTTCCCTCGGTTCCGGCGGTGAAAGAAGAAGAGAAGACCGCGCAGCCGAAAGAGCGCGCCAAATTCAATCGCCAGCTGTTATTTCCGGCCTTGCTCAACACGGTACTATCGATCACTTACAGCGGATTGCTCAGCTTTATCGCGCTGTTCGGCGAATTCGTGCATTTGGAGCAAGTCGGCCTGTTCTTCTTGTTCAATGCCGTCACGATCATAATTATCCGGCCGGTTTCCGGGCGGATCTTTGACCGCAGAGGCCATGCCGCCGTATTGATCCCGGCGGCGGTTCTCGTCGTAGCCAGCATGACGGCACTGTCTTATACCACTTCGCTGCCGCTGCTTATTCTGTCGGCCTTGCTGTACGGCCTCGGCTTCGGGGCGATCCAGCCGACGATTCAGGCCTGGATGATCCGAACCTCGACGCCGGAGCAATACGGCGCGGCCAACAGCATGTTTTACAACTCGACCGACTTCGGGGTCGCGATCGGAGCGATTCTGCTCGGCGCGATCGCATCGGCTACGGACTATGCGGTCATGTACCGCTATTCGGCGGGTTTTATGGTGCTGTTTATTGTGCTGTACCTGGTATTGTTCTTCTTCACCCGCAAACCCGGGAAACCGGTTATGCAAGAGCAGGCGAAACAGGAGGCACAAGCTTCCGTACCTGCGGAAATGTAAACATATAAGCCAAACAGGCTATGGCGCTATTAGCGCCATAGCCTGTTTTTCTGTTCCGTCTGGTCTGGCGATCCCCTGGCGAAGTCCTTGTACCGGACAGAGGTCCAAGCTTTAAGTACCCGCGATGCATACGATGTTTCACCACCGAATGATATAAAGCGGAAGTCATACTTTCGGAATCAATAACGGAGGTGGAGAATATGTCGGTGCAGCAAAAGCGGCTTGGGGCCGGGACAACGTATGCGACGCCATATTATGAAATCCTGTCCGGCCGTAAGGGACCGTCGGTCATGATTGTGGCCGGTATTCACGGGAACGAAACGGCAAGTATCGGGGCCGCCAAGAAGCTGGCGGCGAAGTTTTCTGCGTACGAGTTGGCGCTAAAAAAAGGCAGCTTGGTCATTGTACCGATCGCCAATCAGCAGGCTTATCGGGCAAGAGTCCGGGGCAAGCCAGACCTGAACCGCCAATTCCCGCGGAAAGCCGGCAAACCGGCCCGTCATCCGTTGGCGGCGGCGCTATTCGAACTGGCGAAGCGTTGGCAGCCTGCATGGTATCTTGATTTGCATGAAGCCAACGGCTTATCCCAGATCAATCCGCACAGATTGGGCCAAACCCTGATAACCCATTCCGGTAGCCGGGCCATTCCGGCCGCACGGAAGATTATGCGCAACGTCAACCGCCAAGTTTCAGCGAAATCGCGGCGCTTCAACTTACGGCAGCACGCTCTGCCCGGCTCTTCGCGCACTGCCGCCGCGCGGATCTTGAAATCGCGGGCGGTCACGGTGGAAACCTGCTGGAGCTTGAAGAAATCGGAGCGGGTGAACTACCAACTGGAAATTGCAACACGGTTTCTGCGCGAGGCTGGGTTGCTGTAAATGGTGAAGAGAAGAAGTCCCTTACAAATGCATCGGAATATCGGAACTTTCCAAGATGCATTTTTGGGGACTTCTTTGTGTACAGCATATACTATTTGGACTTTATCGGAATGCAGATATCCATTTCCATAGCGGTTTTATCCGCTCATCTATCGTCGTAGACTTCGATTTCATAAGTTCCCGCATGCTGCGGTGAAGTCCGGGGAAACAATTCTTAAAAGATATAACGCCTAAAGGTTCCAGCAAAGCAAAAAAAGCCGCCCGGGTACCGAGCGGCTTGCGGAATAAGCTTATTTTTTGGAGTCCGTATCCGTGAACGATACCGGTTTGGCGACCCATTCGTCGGCTTCCGGTTCGATGTCAACGCCGTTCTCCATCTTTTTCTTCTCGGCCAGGGAATCGCCTTCATGAGGTTCATTTCGCAGCTCGGCCTCATCGCGGTATTGGTTATCTTTTTCATGTGGCATGGTTGCATCCTCCTTCTGTGACTGATCTGTGGTAATACTTTATTTATAGTTACCCGTTCTCGCGGTTTACAAACATTCCGTTTTCTTACGGATGCCGCCGGGAGGCTCTTGCAGGGAGTTACGATAATGCGTCGGAGACAGGCCCGTAACTTTCTTGAACATTTTGGAAAAAAGCAGCGGATCACTGTAACCGATCGAGCGTGAAACGTCGGCCACGGAAAGATTGCGAAGCTCCAGCAATTCGCGTGCCTTGTTCATGCGAAACTGGAGCAGGTAAGCTTGCGGCGAAATGTTCATCTTTTCTTTGAATATCGTGGACAGATATACGCGGTCGATGCCGATCATACGGGCAAGCTCGGAAATGCCGATGTGGCTGAAATAGTTCATCGCGATATATTCAAGCGTTTGATTCACGTAACGTTCTTTAGCGGAGGACGATTTGTCGGGATTCCGGTTTTCCAGCATGCCGCCGAGCCAATCCGTGAAAAACCGGTATAAAATGCTTTTAAGCGCGAGCCCGCGGACAAGTTTATTATTGCCTGCGGCGTCAAATTCATGCAGATAGGCATCAAACCAGGCGGGCTGATCGCAACGAAATACGGGAGCGTCTATGTCCAAACCGGCAAGATTCAACAGTTCACCTGCATCCTCACCTTCAAAAGCGATCCAGGAATAGACCCATGGCTCGGTCTCATCCGCCTTCATGCAGCATCTCATATCGGGGTAGACGGCAAAGCCCTGGCCTTTACCCAATTCATATTCTCTGCCGTTTAAACTGTAGCGGCCTTTTCCCTCATGAATAAACATCAGCTTGTACTGCTCTTTGATTCCGGGTCCCCAGCAGAAGCCCGGTGGGCAATTCTGTTTGCCGTGATAACAATAGGCGATATTATATTGCGTCTCCATCGGAAAAGCTCCTTAGCTTCATAAATAAATTACATAATGACATAAAGAAATAACATGCGGACATTCAGTATTCCAATCATCTGGATGTATAATCGGGAAGAAAAGTAAATTATATACCCATTATTATAACATGCCTTAAGTCGAACTAAAAAAGCCCTCCTGGGAGGGCTTAAATCATCAAAATTTCGCGAATTTCTTGCTCCGTTAAAGTGGACAAGGCTTCTTGGTCCGGCTGGATCACTTCGTCAATCAGATCCTTCTTCTTCTGCTGCAGCTCGTACATCTTCTCTTCGACCGTGCCCTCGGTGACCAGACGGATAACGTGGACGATGTTTTTCTGCCCGATCCGGTGCGCCCGGTCTGCTGCCTGCTGTTCGACGGCGGGGTTCCACCACAGGTCATAGAGAATGACGGTGTCGGCCCCGGTCAGGTTTAGTCCGGTTCCGCCGGCCTTGAGGGATATCAGGAACAGATCGCGCGCTCCGTCGTTATATCTGTCGCATAATTCGACGCGTTCGTTCGGCGGCGTCTTGCCGTCTAGGTAGAAGAAGGGGATGCCCCGGTATCCCAGCTCTTTGCCGATCAGGCCGAGCATTTCGGTAAACTGGGAGAAGATCAGCACCCGTTTGCCGGAGCTAAGGCATTCCTCGAGAATTTCCAGGAGTTGCTCAAATTTGGCCGAGCTTCCGCCATAGCCGTCCACAAACAGGGCTGGATGGCAGCAAAGCTGGCGCAGCCGGGTCAATCCGGCCAATATCCGGATCTTGTTTTTCTCAAAGCTGTCTTCATTCAAATGCTTCAGCGTTTCCTGCTGCAATTGCGCCAGGTAAGCGGCGTAGAGCTTCTTCTGCTCCGGCTGCAGTTCGGAAGCCTGCACGGATTCGATCTTCTCGGGAAGTTCCTTCAATACGTCCGTCTTCAAACGGCGGAGCAGGAACGGGCGAATCCGTTTGGCGACCTGCTCCCGGCTGAGTTCATTGAATTGATTGCGGTTGTGAAACAGTGCCGGGAATACGGCGTCAAAGATCGACCACAATTCCTCCAGCCGGTTCTCCACCGGGGTGCCCGTCAGCGCGAAGCGGTGCTTCGCCTGGAGCATTTTGACGGATTGCGCGGTCTGCGTCGTATGGTTCTTGAAGGTTTGCGCCTCGTCCAGGAAAAGAGAGTGAAATTCCATGCCCTGAAACTGCTCGATATCCATCCGCAGGAGCGGGTAGGAGGTGATCAGCACGTCGGCCTCGGATTTCTTCGCTGTTTGCAAAGCCCTCAGGCGCTCCGTTTTGGTTCCGTCGGCAATCACGGACTTTATTTCCGGAGCGAATTTCTTCAGCTCGTTGCGCCAGTTATATACGAGCGAAGCGGGGGCCACGATGATCGCCGGGAGCCGTTGCTCGCGGATTTCCGGCAGCATCGAGACGAGAAAGGCGATGCTTTGCAGCGTCTTTCCGAGGCCCATATCGTCGGCCAGAATGCCGCCGAACCGGTAACCCGCGAGCATCTTCATCCATTGGAAGCCGTAAACCTGGTAATCGCGCAGCACCGGTGCGAGCCGCTGGGGCACGGGGAAATCCAGGTTATCCGGATTTTTAATATGGTGGAGCAGCAGGCGGAAGCTTTTGCCGAGCCGGAGCGTGCCTCCATAGGACTGCTCGTCCAGCAAATGCAGGCCGCTGGTCACCGGCACGCGCAACCCTGTCCCAGACTCGTTCAGCAGATGGGGGCTCAGATCGTTCATCAAAGCGACGATTTGTTTGAACTCCTCGTTATCAAGCGGCAGCAGCGCGCCTTCGGGAAGCCGGTAATATTTGCGCTTGACCTCCAGCGCCTGAATCACGCCGCGGATGTCCTGCTCGGAAATGCCGTCCAGTTCGAATTTCAGCTCCAGCCAATCCGTCCTTTCGTCCATGTGAACGGACACCCGCGGAGGCGCAGAGACCGGCCGGATTCGTACCTTGACGGCCGATGTGGCGTAGACATCGAGCAGCTTCTCCAATCTCGGGACGGTATGAACCAGGAAGTCGTACTCGGCATCTTCATCATCGAGGAAATATCCGCTTTCCGTTCTGGTGAAGGAGCTGTCCTCCATCAGGTCGAGAATGCTCCGTTCGAGCTGATCGTCGCGCATCAGAATCAGCTCGCTGCCGCGCACAGGGCCTGCTTCAAGCGGATTGAGCACAATGTCGCCGTACTGGAATTCAAGTCCGGCCAGCAGCCGGTTTCTGATCCGGTCCAAATAAAGCCGGGCTTTAAGCGGGGTTCGTATCATACGAGCGGCTACCGCGTCCGCGATTTGCACGCTGCCGAGCTTCTGTAGGCCGGGAAGCACCTTTTGCATAAAAGGCTCGATTTGTCCCGACGGAATCTGCACATGGTGTCTTCGCGAAGCGTCGAGCATGTTCTTCAATTCGCTCAAGCGGCGGCATCCGTCTTCCGGCAGTTGGATCAGCGCCCCGTCCGGCAGCAATACCAGCCCGTACGCATCGAGAATCACAAGCTCGTCCAGGCCATCGATATCCAGCCGGTAATCGGTAACGCCGGCTTGGTCAAACGCGTATTGCACGGGCAGAGATTGGTCGGACAGCGTTAAGCGGCTGGTCACACCGGCGCCGGAATCCAGTTTGACGTTATCCGCCGCCAGCAGCTTGGGAAACAGTTCGTTCCAGGCGTAAGGGGGGAGCATCAGGGTTCGTTCGTCGCGCGATCGGGTACCTGAATAGGCGCGGGAAGGAGAAGCATCCCGGTAAAGCCGCTCATTATACGTGACCTCGATCAGCCGCCGGATAATCTCGTCATCGCTCCGCGTAAAACTGTAAGATCCGGGTTCATAAGTGAAATGTTCGGAAAATTCAAACGCCATGCCTTGATCGACCGTTCGCAGAAATTCCCGGATTTGCTTCACGATATAAAGCCGCTTGTCGCCAATCTTCATTTCCAGGCCGAACAGATGCTTGCCCGCGCCATGGCTCAGCGGTTTTAAGATATATTCCGTCTGCAGGCGAGCGCGGGAATCAAAGGCGGTTTCCCCGCGGTTACGCCGCCGGCTTCCGGGATCAAACAAGCCCATCAGATCGCGGGTCAGCCAGACATCCCGCGTCGAGCCGTTGCCGCTTGTTCTGTACGGGATCGCCGCCATTCCGGTCTGGCCGCGGGGGCCGGCATAAAGCCCGCCCGTAGGCCGCTCCTCCGGATGGCGCAAGGAATACGAAGGCGCCGGAGGTTCGGAGTCATCCGTTTGGATATTAAGAATGCCGAGCAGAGCGGCGGCTATATGCTTGCAGTAATTGTTGTAAGAGACGTAAGCCGAGCAATTGCATTCCGCATCGATATTACCGTTAGGGTCGATGTGTACGTTGACGCGGTAAGTATCACTTTCGCGGACGAGGGCCTGGTATTGACCGGAAGTGTGATCGGCATGCGTAAAGCTGACCTTCTTTTGCCGGAAATAGGCCTCTCCCCGGTCGTAAGAGATGCGTCCGCAGAGCAATATGATCAGCCGTTGCGATAAAGTTGAACTCATAGGCGGCTACCTTTCTGAATAAAAAAATCTTGGATCTATTTTATGATACCAGAATGCGCGCGAGATGGAAGGGAGGTGAATTTGCGGCAAGGGCCGCTTGCATCGCGAACCAAGAGAGTTACAATGAAGAAGTAGGTAATAATACCACCCTATTCCATGAAGAGGAGTGACGGACTGATGCAATACAGTTATTTGGGACGTTCGGGTTTAAAGGTAAGCAAGCTTTGCCTGGGGACGATGAATTTCGGCGTGCAGACGGACGAGAGCGAAGCGTTCAAGATCATGGATGCCGCGCTTGATGCCGGGATCAATTTTTTTGATACCGCCAACGTTTACGGTAAGGCGGATCACGCTGGCAGAACGGAAGAGATCATCGGCAAATGGTTCGCGCAAGGCGGCGGCCGCCGGGAAAAGGTCGTGCTCGCCACCAAATTCAACGGGGACATGTTCGATGAGAACGACGGGCCGAACCGGGCGGGCGGACTCTCCTCCTTCAAAATGCGCCGCCATTTGGAAGGATCGCTCCGCCGGCTGCAAACCGACCATATCGAGCTGTACCAAATGCACCATATCGACCGGAACGTAACTTGGGACGAGCTGTGGGAAGGCTTCGACATCGCGCTTCATCAAGGCAAAATCGGGTATGTCGGCTCCAGCAATTTCGCCGCCCGCGATTTGGTGAAGGCTCAATACGAGGCGAAGGCCAAAGGCATGTTCGGGCTCGTTTCGGAGCAGCACAAGTTCAGCCTGCTGTGCAGACTGCCCGAGCTTGAAGTACTGCCGGCCGCCGAGGAGCACGGCATCGGCGTGATCGCCTGGAGCCCGCTGGACGGCGGCCTGCTGAGCGGGCACGCGCTGCGTCCGATTCCGGGCTCGAAACGAGCCGCCAACAATCCGGAACGCGTGGAGCAGTACCGCGCCCAATTGGAAGCGTTTGAAGGCTTATGCCGCGAACTCGGCGAGAGCGAAGCGAACGTCGCCTTGGCCTGGACGCTGACCCGTCCGGGGATGACGGCGCCGATTATCGGGCCGCGGACGCTCGAGCAGCTTGAAACCGCGCTGCGCGTGGTCGACATCCAGCTGGGCGAACCGGAGCTGAAGAAGCTCGACGAGATCTTCCCGGGCCCTGGCGGAGAAGCACCGCAAGCTTATGCGTGGTAAGCCGCCGAAAATTCCCGGCATAATATAAACTTATACCCCTTCTGCTTTGTTGTCGGAAGGGGTTTTGTATTGTGAATCGACAGAAGATTAAACTCGATTACTATCCTTTCTGCTTCAATAATAACCATCCCTTAATTTGATTCGCAACCTGCACAACTGGTGTATTCGTAGTGTCTATTATCGGTAAGTTGGAGGAAACATAATTGTTATAAAGTTCTTTTGCGTAAATATTAGTGCTCTGTATCCCCTGTTCCGTCCAATTTCCGCGTTCCCTCAACCGTGAAGTTCTGCTGGCGCTATTGCAATGGAGGAGCAAGTAGTGAATGGGTTGAAAATAATGAAAATGATCGCACAAATTGACATTGTATGGAAGAGGGACTGCACCGAATAAAATGGTGGTATTCCCGCTTAATGAGTTTGCATATGCAATCCTGAGCCAGTTTTGGCAAGTCAGCTGGAAATTACCGTCTATAATAATACTGTCCATATCATATATATTGAAGCCAGGCCCCATTATTTTTCTGACTTCTTTGGAAGCTGTCGATTTCCCGGAACCGCTAGTCCCCGTAACAATATAAAGAGGCGTCGTCATACATTCATCTACCTCCCAATCTTTTTAATGATTAGTTCTAGAATTATATTATTCAAATCTAGTGGTGCATGTACTAAACAAATGAGGTTCTTTTTCAATTTGTAATTTATTTATTCGATCCATATAGGTGAAAAAATTATAGTTGAGAATAAATGAATTGAAAAAGAAGAGTTGACCTTTACGCAACGTAAAGGTGTACATTTTGAATGTCAGGAGGTGAGCAGCATGGAATATACGGTTCAGAAGCTGGGGCGCCTTGCCGGGGTCAGCGGCAGAACGCTAAGGTACTACGATGAGATCGGCATTCTCAAGCCGGCGAGAATGAGCTCATCGGGCTACCGGATCTACGGGCAGGCGGAGGTGGATCTGCTGCAGCAGATTTTATTTTATCGCGAGCTGGGTTTATCCCTGGAACAGATCAAATCGATCATCACCGATCCGTCGTTTGACGGCGCCAAAGCGCTGATGAAACACCGTAAACATCTCCTGGACAGAAGAAGGCAGCTCGATGTCCTGATCGCGAATGTGGAGAAGACGATCGCCATGAAGGAAGGGAGAATGAAAATGACCGATCGAGAAAAATTTGAAGGGTTCAAGCAGCGGCTCATCGATGAGAACGAAGTGAAATACGGCGCTGAAATCCGCGAACAGTATGGTGAGGAGACAGTGGATCGCTCGAATGCGAAGCTGAAAAATATGAGCGAGGCGGAGTACGAGGAAGTGCAGCGGTTGGAAAAGGCGATGTTCACGGCTTTGGAGGAAGGAATGTGGTCCGGTGACCCGGCGGGGGAGGCGGCGCAGAGAGCGGCCGATTTGCATAAGCGGTGGCTGACCTTCTACTGGGACCAGTACTCAAAGGAGGCGCACGCGGGGCTCGCGCAAATGTACGTGGCGGATGAGCGGTTCAAGGCTTATTACGATCAGGCCCGGCCGGGAACGGCGGAATTCCTGCGCGACGCGGTTCTGATTTATACGGGTGAATAAGTAATTTTCGTAAAACTCAAGAAGCCCCCCGAAATTGCATTTCGGGCGGGCTTTTGATTTACGCAAGTAGTGGCTGAATCATGAAATGTTCGCAATTTCGCGAATTTGTTATTACCGTCACATATGTTACCGGTTTGAACCCATATGCTTATTGTTGGGGATGGCGGATTTCGTAATGTTTATTTGTTTCCGCTTCAAGATTTGGGTTATCATGTTAGGTATGTGAAATAGTTCTCTGATGGGGTGAAAAGATTGAAAACAGTCGTTGTTGTCGGCGGAGGAATTACGGGCATATCCGCGGCTTATTACTTGAACCGCCAAGCCAAGGAGCGGAATTTGGACGTCCGGATCACGGTCGTGGAATCGTATAGGAAATTGGGCGGGAAGATCAATACGATCGCCCAGGACGGCTTTGTCATGGAAGCGGGGGCGGACTCGATCGTGACCCGGAAGCCGAACATGGATCAGTTGATCGATGAGCTGGGGCTGCGCGATGAAGTGGTTTACAATGCAACGGGGAAATCGTACATATACACGGACGGTCAGTTGAAGCTGATTCCGGAAGAGGCGGTGTTCGGCATCCCGCTCAGTCTGGAATCGCTCGCGAACAGTGAACTGATCTCGGCGGAGGGCAAAGTGGCGGCACTGAAGGATTTCTATTCAACCAATGACGGCAAGTTTACCGAAAACGATTCGGTCGGTCTGTTTCTCGAAGAATTTCTCGGCAAGGAAATCGTGGAAAAGCAAATCGCTCCCGTTCTGTCCGGGGTATATTCCGGCAAGCTGAACGAGCTGACGATCGCGTCCACGCTGCCTTATTTGCTGGAATACAAAAACAAGTACGGCAGCATCATCAAAGGTCTGGCCGAAAACCGCCAAACGTTCAAAGGAAAAGGGGACCGTAAATTTTTCTCCTTCCATAACGGGGTGTTGGCCTTGGTCGACAAGATGGTCGGGGAGCTTCCCGAGGCGGAATTCATCGTCGGTGTCGGAGCCGATAGAATAACCAAGGCCGATGACCGGCGGTACAAGGTAACCTTATCCGATCAAAGGGAGCTTGACGCCGATTTTGTGGTGCTGGCTACATCGCATGCCGTGGCGCAATCGGTGCTGGGCGACCGCGAGATGGATGAAGATTTTCAAGATCTGACCAGCAATTCCATGATCAGCGTATATCTTGGCTTCGATATTCCCGATGAGAAGCTGCCTGCGGACGGAACGGGCTTCATCGTCTCACAATCGGACGATGTGGTATGCGATGCCTGCACCTGGACCAGCCGGAAATGGAAGCATACGTCGACGGATAGCCGCTTGCTCGTCCGGATGTTCTACAAAAGCACAAGTCCGTCCTTTGCCGAACTTAAAGGGATGACCAAGGATGAGCTTCTGCAGGTGGCGCTTAAAGATATCCGCAGCAGTTTGGGGATAGATGCCGCGCCGGTTACGCATCTGGTGACGAAATGGCTGGATGACATGCCGAAGTACCATATCCGGCACCATGAGCTGGTGCAATCGCTCGAGAAGAAAATGGCTGCCTCCTATCCAGGTGTTTATTTGGCCGGATGCTCATATTACGGCGTGGGAATTCCCGACTGCATCGCGAACGGGGAGAAGACCGCACAGCGGATTGCGGAACAATTATCGTAATTTCCGATTCATCTCCATCAGGGCGGGTATATATTACACTAGCCATTGGAAAATTGCTTAATCTTAAATAAATATCGCTTCCCACATATAAAGAAGGCTCCAGCGGTTTTTTAAACGCGGGGGCCTTCTTTCTTTTTGCGCGCGGATGGACAAATTCATCAATCTTCGCCGCTCCCGTAACTTGGGGGAGAAGATTCGAATATGATCAATTAAGACATGAGTCGGGATGAGGGCGAGGGGGGCGTCACCTTGAAAAAAGATTTGATGATCTATGATGTGGATTGGTGGATTCTGGGCAAAACGGCCAAAATGCTCCGACTGCACCATCCCGATATGGACACGATGTCCGCGCGGCAGCTGGATGAGTTACTCCTCGCCGAGGGCAGCGGGGCGTTGAACGCCAAGTACCGTACGATTTCCGCAATGTGCCTAGGAATGGCGGCGTACGCCTTGTTTAAGGGTGTCCGCATCGATTCGTCGGCGGCGGTATCCTATTATTATTTTAGCCGGAACTATGAAAGCTTTCGAGAATGGGCCGATCCCTTGACGCCGGACGAAGAGTTTCTGAGGCTGGTCATTCCCCGCATCGGCACCATCGGCGGGATGAGCCAAAGGCTGACCGGCAAGCTCAAGGAGATTGCACCCTCGGCATCCGTCGAATATATCGGTCATTTTGTCGACCACCGCTTATTTCGGCCTTCCGCCGAAGCCCGAATCCAAGAAGGACCGCTGATTATAGGCTGGGCCGGAGACACCGGCAAAAAATCGAAAAACTACGCCACGCTCTACGAACCGCTGAAAAACCATTTTGCCTCGGACCCCGAGGTCTCATTCCGCGATACCCCGGGGCATTACGCCCACGAACAAATGCCGCAATTTTACCGCTCGATCGATCTGCTGCTCATCACCTCCGCAAACGAGGGAGGAGGGGCAACGGCTTTGGAAGCTTATGCCTGCGGCAAGCCGGTGCTCTCCACCGATGTAGGCTATGTGAAAGAGGCGGCGCATCCCGACGCTCATGGACTTATACTCCGAAGCGGCAAGGTTTCCGACTTCATTAATGCCATTAATTATTACAAAAACAAGCGGATTCTGCTTCATGAATTGGGGCTTAAATGCAGGGAACGGATAGAGGCGGATTGGACCGTCGAGCGCGGCGCCAAACGATGGCTGCAAGTGTTGTTCGGGTTTAAATCATGCACGGGAGGATGAGATATGGGAACTTCGAATTGGCAAAATCTTTCGCATTGCGTCGAATTGATCCGGCGGGCGGCCCCGTCCAGCGTGCTCGATGTCGGCGTCGGATTCGGGCGTTGGGGCATGATTTGCCGGGAGTTTCTGGACGTTTGGCAGGGAAGAGTTCATAGGGAGCAATGGTCGACGCGGATTGAAGGGATCGAGATTTTTCTGAAAAATGTGGACGAATACCATCCCTACTTCTATAACAAAATCCATATCGCCGATGCTTACGAGCTTTTGACCCGGCGAATATTGGGGCACTACGATTTAATAATTCTGGGGGATGTTTTGGAGCATTTCGACAAGGAGCGGGCGACGGCCTTATTAACGGCGTGCCTGGAATCCGGCCGTTATGTGCTGCTGAATATTCCGATCGGGACCGATTGGCCGCAAGGCAGCGAATACGGCAATGATTACGAAAGACACCGGAGCGAATGGACGATGGAGGAACTGGATCGGTATCCGTTCGTATCCAAGCAAAAGTTCAAAGATTATATCGAGCGGGATTTCGCCGTCTATTTATTTCAGGGTCGGCCTTGACATCAAGGGTAGAGGAGGGGAAGCTATGGCGGAATACCGTACGGGGGAGCCGCCGGAGCAAATGATTGTCGCAAATGTTCCCGTGGAACTGATCTTTACGGATATGGATGTCCGTACGGCTAAACGGGAACGGGGGATTCCATCCTTCACGGAAAAGTGGTATGCCCATCATTTGCTCCACTCCGATATTTCGATTCCGCGACTGGAGCCGCATCGGCTGCTGTTCCGCTATTTCATGGGAGATCCTGCCGCTTCCCCGTCGCCGTATCTGGACTGGTATGAAGCGATCCACTCGACCCGCGGGCTGGAGCCGCCCCTAAGCGGGTCCGGGCTGCTGCGGCAGCGGCAAAGTGAATTCCATAATATGCGGGATGCGCTGAAAAAGGGATTATCCTATTTCACCGAGCATCCGGTCGAAGCCCGCTACAACCTCCCCGGCCGCTTTAATATCCGGGACGGCCATCACCGCGCTTCCTTTCTCTATTGTTCCGGATTGAGAAGGATTCCCGTAAGGATGCCCCATAGCGATTATAAGCGCTGGACGGATGACGAAGCCTTGAAGCAAGCGGAAAATAAGATGGCCGACCCAAAGCGCAAACTCATCTACACGCCTATCCTTCATCCGGCGTTCTATCATATGCGCAGCGAACGGGACGAGGTCCACAAGACGAGGCTGGATTATATTCTGGAATACCTCGGGATGCGCAATCTCCGGGGATTGAAGGTACTGGACATCGGCTGCAATATCGGCTACTATTCGCGCCATTTTGTCAGAGAAGGCGCGCTTGTAACGGGGCTCGAGCCGGACAATTTCCATCATGAATTTTTGGTTGTTTTAAACCGACTGGAGCATGCCTCTTTCCGACTTATCACCGAACCTATGGAAGCTCTGGAAAATCTCGAAGAACATGATATCGGTTTGATGCTGACCGTTTTTTATCATCTGATGTCCGATCCGGCAAGGCGCGAGCCGTTCCTGTCTGCGCTTGACCGCAGCGTTCGCGGGATGCTGTTCTGGGAGTCCGGCGACCGGATTGCGGAGGAGAAGAGCCTGCTGCTTAACGGTACGGGGTTCAAGACTTATGTCAAGCTGGCGGATACGTTCGGGACCGGGAAATACCGCGAGCTTGGCGTCTTTCTGAAATGACCGACAATGGAGGGAGGGGACTTATGTTTCGGGATATTTCTGTACTGATTCCGTATAAACCGGACCAGGGGCCGCGGGATAAAGCCTTTGGCTATGTAAAGCGATTCTATGAAACTTACATGCCGGCCGCGCAGCTATGTATCGGGGAGGTCGACGGAGAGCCGTTCAGCAGGTCGCAAGCCATTAACCGGGCAGCGGCAAAAGCCAAGGGGAGCGTTTTCGTCGTTGTGGATAACGACATCATTTACGATCCTGCATTGTTGCTCCGTTCCATCGAACTGCTGAACGAACACCAATGGGTCATCCCTTTTACGACGATTCACCGTTTGTCGAAAGGTTATTCGGAAAGACTTGTCTTGACCGGGAGCGGGCAATGGCCACTGCCCGAGAAGCCGGATACGAAGACGGCAGGGGCGACTTATTTCGTCGGCGGCATGAATGTGCTGTTGCGCAGCTCCTTCGAGCAGGTCGGCGGATATGACGAACGGTTCCGCGGCTGGGGCGGCGAAGACGAGGCGTTTGCCTATGCCCTCGATACGCTGATAGGCAAGCATAGAAGACTGGAAGGAGAGCTGATCCATTTCTGGCACCCGTTCGTCGGACCCGGGGGGAATCCGCATTATGACGACAATTACCTGCTATACCGGCGGTATAAAAACGCGCTTAGCGACCCCGCGGCCATGCTACGGCTGATTCAGGAGAAGCGAGAAGCGAAATAACCCCAGGAAAGGAGCAAGCATAAATGAAATTGTCGGTCATCGTCCCGGTGCTGAACGAGGCCACATTTGTTCCCTTGTATCTGGAGAGCGTGGGAGCCTATGCCGACGAGATCATCATGGCGGACGGGGGCAGTACGGACGGGACCTTGGAGCTCATTGAGGAATATCGGCGCGAGTATCCGATTAAGCTCTTTGCCATGCGGCAGACCGGGCTCCCCTACTCCGACGATTGGAACGAATCCGCGGTCCGTAATTTCCTGCTTGATCAAGTTACCGGCGACTGGATCATGAATCTCGATATCGACGAACTGATGGAAGACCGGTTTGCGTCGGCGTTGACGGAACTCATGAACAACAGGGCCGTCGACATTTATCAGTTCCCGTTCGTCAACTTTTGGAAGGATCCTTGGACCCTTCGCGTCAACAGTCCCGGGGATGAGCGCTGGTCGAACGATATTACGCGAATGTGGCGGGCCGGCAGAGGTATTCGCTACCGTGATGAAAAGCATCATTGCACCCTGGAGGGGCCAAGCGGAGCCAGCATTTGGAGCATTCCGAGAGGGCGCAGCGATGTCAAAATATATCATTACCATTATGCGCTCGGCAAAAGAATCAAGTTCAACGACAACCGCCGCGGCGATGTCAATTTGCCGGAAAACGAAGGGGAGGCGGATTGGAATTTCCGCAATCTCCAATATGACATTGCGACCGTACCGTTTCATGGAGAGCATCCCGCCGTTGTGCAGAGGTATTTGCAAAAGCTGTCCGAAAATTAATAGAAAAGCCCTCAGCGCCAGGCGGCAACCGGTGGTTCGCCTGAACCGGTGAGGGCTTTCTTCTATCCGTAAGATTTATTGCAGGTTGTCGGCGAAGGATGGGGAGCGGCCGATCTCCTGCACGATAGCGGCCGGGTCACCGCCGCTCCAATACTCCAGCTGCGGCACGACTCTCCCGAGAACCTCAAGCTGTCCGGCGGTATAGGAGCCCGTATCCGCGATATGGCGTCCGGCGCGAAGCGGAGGCGGGGCAGCGTCGCCGCAATAGATCACGGCGTCAAATTTGGCTTCGGCAAAAAGATCGATCCGGTTCGTCAGGTACAACTGCGGTCCCGCTTTGCGGATTCCCGCCACGGGATGATTATAATGGCGCAGAACCGGGACGATGATGAGCCGGCTTTGCTCGGAAGCCAGCTCCCTGACGATGGTTTGCCACCTGGACCGGTTGGCCGTCCAGTTCTTGCCGCCCAGCACCAGGACGGTCCCGCGTCCGCTTGCTTCAAGCCGCCCTGCAGCGTCCGCCGGGTCCTCGGCACCGAAGAACAGATTTTCGGGACGCTTTGGATTCCGCCATATTTTCATCCATTTTTGTTCGAAATAAGCCTTGTTTTGGCTCCAAAGGGTTTCGTATTCGTCCGGCTGCATCTTCTTGATCGTTGCGCTCCCATGGTGATAAACAAAAGCATCCTCCACGATCATGAGCCGGTACCCCGCCCGCTTGACGCGTTCGCAATAATCGTCGTCCTCGAACATGCCGAGGCCGTAATTGGAATCGAGCGGGCCTACCGTTTCCCAAACCTTCCTTTTCATCGCTACGCAAAAGAAGCCCAGCAATTCCGTCTCCCGGCATTTTCCTTTGTAATAAAAGTAAAAGTCCTCCAGCCAATTCGGATTGGGCCCCGCCGAGCGGTCCCCGACAAAATGGTCAAGCGCCTGGTCGTTACCGACGAAATTGGACATCGGTCCGGCCATGCCGACGTCGGGATGTTTCATCAGAGGCCGAATCAGCCGGGAAATCCAGCTTCCGTCAGGAATGATCGTATCGTTGTTCAGCAGAATCAAATATTCGCCACCGGCCGATTCGCAGCCCGCGGTATTGCCGGCGGCAAACCCCAAATTGCGGTCCAAGGAGATTACCTTCAGGCGATCGTCGGAAATTTTGCCAAGCTGCTCCAAGGTTTGGTCGCCGGAGGCGTTGTCGACGACAATGGTTTCGAGATTCGGGTATTGGCCCGGCCGGAGCAGGCTGCGGAGACACTGCTGCGTATAGGACCAATTGTTATGGGTCACCAGGATAACGCTGACTTTCGGAAATATCCGCTGAGCAATCGCTGTCTGAAGCTCATCAAAGCGCTGCTTCCATGAGTTGGCCGAGGCGAATTCCGCCATTCGCTTTGCTTTGCCCGGAGTCGTAAACTTAAGGGCTTGCCCGATTGCCGCTTCGAACTGCTCCGGACCGTAAGCCATACTGATGAGATGGGGGGCTACGGCGGCGAGCTCCGGCAATGGACTTGCGATGACGGGTTTCCCGGCTGCCAAATATTCATACAGCTTGACGGGATTTGTCGCCTTGGTAAGCTCGTTGTATTTAAACGGAATAAGCGCCGCATCGAAGCGGTGCAAATATTCCGGCAGTTCGCCGTACGGTTTCTCGCCGAGCAGTTTGACGTTATCCAGACCTTCCACTTCGGAGATATCGCAGCCGAATGTGTTGCCGATCAGGATAAAGGTCCAGTCCGGCCGCCGTAAGGCAAGCCCGTGGATCAGGCCAATATCGAACCATTCCGAAATCGCGCCGAAGTACCCGATAATCGGTCCTTCGATCCCGGCCAACTCAGGGACGGATTTTCCGTTTGGCGATCTGAAATGCTCGACGTCGGCCCCATTGCGCAGCAGCACGACGGCGGGATGGAGCTTGCGGAGTTTGTCGTACAGTGATTGCGACGAGGCGAGGACGAGATCGGAAATCGATATTAGCCGTTCTTCCTGCAGCAGCATGGAAGGCGAATTGGTGGAGAACCCGGAATGGTCGTCCATACAATCGTAAATCACTTTATTGTTGTCCAGCGCTTCGACCAGGGGGGCCCAAAACGGCAGATCCACAATCGACAGCATATGCGTTATATGAAATTTCGCCTTCACGTGCTCTATAGACCACTGCAAAAAGCGCACATCCTCCGGGCTCATTTCATCCTGATAGAGATTCAGTTTGCGGTTTGAGCAAAGGGTGACGAGCCAGACCTGGGGGGCGGCTTTTTGCACTTTGACGTAGCGGATCACCTCATCCTTGGACAAACCGTCTCTGGTCAGTGCCGTCATCTCCGTCGTGACATAAAATACGCGCTGCCCATGATCGGCGAACTGACGGGATATTTGCTGCGGACGTTGCCAGCGGAAGTCCCAATCGATTACCGGGAAACGGAACACATCGTACGTGCCGGGCTTGAGACCTGCCGCACCAGCCTGAGAATATTCGTTTGCGCGCTTATGTTCCTTGAGTAGCCCGTACGGTATTGCGCTGGGACTCGCAGCTTCCGGCCTTGGCGGAAACAGTTCTCCGGCGCCCGCCAGCAGAGGACTTGATGACGGATTTGCGGAATGATTCGTGATTCGATGGGTCCGTTCCGGCCCACGGCTGCCGAGCGGATTCAGCAGTATGGGGGTCCCGGACCGGGTGTTCCTTTTCGGGAACCGGGATGTCGCCTTTTTCAACAGAAGTCTCCTCCCTAAACGATTGTCTATGTACAAAATATGATTCACTCGTGATATTCGCTTGGGTGGTACGCCCATTAGGCCATTTTCTTATCTTTGCCCGCTTGGGTTGCCGCCGAGGGGCGAATCACATAAATTACCATTACAAAAGTAAGGAGGTAGGCTAAGTGAATAGAATCAGTTGGGAAAAAGACCATTTGCCGGACTGCGATAAGCCTGTGGCGAAAAGGGTCGCGCATTCCAAAAAATCCGGCTCTCTGGCGAAAAAGTTCAAAATCTTGCGCCATAATCTGACCCGGAAATTCATCAGGCTGAAACTTCAGATTATAAAGTTGAACCGCCTGCTTGCCGAATTGACGGCCAGAGTGAACCTGCTACAGAATCAGGTGGAGACGATCAACGCCAGAGTCGGCTCCGCACCGACGGTTCCGCCTCCAAAGCCGGTCCCGCCGGGAGCCGCGCCGGGGTCGACACCACCCGGACCGCCACCTGGATTGGTACTCCCGGGACCGCCACCGGGATTGGTACCGCCGGGACCGCCGCCGGGTCCATCCGTGAAACATCCCGTTCAATCCACCCAACAAAATGTTACTCATGAACAGCCGTCGAACAACGGTACGACGGTTCGGGGAGGAGCGCCCCAGGAATCCGTGGAAGCGGTAAACGCCCGCGTCAGCGCGCTGCATCAATTGGTGGACAGTCAGCTGGTGCGGATGAACTCGCAGCAGCAGCAGCTGAACGAGGCCTTCGCCAACATTATTGCTTTACGCCAGTTGGTAGAACAAATCCAGCAGGGGTATGTCGGCGGTCCGTCCGAGGAATATCAAGGCTTGATTTCCGCTTTGACCCCGCGGTTGAATACAGTCGTAACCATCGACACGCCCGCCGGGCCGATCAACGGAACGCTTGTGGCGATCGGGGAAGATTATGTGGAAATTCTAGAGCCGGACGGCAGCACCGTTCTGATTCCGTTTGAGGAGATCCTGTCCGTATCTTAAAATCGAGATTAAGGAGGATAGATATTCATGAATTTTGAGGAGAGACTCAGCGCATTTATCGGAAGAATGGTCGAGGCGGTGTCCACGAATCAGTTTCTGGACGGGCGACTGCTTCGAACCGGCAACCGGCAGTTCACTATCCAGGTTGACAGTACCAGCTATATACCTCAGCCAAGAGAGGTCACGGTATTTACCGATAATATCGCTTATGTGCGGATTCCGCCTCAATAGGTCAATATCTCGGATCGGCTTCCCCTAGCCGGCCCAGCATCCAGGCGCGCCATTCGCGGTAGGTTTCTTTCCGCTGGCGGTGCGTGATGCTGGAAGGCCTGATCCGGCGGTGGTACAGCGGTTCGGGAACATAATGAAATTCATGATCCGCCGCCAGCCGGACAATCAGTTCCAGATCTTCATACAAACGGCTGTCGTAGGGCGCGGACAGATTCCAACCGGCTTTCTCCCGCAAGGCGGACACTCGGAACATCCGGGGGGCGACCGGAGCCGCCTCATCCAATAGCCGGCCCGGGGAAAGCGGCTGCGAAGGAAACTTGTGCCCCCGGTAAAGCAGTTCTTTGTTCATTCGCTCGGTCCATTCCGTATGACCGGCATAAATCATGGCCGCTTCGGGCCGCTCCCGCGCGGCCCGAAGCAGGCTGCCCGCGCATTCCGGGGCGAGCCAATCGTCCGCGTCCAGTTCCAGGATCCACTCGGCCCCGGCTTCCCGCAGCGCCCGGTTGAGCGCGTAAGCTTTGCCGTGATTCCGCTCCAGGACAATCGTCCTGATCCGTGGATCGCCGGCAAAGCGTTGGAGCACCGGCTCCGTATCGTCGGTGGAGCCGTCGTCGATCAATATAAGCTCCCACTGCGGAACGGTTTGTGCCATGACGGACCGGATGGCCCAAGGCAGATAAGCCGCATCATTATACGCGCATATGACGAAAGTGACAAGCGGCTTGATATCCCCGGCTGACGCTTCGTTCATCACAGGATGGGCCGGCGCTTGAAGAAGCGGGGAGATTAACGCCCATTCTTCCTCTTCCTTTTGCCAATATAGAGTCGGTTTGGGGCTTTGGACGATGAAATCCCCAGGGATGATAGCCCACGTAAAGCGGTGTGATAACTGGTAATATTTTTCCAAAATCGAATATTTTTCGAACGGGCAATCGGGCCGTTCCGCGAAGCCGGGATTCGGCTCCGCCAAGACGGCGGCTTTGCGCCATAAGAGAGGGGCGCGGGGAACCGGCGAGGCTGCCGGCCGTGGACCGGAAATCGCCGTTTCCGACGGAAACGCCGCTCCGGCGCTATGCTCCGGGAGCTTTGCAAGCAAAGCCTCCAGTTCCGGAGCAAACGATGGCTTAAGGCAATCTCCCGCCTCAAGGATTATAAACCAGGGGTCCCGGTCGTCCGTCCCCGTCAAGATCTCGTTGATCCGCCCGGCTATTCCGCCGCCCTGGATTTCAACCGGCGTAACGGACGGAAGCACGGCAGCCAGCGATTGTACCGACTGGCGGAAGAGATGGGGAAGGGTCTGCCCGGAAACAATAAACGCGATCATGGTGCTCCCCCTTTAAATATCACTTCTTTAATAATATGCGCTAAAGAGGCGAAGGGTCCATCAACCCGCAAAGCGGCGCAAAAAAAGATCATCGCCCCTTGCAAATCCCAAAATGGGTCAGGGGGGCGATGATCTTCATTATGCTGATGCGTAGGTACCGGTTACGGTTTAAGCCCAATTTCCGTTGCGGAACACCGGCTCGACCGTGCCGTCCGACAGCTCGCCGTCAATCTCGAGCTCGGCGGACCCGATCATGAAATCGACGTGCGTCAGGCTGACATTCGCGCCTTTGGCGAGCAATTCTTCCTTGGACAGCTTGGTGCCGCCTTCGATATTCACGGGATACGCGCTGCCGAGCGCAAAGTGGCAGGAGGCGTTCTCGTCGACGCCGGTGTTGTAGAAGACGCGGTTCATCCGCGAGATCGGCGAGTTATGCGGCACCAGGGCCACTTCGCCGAGGTAAGAGGCGCCTTCATCGGTTGCGAGCAGATTCGCGAGATGCTCGCGGCCGGATTTGGCATCGAATTCGGTTACTTTCCCGTTCTTGAACGTAAGCGTGATGCCCTCTACAAGCTGCCCGTTCAAATTGAGCGGGAGCGTGCTGGCTACGGTACCATTCACGCCCGTCCGATGCGGCATGGAGTAGATCTCTTCGGTCGGCATGTTGGCGACGAAATAGACGCCCGCTTCATTCAAGTCTCCTCCGCCGAGCCAAAGGTGGCCCTCCGGCAGCTCAACCCTTAGATCGGTACCGGGCGCGCGGTAATGCAAGCTCTTGTACCGCTTGCCGTTCATATATTCTTGCTTCTCTTTGAGCGTGCGAATGTGGTCGCGCCAGGCTTCGACCGGGTCCGCATCGCCCACGCGGTTCATTTGGAAGACCGCCTCCCACATCGCGTCGATCCGCTTCTCTTCCGGCAAATCGGCGAATACGATGTCCGCCCAGGCCCGCGTCGGCGCCTTGATCAGCGACCAGCTGATCCGGTTGTTGCGGGTGTAGACTTGGAATTTCTGCCGCGCCACGGCCGCCGCCTTGGTGGAGGCGGATACTTTGGCCCCGTCCACACCTTGCAGCAGCAGCGGATCGGGTACTTTAATGTGCAGCAGGGCGCCGCCCTCCGCGGCGAATTGCTCCATTCGGTCGGCTTCCCATTGCGGATAGAAGCCGAAGGAATCATCCGGCGCCTTGTCGTAGCGGATGCGCGAAAGCTGTTCGTCGATCCACTCCACCACCACATATTTGGCCCCGGCTTCATAGGCCTTGGTTACGACGAGCCGGGTGAAATCCACGGTCTCCAGCGGAGCCTGAACAACCAGCGTTTGCCCCTGCTGAACATTGACGCCGACCTTTACGACGAGCTCGGCGTATTTTGCAAGCAACATATCGAAATCTTTCACGTGTTGTGCCTCCCTGACAATTAAGCTTATCTCATCGATTATAAATCAAAGGCCCGATAGTGGCAAAAACCGTTGAAAAGCCGGACATCGGCCAGGCGAATAAGATCGGCGGAATTGTCCCAGATTAAAGTGGTAGATGAATCCCAGATTTTAAGGAGGGTGACAACTGTGGAAAATCCTTTTTCCAGTTTGCAATCGCAAAATCCGATCTCCCTGGCGCAGCAGTCCGTCGAAAATGTGCATCGCGCCGTTCAGCAGGCTGAATCCCATCCGAGCGAGGAGACGGTGCAAAACGCCCGCAATGCCCTGGAAAAGGCGGAAAGATCGATCGCCCAGGCCGACGGGCGCATGAATCCGGAACCGATCGAACGGGCCAAAGAGAGCCTGGAACAGGACCGTTATGCCCTGGAGCAGGTAGAGAACGGATTGCAGTCATAGATCTTGATTCCTTGAAGCGGAAATCAAGGTTGCAACGAGCTGGCGACGTTACGGTTGCCGGCTTTTTTGCGTGATCATAAACTTATTGAAAAATTAAAACAATTCCAGTCCAAAGTGTTAGTTAATGCAGAAGTGCACGATTTTCGGAGAACCGATACACTCCAAGAGCAAACCATCGACTGATGACCGAATAATTACATAGATGAAAGAAAGTAATCATGGAAGAAGTGTGAAATATCAATTAAACAGAAGGGATAATGTCCCAAATATAGAAACTAAAATAAGGAGTGGGAATTTCTTTTTTGAATAAGAGAGGATGGTAATATATGGTCAATGTTATGGATCCGATTTGTCAAAAGGCATGTAAGGATGTCAATTTAGAGGCGTTTTGCCCGGTTGTAAAAGTGAATACAGAAAATATAAAACTGATTATGATTTCAGAAGCATTACCGAAGGATATCCAAGATTATTTTTACAGCGGGAAAAGCGCCTCATTTTTTCAAACAACACAAACGGCTTTCGCGGATGCCGGTTTTGAAATTGATCATCCAAATGAATTAATTGAGAAAGGGATTTATTTAACCACCGCGATTAAATGCACAAAAAAGGATTATTTAGTATCGGCAGACACAATTAAGAGCTGCAGCCTTTTGCTCGAGAAAGAACTTGAAGTATTTGAGAATGCAAGGGTAATCATGTGTATGGGTGATTTTGCTATCAAAGCGGTTAATTATATATTCAAACGTAAATTTGGGGTTAAGGTAATTCCGTCAGGCTCAACCTATAGGATCCGTGACCGGGAATACATACATCATGGTATTAGATTTTATCCTTCGTACACTCAGACGGGGGATAGCTTTAATATTGAAAAGACAAAACGAATAATGATAGCTGAAGATATTAGAAATGCAATGGAATATCTCAATCGAGACATTCTGTAAACGTTGCTAACCGGGCAAAATTTATTGTGACTTTTGTAATACATTATAAAGTAGATATGGAATAATATTGTATGTAATATTATGGATGTATTGTATATATATCTTTGTAGAGTATTGTCTTCATCAACCGTTGTTTCATTTTTGTGCAAGTAATTGTATGATACAAGGGAGGAAAATATGAAAACGTTTACAAAAATAATGGATGTGCTTTGCGAGAATACTTCCTTAGGAGATAAAGTATATTTGCTGAAAGAGAATGATAATTTATTTGAGCACGGTTTGGATTCATTTCAGATGATGAGAGTGATTGTAGGACTGGAGCGATCTTTGAACTTCGTTTTTAAGGATGAGGATTTGCTCGTCGTCAATTTCAGTACGATTGAATCCATCGTCAATTCGGTAAACGCTATTACGATGAATCAAACCATATGAAAGGATGTAGACCGTGAACAGGATTTTATTATTGTTCCCTCCTCTCGGCAATCATGAGCATCCACACCTCGGTCTTCCCATTTTGAAAGGATATTTAGCGGAGCACGGTTATGATTCATGTGAAATCAGAGATTATAACGTTGTAATTATGGACAGGATTACGCGGGAGCTCATGACGGAAGATAGTGGCTCGTTCAGTCAATCAGGTGGAAATGTTATTCAAAATTACGATTTAGCTAGAAATATCATGAAAGGCAACAGCTTTTCGGACAAACTAAAAAGTGGCTGGGCGATGGATTTAATCGGGAGATATTTGAAAACGGTAGGCTTATACATTGTAAATCACAATATTGGATTTGACCCCACATCCTTCCAGGAAGTTGAGAAGGAATTCCAGCGGGTTGACCCTCCGACGGACAATAACAGAATCATTCGGTACATTTATGATGAAGTTATCCCCGACATTGCCGAATATAATCCTAACGTTATTGGCATCTCTATCGTATTTGCCAGCCAGGTTCTGTATTCGATTCTAATTTGCAGACTGATCAAGGAGCTTTATCCGCATATTAAAATTGTGCTCGGCGGTGCTCAGCCGACTTTATTCTGGACTGCTTTCCTGAACAGTGATGTTTTCTCTCCATATTTTGACGGGATTATTCGAGAGCAGGGAGAAATAGCGTTTGTGGCGTTATTGGATTATTGGACAAAAGGAATCGGAAAGCTCGAAGATATACCCAATTTTACTTATAGGACCGACGATGGCCTGCATAAAGTACATAATGTAATCAAAAGCGAAGATATGAATAATATTCCGACCCCTGATTTTAGAGATTTACCCATGGATTTATATGCTTACCCCAAATTACCCTATCAGATGTCCAGAGGATGCTACTGGGGGCTTTGTGCCTTTTGCGGCTATAGGGGATGCGCAACAGAATATATGATCGCATCGAAGGAAAAAATCACTCGCGATCTCTCCATTTTGAAGCAACGACATGGGATTCGAATATTTCATCTCATGGATGATGCTATCCCTCCCGATAAGATGCTGGAAACGGCAAAGTTTATTGTCGAAAGAGAACTCGATATTACTTATGCCGCCTTTTTGCGTGCTGAAAAAGGATTTACCAAGGAGATATGTGATGTTTTATACAAGAGTGGATTAAGAGGTGTTTTGTTTGGTATCGAATCGGCAAATTCCCGCCTTCTGAAACTTATGGATAAAGGCCTTTCTATAAGGACCATGAAGGAAGTATTGGCTAACTTTAGCGCAGCGGGCATCACTAACTATCTAAGCATTATCATCGGCTTCCCTACCGAAGAGAGGGAGGAAGCGATGGAGACCCTGGATTTTCTCAAAAACAACAAGGATATTTATTTCAAAGCCTATTTAACCCCGTTTCGTCTGTTTACCGGTATGACCGAAGAAACAGAAAAATATGAAATATCCAATGTTAATCTTAATAATCCGGTTCGACACGATGACACAGGTTATGTCTCTTTTGAATATACATACACCCCACATAAGGGCATGCAGATTCAGGAATTTATTGAGGTGTTGCGGGAGGGGAGAAAATTAGTTGATTCCTTACCGCCCGGTCCCATCTATTTCAGATAAAGCAAGATAAATTAACCGAAGAATAATTGTCTTGTTTGAGAAAGAGAAAGGAGATAAGGGTATGCCACGTTTAGCTTTGATTTCACCTAAAGGGGCTGATTTCGCTAGAGATGGGAGCCTATCGGAGTTTTTGCAGAATGAACCGAGAATGCGAAATATCCGTAACCTATGGAATAGCCCCAACCTTGGCTTATTAACAATAGCAGCCTTGACGCCATCACACTGGGATATTGAGTATATTGACGAGCATCTGCGAGCCATTGATTTTGACCGTCAGTATGACATAGTCGGTATTTCTTGTATGACGCAACAGATAGAAAGAGGTTATGAAATCGCCAGAATCTTTCAGCAAAAAGGTATTTTGACAGTTATCGGAGGAATTCATGCGACGGTTTGTCCAGAGGAAGTAGCGGAGGTGGCTGACGTTGTTGTGGCCGGTGAAGCCGAGCTGCTGTGGCCCATGTTTATCCAGGACTGGGAGTCCGGGAAATTCAAGCGTATCTATAAGGAAGGAAATCCCGGAAGACTAGATATGCGAATATCCCCGTTTCCCCGCTATGATATTATTAAAGATTACAATTATTCCACGATTACCGTCCATACTAGCCGAGGATGTCCTCATGACTGTAGCTTCTGTGCGGCATCTCGGGTGTATGGTCCGGTATACAGACGCAAAACAAACGAACAGATAATAAGCGAGTTAATCCTAATTAAGGAACACTTTGAAAATAAGTATGTTCTTTTTGGCGATGATAATATTTTTGTTTCCCGCGAGGAGTCCAAGAGTTTACTCAGAGAGATTAAAAAACTGAATATTCGATGGGTGGCGCAAACCGATATATCCATAGCGGATGATATGGAACTAGTACAGTTAATGGCGGATAGCGGATGTCAGTGGGTAGTAATCGGTTTAGAGAGTGTATCGCGCAAAAGCCTTGAGAAGGTAAATAAGTGGAAGACAAAGCAGCATGAAAATTACAAGGAATCCATTAACAAAATTCAAGGTAAAGGGATCGGCGTTATGGGGGCTTTTGTCTTCGGATTGGATTATGACGATGAGTCGGTCTTGGAGGATACGATTCAGTTTATCGAAGAATGCAATTTTTACGGTATACACGTCACGACGCCGACGCCCTTTCCCGGTGCAAGATTCAGAAATATGATGATAGACGAAGGAAGACTGCTTGACTTGCCCTGGTCATATTACACCCATTGGGATGTATTGATTCAGCCCAAGCACATGTCTTCGGAAGAATTACATGATTGCATCGTAAAGATATATAAGACATTTACCGCCGAAGAAAATGTAAATCGAAGATTTCAGATGTTTATCCAAAGACAACGGAATCTAATACAATCATGAGGAGAACCGGGCTAATTTGCGCGATGGCGGAAGAGTTTGACTGCAGTATCGAATTGAGGCGTAATGCAGTTGTCACTGACTGTTTCGGTTGGAAAATCCATACCTCAACATTACCCAACGGAAGTCAGTTGTCATCCGTCATGTCGGGGATCGGTAAAGTTAATGCGTCGTTAGCTGTAAGTATTCTTAAGCAGAAAATGGATGTTGACTTCATTCTTACTTATGGAATAGCAGGCATTCTCAACAAAGAACTGCAAATATTTGACCAAATCATCGGCAACGAAGTTAACTACCATGACTGCTGGCGCCCCAATGCGGAGCTTGATTCGCAATATACAAGATTATTTTCCATGGCGGAGACTTTTAAATTTGATTCGGTTCAGAACCAGCGTCTCATAGAATACTTGCAGCCTTTGTTGCCGGAATTACCGGAACCGATCGCAATGCGAGCGGTAAGAAATAAACCGGTTTTACGTACGGGTAAGATCGTAACTGGTGATATCCCATGTAATCAGGAGGAGACTGCCTCCCGCCTAAGAAGTGTATATCGGGCCGATTGTGTTGATATGGAAGGAGCCGCGGTTGCACAGGCTTGTTATATGCTCAACATTCCCTGTTTGACTTACCGATTCATGAGCGATTATGCAAATGAACATTCTAATCTTCACATCATGCGGAATGGTCCGTATTTGTATCCGTACATTTCCAAGGTATTACCTTTGCTTATTAACTATGTAACGGATTTTGGTGAAATTTGAAATGAGGTGCAGTCTTGAGGAAGTATATTCATCTGTTTTACTTATCATTCAGGACATCCAAAGCGTATAAGTTTGAAATTTGGTTAGGAATTTTAAACGCAGTTTTAATGCTTTGTATACAAGTTTTCCTATGGAAAGTATTGTATGCGAAAAATCCCGAAAACATCGGTCTGTCGCAGCAAGAGATGGTAACCTACTTCATTCTGGCATCCGGTCTGTCCGCTAGCTTATTTAATACAAGCGTAATCGATGAAATGGTGACGGATGTTCGGGATGGGAAGATAACTCATTATTTAAATAAACCATATAGTTATAAGCTCTCTCTGCTTTCAAAGTTTCTTGGAAGAAGTCTGTTTACGGTTCTCTTTATCGTAGTTCCAATGTTTATATTAGGAATTCTGTTCTTTGGCTTTGAAAGTCCTAATGATCCCGCAGCTTTACTATTATCGCTAGGGATTGTCATAATATCATTTCTTATTTTTTTCCATATTTTTTATATTGCCGGTCTGTCCGTTTTTTGGTTCATGGATCTTCACGGAGCAGTGAAGCTCCTCCTTGATAATGGAATTAAAATTTTATCCGGCGCTTATATTCCGCTTTGGCTATTTCCCGGTTGGCTGCATAATATTGCCAATATTTTACCATTACGAACTGGAGCCGATTTGCCTATTACAATCTATTTAGGAAAGAACGGGTATGAAGATATCGCTCTAAAACTTATGTTTAATGTGGGTTGGCTTATCTTATTGTGGATTACAAGTGCAATCATTTGGAGGATCGGGCTCCGCAAGCTGGTCATTCAGGGGGGATAGCATGTTTTTTCATTTGGTATGGTTAAATATCAAAGCCAGATTACAATACGGCCGATCTTTTTTATACGAAATGATTGCAAGCATTGCGGGTTATGCCCTTGAATTCGTGGCTGTGTGGATCATTATAAATCAATTCGGAACAATCGGCGGCTGGACTTTTTTTGAAATCTTATTTTTGCATTCCATGGGGTATTTTGTTAGGGCGACTGCCTCTGCGTTTTTATGGGATCCGATGTGGGTGATGAGCTATTATATGAAGAACGGCCAAATGGACAAATTTTTTGTTGCCCCACGCAATGCCTTTGTATATTTGGTCGGACGCCATTTCATCGCTTGGGCATTGAGCCATGTTATTTTGGGTGCAGCTACAATGGCAATTACGCTCTTCTTTCTTCCAATATACTGGACCCTCCTTAAAGTGCTGTTATTTATTTGCGCGCTGATGGGTGCACTACTTATTTACGGTTCGTTTATTGTATTCTCCGGAGCAATCTCATTCTGGACATTTAGTTCTGACGCCTTTCTGAGGGTTTTGACGAATTCGTGGAACGTGATCAATTGGCCGATGTCTTTTTACCCGCGAGGAATGCAGATCATACTTACCTTTTTTATTCCTTTCGCTTTGATCAACTATTATCCGACTATCTTTCTGCTGGATAAAAGGGGGGCCGGGGAATGGATAATGCTTGGAATACTTGGTGTAGGCCTGCTTCTCTTCGGAGCGATGTATAAGCTCTGGTGGCTTGGTGTAACCCGTTATCAAGGAGCGGGAAGTTAATGATTAGGGGGAGGACAAGTGGAAATAATCCGTGTACAAAATCTGTCAAAAGACTATAAAATCGCAAAGCCCCGAAAAGGAGCATATGGCGTAATAAGAGATATGGTCAAAAGGGAATGGGAGTATAGTACTGCGCTAAATAATGTTAGCTTCTCAATTGATGAAGGTGAAATTGTCGGATATATAGGTCCAAATGGAGCCGGAAAATCCACCACTCTAAAAATAATTTCGGGCGTTTTGTACCCGACTTCAGGTGATGTACGGGTGGATGGTATCGTTCCATACAGAAATAAAAAGGAGAACGCATCCAAAATTGCACTGATAGCGGGTCAACGGAGCAATTTATATTGGGATTTACCGGTAATAGATTCATTTAATTTGATGAAGACCATCTATAAAATTCCTAAGACAGTGTACGATGACAACATGGACAAGTTTTGTGACATTTTAGGCATCGGCCCACTGCTAAAGATGCCGGTGCGACAGTTAAGCTTGGGTCAAAGAATGAGGGCTGATTTTGCGGTTGCCTTGCTGCATAATCCCCGTATTGTCTATCTTGACGAGCCAACGATTGGTTTGGATGTGGTAGCCAAAGACAGTATCCGTGATTTTATCAAACAAGTTAATAAGGAACGTAAAACCACTATTATGTTAACTTCGCATGATATCGCAGATATTGAGCGGGTTTGTAATAAAGTTATCGTTCTTGATAAAGGGAGCATCATTTTCTCGGGAGAAATCTCCAAGCTAAAGCAGGAGTACGGTTCAAAGTATTGCGTTATGAATGTTAGTTTTGAAGATAGACATCCGGAACTTTACTTGCAAGGAATGAAGATCACTGAAAATAATGGCATTTACTCCATCCATTTCGATCGGTCTCATCATTCGCCATCCTCGGTATTATCGATGCTTTTGGAAAAAGGCTTGAAAATAGTTGATTTTACCTTAACAGAATCAAGCTTGGAAGATACGATCAAGGAAATTTACAGCACTAACAAGGATAATTATGAGGAACGGTTATTAGTGAATAATTAAGGAGTTGAATGCAATGAACTATACAAGAATGTTGGATAAATTGGCAGTGCCGACCATGGAGGATATTTATACATTTATGGGGGACAAGGCTACCGAGGCATGGGTAGACCTTGAGAAATTTCTTGAAGATAATTATGATTTTTCACCGGAAATTGTATTCGGAGGCAAGAACTATGGATGGTGTGTGAGATATCGTCGAAGCGGCAAGACGTTAACGGCGATTCATCCTGAATCTGGCGCATTTACAATTCTAATTGTGCTTGGAAAAAAAGAGGCCGAAGAAGCGCTATCCTGTCTTGAACAATTCAGTAAGGAAATGGCGTCCCTTATAATGGATACCGATCAATTACATGACGGGAAGTGGTTATGGATCAGGGTCTTGTCTTCCGAAAGTAATGAAGATATTAAAAAGCTTCTTATGATCAAAAAGAAACCAAAGAAGAAGACGGCATAATAACCAAAAAACTGGGTGAACTTGTTCGAGCAATGGAGGATAAGCATGGATCAGACGGAGATTTTTCCGAATGAGAATGTAGTTAAAGGAATTCGGGCCATTTGTTGCGATTGTTATGACACACTCATTGAGCTAAATCAGCCATTCGAACAGATCAGAAAGTTTATCACGGATCATCTGGATACTTTTTATCCCAATGTCAGCAGCTCCGCTTTTTTCGGCAAATTCTTGAGGTTTCGGGCGGTTTTGAGCAGTGAGTTGGAATTTAGAAGAGGAATTGATCTCTTGGAAGAAAGCATAATCAAGACTTGCATTTCTTTTGAGGTGAGCGATTTTTCCGGGCCTTTTAAAATGTACGTTGAGCGTCTGTTTGTTTCTTGCAAAGCCTATCCGGATGTTCATAAATTCATAGAAAATATGAGGAAATTTTACAAGCTGGGGTTGCTTACGAACGCTGACAATGACCTCCTGTCTCAAACGATTATCAAAAATGGGTTGAATATGGATTTTGTCATTACTTCGGAAGATGCCAGAAGTAACAAACCAAGCCGTCGGATTTTTGACTATGCTATGGAAAAACTTGATCTCACTCCCGCTCAAATTTTGATGATAGGGGATTCCCAGACGGATGATCTTATGGGAGCAGGAAGACTTGGCATACCCACGGCATGGATAAATAGGAGAGGGGAATCCTTAAAACCGGAAATTCCCGCGCCGTTATTTGAGGTACGATCACTTAGTGAGCTAATGCTACTATTGGTACAATAGGAGGGAGGCGATTCTAGTGAAAGCGCGTATTTGTGAATTGGCCAAATTGTCCGGATGGGATCATCAATTTTTCGGGCACAAAACTCTCCGCTTGGCGGAATTGTCTAAGCGCGGTTATCCGATTCCGTTAAGTTTTGCGATACCCGTTAATTATTTTCACGAATATTGCGGCTACAACGGCTGGTCAGAAGAATCAATTTCCGACGCAGATCCGTTAGGGGACGGTAAATATCCGGATGGGATTCTGAATGATATTAACCTTCTTTGGAAGCGCCTTTTGGAAACCGGCAAAGGGCCGTGGGTTGTTCGCTCTTCGGCTTTAGACGAGGATGGGACAAAGTTTTCTTTTGCCGGCATATACGACAGTGTTCTTAATATTTCAAGTTATGATTTATTTCTGAAGGCAATTCAAAGATGTTGGAATTCATACTTTTCCCCATATGCTGTCGCTTATCGGGCCAACGCAGGCGTCTCTTTTTACGGGATGAGTCTGCTTGTTCAAGAGATGATTGGCGGAGATAAATCAGGGTTGACTTTTACAAGGAACCCATTAGATTTACAGGATGATCATATCATCATCGAGGCACATCCCGGCTTGAATTTCGCTCTGGTAGATGATATGGTGGCCGCCGACAGGTATCGGGCCGACCGGGTGAATAATGATGCTGTAAGAGAGATAAAGACAAAATTTATTAAATATGTTCTCGACGAAGGAGTATCTTCAATCAACACGGTCAGCATATCCTCCGAACAACGCGAGCAGTCCACGTTAACGGAAGAAGAGGTGTTTAATCTTCGTGATACTGGAATCGCTCTGGAAATGTACTATGGATATCCTTGTGATATAGAATGGACCATGCGGGGTGATGATTGGTTTTTATTACAGGTGAGGCCAATCACTTGTCGTTCCGAAGAAGATATTTCTTTCGATTGTTATGACGGCAATATAAAGGAAAATGCGGAATGCAGTTTGCTTGACCGCTATTCCGAACCGGTTAGCACTTGTTATCTGTCCCTGCTGGACACATGGCAAGAACAGGTCTATCTCGATTTCTATTCGAAAACGATAGGGAAGTATGTAACCGAGAAGCCTCTTCAATTGTATTTCAACAGGGTCTATTGGAACCTGAAATATCAGCGTAAATATTATGACGATCTTCCATTCAAAGATCGAGGCTTGAGCTCGCTTCCCAAAAAACGGTCGCTAATGAGGCTAATGCTTAACGGTCATAGAAGCTGGTATAGGCGTATCGACAAATATGAATCCCGCATCGCCGAGTATGCTGCGATTAATGTGAATCAATTAGATACTTCCGAAATATATCGATTGCTGGAAGAGTTGATTGATTGGTTCTGTAATTATATAGGTAAGGACCACTATCAGTTTCTGGGTTTGGCAAACGTATGTTATCAATTAGCGATCGACAAGTTGTCATCATTGCCAAACGCCAAGGAAATATTGACGGAAGCTTTAAATAACGACCAATACGACAATATGACAATGAGGGCAAATAGAGAGCTGATGAAATTGGCGGAGGAAGCGAACCGTCGCAATGAGGTTAAGGAGATTCTTCTCGCCGATGACCCGATGTCAATATATGTTAGATTGTCAAACAAGCATGAAGCTTCTGATTTCAAGGTCAAATTTGATGATTTTATTGCTCGCCATGGTCATAGAGGTATATCCTGTGATGATTTATCGTCTCCACATTGGGTTGAACAACCCGATTATGTTCTCGGTTTACTAAGGCAATTCATTATAAATGGTACCGCCATTTGCAGTATAGACAACGAGAACCCTTCCCCTATTCATTGGCGGATCATCGCCGATACAATCTACCCGCATAATATTACTTACATTAAACGGAAATATGAACTTTATAAATTGAAATCGCTAATTCGGCTGACGTCAATCTATATGAACTTAAGAGAAAATCAAAGGTATTATTTCGATAAAAGCTGGTTGCTTTTGCGAAAATTCATGCTGGAAATCGGCTCCAGAATAGCTGAAGACGGTTTGATTAATGATAAGGAAGATATTTTCCATTTAACCGTTAGCGAGATTATGGAGCTGAAGACAGAATCGAGTAAAGATCATAATTGGAAAAGAAGGGTCGATTTCAGAAGGAAGATACTAAATAAAAACAAAAGTATTAATCCTCCCTATTTAATTAAGGGAGCGGATTTGATTCGTTTACAAACCGCCCGAAAAAAGAGGAGTTATAAGGCTACAGGCTTAAGCCCCGGTCAAGTCAGCGGCAGGGCTAGAGTCGTATCTTCGTTTCGCGATTTGGAGAGAGTATGTCAAGGCGATATTTTGGTTGTTTCCAACTTTCATCCGAGCTGGACACCTGTGTTACAAATTGCGGGCGGGATGATCATGAATTTCGGCAATATCCTTTCTCACGGCGCGATTATCGCCAGAGAGTTCGGAATTCCCGTTGTTGTATTTAACGATAGGGCCACAGATTTGTTTACCGATGATTGCTGGATTGAAATCGATGGCACGCAAGGCCGAATTCGTCTGGCGGAGATCGAGGTGTCGCCAAAGAATGACTTAAGAGAGGTGACGGTATGAGGAAGCTTGCCCTTATTGTTCCCTGTGGTTCTAAATACGGAAAAAATCAATACCTGAAAAGTTTTCTGGAACAAAATGATGTTGTCTCAAACTTTTACGGGGCATGGGAGACACCGAACTTAAGTTTGCTAACCATTGCCGGGATGATTCCGGATTCATTTGAGGTTACCTTCATCGATGAAGATCATGGCCAAACGATCAATTTTGATGCAGGCTACGATATTGTCGCCCTTACCGGTATGACCCAGCAAATTCATAGGGCTTACGAAATATGTGATAATTTTCGCAAAAGAGGAGTTTATGTTGTTCTCGGCGGAATTCATGCGACGATCATGCCGGAGGAAGCTATGCTTCATGCCCATACAGTTATCGTTGGGGAAGGGGAAGCCACGTGGCCTGCATTCCTTCAAGATTATTTGAGCAACAGACCAGAACCGCTTTATGTGAGTAAAGGAAATACCATTTTTTCGGATTCTCCTGTACCCAGGTACGATTTAATCGATAAAAGATTGTATAAGTCTTACAGTGTGCAAACTACAAGAGGATGTCCCAGAACTTGCAGCTATTGTACGTTACCGATTATGTATGGAAATACGTATCGGCACAAGACTCCTCAACAAGTCATTTACGAAGTCAAGATGATTCAAGAAGTTGATAAGAACCCGTTTGTATTCTTTGCCGATGACAATATGTTCATCGCCAAACAAAAGTCAAAAGAATTAGTAAGCGAAATTGGTAAGCTGCAAATTACCTGGGGAACGCAAACCGATATTTCGGTTGCCGAGGATGAGGAATTACTGAAGGCACTTTATGCTGCCGGCTGTCACTGGTTATTTATTGGCTTTGAGAATGTATCCGAAACCGGGTTAAGCTTTTTGGACAGTCGTCAATGGAAGGCGAAGCAATTAAAAAAATACGAAAGCTCTATTGAAAAAATTCATAAGTATGGCCTGAATATTTGGGGGTCTTTCATGTTCGGCGGAGATCACGATACGACATCGGTTTTCTCCGATACGCTTGATTTCACTCTGAGAAACGGTTTGTATTCGGGAAGCTTCACGATTCTTACACCTTTACCCGGAACAGAACTATTTCAGGAGATGAATCGGCAAGGGAGGATCATTGATTATGACTGGAGCCGCTATACTTTCTGGGACGTCGTTTATCAACCCAAAAACATGTCGCCACAGGAATTGGCAGAAGGGGTGGCCTGGGTCTATAACAAATTTTATTCCGCTGAAAATGTGCGAGAGAGAACCCGCAAGATCAAAGAACGGATAAGAAAGGCGATTTGCCAATGAGCTTAAAGACTTACTCGCGGAAGGAAAAGGTAGTGTTAGAGGCCGCTTTGCAACTGATGTTCTTAAATGGTTATGAAGCAGTAACGACACAGGCCGTCGCTGAACGCCTGGCGATTAGCCAAGTTTATCTCGAAGAAATGTATCCGGCATGCGACGAGTTACAGATGAGTGCAATGACCTATGCGGCGGTTGTCTGGGTGAAGAAGACGAAGGAGGAACTTGCCAAGATTGCCGATCCTGAGCAACGTTTTCGTCGATTAGTCAGATTGTACGCGGAAGGAACCGGGAATTATCCCGAATCGTTATCTCTTTATCTTGATGCATGGAAGCTCCTGAGGGATCGCCGAAGAAATGTTGAGCTTATTAGAAGCGTATTGTTTGAAATTTATGATTTGTATGTCGGCCTGTTTATAAAAACGGTTGAACAAATAGGAACAATTCAAGCTGATAAGCAACTTGTTGAAACCATTGCGTGGATATTTGTTGTAATAAGTGACGGTTTTCACATTCAGAGTTTGATTCAGAATAGGCTTCCCGATTTTGACAAAATCAGCGATGTATTGTTTCTTCTGACAGGCGGACTCGGGAAAGAGGGTATAGATGAAAAATGTCTTTCTGTATTACCCAAGAATTAAAGGAGAAGCCGATTCAAGTTCATTGTATCTTGGCCTCCCTTTATCTGTTTTGGCTCTTGCAGCTCAATTCGATCAAGACCGGTTTGAAGTTCGGATACTAGATGGAAGGCTGTCTGATGGCCTTTCGGAGACTTGGCGGGAATTGGTTGATGACGAGACCCTATGTTTGGGGATCAGCGCTATAACCAGTTATCAGATACGTGACGGACTTAATTTGTGCCGAAACGTTAAAGAAGCATTTCCTGAACTTAAGGTGGTTTGGGGAGGCTGGCATCCCAGTCTGATGCCAGTACAAACGCTTAAACATGATTTGGTCGACATCGTCATAACGCATCAAGGCGAGTTTACCTTTCCTGCGTTGGTATCTTGTCTGGATGAAGGGAGAGACCTCGAGAGCATTCCAAATCTCGTTTACAAAGACAGCGACAGAAATGTAATAAGTACAGCAAGTAAACCATTTGTGAATCTGGCTGATACCTTGCCCATCGAACGAGCATATCATTTAGTAAACATGAACAAGTATATTCAGCCGCTATGGGGGAACAAAAGGGTAGCCGGATATGAATCAAGCCGAGGGTGCCCTTATGCTTGTAAGTTTTGTTCTATCAGTTCGGTATACAGAAGAAAATGGAATGCTCTTCCTCCAGAGCGAGTGGCTGATGGTGTCGAGTGGCTGTATCGTAATTATCAAGTGGATGCCATCCATTTTTACGATAATAACTTTTTTGTCGATTCCCGGCGTTCAATGGAGTTTGGTTCCGAACTGGTAAAGAGAGGCATTGACATTAAATGGGACGGTACAGCTGTCGCCGAGCAGTTTCTTCGTTTCTCTGACGAATACATCGAAAAGTTAAAACGAAGCGGGTTTTACCGGGTTATCGTCGGAGCCGAGTCCGGAGATGAAGATGTACTGCGGAAAATTAATAAGAGACACAATAATGAACAGATTGTCCAGACGGTTAAGAAATGCGTTCATCACGGTCTCCAGGCTTCGTTGTCTTTCATGGTTGGATTTCCTTGGGAACCGGAAAAGGATTTCCATGAAACTGTAAAACTTATAGAAACCTTGAAACGGATTGATTCAAGTGTAGAGATATTGTTGTTTATTTTTTCTCCCTATCTTGGCACTCCGCTATATGACATAGCTCTTGAATATGGAACCATTTATCCGGAGTGCTTGGAAGAATGGGCGGATTTTACTTATGAAAGGGTCAATACACCATGGATTAGCGATCCGTTAAAAAGGAAAATTGGTCGTTATCTCAGTTTTTTTGGAACAAAAGATCTTTCTGAAACCGCTGCAGCTTTCTTTAAAGGAGGTGACGGAAATTGAGGTGGCCGATGGAGGAAATTGTGAAATACTCAGATCAAATGCTTAAGAGCGACATCCCGTTTGGGGTGGCAATCATTGACATCGATTATCTGATACGCCTCTGTCTTCGATTCGAACCGGACGAGATTCAAATAATCATGGACGAAATTAGGCATTATCTGCGTGACTATTGTCCTCCTCAAGTGGGATTGTGGCAATCCGATGGGGATGAGTTTATCCTGGTTTGGCCAGGAAACGGCATCCAGGAATTGACGTCATATCTGAATGCTCTGAAAACTGATTTTCGAAAGCAACGCTTTTGCTGGCAGATCAACTCAAGCTTATCAAACATTCGAATTACTTTTAGCGCGGGTTGTGCAGTTATGCCGAGAGATGGTCAAGGCCTACAATCCTTGATGCGAAAAGCGCTGGTGGCTATGTTTCTTGCGAAAGCGCACAGGAGGGATAAAGTAGTCGCGGCTCCTCATCCTGACGATGAAAGCGGAAGATTTAAACCAGCTTTTCCCTCCTCCCGCGTAAAGATTGTAATCGGTGATTACGGAACTGTAGGATATGCGGATGACAGGATTCCGGCGTCCGAAGCGCGTTTGTGGGAACCGCAGGCCATGGATACCGATGATTTAGGGAATTTGTATATTGCGGACCAGAATAATCACGCCGTATTAAAATTTGACGGAACTTTTGTTCATCGAATAGTGGGTAACGGGCATTACGGATATTCGGGCGATGGAGGAATTGCGGTTCGGGCCAGTCTGAACAAACCAACAGGGCTTTTTGTTCACAAGCATCACCTTTATATCACGGATACAGGAAATGATGCAGTTCGCAGAGTGGATCTTAAAAGCGGAATAATTGAAACTGTAGCGGGAATGGGAAAACCAGGTTATGAAGGGGACGGCGGACGGGCGTTAAATGCCTTGCTTAATAAGCCAGGGGGGACGGTAGTTGACTCGGAAGGCAACTTATTCATCAACGATATCGCTAACAACGTTATTCGAAAGGTTGATACGGAAGGTACTATTACTACTTTTGCAGGTACGGGGGAATATGGATATGAAGGGGATGGCGGACAAGCGATTCATGCATCGTTCGCAGAAATTTACGGCATAGGCATCGACCAAAGAACGGGGGATTTATATATAGCCGACTATTTTAATCATTGCATTAGAAAAATTGAGAGACAAACCGGAATTATTCGCACAATAGCAGGTTGTGGAATTGCAGGTAAGGGACGTGACGGTAAGACCCTGCTGTCAGCTTGTCTCGACCGTCCGGTAGCGGTTACTTGTGGTCCGGACGGCAGCATTTATATCGCCGAGTCAGGAAATAATTGCGTGACAGTCATTTCCGAAGAAGGGACCCTGCTGACGCTCGTAGGAGATGGAGTGGCGGGAATCGGACCCGACGGTTCGTCTGCGGCATTTCGGTTAGCGAATCCCAATGCTTTGGCGGTCGGTCCAGAAGACCGTTTGTATATTCTTGATGGAGCGAGCAATCGTATTTGCGAAATCCAAATATCAAAGTAGGAGGAGTTCTCTATGAACACAAGTGTTGATGTTGAAGAGACAATTAAGCAGATTATCGTATCCCGTCTTAGGGATGAAGAAAAAATTGAGAGTTTGAATTATGAAACACCATTGTTGGCGCTGGGGATTGACTCTATACTGGCTTTGTCCATCCTGGTGGAAATCGAAGAAGAATTTTCCATTGAAATTCATGATGGTGATCTTAATATGGATCGTATCAAGAATATAAAGGGTTTCGGAGAGCTGGTGAGGCAATATACATGAAAAAGGGGGGAGTGTGCTTAATCTACCCGCCATTAAGCGTGCATGAATTCCCTCATTTGGCTCTGCCGCTCCTCAAATCTTATTTGGTGAGTCACGGAGTTCGCGATGTAGTGGTTAAGGATTTTAATGTGGGTATGATGAATCAGATTATCAGTCTGGGTTTCGATAAGGTTGAGAAATATTTCACATTAAATAACATCAAGCTTACAGCATCAGAAGTTGAAAAAAATTTTGATCGGGCACGCCATATTCTTAAGGAACCCAGAGAAAAAGGGAAGGATGAGTGGGCCTTTAGACTGCTTAATACTTATATCAAAATTGCGGGCTCCGGAATTTCTGATTTTTGCTTCTCCCCAAGTTCTTTTAATGAAATAAAAGAAAGATTTGATCTTGATGCCGTCGATCAAGAAAGCGGCTACGTGATGGAAGATATTCGAAATCGAATTATTCCAAATATATGTGAAGAATCGCCGCAAATCGTAGGAATATCAATTCCTTTTGCCAGTCAGATTTATTACTCCCTGGCTATCGGGCGTGAGCTGAAAAGACGGCTTCCTGGCATCAGGATTGTACTGGGAGGTCCGCAGGTATCTCTATTTCGGAATCTTATTGCGGGTCATCCTACGTTTAGGGAGGCATATGATGCTCTAATTTGCGGGCAAGGGGAGAAACCCTTACTGAAATATGTGACATCGGTTCGGAATGGAGAGGATCTCGGCAATGTTCCAAATCTGACTTATTACGATGATAAACAGGGCCGTATATTGCAAACTCCCGAGGCTTCTTCTCCGGATGTAAATGAACTGGCTGTTCCCGATTTCTCGGATTTGCCCTTGGATCAGTACGTCTATCCTAAATTGCCGTATTTTTTATCAAGGGGATGCTATTGGGCACGTTGCGCCTTTTGCAGTTACCGGGATACGAATGGCTATGGAAGGAGAGAGATCGATAAAATTGCGTCAGATCTTGCTGTTATGAAAAGAGATCATCATAACCGGTTTTTTCATTTTATTGACGATGCGATACATCCCGAGCAAACCAGGGAAATCGCCGAACGGCTTATTCATGAAAATTTGTACATCAAATACGAATCTTATCTAAGGCTGGATAGGAGATTCACAGCGGAACTCTGCGAACTGCTCGCTAGAAGCGGAATGAGATCGGCTTTATTCGGATTTGAATCGGGAAACGAACGTATTCTAAAGCTAATGAATAAAGGTATCCACTTGCCTCAGGCAGTTCAAGTTTTGAAAAATATGAAGGCCGCGGGCGTTTACTCCGTATTGAGTTGCCTAATCGGGTTTCCAAGTGAAACTGAGGAAGAGGCGAAGGAATCACTACGTTTTCTTAAAACTAATAAGGAATGGTATGATCAAGCATTCCTTGTTCATTATGGATTAATATCGGATATGTTCAATAATAAGGATAAATATTCCATTTCCTCGATTTCTTTGGACAATCCCGTCAGATATGATGATACGGGATTTCTGGCCTTGGGATATGAATACACGACCAATACCGGTATGTCCGTCGAGCAGGCGTTGTCCGTTATCAAATATGGCCGGGAGTATTTGGGTATTCAAACATTTGAGGATTGTTTTTTCAGTTGATATTAGGGAGGGAACCGAGTTTGGCACAAATATCTTTTCACAATGAGGTGGCCGTTATAACCGGTTCTGCCCTGGGCCTGGGCAAAACCTATTCAACTCTTCTGACTGACCGGGGAGCCAGTGTTGTAGTGAATGACATTGCCACAGACAAACATGGAGATTCCTTGGCCGAAAAGACGGTATCCGAACTCAAAAAAAGAGGTGGAGACGCTATTGCCGATACCCATTCTGTTGCAGTCAGGGAAGGTGTCGACGCTCTTATTGATCAAACAATGGAAAGATACGGAAAAGTGGATATTCTTGTTCACAATGCCGGGAAGATGATAACTAAGCCGCTGGAGATGATGAGCGATTTAGAGTGGAGTTCTTTAATGGACGTTCATTTGCAAGGAGCCTTTTATTTGCTGCGTCGTGTACTCCCTATTATGAGAAAGCAGGAATACGGAAGGATAGTTTTGATCGCGTCATCTACCGGAATGTTTGGCTTACAAGATCATGCTGGATATGCCGCGGCGAAGTCGGGTGTGGTAGGTCTAGGCTTGTCCGTAGCGGCTGAGCTGGAATCGAGTGGAATATGCTGCAACCTGGTTTCACCGTTTGCCTCGACGGTTCAAACTTCAAATGCGGTTAATCCGTTAATGGCAGATCAGTATGATCCGGAATGGGTGGCACCTCTGGTTGCTTACCTTTGTTCCGGGATTTGTAAAAGTAATGGGAATCTATATGTCGCCGGGGGAGGATATTTTGCCAGGTCGGGAATCTGCGAAGCCGAAGGGATAAGTATAAATCGGGAGTCCCTGAATATTGAAGAAATAGCTGACAGATTTGGAACGATCTCCGATATGAGTAACAGTGTGTATCTCCCTTCTATTACGCATGCCGGCAGGAAATTGTTCAAAAGTTTGCTTCGAAGGGAGCGTTGAGATGCAGGAAAGAGTTATCAATGTGAAGGTAGAATTGATTGCCGGACAGGATAATTGTTTTAATTATCCTTCAGGAGTTACATATGACAAAGAAAATAAGGTATTGTACATCGCGGATTTACATAACAACCGGGTGTGTATGCTAGACGAGCAAACAAGACATATTCATAAACTTACCCGAGAGATCCGTTTACCGGATGGAACTACGAAGTTTCTGGATAGACCCCTTGCCATAAGCATTGGTGCCGAAGGAGGGATCTACATTGCGGATGCCGGTTTGCATGAAATTTTACGTTTAAATAAGCATCGGCAATATTGGGAGACACTGGCCTACAATTGTAGTGATAACGGGATAACATCACAGAGTTCACCCTTTTGTATGCCAAGCGGAATTGCAGTGGATGATCGTTTGAACGTCTATACAAATGACTTTTTTAACAACAGGCTTTGTATGATATCGCCAGAAGGTAATTTGAAATGCTTGACGGCGGATAACGGAGAATATGGATTTGAGGATGGCGACATAAACCATGCACTAATCAATAAACCATATGGAGTTTGTGTGAGCGGCTCGAAACTGTATTTTGCCGATACCGGTAATAATGTATTGCGCTTTGTTGATCTCAATCTTTACCGGACAGAGACGGTATGGAGCGCTTCTCCGATATTGCATCCTGTAGCGGTAGCGGCGGCTCCGGACGACACCGTCATTATATGTGAACAAAGAAGAATTTTGCTGTACTCGCATGAAACTGCCAGCCTTACAACTTTAATAGACAAAGAGGTATGGAAGATTCTGGCGGATGTCCACGGTTTACCCGCGAAACTTGGTTATACCGGGGCTGTCACGGCTCCTTATAATGGGTTGATTTATTGGGTAGATACGGTAAAAGGGATGGTCTATAAACTGATCTATGATACTACATAAGGAAGAGGTGATTGCTGAATGAAGGTCGCAATGATAATTCCTAATGATGGGTCTGTCTCCGCGGATATTCTTAAGAACGAAAAATGGGAGCATCTATGGGAGTTTCAAGCCCGAAAACGTTTGTGGTCATCACCTTCTCTCAGTTTGTTAACCATCGCAGGGATGCTTCCCAAGGATTTCGATGTGGATTACATCGATCTGAATTATAACCGAAGAATAACGGAGCAATACGAGTTGGTATTTATGTCACCGTCGACGCCCCAGACAGAGGCCGCCTATTGTTTAGCGGACGAGCTGCGGGCGAATGGAACAAAGGTTGTAATGGGCGGAATTCATGCAACCGTATTACCGGATGAGGTATTGAAACATGCGGATACTGTATTTATAGGGGAGTCCGAAGATACTTTTTCGCTATTTCTTTCGGATTTATCCGAACGGAGTACGTCACGGATTTACCGTTCCGTACAATTGCCTGATCTGACTGTAAGCCCGGTTCCCAGATATGATTTAATTCGGGATTATTCATATAAGAGTATTCCCATACAAACTTCAAGAGGTTGCCCGCATCAATGCGATTTTTGTGCTTCCTCTGCCATTTACGGTAAGAAATACAGGCGCAAATCGATAGAGCAGGTTAAAAGGGAACTGGACGCAATTGTGGGGATATGGCCAAAACCGTTCATCTTTTTTACGGATGACAATATGTTTATTGATCCCAGATATTCCATGGAACTATTGAAGCTGCTTAAACAATATGGAGTTCGATGGTATGCATTTACAGATGCCAGCGTCGCCAACAAGCCGGAACTGTTGAAAGAAATGCGGTTAAGCGGCTGTAGTCAATTGCTTATTGGTTTCGAAAGCCTGTCGAATGAAAATTTGGCACAAGTTGATTCCGCAATGTGGAAGCGAAGGAAACGAGAGGATTACGCCCGAATTATCGAGATCATCCAGTCTCATGGTATTGGGGTGGTCGGAAGTTTTGTACTTGGATTCGATGCCGATAATGTGCAAACTTTTGAAGAACTATATGATTTTATTCTGGAAACCCGGCTTTACGCGACTAATATTACGATTTTGACTCCGTTTCCTGGTACAAGTATACATGACAAGTTCGTAAAGGATGACCGTTTAGTCACCAAAAGTTGGAGTTCGTACAATGGATTTGAATTGACCTTCAAACTGAGACAACTTACTCATGATGAATTTATAGAAGCGTATGACAAGTTGAATGAAAGGTTGAACTCCCGGGAAAGGATTCATCAAGTCATTAATGGATTTAAAAAAATTTACGGTAAAAAGGAGCAAATGATTTGAACAGGGTGCTCATAATTACTGCATGCCGCACTCCAATTGGTAGGACTGCCGGAAGACTGAGCAAAATTTCTGACGTTCGCCTTCTGGCACTTGCATTTAGCGAAGCAGTTAGAAGAATTCAGAAAGTTGATGTGGCGATTGATAGTGTGTATGCCGGTTGTTGCTTTCCACAGGAAGATTTTAATATCGCCAGAAAGGCGATTCTCCGTGCAGGACTCCCGGCTTCGATACCGGCGGCGACGATAAATCGGACTTGTTGTTCTTCCATGGAGGCTCTTGTGCAGGGAGCCAGACAAATAATGCTGGGTGAAGCCGAGGTCGTGCTTGTTGGCGGGGTAGAAAATATGAGCAACTCTCCTCAAGTCATGAAGAATGCGATACGAACAGCAAGAGGATTAATTAATGGCAAGTTGCCGACTTTTGAGCAGATTAGTGGAGACCTTATCGATGAAATGGGCATATCCACAGAGCTACTTGCGCGGAGATTTGGTATTACTCGCGATGAGCAGGATGAGTATGCTTGTTTAAGCCATAGCAGGGCTGCGGATGCTCAAAAGAAGGGATATTTCAAGGAGGAAATATTCCCCGTTTGGGATGAAGAGACCGATGGATGGTTTTCAGAAGATGAGACGATTATCTCTAATCTGTCCAAAGATGTCGCTTCCAAGGAGGCTACCATTTTTCTCTCTGATGGAACACTGACCAAGCTTAACTCTTCCTCGATTAATGATGCTGCCGCTGCTATGGTGCTGATGTCCGAGAAGGCGGCTTTAACCTACGGCGTAGAACCCATGGGAGAGTATAAATGCTCGGGTGTAGTGGGGGTTGCACCTGCTGAAATGGGACTTGCACCCGCTGAGGTGATTCAGGCCATGCTTAACAAGAGCGGGCTGAGAATGGAGGAAATCGACGGGATTGAATGCAACGAAGCATTTGCAGCACAGCAGCTGATCTGTCAAAAAAAATTGGGCTGGAGTTGGGATCGCGTAAATGTAAATGGAGGCGCACTTGCACTTGGACATCCCCTAGGATGTACGGGAATCCGTATCTGTACCACATTGTTATACACCATGAAAAGGAATAAATGGAACAGGGGAATCGCGGCGATGTGTGCTGGAGGAGGGATGGGGCAAGGTATCTTATTCGAGGCCTGGAATTAAATTTAGGGGGGCTAGAGGATGAAACGGTTGTATAAAGTTGCGATTATGAATTATCCCCTTATGGATCCCAAAATCCAGACGGAAGACTGGAAATCATATTTCGGGCTGGATCAACCTACCGTAAGCTCATGGAAAACGCCTTTATATATTCACATACCCTTCTGCGCGAAAATTTGTAATTTTTGCGTTTACAGTAGACAAGTCCCCCATGACAACAACATCATTCAGAGATATGTAAATGGTTTGATACGCGAAATCATGCTCTATGGTTCTTCACCGTATGTGCAATCTTTAACCATAGATGCCATTTTCATTGGCGGGGGTACCCCTACCTGTCTTTCGTCCGAGCAAATAGGCCAATTACTGCATGCTTGCAGGGACTATTTGCCGTTGTCTGAAGATGTTGAAATCTCAATAGAATGCAATACAACGAATGCGGATGAAGAAAAAATCCACCGATTGCATGAAGAAAAGGTGTCTCGGATCAGTGCCGGTATCCAGACATTTAATCCATCTTACAGGAAGTTGTTGGGACTTCAGGCATCTGAGGAGTCCGTAGCGGAATGGATTCAAATGGTTGACCGTTATAAATTCGACTCGTTGGCGATTGACTTGATGTACGGCCTTCCGGGGCAGAACATTGAAGAATGGCTTGAAGATATTGCTATCGGTTTGTCTTTACCTGTACGCCATTTTTCCATGTATGAGCTATATATAATAGCCGGCTCTAAAATGTACAACAAAATGATTAAAGGTTTGATTCAGCCGGCAGCAACGGAGGAAGTTTTGTTTGAAATGTATATCAAGGGAAACAAAATGCTTTTGGATCGCGGGTATGAACGCACAATTTTACCGGAGTTCCATCAAGCGGGATTACATGCGGACTATTGGAAATTGTCTTATGACGGGTACGGGGATAACCTCGCTGTTGGCGCATCAAGTTATGGTTTTATCAATGGGATGACCTACCAGAATGCTACCGAAGTGAATACCTACCTGAAGCAGGTGGAATCTGGAGATTTCCCTATATCGATGTGTAGCGGACGAGCCGGCCTTAAGCAAATGATGGAAAGAACCATGGTACTGGCACTGAGAAGAGGTTATGTTGAACCGGATGTTTTTAGAGCTGAATATGGGGTGGACATTAACGATGTGTTTGGAGAAATCATAAACTCTTTGATTCATGAAGGCCTGTTATTCTACGATGGAGAACGTTACCATTTAACAACGCAAGGTGAATATGTACAAGGAGATGTGAGTGTTCGTTTTATGGAATCGACTTTCCGTAATGTATCATCATTAAAAAAACAACTCTCGATAGGTTCTCATGTTGTACCGGCAACTATTTCATGAAGAAGGGATGCCTGCGTATGGAACAGGTGGTTGTTACCGGAATGGGAGTCATTTCTACTGCGGGTCATAATTTGTCTGATTTCTGGACTACTCTGGAATCCGGAACAATAACTTATGGAGTTATCCGGGAGTTTGCCGAAGATCTCAATTATCGAATTAAGATCGGTTCCCGTATTGAAGATCAATCATGGCAGCGACATTTGGACGAGTCCATTTCCCGACAGTATGGAAGAGCAGCGCAATATGCTATGTCAGCATCGCTAGATGCCCTCGAACATGCCGGATTGAACAGAGAAGAAATTCGGGAAGCGAGAACGGCGATTTGTATTGGAACAACCATGGGGGAAATTCAGGCGGAAGAACAACTGTCTGAGTGGCGACATCGGACTGGTGGTGAATTACTGCCCGATCATTTGCTGAGACAGTATAGCACGAACCGAATTTCTTATGCCGTTAAGCGGGCTATCGGTGCTCATGGACCAATATTTACCATACCTGCGGCATGTGCAGCCGGAAACTATTCCCTGGCGATTGCAAAAAGATTCATTGAGTGGGGGCAGGCAGATATAGCGATAGCTGGTGGAGTTGATATATTTTCCAGAGTTGCATTTGTCGGATTTCAGCGATTATTATCCCTGGCAGACAATTTATGTCGTCCCTTTGATCACAAGCGTAAGGGGCTTGTCGTTGGAGAAGGCTGTGGCATAGTAATTCTTGAGAGATTGAGTCACGCCAAAGCACGGGGGGCGAAAATATGGGGAGAAATCGCGGGAGTCGGTCTTACCTCCGACAGATATCATATGACTGCTCCTCATCCTGAAGGAGACGGCGCGGTAAGGGCAATGGAACTGGCAATCCAAGAAGCGGGCTTGTCTGTTCATGAGATCGATTATATTTCAGCTCACGGTACAGGCACTGTCGCTAACGACAAAACGGAGGTAAAAGCGATGAGCCGAGTATTCGGTGAAGAGAGTATACCTCCTTTCAGTTCCATTAAGTCGATGCTTGGGCATTCGTTAGGCGCAGCTGCTTCGTTGGAATTGATTGCTTGTTTGCAAATGCTGGATAAGGGGGTCATGCTTCCGACGGTTAATTTTAGTGCGGCACAATTCGATTGCAGTATCGATTGCGTCCCGAATACTCCGCGTAAATCAAATATTCAGCAAATCATTTCCAATTCTTTTGCCTTCGGCGGACAGGTCAGCAGTATTGTCGTGAGGGGAGAGGAGGGCTTATGACTCGCGTGTTTATAACCGGGGAATCTTTGCTAGTAGGTACGGAGCGGCGCGAAGCTTCAATAGCCAGTATACCGTCTGGAGATTATGATCTTGCTTCGAAGGGAATACAGACCAGGAGCATGGACCGGGTCAGCATTTTGACTCTTGCAGCAGCTACGTCCGCGTTGGAGAAGGCAGGCGGATTCAAAGGGGTTGATTCAACCGATACCGGATTAGCTTTGGGTACAATGTATGGCCCTCTCGACAGTATTCATAACTTTGACATGGTTTCGTTAGAAACTGGGGCACTTAGTGTAAATCCGGCATTATTCCCGAATACCGTAATGAATTCTACTGCATGCCGAACGGGTATTCATCTTGAAATTGCAGGTCCCTTGTACACGGTATCCAATGGAATTACATCAAGTCTGGACGCCGTAGGGCTCGCATATGAACATATTCGGCATGGTTTTGCGGTATCGATGCTTGCAGGAGGAGTAGATGAACAAAGCTATTTGCAGGCGCGTATTCATAAGTCGCGTTTTCCTCTGGTTGAGACATGCGGTTTTGTTGTTCTGAAAGCCGCTGATCGATTTGAAAGCGACTTCGAATATGTACTTGCGGAGATTACAGGCTTCGTTTCGGCTGGTAATGATTCCGAGCATGAATTTCCCTCAAGCCTCTTTGAAAAAATCGGAGACTGGCTAAGAAGTTCCGGTATGAACAGCAACGAGATTGGTCTTGTATCCGTGTGCTCGGATAGCGGGATATCGGAATCAGTCGACTGGCAGAATGCGCTTTGTCGTAACCTGAACTATTCTGGTCCGGTTGAAACTCTTATGGAAGATCGAATGTCGGCATCCGGCATATATCAGATTGTCACGGCTTTACGAGCGAAGGATAAACTTCTCGCTAACGGTCGCTATCATATGATCCTGAATGTTTCCGTGGAACAATTTTCATGGTTAGCATTGGATGTATCCCCGCAATTTTGATTTCAAATTAAATTTATGGAGGAGATTGGAAATGGAACTTTTGAAAACGAATGTGGCAAGTGAAGTAAAGGGATTAGTGGCTGAAATTGTTGGGGTCGAGAAGGAGGCCCTTGATCCGGACGCCAATTTCATGGATGATCTTGGTCTGGATTCATTGAAAGCATTAGAAATTCTGGCTGCAATTGAAAATCAATATAAAATAACTATCGATCCTGAAAGACTCCAGGAAATGACTAGCCTGAATCAAGTTATTCAAATTACGTTTGAATATTTGAACCTATGAGCAAAGATAGCTTATTGACTCCCGCAGAAATAGGAAAACTTCTTAAGCAAAAGCCTCCGTTTTTATTTATTGACAAGGTTCTGGAATTAGAACCGTGCAAAAGGATTAAGGCGATTAAAAATGTTAGCGCAACCGAATTGTTCGCCACATGTCATTTTCCGGGAAAACCGATCTATCCGGGGGTTTTTCTCATCGAAGTTGCAGCTCAGGCCGCCTCGATTCTTTGCTCTTTTGCACCCGGGGAGATGAATCTTTCAGAGGAGAGTATTTTAGTGCTTGGGGGAGTACAGAGATTTCAATTCTTGCGAGTGGTCCAACCAGGAGACATTTTACAGATTGAAATCGAGATAGTTAAGATGGCGCCCGGTGGAGCTATCGTAAAGGCAGTGCACCGCGTCGATGGTGAAAAGGTGGCAGAGGGACAAATGACGTTTGGGGCTATCGCTAATGGGTAAGGATTATACGCCCGGATATGAAGTCATTGTGACGGGACTGGGGGTTATATCTTCATTCGGACGCACATTTACGGAATATATGGAAGGATTGGAATCAGCGGATAAAACGGTTATTCCCCAAGGAATTTCAACAAATGATGAACGAATTTACGGAATTGGCGTTGATTACCCGGAGGACTGTCTGACTCCTGAAGAACGGCTCCTTTACCTTTGCAAGGAATCGATCTTGATGGCTTTGGCGGATTGGCGGGGAGAAATAAGTCAATATGATCGTGTCGCACTGCTAATTGGCTCCGGAATGGGCTTCGCTGATCAGTTATCCGAACTTGATTATCACACGCTTGATTCAAGATATCTATCATCTGTGGGGCAGCGGCTTGCCGACATTCTTCAGCTAAACTGCGAGATATTCTATATCGGGAGCGCTTGTTCGGCGGGGAGTCAAGCTATCAGCTATGGAATGGATTTGCTTCGCTTTGGAAGAAAGGATCTTGTCATTGCCGGCGGAGCCGAAATTTTGTCGAAAATTACTTATTCAGGATTTCGGCGTCTGAATGCGATTGATTACAACGGCTGTAAACCGTTTGATAAGCGCAGGAAAGGGATCGTTCCCGGGGAAGGTGCTGCATTCTTTATTATGGAACGGGGGGACCGTTTACCGGAGCACGGAAATGTGTACTGTCAATTGGCCGGGTCAGGAGTAACCGTGGACGCTCATCATGTGGTTCAGATAAGGCCGGACGGTCGGGAAATAATAGCCGCTATCGATCAGGCTCTTGCGTCAGCGACTTGCGGAAAGGATGAAGTCGATGTGATTGTCGCGCACGGAACGGGAACGATCCAGAATGACAGAATTGAATCCGCCATAATCTCGAAATATTTTGCGGATACTCTTGAGCGAATTAAAGTCACCGCTCCCAAAGGTGCGATTGGCCATACCGGAGGGGCTTCGGGAGCTTTTGGTTTATTAACCGCTATTGGCATAATTCAACGCGGGGTAGTTCCTCCTGTATGCAACCTCGAACAGATAGATCCGGAATGTCAAATTCCGATAGTTCATAGCTTGGCGGAACAAGTTAAGGCTCGGACAGTAATGGTGAATTGTTTTGCTTTTGGTGGAATGAACGTCATTTTGCTGTGTAATAGATGGAAAGGAATATCCTCATGCCGGAAATAGGTATCACGAGCCTTGTTTACATCAGTAGTAGCCATGCGGAAAATATTCAATTAAATTACCCTGATGCCCGAGTAATGGATAGATACAGCAAAATGACTCTGGCGGCAGCGATACGGTTGTATGAACGGATAGACGGCCAGTCGCTCGATCCTAATCGTTGGGGAATTGTTCTGGCAACAGGAACAGGGCCTCTTAATTCCGTAAAAGCTTTCCATCATGTCCTATCTTTACAGGGTTATGTCGGGATAAATCCTAGTATGTTTCCGAATATCATGACGGTTACAGCTTTGGCCAGAACAACTATTGCGTTGCAAGCAAAGGGCCCTTCGATACCGCTATGGCATGCCGATCACCCGATCCAAGCTATTCGATATGCGGTTTTGCAACTGATGAAGGATGTTTGTGACGGAATGATGGTATTGTATTCGGATAACGAAAAAAGATGCTGGGGACTTTTTATTGAAAGCGAAGAAGCCGCGGCTGCAAGAGGGCTTACTCTTCGGTTTCCCGTTGATATTAACGAATATTAAGTTTGGACAAGGGGTGAAGATGATATGCGGCTAGCATTAATTTCTCCTAAAGGCGTTGCCATGGGCACCGATGAAGAAAACAAGAGAACACGCTCTATCTATGAACAGTTAAATCATATCGAATCGCTAAAAGAATTGATGTCTTGTCCAAATTTACCTCTGCTGGCGGTTGGGGCACTGGCCAAAGACGACTTTGACGATATTGTCTATATTGATGAAGAGATTGAAACGATTCCGTGGAATACCCCGTTCGATATGGTGGCAATGTCGTTTATGACTCAGCAGGCAACAAGAGCATTCGAGTTAGCGGATAAATTTAGGGAAATGGGGACTTATCTTATCGCGGGTGGTATGCATCCGACTAATTCACCTGAAGAGACTCTACAATATTATGATACCGTGTTTATAGGGGAGGCCGAAATCACCTGGTCTGAATTTATATCCGATTTTCGCAAGGGCTTACCGAAAAAGACATATGTAAATGATTGCGAAATTGATATGAACCAAGTTCCCATTCCTCGTTATGATCTCTTGAATATGACCAAGTATAAGACAATCCCGATACAGATTTCCCGGGGATGTCCGCACAATTGTGAGTTTTGTGCCTCAACAAAGGTTTACGGGCCGAGATATAGGCATAAAAGCGTGGAAAGGGTGCTCCAGGAAATCGAAATTGTAAAAAGTTATAAAAAAAATCCACATATATATTTTACCGATGACAACATGCTGGTGAACAAAAAGATGGCTATTCGTCTGCTTGATGGCATGAAGGACGGTGGCTTCCGTTGGATGACACACACCGATATCAGTGTTGCCGATCACGACGATGTGCTGGAAAGGTTGTATCCGTCGGGTTGTCGGAAATTGGTTATCGGGTTTGAAAGCATTGTTCCCGAGTCTCTTAAGAACATAGAAAAATGGAAATACCGACGTTTGGACTCTTACGGAGAATCAATCGCAAAGATTCAATCCCATGGCATTGGCGTCTGGGGGACTTTTATTGTAGGATTGGACAGCGATGATAAGTCGGTATTTCAGAGAGTTATAGATTTTACAATGAATAATCATTTATACGGAGCAATGATTTCTGTCCCCACACCTTTTCCCGGGTCCCGGTTTTACTCCAGGCTGGAAGAAGAAGGGCGGATTTTGACTCGTCACTGGGGAAGCTACACATTGTGGAATGTGGTAGTCAGACCAACCAATATGACAGTACAGGAACTTCAGGACGGATTTGAATATACGCTTAATCAAATTTATTCGAAAGAAGCCTCTTTGCGAAGAATGACCCACTTTAAGGAGATCTTTCAGACGATGCGGAGGTAACGTGCTTGAAACGAATACTGTTTCTTGTTCCGAAGGTTGCCGGTCCAGCGGGTGGAGGGAAGTGGAACTCCCAATGGACACATACCTTAAATGAGATAGTTCAGTCCAGTATATGGAAAGTAATTACTCCCGGTGTTTTGACATTGGCCGCGCTTTGCGACCCCGATAAGTACTTGATTGACCTCATTGACGAGGAGTTCGGGGAAGTCGACCAAACAATGGAATACGATATTGTGGCGATTTATACAGTTACTCCGAATGTTAAAAGGGCTTATATGTGGGCTGCTCATTTTCGCTTAACCCGGGCTCATGTCGTATTAGGCGGTGTACACGCTTCCATGTGCCCGGATGAAGCAAGCCGGTTTGCGGATACATTGTTCGTTGGGGAAGCGGAAATAACATGGCCTGAATTTCTGCTGGATTATGAGCGGGGAACGGTGAAAGCTACTTATGTACAAGCTTTGGGACAAGTGGATATACAATCTTCTCCCATTCCGGCGTTTAATCTACTTCCTTCTAACGGGAAGAGAATAATCCCGATTCAGACCGCAAGGGGTTGTCCTCATGGCTGCCGGTTCTGTAATTTGCGCAGTTTATACGGAAGATCATATCGGGCGAAGAGCTTAAACCAAGTGTATGCCGAGCTTGAAGCGGCCCGCAAAATTAACCCGAGAGCTACGATTTATTTTACGGATGATAATCTGTTTTGCGACAAACAACGTTCCACAAAGCTGTTTGAAATCATGGAAAGGCTGAAAATGAACTGGTACGCTCACTCCGACATCTCGTTTGGGGAAGATGAACGATTTATCGCGCATGCTTTTAGAAGCGGTTGCCGGCAAGTGCTTATTGGACTTGAGAGCCTAAATCGAGGCAGCCTCGAAGAATTGGACGAGCACAATTTTAAAGCTAATTATGTGGATAAATATAAAATGATGGTTGAGAACATTCAGCGTGGAGGAATCGGGGTTATAGGAAGTTTTATCGTAGGCTTGGATGGCGATGACGCCGGCATTTTTGAGCGCATTTCAAATTTTATCGAGGATGTAGGATTATTAGGGGCCAGCGTGACAGTGAACACTCCCTATCCCGGAACGTTGAACTATGAACAATTGCATGCGGAAAATCGCATAAGAACTTATGACTGGAACAGTTATACCATATTTGAGGCGGTAATAGAACCAGCAACGATGAACTATCGACAATTGAATGAAGGTTACATCCGGCTTCTAAACATGATCTATGATCAACACAATATTATGAATCGAAGAAGCAAGCAGTTTGAAAGAATGAAGGCCGCTTTCCTCCGGGCTCTAAATACCCAAACGGGAAGCCATGGTTCCCAATCGAATAGTAACGAGGTGTATCATGAAAAGGTTCAAGATCTTGTTAGTATCCGTATACAGCGACAAGATGATTCTGAGTTATGACGATATCGGCTTGGCTTCTATCGCTGCCTACTTGCGTAAATTCGGTTATGAGGTGCATTTGATAGTACATTTTTTCAATAAAATGGATTATAAGAGAATCGTAGACTTGGAGCCTGATTTCGTGGGGATTTCTGTCTACAGAGATTCAAAAGATGAGGTTATACAATTCTGCGAATACATAAAAACGCTTCTCCCCGAAGTGAAAACCTGTTTGGGAGGGGCCTTTGCTACTTACTATCACAAGGAATTATTGAACGAGTCCATGGCTATTGACTACATTATTAGGGGAGAAGGAGAACTGGCGCTGCGCAACCTGCTATCCACTTTGGAAGCGGGCGGGGATTTGCCCGGAATTAAAGGTTTGACTTATAGGTCCGACGGTAGGATTCATGAGAACGAGAAGGAATCTCTTATTGCGGATATGAACGAGTTGCCGTTCCCAAGCCGCGATATGCTGCTTGACCATCAGATGAATGTTGCGATTATATCAAGCACTAGAGGGTGTTTTGGAAAATGTACATTTTGCGAGAGCCCGGATTATTGGTCTGAACACGGAGATCAGAGATGGAGAGGAAGATCAGTTGAAGGGCTTGTGGATGAAATAGAGGAAATTGCGCAACGATATGGAGTTCGCCGATTCAATATCGTAAACAATTCCTTTGAAGATCCGGGCAGTGATGCGAAAAGTGTCAAAAAATTTGCGGAAGAGATATTAAAGCGCAACTTGACCATATCTTATTCCATTAATTTGCGTACCATCTTTCAGCGAAAATGTACGCCCGAGCTGGTCCGGCTGTTAAAGAAATCAGGTTTATGCAGTGTATTTCTCGGCGTTGAAGCCGCTAACGCTTTCGATTTGCAGTTTTATGGGAAATATGGCACTACGGAAGATAACATGAAGTGTGTCGAGCTTTTCCGTGAACAAGGAATTAGGGTTATTATCGGTTTTATCAATTTCAATCCTTACTCTACCCTTAAAGGTCTGCGAAGTAATCTTGCTTTTTTACAGAAATACGAATATACAGGTTTTCTATCCTTTCTTCACCGTTTGAGAATTGAGAAGGGGACCAAACTGTTCCACAAACTCAATGAGGATAAATTATGGAAGGACGAAAAAAAAATATATCTGGATGGACTCAATTATAAGCATACGGATGAGAGGATTGATTCCCTTGTTGCATTTCTTCATAACCGGTTTGTGGAAGACAGAGAGACGGAAGCCATTAATTATAGAATTTTGTACTTTGAGCGTTTCTTTTATACTTATTTGGCTTATAACAAGCATTTGTTTGAAGCAGAACAGGATGAAACAGGCCTATCCTACGTATTGGAATGCGAGAAACGACTTGACGAAAGCTTCTCGCAATTTTCTTGCATTTGCTCTGAATGGTTTAGCGGTTTGCTGGATTTGGCCGAATCCGGTTGGGATGATCGGGAGGCCGAATTATGGTCCGAACTGAAGCTAAACAAGCAATGCATGGAGAAATATGATACTCAGTTCGGTTTAGAACGGTCAAAGCTGTACAAGAAACTGATGCGTCTCGGAAATAAGTATGAAGAATATGTCATTTAGGAGTGAAAGCATGTCAAGAAAGCCGATTATTGCTTACACCTGTTCATATTTTCCGGATGAGTTAGTCCAAAGTTTCGGTTTTGAAGTGCTTCCCCTTCATGAGTTGTCTTTGGATGACCGTGGACTGGTCACGAAGCTTCCGGTGAATCTATGCGGTTTTTTAAGATACTGCGACAAAATTCTTGACCAGCTTGATATAGACGGTCTGGTATTGGCCAATTGCTGTAATGCTTCTCAGCGATTGTACGATATTGTCCGTATGCAACGTCCTGATCTGTTCTGTAAAATATTTGAAGTTCCTCGAGATCGAACCCCTTCCGCATATGAGCTTTATTTCAGCCAAATTGAGGAGCTACTCTTTTCTATGACCCAGCACTTTGCTATCCCTTACAAGAAGGAAGGGATGGAGTTGGCTGTCCGGCCCGAATCGGCAACACCGGCACTGACTCTCGAAGATCAGACTATCTATGTATTCGGAAGCGGTATTTCACCCGAATTAAAAGAAATAGTCTCGGAGAAATTGAAACCCTATCCGGTTGCGATGAACTATTGCGCGAATCGAAAAAACGGAAATCTATTGTTTGCCAACCGATTCGCTCAAAATCCCGACGGTTCATTTGCGGATGAGCCATGCGCGTTAAGCGCTCATTTTCTTGAATGGTTCAAGCTGTTCATCTCCAAAAACAGGAATAAGCTTGCTGGTGTGATTTATTTATCATCTCGCAATTGTGACCATTATCTTTTTTCTTATCCTTCAGTCAAACGAATTTGCCGGGAGCAAAAAGTACCTATTATAGGAATTGAAGAGGAGTACCGCAATTTTTCATACGGACAAATATCAACAAGGCTGGAAGCCTTTATGGAATGTTTGGAATACTCCTCCGAAGATGCCGTTGTTCATCAATCGGAATCTATCGGGACAACTGCCGTCGGACATAAGCATTTTCGTGACAGTATGAAAAAAGTCGCCGGAATTGTACCGGGCCTATCTTTGTCCGCAATTCAGCTGGTAGTATCCAATCAGATTGATTTATTCGCAGATCGTCTGTGGACGCACCCTGAAAAGGCGATTTGGACAAACATGGTAATGCCTGTGGAGGTGTTCTACGGGGCAGATTTAGTACCTGTCAATATGGAACTAGCGGCAGGCTGGTCCGCTTCGCTTGGTTTATCCCAATCTTTTGTCTCCACGAGTGAAGGATTAGGTTTCGGCTCCGGGCTTTGCTCTTACCATAAAGCGGCGATCGGTATGTTGGAAGAGGGACAATTGCCAAAGCCGCGTGCGGCTGTCGTTTCCTCGCATATTTGTGACGGGGGGCCCGGGGTAGCCAATTTCCTTGCAGAGCAATATGGTACGGAAACTTTTACTATCAATGTTCCATTTCACCAAACGGAGATGAATAATCGCTATCTGAGAAATCAGTATGAAAATTTGATAGGCTGGCTTGAGTGTTACTGCGGATACAAGATTAAGAAAAAAAGGTTGATTGAGGCACTGGAATTGTCTAATCAAGCCAGGGATTATTGGACTAAAGCGATGGAACTGCGCCAGGGAGCACCTTTAATGCCGGGCCGTTTCTCGCTGCGTAATTTATTCGGCGCCACCTTTCTGTTCGGCTCTGAATTAGGTGTTAGTGTGGCTAGAGCTTTTTATGAGCAATTACTGGACTTGAGCAGGATGAGCCGGACGGAAGACATGGGCGGAAAACGGATTTTGTGGATACATTTTGCGCCACTGTATGCTAATCGACTAATGCAATATATGGAGGAAACACTCCAATGCCGAATCGTAATGGATGTTACCGGATATATGTACTGGCCCAGACATGATTTGGACGAGCCGGTGGATTCGTTGGTCTCTAAGACGGTTGCCCATTTTTATCTGGATGAACCGATCAAGCGCCAGGCCCTATACCGCAAACTGATGGAAGATTATCGTATCGACGGGATTGTACATTTTATGCATAGCGGTTGCAGGGCCATCCCTGGAGGATCGTGGCTTGTTCGCGATCTGGCATCCGAGATGAGAATCCCTTATTTGGAATTGAGCGGTGATTGCATCGATCCCGGAGGATTCTCGGAGGAACAGATGAAGTTGCGTCTTGAAGCGTTTAGCGAGACTTTGGAAGGAGGGGGCGGCTATGTATCTAGGAATTGATGTCGGATCGGTAAGTACCGACGCCGTATTATTAGACGAGGAGTCGCGTATCGTAGCTTACTCTATCGAGAAAAGTGGATTTGATCACAAACAAGCGATTCGTAATGCGACGGATCGAGTGTGTGAGGCCGGAGGTGTTTTGCATTCGGATATCAGAGGAACGGCGGGAACCGGCTACGGAAGAAGAAACGTCGAAGGCGCTTGCGTAACCGTAACAGAAATTACCTGTCATGCCAAAGGAATCGCCGCAGTATATCCGGAGGTCCGGACACTTATTGATATCGGGGGGCAAGACAGTAAAGTAATCCGCATCATGGAAAACGGTTTTGCAGAGAACTTTATTATGAATGATAAATGTGCCGCGGGGACCGGCAGATTTCTCGAAGTTATGGCTCATACGATGGGCGTTGAGACGAGCCAACTTGGCCCCTTGTCGTTGAAAGCCAAAAAACCCCGTCCTATTAGCAGCATTTGTACAGTATTTGCAGAATCCGAGGTCATATCCAGAATATCCGAGGGATGTCCGCTGGAAGAAATTATAGCGGGAATACATCAAGCCATCGGGGATCGGTTATTGGCAATGTTTTCCTCTATTGGAGTAGTCCACCCCGTTGCTTTGACAGGCGGAGTGGCTAAAAACTCTGGTGTCGTTAAGGCCATTTCGGATCGTCTGGGCCGGGAGTTATTGATCCCGAACGAGCCGCAAATAACGGGGGCATTGGGCGCGGCCATTCTGGCTCGTGAATACGGCTCCTGAATTATACCATTAAACTAAGGAGAGAGTGCCGATATAACGATAATCGGCATGAATGGATATGAAGAATAGGCTTCGGCATTATATGGATATTGCTTTAAGATATGCCCGATCCAAAGGCGACAAATACCATGAATATTTTATAGAAGCGCAATTAAACGTCCTGGATAGAATTTTAGAAGGAGAGCCTTATTATGCTTCTACCTTTTATATTCCAGGCGAGTGGACTCCTCTTCTTGACAGACCGGTACTTTATATGGAACGTATTTCCGGATTTGCGGCAGCAAATCGCCTCGTACGCCATTTGTCCGATAAACGGGTGCAAGCGAGTACGCCGGGTTGCGACTGTACTTACCAGTTAATGTTTCAGTGCTTGCTTGATGAAGGGTTGATTCCTCCTCCTTCAGGCTATCTGGCTATGAGTTACGCCTGCAACAACGCGTTCTCTTTCAGTAAAGCATCCGCTGCCCGATACGATGTTCCATGCTACTCCATTAATGTTCCTAGAATTCCGAATATGCATACCATCTCGGATTTAGGTCGTTCTTTAGCGAGGATGGGGGCGTCTTTGAATGTTTGTTTGGATAGTGATCGTTTAACAAACGCCATAAAACTATCTAATTCCGCGCTTGCAATTAAAAATCAGATTGATCAATTGAGAATACTGTATCCCGGGATTCTTGACGCCACCGACGGATTCAAGCTTTTCACCATTTATAACGATTTGGGCAGTAATCACGCGGTGGCAGTGCTTGAACAGTTGCTGGCTACCATTGAAAAACGGATTTCCGGATACCGCCCGCCACTCGGATCTAAATGGATTTGGCTTGGCGTCATTCCCTTATATCGTAACAATTTATTAATGGAGACCGAGTGCAGACTTGGAGGAAGATTCGTATATGAAGAGTTGTTCAGCTTCGGAGATTTGGAGCCGATTCAGGCGGACAGCTTCTATAAGGATCTCGCCCGCCGGATTGTAAATTCCCACTTTTTCTCCGTTCAACGCAGGGCCGACTTTATTATGGATATCGCCGCAAAAATGGGTGTCGAAGGAATCGTCTGTTTTTCTCAACGGAATTGTTCGTTCCTCCCTCCCACAGTTCCGTATTTGCGGCGAACTCTAAAATCGACGGGTATGGCGTTTATGGACTTTACCGGGGATGTTATAGACCCGAATTATTTTGATGAAGGAAAGTACTGGCTCACGATGGAGGAATGGACTGGTATGCAAAATGGGGGTGCATGCCGTGTTCGTTGACATGGAGGTTCGGGGAGGTTCGGTCGGAATCATTACGATGAATCGTCCTGCAACAAACAGTTTGAATATTCTATTACTGTCTGAGCTATCCCAAGCTATAGATGCATTCGAGGAGCAAAAGGAGATTCATGTCGTACTCATAAAAAGCAGTCTCTCGTTCGGATTTTCTTCCGGACTTGATTTGGGAAGCTTCTATAAAGCAGGAGATCGCGAAAAGACGGGGTGGAATATTTATAATTCCGTCAAACAAGTTTTTGACATCAATCAAAAAATTGTGAAGTCCGCCAAAATCTATATCGCCGTTTTGTCCGGCCCGGTCATCGGATCCGCAGTGTCCATAGCCTTAAGCTGTGATCTGCGAATCGCAAATGAGACAATGTGGTTGTGGTTGCCCGATCCCCAATACGGAGGTTTGCTTGCTGACGGGGGAAGTGAGATGCTGGCCCATTTAATAGGATCTTCAAGGGCTAAGATGGCGTTATTGACCAACGATCGTATCAGTGCCAAGAAAGCATGGGATTGGGGTCTTATCTATGATATGCCGGATGGTCCTAATCTTGAGTTGATTTCGTTAAACATCAGCCGAAGGCTGGCCAGCTATTCGTACGCCACTTTACGGGAAACCAAAAAAGCATTCAATGATGGAGTATTCGGGACGTTTCGGCGTGACGAGTTGATGAATACCGCCTTTTCGTTTGAAATGTACCAGCGCCTTGAACAGTACTGCCATAATGGCATAAAAGGGAGGAATAACGATGTCGCTTCAAAATAAAGTGGCACTTGTCTCGGGAGGGTCGAGGGGAATCGGAGAGTCAACTGTTCGAACTCTTGCCGCAAAAGGTGCATTTGTAGCGTTTACTTATATTCATGAATCCCCTTCACTATCAAATCTTCGGGAGGACCCGATTTGGTCCGAAGGAAGAGTGAAGGCTTATAAAGCCGATGCCCGAAGCAGAGAACAGGTCCGAGAAATGGTAGGGGATATAATACATAATTGGGGCAAAATAGACGTTGTTGTAAACAATGCTGGAATTCGCAAGGACAGATCGCTTGTCATGATGACCGAGCAGGAATGGTTCGATGTTATGGACACCAATATAAATGGAGTATTCCATCTTACGCAAGCCGTTATCTTCCATATGATCAAGAAGAAATGCGGACGAGTTATAAATATCAGTTCTATAAGCGGAGTCAGCGGAATTTCGGGTCAAACCAATTATTCAAGCTCAAAAGCAGCATTAATCGGATTTACTCGCTCTCTTGCGAAGGAAGTAGCTCCTTACGGAATTAGTGTCAATTGTATCGCACCAGGAGGTGTGGAGACAGATATGACAGACAGTTTGAAAGCAAATGAAAGGGAGGGTTTATTGCGAGGCGTTCCAGTCGGAAGACTGGGAAAGCCGGAAGAGGTTGCGCAGCTGGTTGCTTTTTTGGCTGATGAAGAGTTATGTCCCGAATATTTGACTGGAAGTGTACTTCATTTAGACGGGGGATATGGATTGTGAATGCTAATGGTACATTGGATTCGCTTACGAATATCTGGGACAGAAAAACGATGCTCGCAAAATTATCGGCCATACATGCTTCGGGAAAGAGGTTTGGAGTTCTGCTATGCGATGTGGATTTTTTCATAAATATAGATTCTAAAGTTGGCAGTGTTGAAGGTGATTTGATTCTTCAAAGGATCGCATCGTTCTTTAAGAAGATTGAATTTTTTACAGTAGGCAGGTATGGAGGAGATGAATTCATTTTAATAGCGGAAGGGGTGGATCAAAAGCAGATTGTACAGATGGCGGAACATCTGCGTAAGAACTTCAGAAAGCAAAGATTTGTCAGCGGCGATTCCATATATGCGAAGGTGCCCATTACAGTGAGTATTGGCGCGGTCATTGGAGGTTTGACCAAGACTACGGAAAGCTTGCTTAAAAAGGCTGAAATTGCACTGGCTATGGCCAAAAAGCAAGGAAGAAACCGAACGGTGTTATCCGACGACAAGGACATTGTTCTTTATTATGACCATACAGCAAATGTTTCTACCATTGTCGGAGGGCAGTTAAAAGGTTATGCGGGTGATGGCGGTCCATCCGTTCAGGCATGTATCGCGGAGCCTTACGGAGTGGAATTGATGAATAATGGTGAGCTTCTCATCGTAGATCGTGGAAATCACTGTATACGACAAATTGATTCCAGGGGTGTAATCTCGTCCTTCGCCGGAAAAGGGAGGTACGGTTACAGTGGGGATAATGAAGATGCCGTGAACGCTCTAATGAATAAGCCTAGCGGTGTCGCGGCTTCCGCGGACGGGAACGTGTTCATAGCCGACACTGGCAACCACTGTATCCGGAAAATTAATAGGAACGGCAACATCTATACGATCGCAGGTTGTGGGATGGAAGGGTATGAGGGCGATGGAGGCTTGGCGATTAATGCTAAATTAAGTCGTCCGGGAGGTGTGGCCGTAGATGGAAAGGGAAATGTGTATACGAACGATTACGGCAACAATGTCATTCGAAAAATCTCGATAGATGGAATCATTAGTACTGTGGCAGGTTCGGGAAAGTTTGGTTACGAAGGAGACGGGGGAAGCCCTTTAGTGGCTTCATTGGACCGTCCATACGGTCTTGCCGTTACGCCTAACGGTCATAAGTTGTATATCGCTGATTACGGTAATCACTGTATACGGGTTGTCGATATGGAGAACAACAGCATCCGAACAGTTTGCGGCAAGGGAATACCAGGGTATGCAGGTGATGGAGGACCTGGTGAGGCAGCTCTTTTAAACGGCCCATTCTGGGTCAGTATTTGGAACGAAGACTTCATACTAATAGCCGACAGTGAAAATCATTGCATACGTTTGTATGATGTTGTTTCCGACAGAATCACGACTATAGTAGGGAACGCAAAAAGCGGATACCATGACAGCATGCTCGATAAAAGCGAGGCTTCGTTCAATTTGCCGGCGGGCCTTGTCGCCGACAACAATGGCGGAGGATGTCTGTATGTAGCCGATTATGGAAACAATGCGGTTCGACGCGTCCTTTTCAATTCATCCTCCTCCGGGGGGCGACAGTAATGTTGATTGTCATAATATCCGCATTGATTGCAATTTTTATCCTATATAACGTATATTGTGCTTCACGCGCGTACGCTAAGGCCTATTCCCTAAGTCATCCAAAAAGAGTTAAATATGATATCGCCCCCGGTAGAATACCGATGAGAGTTGAGAAATTCGAGTTCATGGCCTCTGACGGAGTGGTATTGAAAGGGATAGACTACATTCCCTGCTCAGAAAATAAAATAGGTACCCTGCTTGCTTGCCATTATCTGGGGGGCTCAAAGGAATCAATTATACCGACGGTCGAGGGATTGTTGAAGGCCGGGTTTCGAATTCTCAGCTTCGATTACAGAAACCACGGGGAAAGCGGCGAAGAACGGAAAATCCGATTTTGCCTGGAGGATGATTTTTATTGCTTCTATGAAGCTTGTCGGAAAAGAGGGATAACCGAATCCGTCGGGGTCATCGGTTTCTCGATGGGAGCAACACCTTCATTGCTCGGTTTGGCCAGATATCCGGATATTAAGGCAGCCGTCATTGACAGCGGGCCCTTAATAGATGTCAAAGCGTACTTTCTTTATGTACTGGAGAATGAGAGAGTGAAGAATCCGCTAGTCCGATTCTGGTTCTTGTATCTGTATCTGATTCGGGCCGGTTTTTGCAATATGGCCAAACATACTTTGTTCATGATGAGAAGGATAAGATCCAAACCCGTTTTGTTCATTCATGGCGGTCGGGATCACATTATTCCGATTGGCAATGCTGTAAAAGCTGGTCAATGCCTTCACCCAAGCTTTTATAAAATATGGGAAATTCCCGAAGCCCGGCATTTGACCAATTTTTACGTACGAAAGGAAGAATATCAGCAAAAAGTGGCTGATTTTTTTCAAGCTAGCTTGAATCGGGGGGATAGCATTGAAGAAGGTGGCGTTAATTTCTCCGAAAGGTAACATGTTCGGTAGAAGCAAAATTATGAGCGAGTTTTTAACCAATTCGGATTATATGAGCAGTTTTAAGTTACTGTGGACAGGCCCAAACCTCGGCTTGTTGACTGTTGCCGCTTTGTTCCCGGAGGACTGGGAATGCGACTATATTGATGAAAATTACAAATCGATCAATTATGATAAAGACTACGACTTCGTCTTCATTGGTGCGATGACTCAACAGGCAAACAATGCTTTCCTTATTGCATCGGCTTTTCGAAACAAAGGGACATTGACAGTAATTGGCGGGATTCATGCAACTCTCATGGCAGAGGAGGCATCTCATTATGCGGATGTTGTCATATCCGGAGAAGTAGAGCCGTTATGGGACGATTTTATGCGGGATCTTGAAAAAGGATGTTTAAAACAAATTTACCGGGAGGAGCAGCCTGGACAATATAAATATGACAATTCCCCAATCCCGCGATATGAGCTCCTAAAAGGCTATGATTATCCTTTGGTAACGCTTCAGACGACTCGAGGATGTCCGCATGATTGTTCCTTTTGTGCCGCATCCAAGGTTTATGGCAAAAAATACAGACGCAAAGGAAACAAACAGATTTTGCAGGAGCTTATTATTCTTTCTCAATTGTATCCGGACGCCCTTATTTTGTTCTCCGACGATAATATGTTCGTCGACCGTAATAGTAGTAAATCTTTGCTGCAGGATATGGCGCCTATGAAGATCCGGTGGATCGCGCAAACGGATATTTCGATAGCCGCAGACGAAGAATTGCTGAAGCGTATGGTAGTTGCTGGGTGTCAATGGATCGTTATCGGATTCGAGAGCACATCCTATGAAAGTTTGTGCAATTTGGATCAAACTAACTGGAAACTTAAGCAATTACCACGATACGAGAATTCGATTCAAACTATACAATCGTATGGGATAGGTGTTTATGGAACCTTTATCGTGGGCCTGGACTATGACGATGAAGATGTATTTAAGGCGACGGCAGATTTCATTATCGCAAATAATTTGTATGGCGCGAACATAACCGTCCCGACCCCGTTACCGGGAACAAGATTACGGCAGCATATGCAAGAAGAGCAGCGGATTGTAAAGAAGGACTGGAGTTTCTATACATTCTGGGATGTCACGATCCAGCCTAAGCGAATGTCCAGCGCAACTTTGGAAGCAGGATTATTTTGGATTTATAGTGAAATCACTCAGCAACATGTTGTCGAACAGCGCTTGACTCAAATGAGAAAAATAATGAAAAGGCGAAGGCAAATATTAAATGAGATTTCGGGAAGTGCGGCTGATGAATGATCCCAAATATTCAATAGTTTTTCCTGGAAGGGAAGCCTTTTATAAAGGGCTTAACCGTTCTTTTCATGATGCATTTCCTTTATTTCGCCGTATTTACAAGGTTGCGAGCGATAGCTTAAAGGAGGACTTATTTCGGATATCTTTTGTTGCTCCCGGGGAAAGGCCCGATTTGCATACGGTTTGCTTGATTACATACTGTTATGGAATTGCGGCAGTATTGTTATCCAAGTCCAAACACCTGTCTCCGTCCGCTGTAGCCGGTTTTAGTCAAGGCGAATTTACAGCTTCGACTTTTGCGGGAGCACTCAGTTTGCCACACGTCCTGGGGCTTGTCCATCGACTTGAAAAACTGCTATTAAACCATTCCCATTTGATTAATGGCAGTATGGCGAGAATTGTCGAATTGGATAGGGGAATATTGGAGCAATGTTGCCGAAGGATAGATCCTGATCGCCGCGCGGTTTGCATTGCAATATACCTGTCTTCCGACCAGAATATTATTTCAGGTGCTGCAACAGAAGTCGAACAAGTTTGCCGGCTTGCCAAAGCTTCAGGAGCCCGTTGGGCAATACCTCTAAACGATGGGGCTTATCACAGTCCTTTATGCCGAAGTATTCAGATGATGTCCAAGCCGATCTTTGATGAATATCGATTTTGTGAGACTTCGTATCCTTTGTATTCATGCACTGATGGCAAAGCATCCACTGCAGGACCAGAAATACTCAAGAAGCTATCCGTGCAAATCGGGATGCCGGTTCTCTGGGATACTGTTGTTGAAAATTTTCGCAAAGAGGTGATTAGTCATGTTTTTGAATTGGGACCCGGCTGCACCGTCTCGGCGAATTCTCGTTTGATATGTCCTGAACTGAGATATATGTGGATTAATTCTCCGGAGGATTTAAATCATGCTGTCGAAGGTTTGGCGGAATTGAATAAGAAGCCGATGAGGGGCCATTAATATGTTAAATATTCAGCCTAAACATGAAGATTACCGTAGCTGCCTAGAGGATATTCTCGCTTCGGTATCAGCATATTGGAAAAGAGATCATGAACTTATGTTTATTGGCTCGTGGAATTTTTGTTTTAGGAGTTCCTGCACTAATACAAGCGAGACTTTGGGGAGCCGGCTTCATGAAGGAGAAGAGAACACCCGGAGGTATCTTGATTATTACCACGGAATTGTGCTGGAAACGCACGATCCGATCTCTGAGAAGGAACTTTGGGAAATTGTCGCAAGCGAATTGACCGGAAATAAGCCAGTAATCATTTACGTAAATGATTACTGGTGTCCTTGGTCCAAAAATTATCGGATACGCGAGGAAATGCACCCATGTTTAGCCGTGGGAATGGGTTCCGACGATAACGGGTTGTTCTGTCTGGATCCTTACAACGTAAGTAACATACAGTTTCTTTCGGCCGATCTTTGTGGTCGATTACACAGGAAATGCGGCACTTTCCAATTACAGGATCGTCAAGAAAAACCGCACAATTGGTCAGAAATTATTTATAAAGCTTCATTCGGAATGCTGAAAAAGGAGGCCGATTTTGGAAACAGGTTCGACGATATGAGGGCATTTGCACAAGAAATTGGCCGATCATTGGATTTGGACGTTGAGGCAAGAGAAAACGGTTGGATGCTGGACTCGCTTCTGCTTGATAGATTGAAATATATAATGAGGAGACGCAAACAGTTTGCTGTTGTATTGAACTATTTAGCGCTTAATTGCGAGGAGGAAGCAGTTCCTTATCTTTCGCATCACAGCCGGCAAATGCTGGAGGCAGCCCAACAATGGGAAATTATACTGCAATTGTTGCTCAAAATGTTTTATACAAAAAGTTGGGAGACAGGGAGATTAAAAATTGCCGATAAATTACGAGAACTAGCAGATTTTGAGGAACAAATTGCTTTGGCGATGATCCAAATATCCAAGTAGATAAAAGATCTTACTAGGAGGAATACGGAATGAATAGGACCAAGGTGGAAGAAGAAATCTTCCAAAAAGTAAAAAAAATCATTTTAGCCAGAGTCGAAAATCAGGAAGAGTTCCAGCATTTTGGGATGGATGACGACTTTTCCAAGCTGGGTTTAAGTTCTTTATCCTATATAAAAATCGTGGTTGACATAGAAAATGAGTACGGTTTTGAGTTCGAGGATGAAGACCTAGATGCTAAGCGGTTTCCCGATATATATAGTTTGATTTTATATATTCACACAAGAATGAACCGTTAATGAGCACATATACTTGGTGGGCGGAATAATTGAGAAATTTCATGATAGTTTATTGCAAAAAAGAAATTCGTTGATAAAAATCGACAAAATTAATTCAAACGGGTGACTATCTGTTAAAACGTTAAATCAAAGAAGGATGGATTATAACAATGAAAATATTAAAGATTAACGTTCCACCCATCACGCTTATGACCCACCACGCCGCAGTTTTTTCGATTATTACGAATAATGATTCATATATACCGTGGGTTATCAGTAACTATTTGCAATTATTTAGAGACAGATATACCACGGATTTTTATATACATCAGCATACTTTAGTCACGTGTCCATGGCTAGAATGTTCCCCTCTTACTCTAAATGAAATGAGAAATGGTAACCTGATAAAAATATTAACCGAGTTAATAGATAAGAATAGTTATATATATGCGGTCGTTGAAGCTTATCATATTTCCTCATACCGCTTTTCATATCAAAAGTTTAGTTTCCCTCATCCTTTGTTTTTCTATGGATACGATAACGAGAAGAGAATTTTTTATGTAGCCGATTTTTTTTACGAGGGAAAGTACAGTTACTCTACAGCAAGCTATGATGAAATACACAGATCGATTAATTGTGAATTTGACTTTTGGACAAAGGGAGGAATTATTCTTAATTACTTACCCAATATTAACTATTCATTTAATATTGAAAATATTAAAACTTCGTTAAAAGATTATTTGTATTCCAACAATAAGTCAAAGCTGTATAGGCCATATCAATATTTTGAAGCAAGCGATTCCGTTTATGGATTAAACCTGTCTATAGAAATAGCAAAAGATATAGAGCTTCTTGATGATGATAAAGTACTTGATATAAGACCTATGGCGATGCTTGTCGAGCATAAAAAAGTACTTTTACTCTTAAACGATTATCTTTACAAAAATAATTATCTGAGTCATAATTTTAATTCCAAACTAAAACCGCTATATGAGCAAACCCTTTTAATACGAAATTTGCTTTTAAAATATTCGATTAAAAAGGACAAGGATTTAATTAAAAGGGCGACGAATCAACTTATTTCACTTGTTGAAGAAGAAAGAACGATCATTGAAATGATACTAGACAATATTAAAGTTTTGGGGCCCGGCCAGGCAACATAAAAGCCGGGTTATTTATGGTAATCTTTTCAAAAATACTGTCAACTACCTCGTCAAGACTCCCCGCGTATAAACGGACGAATCTCCGAAATGTTAAAAGTTTTTGCAAAATCTACTTTATCAGCAATTCTGATAGCATCTATAAAATCATTCGAATTGACCATTTTCACCGGCTATGATAACTTCAAATAAGGACTAATTCTGACCGTATTAGTAGGAATTGATTATGTATGCTACGTGAGGTGGATATGTTGGAACTTCAAGTTACGAACAGCCCTTTTGATCAGGGGCAAGCGGATTTGCTCAACCGTCTGCTGCCGACGCTGAACGGGGTTCAGCGCGTGTGGCTGAGCGGTTATCTGGCGGCAGGTTTAGGAACGGGGGCGGCGGATATATCGAAGGCCGGTGTCCCGGAGGCGACCGTCTCGGCGGTGGCCGCCGCGGCGGACGCGGCGTCTGCATCTGCGGCGGTACTTAGCGCCCCGGCGGCTGCGCAGAGTGCTATTTCCAAAGAGGTTACGGTCTTGTTCGGCTCGCAGACCGGCAACGGGAGCGGACTGGCCAAGAAGCTGGCCAAGCGCTTGGAAGATCAAGGCTTCCAGGTTACCCTTTCGTCGATGGGAGACTTTAAGCCGAACGCGTTGAAAAAGGTGGAGAACCTGCTCGTTATCGTAAGCACGCAGGGTGAAGGAGAGCCGCCGGACAGCGCGATCGCGTTCTACGAGTTTCTGCACAGCAAAAGAGCGCCGCAGCTTGACGGCCTGCGGTATTCCGTGCTCGCCCTGGGCGATACGTCCTACGAATTTTTTTGCCAGACCGGCAAAGATTTCGATCAGCGCCTGGCGGAGCTTGGAGGCAAGCCGTTCGTACCGCGGGTCGATTGCGATGTCGACTTCACGGATGCCGCCGCAGAGTGGATGGACCGCGTGGCCGGCGCTTTGGCGGAAGGAGCGGGGACCGCGGCGCCGGCCGGCGCAAGCGCGGCTGCGGCTTTGGCATCCGGCGTGACCGCGGCGCCGGGAGAGGCTTCCAGCGAAACACCAGTGGAATATTCCCGCAAAAATCCGTTCCGGGCCGAGGTGCTGGAGAACATCAACCTCAACGGCCGCGGATCGGAGCGGGAAACCCGTCACCTCGAAATTTCGCTGGCGGGCTCGAATCTGACGTATGAACCCGGCGACAGCCTGGGCATCTTCCCGGAGAATCATCCCGCGCTGGTCGACGAGCTGATCGCGGCGATGGGCTGGAACGCGGACGAATCCGTCAGCGTGAGCAAGGAAGGCGATTCGCTGCCGCTGCGCGAAGCGCTGGTGCGGCATTACGAAATTACGCCGCTGACCAAGCCGGTGGTTGTGAAGGCGGCGGAACTGAGCGGGAACGCCGCTTTGAAGGAGCTGCTCGAGCCGGGCAAGCGCGAAGAGTTGAAAGCCTATTTGAACGGGCGCGATGTGCTGGATCTGGTGCAGGATTACTCGCTGCGCGGGATTCCGGCGCAGCAGTTTACGGAAGCCCTGCGCAAAATTCCGGCGCGGCTGTACTCCATCGCGAGCAGCTTGAAGTCCAGCCCGGACGAGGTGCATCTTACTGTCCGGGCGGTACGGTACGAGAATGCCGGGCGCGACCGCTACGGCGTGTGCTCCGTGCAGCTCGCGGAACGGGTGCAGTCGGGTGAAACGCTGCCGGTGTTCATCCAGCGCAACCCGAACTTCCGGCTCCCGGACAACTCGGATACGCCGGTCATCATGATCGGCCCGGGTACCGGTGTAGCGCCGTTCCGCGCTTTCCTCAGCGAACGGGAAGAGACGGGGGCGCAGGGGAAGACATGGCTGTTCTATGGCGATCAGCATTTTACGACCGATTTCCTGTATCAGGTGGAATGGCAGCGCTGGCTGAAGGACGGCGTGCTGACCAAGATGGATGTGGCGTTCTCCCGCGATACGGAGCAGAAGGTATATGTGCAGCATCGGATGCTGGAGCACAGCCGCGAGCTGTACGAGTGGCTCAAGGAAGGAGCGGTCGTCTACGTCTGCGGCGATAAATCGAAGATGGCTCACGACGTGCATGCGGCGCTGGCCACGATTCTGCAGCAGGAGGGCGGACTCAGCCCCGAGGAAGCCGCCGACTATTTGACTACAATGCAGCAGCAGAAACGTTATCAGCGGGACGTTTACTAAGAGGGAACGAAAGTCGCTACCCGAGGGAGGAGAACACAGCGATGTCGGAAAACAATTTGTTGTCGCCAAACAGTGCGCCGCACAGCGACGTGGAAGATATTAAAATAAGAAGCAATTACCTGCGCGGGAAGCTCGCAGAGGTGCTGGAGGACCGGATTACCGCCTCGATTCCCGAGGACGAAAACCGGCTGATGAAGTTCCACGGCAGCTACATGCAGGATGACCGCGATCTGCGCAACGAGCGCAGCAAGTCGAAGCTGGAGCCGGCTTATCAGTTTATGCTGCGCGTCCGCGCTCCGGGCGGCGTCGTCACGCCGGACCAGTGGCTGATGATGGACCGCATCTCGGCCGCCTACGCGAACGGAACGATCCGCTTGACGACGCGGCAGTCGTTCCAACTGCACGGCGTGCTGAAATGGAATATGAAGAAGACGATCCGGGAGGTCCACGACTCCTTGCTGACCACGCTTGCGGCCTGCGGCGATGTCAACCGGAATGTGATGTGCAACCCGAATCCGGATCAATCGGAGGTCCATGCCGAGGTATATCACTGGGCAAGCCGGCTGAGCGAGCATCTTGAGCCGCGCACCCGGGCTTATCACGAAATTTGGCTGGACGGCGAGAAGGTGGCCGACAGCCGGGGGGATTCCGAACAGGAGCCGATCTACGGCAAGGTCTACCTGCCCCGCAAGTTCAAGATCGGGATCGCGGTGCCGCCGTCCAATGATGTCGATGTCTTTTCGCAGGATTTAGGGTTGATCGCCATCGTGGACAAGGGCAAGCTCCAAGGCTTCAACGTCGCCGTCGGCGGCGGGATGGGCATGACGCACGGCGATCCGAACACGTATCCGCAAGTCGGTCAGGTGATCGGGTTCTGTACGCCGGAGCAGGTCATCGAGCTGGCGGAGACGACGGTGACGATCCAGCGCGATTACGGCGACCGTTCCGTGCGCAAGCATGCCCGGTTCAAATATACGATCGACGACCGCGGCATCGACTGGTTCGTGGCCGAGCTGACCCGCCGTTTGGGCTGGAAGCTGGAAGCTGCGAGAGCGTATCATTTCGAGCATCACGGCGACCGGTACGGTTGGGTGAAGGGCGTCGGCGGGAAATGGCATTTTACTTTGTTTATCGAGAACGGCCGGATCAAGGATGAAGAGAATTATCTTCTGAAAACCGGGCTGCGCGAAATCGCCAAGGTTCATACCGGCGACTTCCGTCTGACCGCGAATCAGAACCTGATCATTGCCGGTGTGACGACCGCGAAGAAGAAAAAGATCGACGCGCTGATCGCGCAGTACGGCATCACTAGCGGGGAACGTTATACGGCGCTGCGGCGCAATTCGATGGCCTGCGTGGCGCTGCCGACCTGCGGGCTGGCGATGGCCGAGTCCGAACGGTATTTGCCGACTTTGCTGAACAAGATCGATCTGCTGCTCGGCGAGTCCGGGCTGCAGGACGAGGAGATCGTCATCCGCATGACCGGATGCCCGAACGGATGCGCCAGACCGGCGCTGGCCGAGCTGTCTTTCATCGGCAAGGCGCCGGGCAAGTACAATATGTATCTCGGCGGGGGCTTTGCCGGGCAGAGACTGAACAAGCTGTACAAGGAGAATATTGGGGAAACGGAAATACTGGACTCGTTACGGGTTATTTTTAACCGATATGCCCAAGAACGCCTGGAGGGCGAGCATTTCGGGGATTTTACGATCCGCGCCGGGTACGTGAAGGAAGTTAAGTCGGGGTTGGATTTTCACGCATAATTAACATGATCAATTACCGGGGAACAAGAGAGCCTGTGCCGCAATTCGCGGTGCGGGTTCTTTTGTATGCCGGAGGAGTCTTTTGTAGGAAATGCGGTAGATTCGGTAGCGGATGGTGCGGGCGCTTATCAGTGAATTATGAGGGTTTTATCATGTTGCGGCGATTTTGTTAAAATAGGAGTTAAGTTAAGATAAGTCAAGACAGGGAGTCTGGAGGGAACGAAGCTGGAAACATACGCTTGCTTGTATATTATCCGCGGGGAACCGTACCGCCCGGGCACATGCATCAACCTGAGCGAGCCGGATACCGAGGTGGGCAGGGCATCGAAAGACAATTCGCCGGATGTGGCGTTCAGCAATATTTTCATTTCCCGCAAGCATCTTCAAATCCGCCGAGAGGGAGAGAAGGCGGTGCTCTATGATTTGGGCAGCCGGCACGGGAGCGAGGTCAACGGAGTGCGGGTGATTCCGTACGCCCCTTATGTGCTGGAAACCAACGACCGGATCGAGCTGGCGCGGGGAACGGCGGTTCTGCATTTTTCGTATACGACGGGGGAGCAGACGCTGGAATTCGATGCGCTCAGAACGGAGCCCGAAAGGGTGGAGTCGGAAGCCGGGCATGTAACGATTCTGTGGGAAAAAAGGGAATGCCATATCGACGGACACAAGATTCCAATGTCGGAGAAGGAGTTCCTGCTCATCCAACTGCTGCATCAGCATATCAACCGGCTGGTGACGATGGCGGAGATCAAAAGCGTCGTCTGGCACGACCGGGCCCTCGGCAATGACGGGCTGCCCGATGTGACGGCCGATGAGATCAGCGCCTTGATCTACCGCATTCGCAAAAAATACGGCAAAGACGCTTTCCGGATTACCGCTGTCCGCGGAAACGGCTATATTCTCGAAGGGGATTCATATACATAAGACCAACGGGATAGCTTTCCGTCGTAATGAATGATGGAGGACGGCTGGTATGCAATTTTTAAAAAGGCTTGTGCGACGCAAACGATTCTGGATTATTTTGGGATTCATCCTGTTTATTTATTTGAACAATACTTCGCTGTTTGTCGGAGGGTCGGGTGAGGGGCCGAAGCTGCTGGCGCATCGGGGGCTGGCGCAAACCTTCCCGATGGAAGGGATCGAGAACGACACCTGCACGGCGCAGCGGATCTATAAGCCCGAGCATCCTTATCTGGAAAATACGATCCCGTCCATGGAAGCCGCGTTTGCGGCCGGGGCGGATATGGTCGAGTTCGACGTCAAGCCAACGAAGGACGGGCAATTCGCCGTGTTCCACGACTGGACGCTGGATTGCCGGACCGAGGCGCAAGGAACGACCAAGGATTACACGATGGCCGAGCTTAAGCTGTTGGATATCGGATACGGCTACACGGCTGACGGAGGAGCTACTTTTCCTTTTCGCGGCAAGGGGGTCAACATGATGCCTTCGCTGATGGAAGTGTTGAATAATTTTCCCGACCGATCGTTCCTGATTCATATTAAAAGCAATGACGCGGAGGAAGGGGTTCAACTGGCGCAGTATTTCACGGATATGCCTGCGGATAAGCTGAGGCAATACACGGTGTACGGCGGCGACGAGCCGATCGCGGCGCTCAAGGAACAGCTGCCGGACATGAAGGCGATGTCCAAAGCGAGCCTCAAAACATGCCTCATTTCCTACGAGGCTTCCGGCTGGACCGGCTATGTTCCGGCGGCTTGCCGGAATACGGAGCTGCATATCCCGGAGAAGATCGCCCCCTGGATCTGGGGCTGGCCGGAGAAATTCGTCGCCCGGATGGAGCGCGTGGGAACGCGCGTCATCGTCGTAGGGGGAGACGGGAGCGATTTCTCCAGCGGCTTTGACAGCCTGGAGGATGTGGAGCGGCTGCCGGACTCGTACAGCGGGTGGATCTGGACGAACCGGGTCGACCGGATCGGAGGCATTCAGCTGGAGTAGGGAGCGGGGAGCAGCTTAATTGAGAATGTTTATTTCTCCTTGACTAATTTTGGTTTTTCTTGTAAATTGGGCAATAAACTTATACTATAACGCTAAAAAGCTTTGACCAAGGCCCCATCGTTACAGGATTCGCCGTCCAGAGAGGAAGCCCTCGGGCTGAAAGGTTTCCCGCCGCGAAGTAACGTTGACCCTACCTTGCGAGCTGTGACGGAGATCGACACGAGATTCTCCGCCGACCGGCCCGCCGGCCGTTATCCGATGAAGGACCGCATAAGGGTATGGGTTTAGGTATGCCTGCATACTGCTGCGGTCGAAATAAGGGTGGTACCACGACACATTCGTCCCTGACGGATGTGTCTTTTTGTTTTGCTGGAGGGTTCGGCTCGTTGCCGATGGCAATTGGATAAATCCACTTAACGAGCGCGGGAAGGGGATCGTTTGCGATTGTGGTTGGAGAAATCCAATAAGAAATGCGACTTCTGGCTGTTTTGGGCGAAAATTTCGCCTGTTGATTGGAAATTTCCAATCAGGCTGGAGGGAGGAGCTTTTTAAGTCCGGTTTTATTGGAAATTTCCAATGGGACGAGCGAATACAATTTCCATATTTTAAAAGGAGAGATGAAGTATGCATCAAAGCCAGTTGTTATTAAACACCCTGCGCGAAGCGCCGGGGGATGCGGAAGCGGTCAGCCATCAGCTGCTGCTACGAACGGGGTTAATCCGCCAGCTTGCCGCCGGTATTTACACCTATCTGCCGCTGGGCAGAAGGGTGCTCCGCAAGGCGGAGCAAATTGTGCGGGAGGAAATGGACCGCGCCGGGGCGCAGGAGCTGCTTATGCCGGCGTTGCAGCCGGCGGAGTTATGGCAGGAATCCGGCCGTTACGAAGTATACGGGCCGGAGCTGATCCGCCTGTCGGACCGGCACGGCCGGGAATTTGCGTTGGGGCCGACCCATGAGGAGGTCATCACGACGCTGGTGAAGCAGGAGATCAGCTCCTACCGGAGGCTGCCGGTCACGCTGTACCAAATCCAGACGAAGTACCGCGACGAGCGGCGTCCCCGCTTCGGCCTGCTGCGCGGGCGGGAATTCCAGATGAAGGACGCGTACTCGTTTGACCCGGATTGGGAGGGGCTGGACCGCTCCTACTGGAGCATGTATCACGCGTATCACCGGATTTTTGAGCGGTGCGGGCTGAATTTCCGCCCGGTCGAAGCGGACGCCGGGGCCATCGGCGGCGAAGGAGGAACCCTCGAGTTCATGGCCCTGGCGGACATCGGCGAGGATACGATCGCGACTTGTACCTGCTGCGGCTATGCCGCGAACCTGGAGAAGGCCGAGTCGGGAACGGTCTTGGCTTCGGCCGGCGAAGCGGGTGTGGGCGCTGCCGGGGGGTACTCCGCGAATGAGAGCGGGAAGCCGCAGCCGGAAAAATTCCATACGCCGGGGATCAAAACGATCGGTCAGTTGACGGAGGCCTTCGGGATCCGGGCATCCGATATTCTGAAAACGGTCATGTTCATGGCGGACGGCGAGCCGGTGGCCGTGGTGATTCGGGGAGATCAGGAGATCAACGAGCTGAAGGTAAAAAATTACCTGGGCGCAAACGAGTTCGAAATCGCCGATCCCGAAGCCGTGCAGGCTTTGACCGGGGTTCCGGTCGGATTCGTCGGCCCTTACGGGTTGAACCTGCCCGTGTTGTTCGATCATACGGCCGCAGAGATGGAGCAGGGAATCGCCGGAGCCAATGAGCCGGATTATCATTACCGCTATCTCGTTCCCGGGCGGGATTTGGAGCTGACTCGGGTCGGCGATTTCCGTACCGTTCAGGAGGGCGATCCCTGCCCGCGCTGCGCGGAGGGCGTGTTGAAATTTCACCGGGGCATCGAGATCGGGCATGTTTTCAAGCTCGGCACGAAATACAGCGAGAAGTTGGGCGCGACTTATCTCGACGCTTCCGGCCGGGCGCAGCCGATGATTATGGGCTGCTATGGAATCGGCGTGTCGCGGATCTTGTCCGCGGCGATCGAGCAAAACCACGACGAGCACGGCATCATCTGGCCGCTCGCGCTGGCACCGTACCAGGTGCATGTGATCCCCGTCTCCGCCAAGGATGAGACGCAGATGGCGCTTGCACTGGACTTATATGAGAAGCTGCAGGCCGAAAGGGTCGAGGTGCTGCTCGACGACCGCAATGAGCGGGCCGGCGTTAAATTCAAGGACGCCGATCTGATCGGGCTGCCGCTGCGGATCGTGATCGGCAAGGATGCCGCGCAGGGCCGGATTGAATGGGCCGAGCGGCGCGATCCGGCCGCCAAAATGCTGCTTACGGCTGAAGAAGCGGTGGAGCGGGTTCTTGAGGCGGTGGCGGGGAAATAGAAGCATAAATGCTAGCTTTTCTATATAATACGGTTTTCCGAATTGTCTTTAACAGTCCGGGTGCCTATAAAACTTTGCAAACGGTCAGCCGTATCCTTTGAAGCGGTATAAATCATGAGCTTCAGCTCGGGATCGGTTGGCGGTTGCAAGGATACATGTTCAAATTCCATCTCCCCAATCCTCGGGTCGGACCAATGTTTGTGGCAATCCGTAACAACCTGAACGCCATGCTGCGGCCATATCTCGCGGAATAGCTCACTAATCTGCATAAACTCCTCAATAAGCTCCTTAAACCTCGCATCATTAGGAAAATGTGCGTAATCCGCACGAAAACGAGCGATCATGATTTGCGCTTTGGCTTCCCACTCCATATTTTTCGATTTAAGCGATATGTCCATTAAAAACCGTCTCAACCAATTGGGTTTCTGTTGTAAATCATTTGAGAATGCCGGTAATCCAAACACAATCTCTGCCGCTTGGTTCCAAAGCAACAAATCCCAACTTCTTCCCATAATGAATGCAGGATTCGGTTCAAGAGCCATAATCGTTCGCTCCAAACCGATATTCAGTTCTTGTTCTTCTACTTTTACCTGTTTTATCGGCTTCGCCAGTAGATGGAGATGACAACGTTCATCCTCAGTCAAACGCAGTGCTTTTGCTATATTATTCAGTACATCCTCTGATGGATTGATATTTCTGCCTTGTTCCAAAGAGGTATACCAGGATGTTCCAATATGAGCAAGCTGGGCTACTTCTTCCCGTCGAAGTCCGGGTGTACGACGTCTTCCATAGGATGGTAACCCGACTTCCTGTGGAGCGAGTCGTTCCCGACGCGAACGCAAAAATTCACTTAACGATATGCTAGAAGAGATAACTTCCATTGACTACCCTCCTTATCCTAACACTGTCAATCATACGATAAACACAGGAAGGAAGCCACGCGCACATTCTGTCAGACTGCCATTATAGATCTGAAGAACTCAGGAGGGATTTTAAAATGAACGTTTTCGTAACAGGAGCAACAGGCAAAATAGGAAGCCGCTTTGTTCCGCGTTTGTTACAACATGGTCATCACGTCAAACTTTTGATTCGGGACACTAGAAAAACGGAGTGGTTTCGCGAGCAAGGGGCTGAAGTTTTAGAAGGTGATCTTTTGCAGACAGACAGTTGGAAAGCCGCTCTCCGGGGTACGGATGTCGTAGTTCACTTGGCTGCGCAGTTCCGCGGTGTTGACGAGAACACTGCCAGAATGTCAAACATCGATGCCAGTATAGCATTAGCTCACGCTGCGTTGAAAGCGGAAGTGCCAAGGTTTGTTTTTACCAGCACCAATTTGGTATACGGTTCAGGAAATCAATCGAGACCTAGTCGTGAAGATGACGAATTAAGACCGGTTTTGCCATATCCTCAAACCAAAGCAGTTGCTGAAGATGCGCTGCTGAGGCTTCATCGCGATAAGGGTTTGGGACTGCGCATTTTGCGGCTTGCTTTTGTCTATGGTGAGCGTGATCCCCATATCAAGGAATTTCTACCGTTCATGAGTAAATGGAATCCTGCCAAACGACTCCATATGGTGCACCATGCGGATGTAAGTCAGGCCCTTCTGTTAGCTGCTTCCACACCAGGTATAGACGGCCGAATCTATAATGTTGCCGACGACGCACCGTTCTCCGTAGCAGAGTTGTACCAGCTTCATGACAACCCAATTTCGCCGGAAGCGCAACAGCAGGATTTTAATCCATGGGACATGATCGTAGATACAACGCGTATAAGAGACGAATTACATTATCGTCCAATTTTCCCGTCGTTCTATACGGCAAGAGATGCTGGAGCTATATAACAGTTATAATGATTGTTCGCGCCTACTGGCGCTTTTTTGTTAGCTGCTATATAATTTTTAAGCGGTCTTGTCTATAGGCTCACGCCGATCCGCCTATTTTAAGTATAGCGAGGTACAGCACAACATGAACGCAATTGAAGTGAAGGATCTACGCAAAACGTTCAAGGTCCAGAAGAACCGCGAAGGGTTGAAGGGTGCTTTTCAGGACTTGTTCAAGCGGGAATATAACGAAGTCGCCGCGGTCAAAGATATTTCGTTCAGCATCCCGCAAGGGGAAATCTGCGGATATATCGGCGAGAACGGCGCAGGCAAATCGACCACGATCAAAATGCTGACCGGGATTCTCGTGCCGACGTCGGGGAAATTGTCGGTAGGGGGTTTTGTTCCTTACGAGGAACGCGAGAAATTCGTACAGCATATCGGCGTGGTATTCGGACAGCGCAGTCAGCTCTGGTGGGATATCGGTGTAATCGAATCGTTCCAGCTGCTGCGCAAGGTGTATAAGGTATCCGAGCAGGATTACAAACGCCGGTTGGACGAGCTGGTGGAACGGCTGCAGTTGCAGGATCTGTTGAACCGCCCAGTCCGGAAGCTGAGTCTCGGGCAGCGGATGCGCTGCGAGCTGGTGGCGGCGCTGCTGCATAATCCGTCGATCGTGTTTCTGGACGAGCCGACGATCGGGCTGGATATCGTGGTGAAATCGGAGATACGCGAGTTTTTGAAGGATATGAACCGGGAACACGGCACGACGATTCTACTGACGACGCATGATCTCCAGGATATCGAGGCGCTGTGCTCGCGGGTCATTATGCTCGACGATGGCCGGATTATTTACGATGGCGGGCTCGAAGAGCTGAAAAACCGCTGGGGCACCGGACGCGAAGTGCAATTCCAATTCGGCACGGCCACGAAGCTGGCGCAGCTTCAGGGCTGGACGGCGGGGCTGCCGGTAGCGTGGTCGGCGGAGAACGAGCTCGGGGCGAAGGTGTGGATTCCGCTGGAGATCAACGTATCCGACGTGCTCGGGCAAGTGGTCGGCAAAGCGGACATCACCGACATCAAAATCATCGAAACGAATACGGACGATATCGTGCGCAGCATTTACCAATCCGGATCGGCGGAAAAGCAAGGTGACGCACCATCGGAGGTTCGCAACGACGAGGATGTGGTTGTCCATGTTTAGCGGGGCCGGGGCTTACCTCGATTTTATCCGGGTACGCTTTTTAACGATGCTGGCTTACCGGGTGAACTATTATACCGGCATTTTGATCTATACGCTCAATATCGGGGTTTACTATTTTACCTGGAAAGCGATTTACGGCGGCGGCGGAGAGCTCGGCGGGTTCACGGCGTCGCAAATGACGACTTATCTGGCCGTGTCGTGGATGGCGCGGGCGTTTTATTTTAATAATCTGGACCGGGAGATTTCCACCGATATTCGCGATGGAAGCATCGCGATCCAGTTTATCCGGCCTTATAACTATTTGATGGTGAAAATGATGCAGGGCTTCGGCGAGGGCTTGTTCCGGTTCATGCTGTTCATGATTCCCGGAATGGCGATCGCGATGCTGTTCTTTCCGGTGAAGCTGCCGACCGCGCCCGAGGCGTGGGCAGGGTTTCTGGTGATGCTGTTTTTCAGCTTCCTGATCAATTCGCAGCTCAATATGATCACCGGGCTGATGGCATTTTTTGTGGAAAATAATGAAGGCTTCATGCGCATGAAGCGGGTCGTGGTGGACCTTTTCTCCGGGTTGATCATTCCGATCAGTTTGTTCCCGGGCTGGCTTGCCGATATTATGGGCTTCCTGCCGTTCCAGGCGATCACTTACTTGCCGGGGTCCGTGTTTACGGGCCGGATTCAAGGGGTGGGCATTTGGAATGTGCTCGGCATCCAGGTGTTCTGGTTCCTGCTGCTGCTGATTCCGCTGTTCTGGCTGTACCGGCAGTCGCGCAAGCGCCTGTTCGTGCAGGGAGGTTGAGCCGATGAATATGGGATATTACTTGGGACTGATCGTCGAATATTTGAAAAACTATTTCAAAACCCGCATGACCTACCGGGCCGATTTCTGGGTCGAGGTCATTTCCGATCTGCTGTTTCAGGCGACGAACCTGATCTTTATCTTCGTCATCTTCATGCATACAGAAAGCCTTGGCGGTTGGAGCGAGGCGGAGGTCGTGTTTGTTTACGGGTTTTTCATGGTGCCGTACGGCGTGTTTAGCTGCTTCATCAACCTGTGGAACTTCAGCGAACGCTACATCGTCAAGGGCGAGATGGACCGGGTTATGACCCGGCCGGCGCACAACTTGTTCCAGATTTTCCTGGAAAATGTCGATCCCCCGGCGCTCGTCGGCTCCGTCATCGGGATCATTATTATGATCGTCAGCGGCGGGCAGCTCGGCCTGTCGTTCGAGTGGTGGACCATACCCGCGCTGATCTTGCTGACGCTGAGTGCGGTGGCGATTTACACCGGCATATACACGGCGCTCACGTCGCTGTCGTTCTACTCGGACGCGCCGACCGGCATTCTCCCGCTGATGTACAACGTCCAAGGTTACGGGCGCTACCCCGTCACCATCTACAACCGCGCCATCCAGGTGCTGCTCACCTGGATTCTGCCGTTCGCCTTCGTCGGCGTCTACCCGGCCGCGCTGTTCCTTGAGCGCGAGGACATGCGAACGATGGCGTTGATCACCCCGCTCATGGGCGCCGTCTTCCTCGCCATCGGCCTGACGCTCTGGAACTACGGCGTCCGGCGGTACCGCGGGGCGGGGTCGTAACAACGGGGTTAGGTTCAAACCCTGGAATGTAAGAGTTTGAAATGTTAAGCCCAAGAAGGGGAGCCTTCTTGGGCTTTTTGCTACTCTCGGAATTTTCGTTTCGGCTTGTTATTTCACACACAAGTACTGTTGAATTTCAAACGATAAATCAAATCACGACAGAACTACTTAAGAAAACGATTGAAGCTGGCGGGAATTATGATGGTCAGCGTTGAGAGGCTAAGAACGGCTTAGCCGCCCGGTAACCTTGTCGAGTAACTGGTAAATTAACCGAACACGATTAAACAAAGACTCAGGGCATAGAAAAAGCAACCCTGAGTCTTTGTTGTGTTCAATAATTTCGGCAACCTTTGTCGATTAATATGTCCTAGGCAGCCGATTATTCCAAAACCATATAATTTGGTGTTATTGTCTTATAATAAGAATGTCACGTGGTGGTACTCCAGTGCTTTGAATTTGAGATATTTGTGTGTTAGTAAGATTGCGGCCTACCAAAATGAACGAGGAGGTGACGTTATTGAAATTGAAATTACCCAAGTTAGCCACATTTTGACTGCCACGGAACACGCGGAAGGACCCCTGAAAATTAGTTCCCGAAAACAGTACAAGTGTTACTTGAGTGCTTTGCACAACATTTCTGAGTCGGAAGCTTGAAAGCGCATTGTTAAAGCGAAACGCTCCAAGATCACGAACCGCAACCCCTCCACGTCTGAAGAGAATCCGACGACCAGAAAAATTAGTACCTGACCAAAGTGCAAGACGTACATCACTGTTTGCCAACTATATCACTCCTTTTTTAAGGTTGATATAGTGTATTGCAGCTTTTAAAGATTGGTATAGACAATAAGAGCAGGGAAATAGTTTGATTTTACTAAAAGTAGGATAGATGTCGTATGAAGATAGCAACAAAGAAGTCGGGCGTATGGCATTAGAAGTTAATATGAACAATTGGATCTCAACCAAGTCATTACCAGTGGTTAGTTTTGAAGATCCCTTAAGTAATGCATAGTCTTTCGGTCGTTTTCTATTAAACAATTTTAAAGTGGAAATCGTTCGTCCAACTGCTACTTATGACTACAGGTTTATGGGAGAACGGTCCATTGATTTGGTCATATATAAAGCACTTTGTTCTTGAGGGCACGAGTAATCCAGTAGTACCCCTAGGAATTCAATTACATACAAATAAAAAGGAACCTTAAGGATAGGATCGAGGACATAATTAATGTTTTTAGGAGAGAAGGATACGATTCAGAATTACTTAAGTTATCACTTAGTGAAGAGAACCACCTGATAATAAAGAGGTACCTGTAGAAGGCGCTGACATTATATTCACATATCGGGCCTGACGGCCCTCGGTCAGCCAGAAGTATTTAACAAGGAAGAATATTCAGTTTACACATCCGCACCGACTAACCGCATCGCGGCCGGTTGCTGGGCAGACTTAAGTCTGTGGGACGTCGTGAATACAGGAACGTTATAAGAAATCCCGGCAAATATAAAAATAGAAGCAGGTGAACTCAAGGTGATAGACTTTTTTAAGTACAACTGGATGGTTAGAGAAGAATGGTTTAGTCTATGTTCCCAATTATCAGAAAACGAACTTGTTCAGGAGCGTCAAGGAGGACTTGGATCAATACTCAAAACTTTCTTTCATATAGTTGATGTTGAGTGTAGTTGGATACAAGCTATAAACGGTGATGTGGTTTCGGAACCGAATTACGAACATTACAAATCACTAGAACTGATTCGAGAATTATCAAGGGAAAGCCAGGATGTAGTAAATAAAAGCCTATTGAACTGGACTCCAAAAAATGAATATAAGTCTGTATCAGTGCCGTGGTCATCAAAAACTTATTATTATGGTGAAGTATTAAGACATGTAATCGTACACGAAATTCATCATATAGGCCAATTATCTATTTGGTCAAACGCTATGGGACTCAAAGCAGTAAATGTAAACTATATAGGAAGAGGATTCATGGATAATGATAAGCGAATCATAGAAGGCCGGGACATTATATAATACAGCATTCACGCTGCGGGGCTATCGTCCCTTGGTTGTTAAGATGTATAATCATGGAAGAGACACAGACAACAAGCGCCCCAGCCTAAGTATAAGAGCAATATAAGGCTGGGGCGTTTCGTGAATACAGCAACAATGGGAGATAGAGCGAATTCGATAATATTGAGAGTGAAGAGATATTGGTGAATTCGGGGAAAGGATGTTATATGCAATCGACAGAACATAATTAGGGGTGAACATATCATGGAGAATTTAAAAACGTTTGAAGATCTTATAAGTATAGATAAAATATATCTAACAAACCTATTGTTTGGAAACGGCTTTTCTATTAATTTTGGTACCAAGTTTATGTATAGTAATTTGTTTGAAGAAGCAAAAGAATTGTTTTTGAAAGAGGACATTGATTTATTTGAAAATCTAAATACAACCAATTTTGAGTATGTTCTCCGCATCTTAGGTATTTCAAGTAACACCAATAGAATTTTTAATATAGAATACAATCCAATTGAAAATAGCTACCAAAGAATTAAAGATGCCTTAATTGAAACAGTAAGGAAAGTTCATCCTGAACCTAATGAATTGACTTTTGAACAAGATAATGATCTTAAAGCAACATTCAGATTATTTCAAGAAAAAGTCTTTACTACAAATTATGATCTATTGGCATACTGGGCACTTAATAAAGTTAATGGTGTTAGGAAAGTTGCAGATGGTTTTGGTTATGATAAAGATTCTGAAATGATAATTTTTGGTGCCGGACCAGGAGTTACTCCTAAAGATAATCCAATAAGACTATATCACCTTCATGGTTCATTACATTTGTATATGAATAAAGGTGAAATAATTAAAATAACAATTAAAAGAAATCCAGTTGGTAGAACAGATTTACCTTTGCTACAGACTATTACAGAGACGTATGAGTCAGGATATTTTCCACTATATATATCAGAAGGCACTTGGAAACAAAAACTAAACAATATCTTGAATAATAAATATTTAAGTTTTTGTTACAGTGCGTTAACTACAGCTTCTAAAGGACTGACAATATACGGACAATCTCTAGATAAAGATAGCGATAAGCATATTATTGATGCAATCAAACACTCATCGGTACAAAAGATCGCATATGGTATATATGATGTGGATAATCACGAAAAAATTATACGTGAAGTTAGAGAGAATTTTGAAGGTAGTTCAATTGAATTAGCATTTTTTAATGCAAGATATTTTTTTGAATCCTTAAGAAATATTGAAATGGAAGAAGCATTTAAGTAGATCGTTAAGGCGTCGACAGCATATAACACAGTATTCACGCTTCAGGGCTATCGCCCCTCGGTTGTCAGACGTATAATCGTGGAAGAAGCTCAGACAACAAACGCCTCAGCCTAAGATAAGAGCTATCTAAGGCTAGGGCGTTTTGTGAATACAATAACGTTATGCGAAATGATTTCAAGACTTTTAGTATTGTATTTCTGGAGGTGACTTCATGAATGACTTAAGTGATTGTATTAGATTAGCGGAAATCGAATGGAGCTATGTAGAAATTAAAGTTGAACACTACGGAACTTTAAATACTATAACATTTCAAGTTTCACCTAGTAGATTTTTAGAGTTAGCCTATACTGACTTTAGACTGGGAACAGAAGATGGATTAATTAACTCTTTAACTAATGCAAAGAGGGCTATTGATTGTCAGATCGATACATATTAGCTAATCTTGGATATGATTTTAGAGCGTTTAACAATATCAACACATATAAAGGATTAAAAGGACTTATAAAACAGTATCAGGATCAGCATGGAAAATTCGATGGTGTGCCTTTGAAACTACAATTTCTCCAATCACTAAACATTGCACCTCACTTCATTATCTCAAAGATAAGAAAGTTAAGAAATAATTTGGAGCATGAGTATTCCCTGCCAACTTTTGATGAAGTTAAAGAGGCTATTGAGGTAGCAGATTTATTTATAAATGCAACGGAAAATAAAGTTTTTAATAAGTCTGCAAGCTTATTCCACTTCGGAACAAAGGTCAATAAGCATTTTTTTAAGAAATTCGTTTCAGTTAAATTTGATCATTTAACAGGATTCAAAGTATCAGTAAAAGACAAAGTCGATGCCTTTAAAACCCTAAGGGGGAATTGCTTGTACCAATTTCACACAGCAATTATATAGATTTTTTATTTTTGTTTATTAATAGCAATTGGTCTGGTTTGCCTTATCTTTTCGGTAATGAAGGAGAAAAAATTAATTATAATTTCTTTGTTAAGCAGTTCTAGAAGGGAATCACTTCGCATAACACCGTATTCACGCTGCGGCCCCTCAAGGGGCCTTGGTCTACAGAGGCTTTTTCGAGGAAGCGGAATCAGCAGACAACCCTGCACTAGCTAAGTCCGTCGGACCCGGGGCATTCGCCCCTTAAGCCAGTGAGGGTTTGTGAATACAAGAACGTTATAGGAAATTCCGGCATATTGAAACATAAAACACGAACAAACATTCTATTAATGAGTTATTATATGTGGTAGTATAAGGAAGTACAATTGAATCTTGGGTGGGCATGGTTTCCCTTCGAAAGGAGGTGAAGCCATGGAGGTTAAAGATGCATTGACAATAATGTTCCTTTTCGAAACGTTTTTCCTTGCCCTCTTAACATACATTAATTCTAACAACAAGAGAAAGTAAAAACCCACCCCAAGGTTGACGGCCGAAGGTGGGTTTTGTTCCTTAAATGACTTAGAGGGGAATAAACCATCCAAGCCAATTGTATAGCCGAGTGTTCTCAGCACTCGGTTTTCTTATACAAATGATACCATATCAAAAAGGCAATGAAAACTCTAGTTGTAATGAAATGATAAAGACCTGTATAAAGACCTGTATAAAGACCTGTATAAAGACCTGTATAAAGACCTGTATAAAGACCCTTACCTGTCTAAAACAGACAAGTAAGCAAATCGATGAAGGCCTGAACATCCTATAACACCGTATTCACGCTGCGGCCCCTGGCGGGGCCTTAGTCTGCAAGAGGGTTATCAGCGAAGTAGAATCACCAGACAACCCTGCACTAGCTATGTCCGTCGGCACCCGGGACTAGCGCCCCTTAAGCCAGTGAGGGTTCGTGAATACAAGAACGTTATCGGAAATTCATGTAAATATAAAAATTGGGAGGTACAGAATGTTATGATTTGCCCATATTGTAATATTGGAATTCAAGTCCAGTTCAAGAACCAAACAATAATTCCTTATATTTGGGATGATGAAGATTGTGACTATGGTAAAGGTTATGAACTTAAGAATGGTCTTTGTCCAGCTTGTGATGAACTGATTATTATATTAACAGATGGAAGAATTGCGAATACTAGAGATGGAATCGAAATATATGAACTTGGAGCAGAATTTATTATTTATCCAATGCATAGGAACACAAGAGATTTGCCTATTGAAGTACAAGGGATATATAGAAAAGATTTTCTTGAAGCTTGCCAAGTTCTAGAAATTAGTCCAAAGGCTAGTGCAGCAATTAGTAGAAGACTGCTGCAACATTTATTAAGGGAAGAATTTAATATTAAGAGAAAAAATCTAGTTCAGGAGATTGAAGAATTTATTTCTAAACATGATGTTCCAACATATTTAAAAGAATCAGTAGATGCTGTTCGACATATTGGTAATTTTGCAGCCCATCCTCAAAAAAGTATTACTACAGGTGAAATAATTGATGTTGAACATGGTGAAGCTGAGTGGTTACTTGAAGTTTTAGAAGCACTCTTTGATTTTTCAATAGTTCAACCTAAAAGGTTAGATATTAGGAGAAATAAATTAAATAAAAAGCTTAATGAATTGGGAAAACCAGAGATGAAGTAAGATTAGTCAGTGACTGAACATCCGATAACAATGTATCTACGGTGCGTCGCATTCGCTCCTTGGTCTACCCAATGGATTTCGGAGAAGTGGAATCAGGTAGACAACCCTTAAAGGCTAAGTATGCTAGACTTGGCGCGTACGTGCCTTAAGCCTCTCGGGTTCGTAGATATAACAACGTTATACGAAAATTCGCAATTACTTGTAGAATGGAGATTTCAATGAAGGGTAAATTTAAGACTTTTTTTCAGAAATCTAAAAAAGTAATATCCTGGTTAGAGAGTCCGGGCTTCATGGAAATGCAAAAAGCAGGTAATATTATATTTATAATGTTTTTGCTTATTGGAACCCTTATTTCTTTGTTGAATAATGTTAGTGAAGTAATTAGCAGTATACTTGTTGGTATCTTAATGATGGTGTTATACACACTATTTTTTATATTAAGCCTTAGATTTTTTTGGATTAAACCTCCTAAATTTATACGTAAATCTGCGCAGAATCCTGCGCAATTATTTGATGAATTCGGCCATTGGCCTTTTTTGTATGGTATTTTTGTTTATTCATTTTTTGCTTCAATATTTATTGGAGCTATTTTCTTGGCTGCCATAAAAAAAATTCTTAATTTGGATTATGATACTAGCGGATTATTTTATAATTTATTTTTTATAACAACAGCAATTTATTCAGTATTTTATTTTATGTATCATGTTGCTGAAAAGGATATCTCAACAAAAATAATAAAGGCTAGAATAAGACTTTACTTAGCAATAGCAACTACAATCACCGTCGGATTATTTGGAATTGCAACAAAGGAATTTTTGACACCACTGATAACCTATCTAGGAATGGGATTTGCTTGGTTATCCTTCTTCGTTGAAAAAATAGAAAGTGAAAGTTAATGAGGGGGATATCGATGAAGGCGAATCTTCGTATAACATCATATTCACGCATCGGAACCTGACGGTTCCTCGGTCCGCGAGAAGAGTTTGGCAGAGAAGCAATTTCAGCGGACACATCCGCACCGACTAACCGCATATCGGCCGGCTGCTGGCGCAGCCTTAAGTCGGTGGGACGTCGTGGATACAGGAACGTTATACGACAGGGTCTTAAGAGTAAAAGAAAGGGCCCATAGGGCCCTTAATTCATTTGAATATGTAGTTCATTAAAAAGATATAGTGCATCTTTAAATCCTTGCAAATACAATTTGCTTTCCAAAACAGTTTGTAATGAAGATAGAGCGTCTTCATAAAGAAATAGGGTGTGTTGAAGGTTATCGGGAAGCGATTCTCGAATGATTTTTAGATACTGCTCACATTTAGAAGAAAATTGTTCAAGTTCTGAGTTTGAGTATAACGGTTCTAAACGATGGCGAATTAAAGGCTCAGCTAAAACTTCTAAAGATTCAATCAATGACTTCCCTCCTTTTATTAACTCTATAAGGTTATTATATATCCCTATAGAGTTAATTGTAAAGATAATTATTAACTCTATAAGGTGAAATGATGACTTCTAATTGATAAAAATAATTTTGAGAGATAATATATTGATCATAGGAGGGAGTCTGTTTGATAAAGTGCAATATTAGAGTACTAATGGCTGAACACCGAATTGATGATATAACAGAATTAATGAACAGATCAGGACTGAGTAGAAATTCGATTAACAAACTGTATAAAGAAATAAATATTGAGACAACAAAATTAGAAACATTATTAAAGCTATGCGATACATTTGAGTGCAAATTATCAGATTTAATTGAATACACACCTGATAAATAATATCAGTAAACGATGTGGGTATACTCATAGAAGGACCCCGTCGTATAACAATGCATCTACGCTGCGGGGCATCCGCCCCTTGGTTGTCATATGTGAAATCAAAGAAGAATAATCAGACAACACACGACCCGGCCTAAGATAATAGCTATCTAAGGCCGGGTCGCGTCGTAGATGCGGAAACGTTATATGAAAGACTGCCTGCTAAACAAAATTTTAATCTGCAAGCTTGAGACAGTTATGAACAAAACATTACTGATGTATTAACAAATCTACATAATGATTTTTATGCATATGATGACGTATTTCAAAGATGAAAATGAATCTTAACTAAGGTAATAGGAGGTGTCATATGGCGAATAGAGGAGAGCGATATATTATTTTAATATTTTTAATTTTTTTATTTGTCCTATCAGCTTGTACGAGTACTAAATTTGATTTATACGAAGGAAAGTCTTTAAATATAGCAGTTATTGGAGAACCACCACAAGTAAGAGAAAAGGAAGTTAACTTCAATAAAATCTTATTTGATGATTTGAATAAAGTCGACCTAGAGGACTATGATGCTGTTTTTGTTATGAGAGAAAATCTTTATCAAGCATCTGAAAGCCATTATGCAGATATCTATTCAAATTCACCAATACCATTCTTTTTTATTTCAACTACAAGTCATATACCTTTTACTAATAAGGATATTGAATATGGGGAATCTTGGGGTTGGTCTCCAGGTAATAGCTATGCTGTCGGTGTTCATAAATCAAATGAAGAAGATACATTAAAAAGCTGGGGGTTCGGTTTGTATAATGATAAAAAAACCAACGAACACATAGAAGAAGTTTATTCAATAATTTTTATGACAATAGAAGAATTAGATAGTTAGTTACTAAACATGGGAGCAGAGATGTGTTCCCTTTTAGCGTAATTTAATTGCTGCCTTTTGGAAAAACTATATTAATCAACAATTATTATTAACAGAGCCAATTTACTAGATAACTCGAAGAAGGCAGGTACTGCATATAGCATTCACGCATCAGGGCTTTCGCCCTTCAGTTGCCAGAAGTATAATCATGGAAGAAGCTCAGACAACAAACGACCCAGCCTAAGATAAGAGCTATCTAGGGCTGGGTCGTTTCGTGAATACAAGAACGTTAGCTGAAATAACCGTGGATATTCAAAGAAAGCAGGTGAATACAACATTATATTTACATTCAAACTTAAAAGTATTGGATGGGCAGGTGTCCATCTTAAAATTGGAAATGCCGAAATATATATATTCCCAAGTTATCTGTCAGAACCATTAATTGATTTAGTTAGATCCAATGAACATATGCTTCCTGAATGTACTCCGTCGGATGAAGTGAGAACTGTTGTGCAATTTGAGTGGGATTCGGAACCAGCGATACATAATTGGAGAATCGAGAAGATCTCGGTAGAGAAAATTCGAATAGATATTACCTGTTATGAGGATGGGATAAAGACGAGCCCTGGGAATAAAGAGTTTAGTGAAGAATGTGAGTTCAATCAATTTATTACAGAGGTTGTTAATTCATTAGAAGCGTTATTAAAGGATCATGGGATTATTGGATATAGAAAACAATGGTATGCACAGGATTTTCCGCTTAGTAGTTATCTTCAACTAAACCATTATCTTTTGAATAGTTGTAGTTATCCAACCAAAATAAGCAATCCCGGTGAGTGGATAGAGAAAATTGAAACAAATCTTAATGATGAATTGGAACTAATCAAGAAAAACATTCTGTGAGTATTTCAAGATGTCGGTTACTTTAGCTAACATCTAACATAGCATTCACGCATCGGGCCGCTGTCGCGTCCCTCGGTCGCCCGAGGCGGAAGCAGAGGAGGTCAACTCAGACGACAATCCTGCACTGGCTAAGTCTTCGACCCGGCGGACTGATCGCTGAGCTGGATCGGCCGGCAGCATAAGCCAGTGAGGGTTCGTGAATACAATAACGTAAACTGAAATGCCCTAATGATTGTAAACCAATCTAAGAAGACCAAAGATAGTTCAACAAGAATCAAACCAATACTTGAGACGTTATTTTAAATGTAGGAAGATCGATTCCGTATCTTGAAACTCATGTTTGCAAGGGTTACCTGGATACGTTTTTTTTCTTTTGAAGGAATGTAGCTTGATAAGGTTGAATTATTTCAGGAATATATTGGATTATTGGATGAAGACGTATCTAATAAGGGACTAAAAACATGACTAGACGAAATTTGAAATGGCTGAAAGCAAACATTAGGTGATAAAAGTCAAAGCTTCCATCCGTCAAAATTAATGTAGATGCAAAACGTGAGGTGAAGAAGTCGTGACTGACAAAAAAATCATAGTACAATTTACGCTGCTGACATTTTGCATAGCCTATCTTGTGTCAGGTGCTATGATTACTCTTGGGCAATTCGGATTTTCGGTTCACTCTTCGGTTCAATCGTTACAGCAGTTTGGGACGAATATTCCTTTTGCAATCTATATTTTGTCGCCCGCTATTGCTTCATATATCGTTCTGAAGAAAAATAACAAAATAGCAGATTTTAAGGAATGGTTGAAAACTGTTTTTTACGCCAAAAACAACGCGTTTCTTTATTTGTTCGTTGTTGCAGGGCTTGCGCTGTATTTTTTGATACATCTTGCAGTTTCAGGCCGCACTGATACGGTTCTTCCACTTTATATGTTCTTCCTTGCCCTGCCTGGCAACCTTATTATCGGTGGCTTGGAGGAAACTGGATGGACGTACATATTGCAGCCAGGGTTTAACAAGAAATATGGTTATGTATTATCATCTCTTTATGTTGGAATCATTTGGCTTTTGTGGCATGTCCCTCTCTTCTTCATTCCAGGGACGGGTCACTACGAGGGCCTCATTGACTTCTGGATGTTTGCAGTTCAACTCATTGCGTTTCGGTTTTTATACGGGGCAATCTACAAAATATCAGGCAAAAGCCGAGTGTTTATGTGCGTATTATGCCATACCATGTTCAATGCGGCAAGCTCCGTCTTTGGCATCCTGCCTATGACTTGGGCGGGTACAATTGCCGCAAATGCTGTGGTTGTTCTTGTTTCAATTGTAACCGTTGTGATATACGACAAAAAGAGCAGGCGAATAGTATAAGTAATTTCTCCAGTATGCCTTAGTCCAACAATGTGAAAGTACAACTTGCAGAATTACTCGCAAATCAGACCGTTACCTATCCAGCCAATCAATAGACGAGTAGTATTTTGCTGACGTAACTAAGAAGGCATTCTCAAGAATTTATTGAAATGATATTTAGTAGGCTAATTGATAACTTTCAGATTACTTAGTTGATATTATAAGAGAGATATTACGGGTTAAACCTGAAATATTGATAAATAATCAACCAACAATTTCAATCTCTCAGGTACTTAAAGCTAATTCGATTGATTTTTGATTTCAAGAAGTTATTGAAAGTGGGAGCTTTATCAAATAAAGGATTTGGGCATTTTGTTTCGTGTATACAACAACGTTATCTGAAATTCATGTAAGAATTCATAAATAAAGTCACAAAGCAAGATTCAAAAAAAATTTAAAGGAGCACTATTATGTCTTCTAAATTGATTGGCGCTGCTTCAATTATCTTTGATTCAGAAGAAAGAGTACTATTAGTCAAACATAGTTATGGAAGAAATAATTGGGATCTCCCCGGAGGCAAAGCAGAATCAAATGAATCGGCTGAAGAGACTGCAATTAGAGAGGCATTAGAAGAAATTGGAGTACAAATTACTGTCGGTGAGATAACAGGCATTTATTACGACCCGACATACGATATGCATCATTTTGTATTTCTTGCTCAAATAGTACAAGATTTAGTACCAACTCCAAGTTCGCCAGAGATATTAGAATGTGGATTTTTCAATTTACATGATTTGCCTAAACCTATGAGTGACTTTACATATAATCGCATTCTTGACGCCCTGAACAATAACAGGAAGAAACAATTTCATGAAATTGGACCAAGAAAGTGGATTGAATAAAGTGAGGGCATCTTTGGCTGCAATTCATTCAAAGATAAACGAAATTATGGAGGTTTTGCAGAGTAGGCACAGGCATCAGATAACAAAGTAATCACGCATCAGTCTATACCAGAACATTAATTGAAATTCCCACAAAGTTGAAATGGAGAAACACAGATTTGTATTAAAGGAGGTTAAACCATGCAAGTCAAACGGATCGTAACAAACATCCATACAGATCAAATTGAAAAAGCAAAATGGTTTTACCATGATTTATTGGGACTCAATTTATTAATGGATCATGGATGGATTGTAACATATGGTTCAGATCAAGAGATGAACATACAAATATCTTTTGCTTCTCAGGGAGGTTCTGATACTCCTACGCCTGATTTGTCTATCGAAGTTGATGATTTAGATGTTGCATTTGAACGTATGAGGGAAGCGGGGATTCAAATAGAATATGGTCCAGTAGATGAGCCTTGGGGTGTCAAACGATTTTTTGTACGAGATCCATTTGGAAAGTTAGTAAATATTCTTGCTCATCAATGAGTAAGAAAAGAACGTTGATAATATGCATAAATCTGAAAGCTTTAGAAGGAGATCTAGTAAGAAATGCTTCGAAGGCGGGAACATCAGTTTATACGCATGGGGGCGACTGGCGTCGTCCCTTGGTCCGCCCGAGGCATTCAGGAAGCTGTATCTAGATCGATCAAAGGCTATTCACTTCGATGACTATGATTTTGAGAGCCTCCGAATGATATGTAACTGGGTAGGTAATGGGGGAATTTACAACCGCAAAGATAAATAAATCAAAGGAGAGTAAACCTATGACAAATGAATCCTTTTGGGAATTAATCTCTAATTCCAAAAAATACGGGGCAGAACAAGTAGAATGGTTAACCCAGGAATTAGTAAAGAGAAACACAGAAGATATCATTGAGTTCGAAATAATGTTTAGAAAGAATATGGAACAATCGAGCATATTAGAAATTCGATAATTGTACATTCCCTATTTGAACAGGATGAAATCAACTCAGAAGGAAACCAAATATTAATTTCGGAACTAATGAGGGACATTAAAGATGCATTTAATACACATTTATCGAATTTTCAAGAGAAACAAAAAGGAATTATTTAAAGAGCTTTTTGTAGGTTAATCATAACGGCTTCGCCTAATACCGCATTCACGCAGTGGGGCTATCGCCCCTCGGTTGTTGTCAGATGTATAATCGTGGAAGATGGTTCGGACAACACATGACCCGGCCTAAGATTAGAGCTATCTAAGGCCGGGTCATATCGTAGATGCGGAAACGCTATGTGCAACTCCTACTTAATTAATATAAAGTAGCTTATTCATAAGTTGTATAAGCAGAAAATTAGAGGGGACGTGGTGTAATATTGAGAAGAATTTCAATAATTTTTATTTCTTTTGTGGTTGTGATTATTGGAATCTTGTATTTTTTAGACAAAGCTAAATATACTTCATTTCAAAAAGAAGTTTTAAATGAAATACACAAAGATGATGTATTGAAAATTACTATTGAGAGATATTCAGACTATACAAGAATATCTATTACAGATAGGAGAATAATGGGAAAGATTTTTGATGAATTATCAAGTATTGAATTAAAAAAGGTGAAAGACTTTTCCTCTCAAAAGGAATATGCAGTAAGAATATATCAAAACGAAAGCCTTGGCTTTGAAGTTACGAAAGATATGAAGTACATTTCCATATTTAAGGGATCAGGCCATACTAAATACGAAGTACTTAATAACAACAACTATTTAGAAACAATTGAAAACTTAGAATTACAACTTCCAGAGTAACTAGAAAGTGGTTGATATTGGGGATTAAGTCGAGGAAAGAGGAACTGCACATAACACCGTATTCACGCTGCAAACCTGACGTCCCTTGGTATGCAAGGGACTTTCGAGGAAGTAGATTCGGCAGATAACCCTGCACTGGCTAAGTTCGCCGGACCTGGGGTTAAGCCAGCAAGGGTTTGTGAAACGAAAACGTTAGGAGAAATACAAGCGAATGCTTTAAAGTTGTGGGGTGGCTCATATTCCGATCACTTATAAAATGCCGGAAACATTAGGGAAGCTTGTACAATTGGATAGAGAACTTCAAAAAGAATATGGTCTTTCAGTCGATGATTATATAGGCTTTTATATCTCTTTTAATAGCGATATAGGTTTGTATGAATGTACTCCAGAAGATGCCGTAGTTTTTGGAAGGACGGGAGTAAATGGGGACCACTTTGCTTTTTATACTTTTAATAGATCGATTGTGGATTTAGAAGAAGCACCTATCCTATTTATTCAGCCAACGGCGTTTGGAAATGAAGTAAATTTAGTCGCAAAAAATCTAAAGGAGTTTTTAGCTTTATTCATTGCCCTTAAGGAACTTTATGTATTAGAACGTTTTCGATTTTATAAGAATAAGTCAGAATTTATCAAAGAATATAAAGAGATTTATTTGAAAGACATAGGAATGCGAGACAGTAATTATAACTATTTTATTAAACGATTAATGGAGAAAATTGAAGGAATTCCTGAAATCAATGATGTATATGAATACATAATCGAATTAAGAAAACAAAATAGATTGGAATAAAGAGTAACGACTTTTAGTATTGAGATTTGCCTAACGTTTTCCGATACTGCGTTACCTTCAATTGAATTTCGGGCAGGGAGTATTGGGCTGCCCATAATTATTTTTAATACTCATGAGAAGATTGATATGAATGTTGCTAATCTATCAATTTGTGATAAGAACTCAAAGAACATCGAATTGTCGGATACGATGTTAAAAGAGATTAATTTATTTGAGAATTCAGTTACACATGATAATTCAATTTCAAATCTTTAGAACCAGTTGAGAGGTAAATTGGTTGGAATAGATCACACCGGAATTAACCCATCGGGCCAGCGGAGCTATCACTTGGTCACCAGAGAGCAGAGTCTGGGAAATGGACTCATGGCACAAGCGCACCGCCTAACCGTAATGCAGCCGACGAGCAAGCCGTTTTGAGGTGGTGAGACGTCGGGAATGTCCGAATGTTATAAGAAATAACCCGAGATAAAAATACTCTGGGAGGACTCAAAAGTGGAAGAAATTATCAAAATGTATACCATTTGTTTAATTGTAAATGGCAATAGAATCTTATTATTAAACAGGCAACATGATTCTTACAAGGGCTATATTGCTCCAGGAGGACGAATTGAATTTCCGGAAAGTCCTATGGAGTGCGCAATTCGTGAGGTCAAAGAAGAAACGGGACTCATTGTAAGAAACTTAAAATTCAAAGGATTGGCGGAATATATGAATCCCAATAAAGAAAGATATATGATTTTTAATTATATTACATACGAATTTGAAGGGGATTTAATTGCAGACAGCAGGGAAGGCAAGCCGGAATGGGTACAAATACAAGATATTTCTAAGATCGAAATGCAAGAAAATTTTAGAAGAAGAATATCCTTGTTTTTTGAAGAAGGAACATTTGAAACGCATATGAACAGATACGAAGAAGGAATGAAAGAAGAACACATTATAAAGACATAATTGATATTTCATGAAGTCGACTACTTCCTTTAACACCTTATTCACGCATCGGGCATACGTCCGCTAGATTAAAACCACTATAAAGAAATGAAGGTATAAAGATGGGGATTAAGATCAAATGTGTTGTAGGTGTAATTATACTTGATAATCAAAATAAAGTTTTATTGCAGCGAAGAGGGGACGATAATAACTGGTGCATACCAGGTGGAGGTATGGATTTAGGAGAAACCGTAGAAGAAACAGCGAAGCGAGAAGTGTTTGAAGAAACAGGACTTATTATCGATGATATGACTTTGTTCAATGTATATTCAGGGAAAACGCAGCATCATATTTATCCAGATGGCAATGAATTTTATTTTGTTAATGTTGTCTTTCTAACTAGAAAATATCATGGGCATATGGTAATAGATGGGGACGAAACGAAAGAATTAAAGTATTTTGAATTGAATAATTTACCTAGCAGATTATCAGCTACTAATATTCCGATTTTTCAAGACCTAAGCAGAAGGATAAATAAATATGACTGAAAAAAATATTGTAAGATTATTTCTAAGACGAGCCGACATCAGCTAACACCACATTCACGCTTCTGCCGGCTGCTCCGATCGTGGTTTGCCAGAGGCATCAGGTAGTCAACCCTGCGAACCTAACTGCCGCTAAGTCGCAGCCTGTCCTATGGGACTATTAGGTTCTCAGCTTCGTGACTCCCGAAAGTTAGATGAAAGACATGCAGCAAAAACATAATAAATCTTCGAAAGAGTTGATTGAAGTTATGGAACTTAAATTATTCGAGAGAAACGACCTCTTAAAATGTGTAAATACTTTTATAAATGTTTTTAATGAAGAACCATGGAATGATGAATGGTCTGCAGAAACGGCATATCGATACTTAATTGATTTTACAAATACACCTGGATTTATAGGTGTTGTCGCCATAGAAGGGGAAGAAATAATTGGTTTCACCTTTGGTGTTTGTAAGCGTTGGTGGAGTGGAGAAGAGTTTTTTATAAATGAAATGTGTGTAAGTATAAAGAAACAAAAATCTGGAATAGGATCAGCACTGATGGGATTTTTAATGAAGAAGCTTGAGGCAGCAGGGATAAGCAACATAACGTTGTTAACTGATAGGGGTATTCCTGCTGAAGCATTTTATAAGAAAATTGGGTTTACAGAGATAGACAGACTGGTGTTTTTGAATAAGAACATGAAATAAATAAATTTCGAAGGTAATTTTGGAGGGCATACCCAACATCTAAACACCATATTCACGCTGTAGTGCTATCGCCCCTTGGTTGACAACAAACGCCCCAGCTCAGAGAAGAGCTATTTAAGGCTGTCACGTTTCATGAATATACAAAAGTTATCAGAAATAACCTGGAAGGATTGATTAAATGCCTTATCATGAATTCATTGTTAGTGAAGAACAGGCTTCTTTAGATAATGTGACATGGAATAAGCATAGGGTTGAAATTAACGGACTTGAGGTTTCGCCACAGGCCTCTATTGACGATGAACTCATAAATTATATTAGTGATTCTCTGGAATGGATTAAATCTAAAGGCCCAAGTAAATCTTTTTCAGGTTATGGTTTAGATCGATATGGATATACAGTTATCCGAGATAAAGATAGTTTGGTTACTTTTAAGAATATTATCTCATCATGGAAGGATCTATTTAATAACGCACCCACACAACTTGTTATTACTGGAGACTACGGTTGGGAAGCAGGTACAGATAAAGGCCAATATGAAAAGATTTCATTTAATAAATATGAAGTAATTGAATCACTTAACAACTTAATAGAAGTAATAGACACTGCACTAGAAAGAAATCAATGTGTAATGCATTTTGGGATTTAAATAAAACTATATGGGGAGCTGTTTTGGCACGAAGTAAGAAGTGAAATCGGAAATGCATTCCCAGTAGCCGGGATGCGGATTCAGCCGGATAACTCGATAACCATAATAGTTCAAACTAGGTGATCAATATGAATCTACTTAATATCTCAGAATTATCGCAAAAGCGAATAATGGATCTTTTCACTATTACGGATAATCTCAAAAACAAAAAACATAAGAAGAAAATCCTTAAAGGGAAAACTTTCGTATTGTTTTTTCCGGAATCAAGTATTAGAACAAGAGTTACATTTGAGAGAGGGATCCATGATCTAGGCGGTGAATGTATCCTTTTTCCGCCTGATTCTCTGAATAAAAAAGAAGAGGTTTCGGATGTCATCAGATACTTAAACAATTGGGTTGATGGGGTAATAATTAGGCACCCTGATTTCAATAAGATGATCAGCCTGTCTCAACATTCCATGATTCCAATTATTAATGCAATGTCGTCACAAAATCACCCTTGTGAAATTCTCTCGGATTTATATTCTATTCGTGAAATGCGATCAAATTATAGAGAACTGACCTATACTTTTGTGGGGCCGAGAGGAAATATTGTTAATACATGGGTGGAGATCGCTAAAGTTCTAAATCTGAAGTTTCAACACTTGTGTATTCCTGGGAATAGGATTTGTAATGAAGATGAGTATTACCATTTTTCAACAGAGCTTGAAAGCAATTTAATGGGGAGTGATGTGGTATTGACAGATTCGCTTCCTACTGAATATCAGACAGATGAATACATTTCAAAATATCAAATTGAATGGCGATAGGGGTCAATTCAAAGAAGGACCCCGTCGTATAACACTGCATTTACGCTGCAGGCCATCGCCCCTTGGTTGTAAGGTGTGAAAGCAAAGAAGAAGATTCAGACACAACGACCCGGCCGAAGATAAGAGCTATCTAAGTCCGGGTTGCGTTATGGATGCTGAACGTTATCCGAAACCGACGAGCTATATAGGAATAAGAATAAAAGTAACAAGCAAATGATAATCCTGTAATAAGGGTGTATTATATGAAGATAATTCAAATAATTTGTATTGTAGGATTAATGATACTTTCTGGATGCGATACCTTAAAAAGTGAAGCCATTCCTTCATCGATACCATCATCCATGTATTCCGATGAGGATGGGAAATATTATATTGTGGCATTGGGAACAACAGATATAGAAAACCTTGAATTTCAACAAGTGTTTGACCAAAATATAAAAATCATAACCGGTTATTATCAAAACGGAACGCCAAGTAATATGGAAATGAAGTCGCTCGAAATAGAGGAATTACCGGAATACATCGTTTTCGATGTAGATAAAGCAATTTATAGAACAGATAGCATTAATGAGCTTAACCAATTTCTTATTAAACTGCAAAAATAAAAACATAGAAGGATAACACCGTATTCACGCGGCGGGGCCGATTTCTCCGCCCCTTGGTCCGCCAGAGGAGTTCGGCAGGGAAGAGGCATCAGACGAAAAATTCTGTGAACCTAATCGCGGTCGCAGCGGCAACTGAAGCTGCCTTAAAGTTCTCGGGTTCGTGAATACAACGTTATACGTAATTACTGTTAAACAATATAGTGAGGATGATTTTCAAAGATGGTAAAGAAAAAAAACGGTGTTTTACCTATTTCCTTTATTTAGTGAGTATGAGTTAACCGTTGCATTATCCATTTTGAAACAAGGAAATAAACCATTTACAACCATTGGGATAACTGCATAACCGATCTATGGAGAGACTGATTTGAAGTGTCTGTCCGATTGTACTATTTATGATTCTGCATATTTTAATGCTCCTTGGTGGGGAGTGGTGTCAAATTTATGTATCCATAATGCATATCATATTGGTCAAATAATGATACTAAAAGAACAAATAAGAGATAAATAATCTAACACCCTCGGTTTGCAGATAAAATTTCGAAGATATATAGGCAGCAAACGCATCCATATCCCTATGATAGACAAATGTAAATCATGGTGGAAGCTCAGACAACAAACGCCCCAACCTAGATAAGAGCTATCTAAGGCTGGGGCGTTTCGCGAATATACGAGACGTTATAGGAAAACAGCGGTAAACAATAAACGAAAGAGAGGAAGGCTCATGAAAATTAAAATAGCAGTACTTAATATCTTTACTTTAATGCTCTTAAGCTCTTGTAACTCAAATGATCAAGGGAATTTTGCATATAAAAACGGACTTTACTTAATTCAAGAATCTAACAATGGACAATTCTACTCACCAAGTAAGGATAACGATACATAAAAGGTTGTTGAAGAGCTTGCTCTAAATTTTGAGTCAAACTATGATCGATTAACTAATATGTTTGAGTACACTCCTTCTGAGAAAACGATTGTTCATGTATATACTAACAGGGAGCAGTTTTATAAGATAATCGGTCGAAAAACTGAGGGCACTTATGATGCAAAGGATAATATTATAAAGGTTTTCACGCCGCTGCAATTATCTGATCCTAAAGTACATTCGGAATATACTTTTCAGCTAGTTCATGAATTCGTACACGCAATTATTCAACGAATAAACCCGGAAGTTGGGAACATTAAATGGCTTGATGAAGGCATAGCTTATTATGCTTCTTTGCAACTTGAGGCAGAACAATACGAGAAAAACCATTTAATGGGCATTCCAACATTGGAGCAACTAGAGAGTCCCGACTTCTTTGATGAATTTGGAAATTCAGCATATGTCTATAGTGGATTAATTATTAAATTCATAGTTGGGAAGTATGGAATGGAATCATTAAATGAGATTATTAGAAATCCTTTAGAATTAGAAACTATTCTTAATAGCACTATTGATAAATTGTATCTCGAGTGGAAAGCAAATCTGGAGTGAACTGTTTTCCCGCATTGGAGCATTCCGTCCTTGGTTCGCCAAGATACGCTTGTACTTCCTAACTTTACGCTTATAATATAGAATAATACAAAAAACTTAAGAATAAGCGGGTTGTAACAGATGGATGATAGACAGAGATTAAGCATCGAGGCGGCCAGATTATACTACTTACACGATTACAGTCAGCAGGAAATCGCAGTCAAGTTGGAGGTTTCACGTCCCACAGTTTCCAGGCTTCTTCAATATGCGAAAGAACGCGGTTATGTCCGGATCGAACTTGTTGATCCTCTTGAGGATCTCGTCGTGCTTGGTGAGGAATTGAAAAGAAAATACTCGCTGGATACGGTATTCGTATGCTATTCGCCGGTAAACGAATATACAGAAATTCAAAAACATATCGGCAAGAAAGCTGCGGAATATATCCATGAGACGGTAAAGGATTCCGATATCATCGGGGTGACTTGGGGAACCACGATGTATTCGGTTGCGCGGCAGTTGCAGCCGAAGCAGGTGAAAGGCGTTGAAGTCGTCCAATTGAAGGGCGGAGTCAGCCACTCGCACGTCAATACGTATGCTGCGGAAATCGTCAATTTGTTTGCCGAAGCGTTTCATACGGCGCCGCGGTATTTGCCGCTGCCCGTCATATTCGACAGCATCGAGGTCAAGCAATTGGTTGAGAAAGACCGCCACATCAAGCGAATCATTGAACTCGGCCGGCAAGCCAATATTGCCGTCTTTACGGTTGGGACCATCAAGGATGATCCGTTGTTATTCCGTCTTGGCTATTTTTCGGATGAAGAACGGGAACTGCTTCAGCGCAAAGGTGCCGGGGATATTTGCTCCAGAATTTTCGACGCGGGCGGAAATATTTGTATTGAAGAAATTAACAACCGGACCGTAGGGATTGAACTTGCGGAGCTGCGAAATAAGGAAAAGGCGATTCTCGTTGCCGGAGGACAGCAGAAACATGATGCGATTCACGCCGCGCTAACCGGAAAATTCGCCAACATCCTGGTCACGGACCAATATACCGCGAAGGCTCTCTTAACTTAAACGAGCCATGTAGAAAAAGCGGAAACGGAAGACTGTCCTTGCGACGGTCTTCTTTTTTATTACAACATGAACATATTTTCAACATATATTTTACATTTGTTCAGTCGTGTGCTATCATATGCGAAGAGTCATTATCATTTTCAAAAACATAAGGGAGTGAACGGCATGAATTTAGCGGGGATGATCGATCATACGCTGCTGCGGGCCGATGCAACCAAAGCCGAAATCACGAAGCTGACGCTCGAAGCAAAAACATACCAATTCGCTTCGGTTTGCGTGAATCCGACCTGGGTATCTTATGCGGCCGAACAACTGAAAGGAACGGAAGTCAAAGTTTGTACTGTCATCGGGTTCCCGCTCGGGGCTTCGACATCGGCTGTCAAGGCGTTCGAAACGAAGGACGCAATTGTAAGCGGTGCCACTGAAATCGATATGGTCATCAACATAGCCGCCTTGAAAGATGGGAACAATGAGCTTGTTGAGAGTGATATTCGGGCGGTCGTCCAGGCTGCTGCGAATCAAGCGCTCGTCAAGGTCATTATTGAAACGTGTCTATTAACCGACGAGGAGAAAGTAAAGGCATGCGAACTGGCCGTCAAAGCGGGTGCCGACTTTGTAAAAACCTCTACAGGCTTTTCTACGGGCGGCGCGACAGCGGAGGATGTCGCACTAATGCGCAAGACCGTCGGTAACCGTGCGGGCGTGAAAGCTTCCGGAGGCGTTCGGAGTCTGGACGACATGAAGAAAATGATCGAAGCGGGAGCAAACCGGATCGGCGCAAGCTCCGGCGTAAAAATCATGGAAGGCGGCCAATCTACGGCAAATTATTAACATTCCAAGTGTCAAGGGGGAAAACAGCATGAAAGATCAGCTCATTCAAGAGGCAATTGAAGCTCGTAAATTTGCGTATACTCCTTACTCCCATTTTCAAGTGGGAGCCGCCTTGTTGGCGGATGGGAAAGTACACAACGGTTGCAACATCGAAAATGCTTCTTACGGCTTAACCAATTGCGCTGAACGCACGGCGATTTTCAAGGCGGTATCCGAAGGCATCACCCGCATTGAAGCGATCGCCGTCGTGGCGGATACCGAAGGGCCGGTTTCCCCTTGCGGAGCTTGCCGGCAGGTGCTTGCGGAATTCTGCGATCGCGAAACGAAGGTGTACTTGACGAACCTTCGCGGCAATACCGAAGAGTGGACCATGGAACAATTGCTGCCGGGAGCTTTCCAAGCGGGGGATATGAAAAAGAAATAAACGGTACGCCGCTGCTTTTTATTTTTGGGATTGAAAGCGCTCGCTAAATGGATATCATAATCAAAACAACAATGGGGGAACAACAGGTGAACATTTTGATTGCCATTCTTGGCGTGCTCATTGTATTTGGACTAACGTTTGCGGCAAGCAGCGACCGGAGAAGGATCCGTTATCGGCCGCTCCTTGTCATGATCGTGCTGCAAGTGCTGCTTGCGTTTGTGCTTTTGTATACCGGTGCCGGAAATTTTCTGATCGAAGGCTTTGCATCGGTGTTTGATACACTTCTGTCTTATGCGGCGGAGGGAGTCAATTTCGTATTCGGCGGGATCGCGAATGAGGGACAAGCTCCATTCTTCTTAACGGTGCTTCTTCCCATTGTGTTTATTTCTGCGCTGATCGGCATTTTGCAGTATACGCGGATATTGCCGTTCATCATTAAATATATCGGGCTTGTTCTGAGCAAAGTAAACGGAATGGGCAAGCTGGAGTCTTACAACGCGGTCGCATCGGCGATTCTGGGGCAATCCGAAGTATTCATTTCCGTTAAAAAGCAGATTGGAGCGCTGCCGAAGCATCGGCTCTATACGCTTTGCGCTTCGGCCATGTCTACGGTATCGATGTCGATCGTCGGGTCTTATATGCAAATGATCGACCCCAAGTATGTCGTTGCTGCCCTTGTACTAAACTTATTCGGGGGCTTCATCATTGCTTCGATTCTGAACCCGTATTCGGTGTCAAAGGAAGAAGATATTCTGGAAGTGCAAGAGGAGAAGGATGAGAAGCAGTCGTTCTTCGAGATGCTCGGCGAGTATATTATGGACGGGTTTAAGGTCGCCATTGTCGTCGCAGCCATGCTGATCGGCTTCGTCGCGTTGATCGCGCTGATCAACGGCATCTTCAGCGGTATCTTCGGAATTTCGTTCCAAGAGCTTCTCGGTTATGTCTTTGCACCTTTCGCATTCGTCATGGGTGTGCCGTGGAACGAAGCAGTGGACGCGGGAAGCATTATGGCCATCAAGATGGTATCGAACGAGTTTGTGGCCATGCTTGAGCTCGGCAATCACACCGGATTGTCCGCAAGAACGATCGGCATCGTCTCGGTGTTCCTCGTATCGTTTGCGAATTTCTCGTCGATCGGCATTATCGCCGGAGCGGTCAAGGGCTTGAATGAGAAACAGGGCAACGTCGTCGCACGCTTCGGGCTGAAGCTGCTCTTCGGCGCCACGATGGTCAGCATACTGTCGGCAACGATTGCCGGCTTGTTCATCTAAATATTCAGCGCGAGAGGAGTGCGTAAGATGGCTGTATTTTCAAGAGTTCACCTCATTGTAATGGATTCGGTGGGGATCGGGGAAGCACCCGATGCCGCCAGGTTTGATGACTTCGGCGTGGATACGTTCGGGCATATTGCCCGTGAGTGCGGCGGGCTCACCATGCCCAATATGGCTCGGCTCGGGTTATCCAACATTCGGGAAATTCAAGGCATTCCAAAGGCGGAGCAGCCGATGGCGTATTTCACCAAAATGCAGGAAGCTTCGAGCGGCAAGGACACGATGACCGGACATTGGGAGATCATGGGCCTTCGCATCGATACGCCGTTCCGGGTATTCCCGGAAGGATTCCCGCAGGAGCTGATTACCCGCATCGAGGAAAAAACGGGCCGCCGCGTCATTGGAAACAAACCGGCCAGTGGAACGGAAATTATCGACGAGCTCGGGGAAGAGCATATGAACACCGGCGCTTTGATCGTCTACACATCTGCGGATTCCGTGCTGCAAATTGCGGCGCATGAGCAAGTTGTGCCGCTTGATGAGCTGTATGAGATTTGCGAATTTTGCCGGAAAATCACGCTTGAGGATCCTTATATGATCGGCAGGATCATCGCTCGTCCGTTCGTCGGGGAGCCGGGATCGTTCCGGCGGACGGCGAATCGCCATGATTACGCGTTGAAACCGTTCGGCCCTACAACAATGAACGCGCTTCAGGATGCAGGGTTCGAAGTGATCGCAATCGGGAAGATTTATGATATTTACGACGGGGAAGGGGTCACGAAAGCGGTTCGTACGGTCAGCAATATGGACGGCATGGATCAGCTTGTCGGCGTGATGCGGGAGCCCTTCACCGGCCTCAGCTTCATCAATCTCGTCGATTTCGATGCCCTGTACGGCCATCGCCGCGATCCGCAAGGATACGGGAAAGCGCTGGAAGAGTACGACAGCCGTCTGCCTGAAGTGCTCGGCCTCATGACGGAGGACGATCTCTTGATCATTACGGCCGATCACGGCAACGATCCGACTTACCGCGGTACGGACCATACCCGGGAGTACGTTCCGCTTCTCGTCTATTCTCCGCGTTTTGCCGGCGGCGGGCGGGAGCTTCCGCTTCGCAGCACGTTCGCGGATATCGGCGCAACGATCGCGGATAATTTCGGGGTTCGGATGCCCGAGCACGGGACGAGCTTTTTGGCGGAATTAAAATAGCCGGAGAAGAATAAGAAGAGCGTTCATATTGGAGCGAGTCAAGGCGAACCGGCGATATCGTTATAACGAGGAAGCGCATATTTTTTCATAAAGAGGAGAGATCAGCAATGAGAATGGTGGATTTGATCGAGAAAAAACGCGACGGCAAGGAATTGACGACTGAAGAAATCAATTTCATTATTGAAGGTTATACGAAAGGCGAGATTCCCGACTATCAAGTCAGCGCTTTTGCGATGGCGGTTTTTTTCCGGGACATGACCGAGCGGGAACGCGCCGACCTCACGATGGCGATGGTAAATTCCGGAGATACGATCGACTTGTCCGGAATCGAAGGCGTGAAGGTGGATAAGCATTCGACAGGCGGTGTGGGCGATACGACGACGCTCGTCTTGGCGCCGCTCGTTGCAGCGCTGGATATTCCCGTAGCGAAAATGTCCGGCCGCGGGCTTGGACATACCGGCGGAACGATCGACAAGCTGGAAGCGATCGCCGGTTTCCATGTAGAGATCAGCAAGGAGCAATTCGTGGATCTTGTCAACCGTCATAAGATCGCGGTTATCGGCCAATCCGGCAATTTGACGCCGGCCGACAAGAAGCTGTATGCTCTGCGCGATGTAACGGCGACGGTCAATTCGATTCCGCTGATCGCAAGTTCCATCATGAGCAAGAAAATCGCTGCCGGCTCCGATGCCATCGTGCTCGACGTGAAGACGGGAGCGGGCGCATTCATGAAGACGGCGGAGGACGCCAAGGAATTGGCCGAGGCGATGGTCCGCATCGGCAACAATGTCGGCCGCAAGACGATGGCGGTCATTTCCGATATGAGCCAACCGCTCGGGTATGCGATCGGGAACGCGCTGGAAGTCAAGGAAGCCATTGATACGCTGAAAGGAAATGGGCCGAAAGATTTGGAAGAGCTTTGCTTCGCGCTCGGGCGGCAGATGGTATTTCTGGCGAACAAAGCCGCATCGCTTGAAGAAGCTGAAGACATGCTGAAAGAAGTCATTCGAAACGGCAAAGCGCTGGAAAAGTTCAAAGAATTTATCGCGAGCCAAGGCGGCGATCCGTCGGTGGTGGATCATCCGGAGAAGCTGCCCCAGGCTGCCTATCAAATCGAAGTGCCGGCGAAAGCGGACGGCGTCGTCGCCGAAATCGTCGCCGATGAAATCGGTACGGCCGCCATGTGGCTCGGCGCGGGAAGAGCGACGAAGGAATCCGATATCGATCTCGCCGTCGGCTTGATGCTGAATAAGAAAATCGGCGATCCGGTCAAAGTTGGGGAATCGCTCGTGACTATTCATGCGAACCGGGAAAATGTTGAAGATGTGATGGCGAAAATTTATGACGGCATCCGAATTGCGGATCATGCGGAAGCCCCGGTCCTGGTCCACAACATTGTAACAAAATAATGGATAAGCAGAAGAAACCCATGAAAGAAGCATTGCTCGCTCTTCCGCGGGTGTAACACCATTATCGCGCTCGGGGCTATCGCCCCTTGTTTGTCAGATGTATAATCGTAGGAGAAGCTCAGACAACTAATGCCCCAGCCTAAGATAAGAGCTATCTAAGGCTGGGGCGTTTCATGTATACAGCGGTAAGCTTAGCGATTTGGTTCAAATTTTTAGAGGAGGGTAATAGATGGATTTGCGCCTGACGTTTAATGAAGATGTAATTAATTATGACAAAATGCGCCCGACATATGTAGAAGAACTGTTTCATGATGTGATTCAGTTTTCAAACTTAGATAATAGTAAAAAGGCCCTTGAAATAGGGATTGGGACAGGCCAAGCCACTGTACCTTTTTTGAATACCGGATGCAAGGTTACTGCAATAGAACTTGGTGAAGATTTAGCCGAATTTTCAAATCGGAAGTTTTCCAAATATGCTAATTTCAATGTCATAAATAATGATTTCGAAAGTGTTGTTCTTGATAACCAGAACTTTGACTTAATTTATTCTGCAACCGCTTTTCATTGGATACCGGAAGAAATAGGATATACAAAAGCCTATCAACTTTTGAGAAATGGTGGAGTTTTGGCATTGTTTTGGAATCGTCCGATTCCTGCCGAAGAAAATGGCCTTCATTTTGCAATGCAAAAAATCTATGACAAATATAGACCGTCATTTAAAAGCTTACCGGTAGCATATAACGAAGAACACTGTTTGAAAATAGTCAATACAATTAAACGATACGGTTTTATTGATGTGAATTATAAGCTGTATCATCAAACAAGAACATTTGATGCTCAAAACTACATTTCACTTCTTAATACTTACTCAGACCATAGGGCATTACCGGAAGATAAACGAATACTTTTTGAAGAAGAAATGATAGAAACAATTAACGATTACGGTGGACAGATTCATTTAAATGATACTATAGATTTATACTTGGCAAGAAAGTCTTAATCCATTGAAATAAGTAGTTCGAAGAAGTCGCTAACATCCGATAAAACAGTTATAAATTGATTTAATTAATCTCCTGGAGGAATACATTATGATTAACAATATTGAAGAATTGAAAGAGCCTCATATTGAAGGTCGTAATATTTACTTGAGAAAAGCTCGGGAATCCGACCTTGATGATTTCTACTCATATATACAAGATTCTGAGTCTACATATCTGACTGGCACACAAAGAGAATTTACTCTTGAAGAAATTGCTGCTTGGATCAAGATCATCAGTGGAAGTAACAGCGACCGAATCGATTTAATGATATGTCTTAAACAAACTAACGAACTTCTGGGCGAGGTCGTTTTAAACGAAATCAATTCAATAAATCGGAGCGCGAATATTCGAATTGGAATATCCGGAGCTCAGCATCGCGGTAAAGGATACGGGTCAGAGGCAATTATTCTAATGCTCGAGTATGGTTTTAACAAATTAAACCTGCATCGAATTGAGTTGAGTGTGTATGATTTTAACCCAAGAGCGATTCATGTTTATGAAAAGATTGGATTTAAACGGGAAGGGCTACATAGAGATGTTCTGTATTTAAACGGAAAATTCATAATATGATCACTATGGCAATTCTCGAAGAGGAGTTCCGGATCTTGCATGAGCAGTATATTGATAAGTCTGAAGAGAATTTGTAATTAAATGCTCATCTCACTAAACGAAAAAGCTCAAGCGGAATTTTCCGCTTAAGCTTTAACCGACTAGATAAAAATCGAGAACGGCTACCAAGGACGTCACAAGGATTACTGCCGTTGTCTTTTCATTTATCAACAAAGGAACGACAGTCTTCTGTATGCCGCAAACTTTAAATGAATGTACGAGAAACAATAACCAGCAGAATGAACAGTACGAGGATTACACCTGTGCTTGTAAACAAGCCAGCGCAGCTACAGCTTCCGATTCCACCCAGTTCTCCCATTGCAAACTCCTCCCCTCGCCGTTTATTCTAAATTGTATGAATGTAAACGACCTAAGGATTGGACTCTTGTTTATAAAAATCGGTGAATACCTTAAGAATATTTGTCCTTGGCTACGGGAATGGATGCGGATAAGGATTAAGCTCCTGCCGAGTCAGCCTGCGATTGGCGTAACCCAGCTTCATCGGTACATCGAGTACCCTATCCAGGCCATTGAGCCGGGTAAGATGATGTCCGAATGTCATGGGTAACATACCCGGTATGAGCACCTTCACACAATGTAGTCCGTTACGAAGCGTCTCGCTTGATGACTGGTCAACTACAATGACATCCATATGGAGACTAAGGAAAGTTTGCAGTATTTGTTTTAAATCCTCGGTTAAATCTTCTTGCCACGGCATAGAATGAAACTCTTCCTCAAAAGTACGGACGGGGTTCCGTTCGTCCATTAAGAAATGAAGCCGTTCCTTTGCCTGCGGCAAGCTATAGAGCAGGGAATGATCCTCCATATACTCCACAAGGGACGAGTCATCAAGCATAGCCTCGGCTTCAAGTCTTCGTTCCTTCAATCTCTTTTCAACTGTCGGGATCATGCCCGCCAGCTCATGTATGGCGCTCTTGGCCGCCCGAATCGGATCGAGATGAGCTCCGGCAGAACAGATGAGGCTTGCGCTGTGTTCCGCTTCTCCTTTTGCCAGTGCCCATATGCTGGGAATTCCGTTTTCCATTGTAGTATTGTATAAGCTCACTTCATAACCGGTAACCGCTCGTAAACGTTGAATCATCAGGATCATCTCCGAATCTCCTGATGAATTATAGTCCAGCCGCGGAACCCGTAACTTTGCATACCAGGTAAGGAGAAAGGAATCTCTCTCAACCACTTCGAAAATCCCGTACAAGATGGCCTCCTCTAAGCTTCCTCCTACCGCGCATCCATTGGAGTTCTCATATACAAATCCCTCTCCTTCGCCCAGACTGTAATAAGCCAACAGTTTGGGTACCAGAATTGGACGTTCCTGTAGAAACGAATATCCCCAGACCCATTCCATTGGAGCATCCGGATCATACGGGATGAAGGGGAAATCCGGTTGTTTGTATTGCGCCTCTGCATGAAGCCCTACCGTAGACGGATCCAGCGCAGCAGCCTTAAGATGGGAGTAACTGTCCTGCACGATCGTCCGTTTGCCGCGTGGAGTCACACCGCAATAGCGCTCCAGACCCTCTAATATCCCCGCGAGCTCGCTATCTACAAATGAGTGTGAACGCCCCCCCGTAATCTCATCGTAAAAACCTAAAGGAAGGTTTAGACCGGCCATGGCAAAGACAGAGTCGAGACCCCACTTCTTATCATTAAAGATTCCGGTACGACTGTCCCAATAATCTCTGAGCAGGACCTTCTTCAAATCACTCATCGAGCGGCAGCGGTAGCTGTTACTCTGTTTAAGGCACTTCTGTAGATATATCTCCGCCAACTCTGCGGAATCATCCGGCAATTGCCCGCAAACCGGGCAAGTCCCAAGCGGCATGACATAATGGATGGTGCTGCTCAAATTACTCAAGTTGATCAAATAGAGATGTTCTTCCGTATTCGCTCTGTCGCCCCGCAATACCTTATCCGTTTCCTCTGAGATAATGTGCGCCATATAACTGGCTCCCGCCGGAGATAATTCAGCAGAATGACGGGGGACATAATCATCATCAGATACAAGCTTCATAAGTAAATCCTGAACTTCTATGCGATTGCTCCCCGCTAAAGATAACCGTGCTTCCGAACAATGGAAGCATCCGGTCGTTCCCGGACCAATCAGCGGCCCTATGATTCCTTCACCTAAGGATATATAGGCACATAACCAAGGAATGCCTCGCGGTCGCAATTTCTGTTCAGCTTCATAATAATAGGAGGAATTATCCTCATCATTCAGCACCAATACCAAGTCTACAGCGGGTAGATCTTCACTGAAGTCCTTTCTTCGGACGAGCAAAAATCGGGACAGACGCTTGCACACGGTGTCGGCAAGCATTCCCTCCCCAATGATAGCGACAGTATTCAAGGGGATTCCTCCTCTCCGAGAAATACACCATAGGCAACAAACGGTCCATTGCCCCACAAAGATTCGCTGTGTAATTCAAACAGCTCAAGACTTTTATGACACTGCTTCAGAGTCTCATTGGCTGATAACATCAAAGAACTATAGCTTAAAGATTCACCATCGGAAATTGTAATATTTTGCTCCTCATGATCCTTCCGAAGGATAGGAGGGACCGCAGCGGGTTCGGTCTTACTCAGCGCTTTCTGCAGAGATTGGCGAAGTGCAAGCGTGAAACTAAAATCTACACTGCCATACCACGAGGAATCCGAATAAACCCACACGGTCGGAAAACCGAACAACGGCTCACCTACAGCTATAAGAGCATCCCTCTCCAGGGTGGTTAGCGCCTGCGAAAAATACAGGCAACGGACGTCTTCAATTTGCTGGCAAGTTATAGACTGAACAACAGCCGGTTCATCAGACAAAATCCGCTGGCCTAACTCTTTAGTTAAACGAGCCCTGAGTCCCCGCAGAGCGGCTTCAGTGATATCGCACCCTGCTCCAATGCTGATTCCTTCCTGCTGATGTGGAAGCAAGTCAGCAAACAGCAGCGGAATCATGCGGGTGGCATAGGCTTCCAGCCCTGCCAATCCCGACTCTCGCCGTGCCTCCACATGCGTTAATCCACTTCGGATCATGGTTGGCAGAAGATGTACAGGTTCTTTTGACAAGGGATCTGCGGGTTGAACAAGACACTGTGCCAGCGGCAGCTGGATTAAGTCCGCCTCTTCCCATGCATGAAAGATGCCTGTTGCCTTCGATGTCAGTTGGCTGAACGCAGAAAACCATACCTCCGGGCTTATCTGTTCATGATTTGTATTTAGGCTAAGCGCCATATTCTTCACTGGACGGGTCGCGTCATACCCGGATATTAAAGGATGAGATAGGACAGGATGCCAGCCTCCGGTTAACGTGATAGGGTCAAGTAAGAAGCATTGATTTCTGCAATCCAAATCATGTTCACTCGTAATCGCTTTATGCCATTCATGAACCACAAGATCCGATAAGATTCCTGCGGCCGCAGTGGAGAAGACCTCCGGCGTTTGCGGTTCGGGAAAGACGGACGAATGAATTCTCATCCATGCCGAATCCCAAAGTACGTGCCCGCCAGGATGGAGCAGCGGGCCTGCCATTCCTATTCCTCTAATCGCGATGGCAGGGAGCATTTGCTTTCCTTCCGCTATACAAGCACGCTGAACACTCCGGAGTTCCTCCAGTTCGCCATGCTCCGAAACATACAAAATAAATTGAAAAGGCTGAACGATTGCCCTCCAATCCGGCTCCTCATTTTCTTCTGCAGCAATCCAATTTAACGTGGTCTCGCGCCCGCTGTTAAGAGTATGTTCGTAGAGTTCCTTAAGTTTCACCATGTCTGTCGGCTCCTTGTTTGTTACATAAACCGTGAGTTTCGACAAACCGGATTCATACCATGATTCGGCAAGCGAGAGTAAGATTTGGCCAGAACCGACTGTAAGTGCGCCTTCCTCCTGAAGAGACATCCGGCACAACTCCTTCCCCAACTTTGTGAAACGTAAATGAACTGTTCAAGCTGCTCAAAGCCCTGATTCTCTCGAACGACAAAATTCATTTTAATGATATGTGGCTTGATGTTTTACTATGACTTTCTTGGCGGACAATGGAAAGCTTTACACCGTATTTACGCAGTAGGGCTATCGCCCATTGATTGCCAGATGTATAATCATGGAAGAAGCTCAGACATAACGTTTATGCAATTGGAGCGAGTATTGGAAGGAGAATTGCGATGAACCATCAAGTACTATTTCCAATCATTGAACTATTAGAAAAAAATAATATTAAATATGCACTTGGTGGTAGTGGATTATTGTACTACTTGAATTTAATTGGGTCAGTGAACGATTGGGATATTACTGTCGAATGCCCAAAAGACAAGTTAGTCAAGGCAATAAATGGATATGATTGGGAAGAACAAAGGAGTGGAGACTACCCGTTTGCAAGTCAATATCGACTAAGTATTGGTTCACATAACATAGATTTTATTGGAAGCTTTGCTTTCTATGCTGAAGATGAAGTTCTTAAGCTGCCTGTATCCGTTTATGGAAACTGGGACGGAATAAATCTATCAAGCCCTGAAATCTGGTATATAGCCTATTTTTTAATGGGTAGGAAAGAGAAGGCCCGTCTAATCCTGAGTTATCTTAAAGAAAATAAAGTAAAAGTGAATGAGCTATTAATAAGGGATCTATTAAAAAAAGATAGCCTCAATAATGAAATTAGACAAGAATTTAAATTGCTAATTCAATGATTAGCCCTGTCGCTTTTCCAAAGCAAAATCTGTTTATTAATAACGAGACAAGGAAGGTGTTTTGAATTACTTTTGCAATATCTATTGGTTGGAGCTATCTTAGCATTAATTCTATGGTTCCTTTCAATGGTGTTGTTTATTTATGAAATAATAAAGCTGGTAAGCAAATCGTCAATAAAAGGGGTATGAAATGCAAAATATCCCCGCTTACTCTGTCATTCATGGGAATTTTCCAGGAGGGATATTTGTTCATATTACATGAACCAAGTTTAGTAGTATACAAACAAACCGATCCAATTACGGGTCGGTTTTTGCATTTAGAGCAGAACAAACGGGCGTCAGATGGAGCCCGACTATGGTCCAGTTTTTGGCAGGGCCGAAGTCGGTTGTTTCCCTTCTTTGGCCTTCGTATGATTAACATGATTGCGGGGATAAATGGACCCAGAGCTGGGAGGATTGGGAAGAGGGAGGATTCATCCGCAGCCGAAGGACTGCCAGACGACTCAAAACCAAGTTTTCAAAATACTTTACGGGGAGATGTAATCAGTGAAAAAGTTAATCGAATTTAAAAAAGTAACGAAAGAATACCAAATCGGCGAAGTGCCGATTAAGGCTCTTGATGGCGTTGATTTTTCCATATCGGAGGGAGAATTCGTCGTTATTCTGGGTGCAAGCGGCGCCGGGAAAAGTACAATACTGAATATTCTCGGCGGTATGGATACTGCTACTTCGGGCCAAGTGGTTGTAGGCGAACAAGAAATAACAAGCTTCAACGAAAAAAAATTAACGCAATATCGCGGCGAGAAAGTCGGCTTTGTGTTTCAATTCTACAACTTAATTTCGAATTTAAACGCGCTGGAGAATGTTGAATTTGCGACCGAAGTATGCAAGGACCATCTGGATGCAAAGGATATTTTACATAAAGTCGGATTAACGGAACGGATCCATAACTTCCCTTCCCAACTCTCCGGGGGAGAACAACAAAGGGTCGCCATAGCCAGAGCGGTAGCCAAAAATCCTTTGCTTTTACTCTGTGACGAACCAACCGGGGCTTTGGATTATGTGACGGGCAAGTCCGTTTTAAAGCTGCTTCAGGATTTGAACAAGGAAACGAAAAAGTGCGTCGTCTTGGTCACGCATAATTCCGCCATTGCCCCGATGGCGGACAAGATCATTAAGGTGAAAAGCGGGACCATCGAAAGCGTCACGATCAATGACAATAAACAAAGCGTCGAAGGGATTGAGTGGTGATCATGAAATTACTTTTAAAACTCATTAGGGATATAAGGCAATCGATCGGGCAATTTATCGCCTTTGTTTTGGTAATTGCGGTAGGGGCTTTTTTCTATGCCGGGCTGATCACGTTAAGCGATAATCTCAGCGAGTATTCGAAGGCTTACTTTAAGGAACATAATATTAGCGACTTGAATGTATATTACAGTCGAATTTCCAAAGAGGATCTGGCTGCTTTAAGCGAAATTGAAGGGATTAGTAAAATAGAAGGACGTTATACCTTCGATGCCACGCAAGCATTTGATGATAACAAAGCCACATTGAAAATTCATTCGCTTCCCGCTGACAATGAAATCAATACGCCTACGTTGATTGAGGGAAGTATCCCGTCAAAAAAGAGCGAAATCTTATTGGATTCCCATTATGCCAAAGAACATCATTATCGTGTCGGCGATCAAATCAATATAAGCACGGATGAAAGTAATTTTACTTTCACCATTAGCGGCTTGGGTGAAAATGTCGAATACGCAAAAAAGAACGAAACCCAAGACCATAAAAATTACGGATTTGCTTATATTACCGAAGAAACGATACCTGAGGTTGCAAACGGTTTTTACTATAATGAAATTATGATCGATGCCGAAGAGGGTTATGATATCGACGAATTAGGCCGATCCATTGAGGCGGGGTCTCAACATTTCCCTTATTTAAGCCAGGTAAGCAAAGAACGGTCTTTCAGTTATTCCAAATTAAATGAAACGGTACAAAACAACAAATTGATGAGCAGGGTCATCCCTTTGGTTCTCTTTATGGTTGAAGCGATTATTCTGTATCTAACCATGTCGAGGATTATAGATTCACAAAGAAATCAAGTAGGTATTATGAAGGCATTGGGCGTAAAAAACAGAAATATCATGCTTCATTATATGGGGTACCCTGTGCTTGTGGGGATAGCGGGTTCCATCCTTGGCTGTGTCATTGCCGCTTTTGTGTTTGTTCCATTCGTAACGGCATCAAACGCAAGGTCATACTCTCTGCCTGATATTACATTTCAACTTTCGTTATTTTCAGTAATTCCCCCCATCCTTGTCTCCAGTGCGTTTGGCATCCTGTCCTGTTACTTAAGCGGCAGAACCATATTAAAAGAACGTGCGGCGCAAGCTATGCGTCCGAAACCTCCAAAAAAGATGAAAAAGATATTATTGGAACGAGTTCCGGGGATCTGGAGTCACAGCTCTTACAGCCGCAAGCTCATTTTGCGAAATATATTTTTAAATAAACAGAAAGCCTTAGCGAGCTCAGTTGGTGTTATTGTAAGCACTGTTTTATTGATTACCGCTTTTGGCACGCAGACCTCTTTGCTAAAAGTAGCTGACCAAATTGAAGAGGTTCATACCTATGATTTTAGAGTGGATTATGCAATGGGAGTATCTTCCGATACGCTAGAATTGCCCTCCGGCATTAAGAATAGTGATCTTTTATCCACTTTTCCTGTGGAATTCATCAAAGAGGATAACAAAGAAAATGCCACATTAGTTGTTACCGGTAAAGAGAATAATCTCATTCATTTCTTTGATGAAAATGATGAACGGATAGCTTTGCAAGACAATGGTGTGATTGTACCCAAATCGTACGCCGACGAATATGAAATCGCAGAAGGGGACATTATTTCGATGAAGTTCACCGCATCGGAGCTTAACGATAAAGCGATCGATATGAAGGTTTTGCAAATATCCAACCAGTATTCGAATCCGTCGTTTTATTGTACACCGACCTATTTAGAGAGCTTTGGCATCGACTACAATCCAACCTCGCTCTTAGTGGAAGCCAACAGCGCCGCGGATCTTACAAGCGTTCGCAGCTTCTTTGAACAAGATCAAAATGTGGAGACCATTGCCGATAAGAATGATTTGAAGCAGTCGGCTCAGTTTATTTTGAAGCAAAACAGCTTTGTTTTTATCATGTTCATCGTCTGTGCCGTCATCCTCTCCTTTGGTGCCATTTATACGATATCCTCCATTAACATTTATGAAAGAAATCGTGAGCTTGCGACACTTAAGGTATTAGGGTATCAAAAAAATAAAATAAACCGGCTTATCTTTCTTGAAAATATCATACTCACCAGCTTTGCGGTCATTATAGCTTTACCGATTAGCGGCTACATGTATTCTATTGTTATTGAGGCACTGTCGAGTACCCATCAGCAAATCCCGGATCAAATAAATCTGTTTGTCATGTTGATCTCTGTCGCTCTTGCATTCCTGCTCACCATAGTCTCCAACCTGCTGCTGCGGAGAAAAGTAACCAAAATCAATATGATTGAATCGCTAAAAAATGTAGAATAGTAACTACAAACACGACCCGGCCTAAGATAAGAGTTATCTAAGGTCGGGTCGTGTTGTAGATGTGGAAGCGTTAAGTGAGTTTCTACAGAACTATAATTAGGAGTTGAAAGGTATGATTTTGGGCCTTTATGAAGCGCATTTGCCTGTAAGCAATAAAAATAGATCCATAGAATTTTATTCAAAGTTGGGACTAGAGCTTGCTTGGCAAGATGAAGATACGGCGTTCTTTTGGATTGAGAAAGAGAAGAGCTGGTTAGGTCTTTGGGCAGGAGAGGAATATAAAATGCACTATCACCCCTCTGTAAGACATGTAGCCTTTAGAGTAAGTTTTGAAAAACTCAAAGAAAGTATAACCTGGTTGAAATCCATTGGTATAGAGCCAGTACCTTTTGGAAGAAGGAGTTCATCTGAACCTTTCATACGGCCAAACCAAGGAAATGCTTCTGTATATTTCAATGATCCGGATGGGAACAGCCTGGAATTGATGTGTTATGTTCCGGTTCCTGAAGGAATGAAAACCATAACGGAAAAATTATCATTTGAGGACTGGGAAAAGATGATTGAAAAAGAGAGGTGAAAGATATTGAAAATATATAATTTTGGAAGGGAAGCAAGAACAGTATTAATCCATATTCTCGATTTATTAGGCTACTCTTCTTCATCAGAGATTCGTTTGCTCGGTGGATATTCCGGTAATGTGTACGAAATCATTGCTAAAGAACCAATCGTAATTAAGATCTTTAATAAAGAAGTAGACAGTGAAGAACGGGTTATGTCTGAAGTGGAATGGACTAATTTTCTCAGTGAACATGGTCTTAACGTAATTGTGCCAATATTAATAAAAGGCTCATACATAAACAACTTGTCCGAAACTTTGTTTTTTATTGCATACAAGAAGGCAAGGGGAAGTCACATTGATGTCAATAATAAGGATGTATGGAATAATAAATTATTTAATCGTTGGGGACAGGGAATGGGTACGATGCATGCTCTGTCGAAGTTGTACAAAGGTAAAAGAGACCAGAATGGCATGAACAAGATATTTATCATATGAATTTAAAGGATTTAGACCCTAACATTAAAGAGAAATGGGACTACTATCTTGCTGAATTAAACTCTATGGGCAGAACTAAGGATACTTATGGAATCATACATGGTGATCTTCACAATCAAAATTTGATCTATGACGAAGGTGATTTAACATTTATCGATTTTGGAGATAGTGAAAATGGCTGGTTCGCTTATGATATTGCAATTTCAATATATCATGCTTCACAATCCATTAAAGAAACAGAAGAGAGAGGCAAGTTTGCAAATTTATTCTGTCAATCGTTTGTCGATGGATATTCAAAGGTAAACCCAGTGAATGAAATAATCAACAAGATAGACTATTTTATTAATTTTAGACATCTGTACTCATATGTATATCACAATCAATATTTAGATACAGCAAATTTAAACAAGAAGCAATTGGATTATTTAGAAGAAATGAAGCGGACACTAATATATCAAAATTCATATTTTGGGATATCGCTGGTGTCTCAGGAAGGCATATGATATCAGCAATAAGGCCGGGGCTTTTCGGAAGGAATGATGAACATGAAAGTATTGGAAGAGGCCATACAATTGAGAGAATCAGGCCATTTAGAAGAGGCAAGATTTATATTGCTTGAATTAGTGGAACAAGAACCAATGAATCCATCCGTTTGGTATCAATGTGCATGGGTCCATGACGTGATGGGGGCGGAAGGAGCGGCAGTACCTTATTATAAAAAGGCATTGGAGCTTGGATTAACGGGTGAAGAAAGGCAAGGTGCCTATTTAGGATTAGGCAGTACTTACCGGACTTTAGGGATGTATAATGAGGCTCAATTTATTCTGGAGGAAGCAATTAACGAATATCCTGATCGAAGAGAATTCCAAGTATTTTACGCAATGGTGCGATTTAATCAGAAAGAGTATGGGGAATCGATTGAAATTTTATTAAAGCAATTAGCGGAAACAAGTAATGATATCGGTATTCAAACGTATAAGAAGGCAATTTTATTTTATTCGGATAAGTTGAATCAGACATGGAATTAACATCTATCGCCATATTTACGTGTACACAATCAAAAATTCCATCAAAGGACTAGAATCTAATGGACAATTTAAGATTGGTAAAACCTCAAGCTGAACTTAAGACGGAGTATTTATCCTTTTATCGAGAATGGAAAAAATCTGGTGAAGATATGGTTCCTTGGGTCATTAGTAAGGATCCAAGTGATTTTCAAGCGATGTTGACTTCACTATCCGATAATGAAGCAGGGATTGGCCTACCTGATGGATGGGTCTCAGACTCAACATTTTGGTTGATAGATAATAACAACAGAGTAGTAGGTGCCGTTAATATAAGACATCAGCTAAGCGAATATTTATATCATGCCGGTGGGCACATTGGTTATGGAATCCGCCCATCTGAAAGACGTAAAGGATATGCAACCAAGCTCTTGGAATTATCTTTGGTTGAGGCCAAGAAACTTGGAATAGAAGAGGTATTAGTTGTCTGTGATGCAGACAATGTGGGATCGGAAAAAACCATAATTAAAAATGGGGGGGAACCGGATTCGGATTACGTTGAGGGGAATGGAAATGTAATTAAAAGGTACTGGATAAAGAAATCTTAAAGACGCTCGTGGAAGAGAGTTGTGCACAGAAGGAGGAAGGACAGTGTCAGCACGCGAAGAAGCCCTTTCCGGGGGAAATATAAATAACGTGGTTAGGGTGGGAGAGACAGTACGCCGTAATGCTAAACCTAATCCTTTTGTACATGAATTGCTAAAATACCTAGAGAAGATCGGCTATCCCTATTCGCCTAGATACATGGGTACGGATGAGAAGGGGAGAGAAATCCTATCATTTATTGACGGTGTTGTTTCAGGAAACGATTATCCTGAAATTGATAGATATATGTGGTCGGACGAAGTCTTAGCCGAACTGGCTAAACTTTTAAGAAGTTACCACGATGCAACTTTAGGATTTAAAACATCTATAAAGTCAATTAATGAGTATCCGGAGCCGTCATTACATGAGATTGTCTGTCACAATGATGCTGCATTGTATAACATTGTGTTTAAAGAACAACGTCCTATAGGTATTATAGATTTTGATATGGCGGGGCCAGGGCCGCGTATTTGGGATATCGCTTACACATTGTATACATGCGTTCCACTTTCGAGTTTTTCTCCAGGAGAAAATGATCGAGTAGTTGTTGATTACAGTAGAGAAAGTCATGCAGCCAGCCGAAGGAAACGTATCGAGATATTTTTCAATTCTTATGGTATTCAAGCACCAAGTGATCTGAAGCAGTGGGTAATTTCACGAATTAATTATATGTGCACAACCCTGTCCGACCGCGCTGCAACTGGTGAAGCAGCGTTTATAAGACTAGTTGAAGAAGGGCATTTAGCTCATTACGAGAATGAGGTTCGGTTTCTTGAACAGCATTTTAATGATTGGTGGTACTGAACGAAAGAAATAAAAATTGATCTTTAAGAAGATGAAGGTGATTCATAAATGTTTTATGTCAATGCGAGAGCATTTATCGAACGGCAAAGGAACAATTCTACGGAAATAATTATTCAAACCCGGAATAAAAAGAACGAACAAGCACTGGAGCTACCCGGCGGTAGATTAGAATTGTTCGAACCGATATTAGAGGGACTCCGGCGTGAGGTATATGAAGAAACGGGATTAATAGTGGTAGAAGTAGAGGGGAGTCAAAAATACATAGATACCCGTGGAATTAACCCGGAATTTGAAGTGGAGTGCGTAGAACCCTATTGTGTATATCAGACTATAAAAGGGCCAGTGGATTCTGTGGGAATGTATTTTATTTGTAAGGCAGAAGGGAATCCATTAGCAGCCGGGGACGAAACCAAAGACATCAGATGGGAAACCATTGATGAAATATATAAATTAATGCTTGAAGATCCCAGGCAGTTCTCAGACGTGGACCGAGCAGGAATTATGTATTACTTAAAGCATAGATTCGGGATGCTATTCGGAGAAACTCGAAGTCTATACATCGAGGATTCGCCTTGAATTTTCTTTATATCTAGTTCGGGATTACGGGGGTTTTCGGTGAGAAGTAGTAAGTAGTTTGAAATTCGTTGTTTGCTCTTCTTGTCGAGTTTCTCTAGGTATTTGTATGACCGCTTAGATAACTCAATTTTGTAATTCATCTAGAATATCCTCGAACTTTATAGTTTTCCCCTCAAGATATTCCTTTTTTGCTTCTCTTATTGCCTGAAGGTCATCGTCTGTCAATGGCTCATCATCAAATGGAATATGATAGTCAGATGGGTGAATAAGTCGTTTCACTAAATCAGCTACAAGTGGAACATCTTCTTCGGATAGTTTATCAATTAAGTCAGCAAGCTCTTTTTTGCTCACGGCCATAGGATTCAACTCCTTACTAAGGATATTGACAGGAACATTGGATTTAATACATTATAACATATTTTGAAGGAATGGCTCCGATGTCAGTGGCGAGACAGCTAGTATAATAATTCAAACAAAAGGAGTGAAAATATGTTTTGTGCCAAGTGCGGGCAGGAACAGGAGAACATGAAAAGTACAATTTGCCCTAATTGCGGGAATATCGTTTTTACACCGTATAAACTTAAGGGCTTGAAATGGGACAAAAGCAAAGAAAGTAAGAATTTGTATAATTCGATAGATATCGGATTAACAGATCAAGGACATCAAGGAACAAAAGAATGGTTCTATGCATTAAGAGGGGAAAGACTCGGACCGGTTTCAAGGCACGAGTTGCTCGACCTTTATAAAAGTGAAAAAGTATTTCTAACCACGAAAGTCTGGAAATCCGGGATGTCAGAGTGGGCGGACATAAGCCAGACGGATTTGATTGATCTAAGTAGTGAACCACCCCCGTTGAAAGCTGAGGACATTAATAATACATTAGTTTGGATATTAGCGTTCACGCCAATTTTAGGAACTTTATTAGAATATATTATTTCCGGAGCAATCGGCGCAGCCAGCGGTTCATTATGGTTTATTACGCTCGTGCTCAATACCATATTGTGTGTAAATGATAAAAGAAAGCTAAAAAAAGCCGGCTATAACACTAAAGCAATGTTGTTTTGGGCCATATTCCTTGTCCCCGTTTATCTTTTTAGAAGAGCACATTTATTGAAACAGAAAAATGTATATGCCATAGTTTGGTGTATAACGTTTGTTATCATGACCTTTACTCCGACTTGGGTTTCCGGTATTACAGGTATTGTAGACCCAAGCTCGGTTGATCTGGTTAAAGACGGGACACTGAATTCGTATCCGAATAAAACGGTGAGTCAAATGGTTGATAACTATTTTCTAAACTCGAAATGGGAGGCTTTTGTAGCGGACGATAGAAATACATATATTAATGTGACCGGTGAAATTACATATCAAGGGGAAAATACACAGGTACTTATGCAATTCAAGCTAAATAATGATGACTCATTTGAGTTATATGCATTGGAGTTTAATGACGTACCACAAGATATGACAACGTATACTGTGTTGATGAATAGCATGTATGATGAGTAGATAGATTATTAGTCGGTATATAAAATGCAAAGCCGCTCGTCCTTGGAAAGAACGAGCGGCTAATGTGCTATGAAGATTATTTGGTATTTGTAAACCCGCCGTCGATCCGGATCACTTCGCCGTTTATGTACTGCGCTTTAGAAGTCAGCAGGAACGTAACCAGTTCGGCTACTTCCTCCGGTGTTCCCAGCCTTTTTTGCGGAATGCCGCTTGTCGCATTGGCCTTCATTTCCGGATTCGCTTCATAGAAAGCTTTGACCATTGGCGTTTCGGTAGGTCCCGGAGCAATAGCGTTTACGCGCAAACCATCTTTGGCATATTCGGCGACCATGCTTTTGGTTAAACCGACAATACCGTGTTTGGTGGCGGAATAGGTGACGACGGAGTCCTGGCCGATTACCCCCGCACTGGATGACGTATTAACAATGGAACCACCACCATTTTTCAGCATAACTTCGGCTACATAGCGGACGCCATACAAAGCTCCCAATAAATTGATGCCGACATTTCGGTTAATCTCTTCGATCGAGGAGTCGAGGAAAAATGCACCGCTGCCGGAAATTCCGGCGTTATTGAAAAAATAATCGATTGTGCCGAAACGATCCACGGCCTGATCAACATAATTTTTCACTTCTTCGGGCTTGGAAACGTCGGCCTTAACGAAAATAGCGTCTACGCCCAAGCTCTTAACCATTTCAACCGTTTCGTTTCCGCCTTTCTCGCTAATGTCTACCGCTACAATATTGACGCCTTCTTTGGCTAACCGGACTGCGGTTGCTTGTCCCAGTCCGCTGCCGGCGCCGGTAATAATTGCCGTGTTGCTCATGAGTTTAACCCTCCCTAATAAAGATGGAATTCCTGCATCGTAGTATAACCAGAATCAAAATGGATCTATGCAAAAACAAGGAATCCGCAGTTAGATGTCTAATTATGAATAAGCTCAGACATATTGAAGCCCCTTGAATACGTGAACATTAAAGGAGCGTATAAGTATATGCTTGCACTCAACTTTTATTTAATGACAGGAGAGTATGCTAACTTAATTGCCAACTGGACTTATGAAGAGGCCTATTCGATCTATAATATGGAAAGGTTTAAATCCTTCACTTACCGGCAAAGGGAAGGGAGTAGACTTCTTAGCTAGCTGCATTCAATTTGTTCAAGAAAATTATCAAACATCAAATCTTCAACTGGTGGTAGCTGAATTTAACAAACGAGCGATTAAAGTATATGAACGTGTTGGTTTTGTAAGCAAACAATCGTTTAAAAGCAAAGTTGGGGATGAAGAAATGGATTTTATAGTCATGCAGCGGCAAAGGGGGATTTAGAATATGGGTCCGTTATCCAACAAGGCAAAATATAATATTTTGTCTATTTTATTTATATTCATTGTTGTTATTTCCTGGTTTATGAATATTGGATGGATCCGGGTGTTTTTAGCGATACCGATGATTTTTCACGCTATTATTTTTTACTTTTCAAACAGCTTCTACCATCATAATAACTATAAAAATTCAAAATTCATGAAGGTTGTCAATATTTCATTCTATTGCACTTATTTACTCTGCAATATTTTATTGCCTGATGGCGGCGATGTGGGTGATCCCGTTGTATTCTTCGGGCTTATCAATAATAAGAAACTGACAGATGCGGCGGGGATCGCTGCAGGATTATGTCTGTTTGCCAACGTTGTTTTAATGATTGTTCAAATTTTATATACTATCACAATTAAAGAAAGGCTTAAGGATGAGAGCACTCAAAATAGAGAAGGAGCTATCTAAGTGATCGACTTTGAAAAAACAAATAGATTATCGAACCTTTTAATTGGCATTTCAGTTATTTTGCTACTTATTTCATTAATTACTTTCTTTAGTAGTCGTAGTATGGAGGTGTTTCGATATAATTTTACAAATGATTTGAGAGGATTGATTATCTGTTCAATTAGTTTTGTATTCTCGGTGTTCTCCCTAGTTCTAGGTATAACATTAAAGTATATCGTACATGAGGGGAATGAAGGAATGCGGTCGCTTGAACAAAGATTTAAGAAAGAAGGTAAAGAGAAGAGGGATTAACGATCAGCCGATTTAGGAAAGCAAAAATAATGGGAATTATAGCTGCTTTAGTAACGATATTAGTAGCAACGCCCATAATTTATGTGCAAGCCAACAAGCAAATATATGCAAATAGAGTAACCGATTATTTGGTTGAAGAACAAAATTATAACAAGGACGATTTAAAGTCCGTTAAAGGAGTGTGGGGAGTCAAATTACCGTCTTTTTTTGTAACGGTCACTTTTAAGGATGAGCCTAATGTTGAATATATCTACTTTGCCCATAATGAAGTAATACAGTTTAGTTATCGACCTGCGCAGGGAGACAATGACATAGAAGAAGCGGAACTAAAACATTTTGATCCATTCGAATAAAAGTCGTTATCAGTCGGCAAGAAACAACAAGTTATTAAAATGTATGGCAAATCAAAAGGAGGAATAAGTTTGGCCTATTGGCAGGCAGTATTTATCGATCGGGACGGGACTATTGGAGGTACTGGCCGCTTTCTTCACCCCAGAGACTTCGTTTTATTCCCGGGTGCTCAAGAATCAATAAATAGCTTAAAGAGAGCCGGGCTGAAGGTATTTGCTTTTACGAATCAGAACAGGATCTCTAGAGGAGCAGCCACAGTAGAAGAGTTTATATCGCAATTTAACACCTATGGCTTTGATGATTCCTTCATATGTCCGCACGGAAAATACGAAGGTTGCAATTGCCGTAAACCAAAACCAGGAATGCTATTTGCGGCAGCAGAGAAGTATGGTTTGGATTTATCCAGGTGCGTCGTGATTGGCGATGTGGGAGATACGGACATGCTGGCTGCACATTTTGCCGGAGCTAAGAAAGTGTTGGTCAGAACAGGGTGGGGTGAAGGTTCACTGAGTGTAGACAGAGATAAATGGAAAGAAGTTGAACCTGACTTTATAGCTAGTGATATTAATGAAGCGGTGAAATGGGTTCTGGAAAGAAACTCGTAGCTGGCGGAAACATCACCTAATGATAATCCGCATACTTTTGTCTTTTATACGTGACATTTGATGAATTAAAGTTCTGGTTAGCCGAGCGAATCTTCTCCTAAATAACAATATTGGAGGCTCACCATGGATATGGACCAAAGAAAACAGTGGAATGAAAATCACAAAACACTAACAAATATCATATTAAAACCACACCATCATAAGAATGCGGTCAATTTATTTTTGAATCAACATAGTTTATTGCATTCATTCCAAATGAGCGATTTGGGGATACATACTTTAGAAGATGAATTAGTCAAAGACATAAATGAGGAAACACTTCGCAGATACCCTGTGGCCGCTCCGGATACGAAAAACTCTATTGCCTGGCATTTATGGCATGTTACAAGAATAGAAGATATGACGATGAATGTTCTGATCAATAATGATAAACAAGTTTTCTATTTCGGTAATTGGGATAAGAAACTTCGGATCGACTACTCCCATTCCGGGAACGAAATGACAGATGATGAAATTGCCGATTTAAGCGATCATATTGATATTCCAGCGTTATTCGCCTACCGCATTGAAGTTGGGCGCAAAACGCGTGAGATTGTTTCATCTTTAAAACCGGGCGATTTTAAATTGAAGGTGGAAGCCGAAAGAATACACAAGCTAAAAGAGCAGCATGCTGTTAAAGATGAAGCTTCGTGGTTACTTGAATATTGGAGCAAAAAGAATATTGCCGGATTAATACTCATGCCGGCGACAAGGCATATTTTTGTGCACTTAAATAAATCTATTCGTATAAAACATAGGATACAAAAGATGTGATTTCTCAGATAAGAGGATAGGGGAGTATATATGATCGCACTTAGGGAAGTAGATCGTAATAATTTTTTCGAGGTCATTAAGCTGGGGGTGGCCGATGAACAAAAAGGGTTCGTAGCAACGAATTTATTCTCGCTTGCTCAGGCCAAGGCCTTCCCGGAATGTGTTTGCTTGGCGATATATCATGATGATGTTCTGGTGGGATTTACGATGTATTGTATAGATGCGGAGGACCAAGAATATTGGATTTATCGCTTAATGATAGATGCCGAGCATCAGTCAAAAGGCTATGGAAAGGCTGCTATGGAGGCACTTATTGACTTAATTAAAGAAGATACACGGCACCGAGTCATTTACATAAGCTTTGAGCCGGAGAATGTTTTGGCGAAGCATTTGTATGAAAAATTAGGCTTTCAACCGGATGGGCGAGTGATCGATGGGGAAGTCGTTTATAAATTTGAACATTAAGTTTAGTTTAGTCACTCATAGACGACGCCCGAGCTTAAACCGTTGCAACCCGTATCCTTTCACTGAAAGGGGCGGGTTGTTTTTTTACCTAATTCACCACTCGACTTTGGTTAAATAAAACCACTTTAATCTAAAATAGTATGTATTATATATTGCATTATAAATAATTATGACGTACTATATATCCAGAATAGTTTTCCAACTCGGGAAAAAGAGAGGGGGAAGCCGTTGACACAAGCGCTCGACAGGAGCGCGTAAATCCGGAAACGGAGGGATTGATATCAAGCTAACGCCACGCCAAACGGAAATTGTGGAAATCGTAAAAAAACATGCCCCCATCACCGGCGAGCAGATCGCGGAAATGCTGAATCTGACGCGTCCGACGATTCGGTCGGATCTGTCCGTTCTGGTGATGCTCGATTATATCGATGCCAAACCGAAGGTAGGGTATTTTCTGGGGAAAAGAGCCCAGTCGGAAAACGGAAGCAAGCTTCGTTTACTGGAAATGAAGGTCGGCGACGTTCATGGCGTACCGGTTGTCGTGCGCGAAACGACGACGATTCAGGAAGCGGTCGTGACCCTGTTTCTTGAAAATGTCGGGCATTTGATCGTAACGGATGATAACGGCTTACTTGCCGGGATCGTTTCCCGCAAAGATCTGCTTAAAGTCACGCTCGGGAATGCTTCGGCTTCCGCGATGCCGGTGAGCTTTATTATGACGCGAAAGGCCAACATGATTACCGTTTCGCCCGATGACACGGTGCTGGAGGCGGCACGTAAGATCATCGCCTACCAGATCGACAGCCTGCCTGTCGTGGTCCCGGCGCCAAACGGCGAAGCAGGGGAATGGAAGGTCGTCGGACGGATTTCCAAGACGAATATCATTAAAATGCTGCTCGAAATGCTGGCAGAGGAATAGACAAATCAACAGGAGGAATGGGATGAACCGGGAGCAGGCGCACTTCATAGCAATTTGCTCGGACTCGGTCGGGGAAACCGCGGAAGCGGTCGTCCGGGCCACGCTTCGGCAGTTTGAGCTGCAGGATACGGAAATCAAGCGTGTGATGAACGTCCGCACGGAAGACGAGATCAGCGAGGTGATGGAGGAAGTTCACCGGCGCGGCGGATTCGTCGCTTATACGCTTGTCCAGCCGGAGCTCAGGGAGGCCATTCGAGAAGAGGCGGTCCGGCTGAACGTTCGGGCCGTCGATGTTATGGGGCCGATGATGCAGGCTTTTATCGATACGTTCAACGATACGCCGAAGCGGCTGCCCGGTTTGCTGCACCGGCTGGACGAGGATTATTTTCGCAGGGTGGAAGCGGTGGAATTCGCCGTCAACAATGACGATGGCAAAGATGTAGGCGCCATCTTGAAAGCCGATCTTGTTTTGCTCGGGGTATCGAGGGTATCCAAAACACCGCTGTCGATTTTTTTGGCGCATAAAGGACTCAAGGTAATGAATTACCCTGTCGTCCCCGAACTGGCGCCGCCGACGCAGCTCCGGGAAATCGGCAGCACGAAGCTCGTCGGTTTGACGATCGACGCCGAGCAGCTGGTGAACATCCGAGCCGAGCGGCTCAAATCGATGGGACTGCCCGATCAGGCCCACTACGCTTCTTTGGATCGGGTGAAGCAGGAACTGGACTATGCCCGGAACCTGTACGAATCGCTGGGCTGCCCGATGATTGACGTCACGGGAAGAGCGATCGAGGAAACGGCCGTGTTGATCATGAAGCAGATAAAACAGAGATAATTGGAGGGAGAACGATGGAACGTCATATTGCTTTGGAATTAGCTCGAATTACGGAGGCAGCCGCGCTGGAGGCGGCTTGCTGGACCGGGAGAGGCGACAAGCACAGCGCGGACGAGGCCGCAACGGCCGCGATCCGGAGGCTGTTTCATTCCGTGGACATGGACGGTACCGTCGTCATTGGCGAAGGGGAGATGGACGAGGCGCCGATGCTGTATATCGGAGAAAAAGTCGGCAACCGCCGCGGTCCGAGAATCGATATCGCCGTCGACCCGCTGGAAGGCACCGAAACGGTGGCGAACGGGCTCAACAATGCCATCTCCGTAATCGCCGCCGCTCCCGAAGGGAATTTGCTCCATGCGCCGGATATCTACATGGCGAAGCTGGCGGTCGGCCCGGCGCTGGCCGGCCGTCTTTCCCTGAACGATACGATCGGGGTGACGCTCTCCAAAGCCTCGGAAATTTTGCATAAGCCGTTGTCCGATATGACCGTGTCGATCCTGGATCGCGTACGCCACCGGGAGATGATTGCCGCCTTGCGCGAAGCGGGAGTCCGGATCAAGCTCCTCGGACATGGCGATGTCATGGGAGCGATCGAGGCCGCGGTGGAGAGCGAGGTGGATATGTACGTCGGCTCCGGCGGCGCGCCGGAAGGCGTCCTTGCCGCAGCCGCGCTGAAATGCCTCGGCGGAGAAATGCAAGGACGTTTAATGCCTGATACTTCCGAGGATTTTGACCGGTGCAGACGGATGGGTATGGAAGACCCGCATAAGCTGCTTAATATGGAAGATATGGTCGGACGGGGGAATGTGCTGTTCGTCGCGACCGGCGTCACTTCCGGCGACCTGCTGAGCGGCGTCCGATACTTGCCCAACCGCAAAGCCGAGACCCATTCGGTCATCATGCATTCCTCAAACCGGACGGTCAGCTATCTGCGTACGATCCACCATTTGACCGGAACGAGGGATAACATCACCGAGGCGGCCATGTAAATAATGTGTTTTACTTGATTCATGCAAAGGCTATCGCCTATCGGTTTTCGGATGTATAATCATGGAAAGAGCCCTGACAGAAAACGCTCCAGCCTTAGATTGCTCTTATCTTAGGCTGGGGCGTTTTCTCCGTTGTTCCCTTAGGAAGGGAATGAAGGTATTTCATTTACCGTTTCATACTGTCCTCTTTATCGTACGTCGTACGTCACAGATTTATATGTTTAAAGAAGTTTGATGGAAGGAGGATAACAATGAAGAGATACAAGAACTTAAACGGACAACAATTTATAATAGAATCATATGAGGCGTTGTTAAATACTTGGGGGACGGATTACGAGGAAAAGGATATTGAGACCACCTACGGTCAGACACATATCATTACCGCCGGCAATTCGCAAAATCCGCCTTTGCTGCTCTTTCATGGTACCGCCGATAATTCGGCGATGATGTGGGTTTACAACATTAAAGCGTTGTCGGACAAGTTCTATGTCATTGCCGTTGATGCAATAGGCGGTTCGGGAAAAAGCGAGCCTAATTCGGCATATGATAAACATTTTGATCAAGTCAAGTGGATTGATGATATTTTAACCTCTCTGGAAATACATACAGCAAATATATGCGGGGTTTCATATGGTGCATATTTATCTTACTACTATACACTAAAGAGACCAAATCAAGTAAACAAGGCAATATGTCTGGCAGGCAGAATTCCCTCCAGTCAATTTGAAGTGTTATCCAAAATGATGGCGGCTTTTTTGCCTGAAGCCATGTTTCCGTCGGAAAAGAATTGCAGGAAACTTTTAAGAAAGCTGAGCGGCCCAAATTTTTCGAAATTTGAAGATAATGATCTATTGGTAAAGCATTGGTATTATTTATTGAAGTATTTTAATAACAAATCAATGATGCAGCACAAAATCGAAATGAATGGTGATGATGAATTAACGGTCTTGAAAGAAAAGGTGTTATTTTTAATTGGAGAGAACGATAGACTAAGCAATTATCCGAAGGCGATCCAGAGGTTAGAGGATAATAGGCTGAACTATAAAATTATTAAAGAAGCGGGACATGCCATAAACCATGAGCAACCGGATGTGATTCATCATGAGATAGTAAGTTTTCTATCTTAACATTTTTTGAAATCACCCCAAAAACAAGTGTGAAAGAGGAACAAACATGACAGTTATAGGGCTTATCAGACATGGAGTTACAGATTGGAATTATGAATACAGGCTGCAGGGACATGCCGATATACCATTAAACGATGAAGGACGCCGACAAGCCGAACTATTATCTAAGAGAATGAAGAACGAGGACTGGGATCTTATTTATTCAAGCGACTTATCGAGAGCGCTCGAAACGGCCGAAACGATAGGAAGAATCAAGCATATCGAAGTAAAAACCGACCAACGCCTAAGGGAAATGAACTGCGGGCTTATTGAGGGTACAACGGAACAAGATAGAGTCAACAAATGGGGATACGGCTGGTCCAGGCTGGATCTCGGCGTAGAATCAAACGAGGAAATCATGGCGAGAGGAATAGAATGTCTTACGGATATTTCGGAACGGCATCCCAATAAAAAAATATTGATAGTAAGTCACGGTGTATTAATTGGTCTCACCTTAAAGAAACTAGTCCCGTACATCGATACGGAAGAACATCTCCGCAATACATCGGTTACCATTATAAATAAAAATAAAGATCCATTTAGCTGGGATTGTAAGCTATATAACTGTGTAAAGCACTTAAATGTTGAACATGACATGCAGGAATTCATAGTAAAGTGAGGACGATTCGAAGATGTTGCAACTAAAAAATATCATCAATTGCTAAAAAATAAAGGAATTCCCGTTGATGATCTGCACACTTTAGGGGCCGGGGAAGCGAAATATTTTTACTTTAGGGATAATGAAGGAAATTTATTGGAAGCGGCCTGGTCAATCTGGGATCCCCAAGATGCAATTAAGGACGACTTTAGGGATCAGAAGAAATCGGAGTGATAATTGAATGAATTTGGATAGAATTAATGAAATCGCCTTCAAGACGATGGGTAATAGAAAGTCACATTTGTATAGGGAGAAGGGGTTTATTTACTACCATTGTCAGAGGGTGGCCAAATTGGCCATAAACTTAAGAAAAGAATTATTCTCCGAGCAAGGATCTATAGATGACATCATCTATGTCGGGGCTTTGTTTCACGATGTTGCGAAAGGGATAGAGCCCCATAATGAAACAGGAGCACAACTTGTGAAATCATTATTGCGGGATGAATTGCCCCCGGAGAATCTTGAACTAGTGTCCGACATTATTGCGCGTCACAATACTCGGGACCGCAATGAACTTCCATTTTACATTAAAATTGTCCAGGACGCCGATATACTGGATCATTTCGGAACCTTGGAAATATGGTTGAAAATAATGTACAGCGCTCATGCCGAAGAGAACGTCTTTGATGCGATTTCGCTATGGGATAGTGAAGACTATATGAAATATCTTGAAAGTTCAAGAAGCGCATTAAATTATGCAAAATCGCAGGAAATTTTTGATATGAAGATTCAATTTGAGAAACAGTTTCAAGATAGATTTAAGTTGGAATGTAAGGGAGAAATACATTATTGAAAGTAATGGAGGTTGCTATGTCCAAAAATAATTGCTTTTTATGTGAAAAAAATTGCAAGGACGTAAATCATGAAGCCTATTTGCCAGAAGCGAAAATTTTGAGGGATCGGGTTAAAGTCATCATGATCTCCGAAGCAATTCCCAAAAATTTAGAGGACTATTTTTATACACATCAAAATGCCTCATTTTTCAAGACGACTCAGCAGGTTCTAAGGGAAGCCGGTTACCAGATAAATTCTCCCGAGGAGCTTAACGAAATGGGAGTGTACTTAACAACGGCAATTAAATGCAGTAAGAAAGATTATTTAGTATCGGCAAATACTATTAAAAATTGCAGCCTGGTTTTGGAAAGCGAGATCACCCCATTTGATCAGGTTAAATCCATCATGTGCATGGGGGATTTTGCGATCAAATCCGTAAATTACATATATAAGAAAAAGCACGGAGTTAAGGTTATACCTACCGGTTCAACATATAAAATTAGAAATGGCGAGTACATTTATAACGAGATTAGATTTTACCCTTCCTACACCCAGACCGGGGACAGTTTTAATATCGAAAAAAGCAAAAGATCAATGATCGTTGAAGATATTAAGAATGCTTTTGAATATGCAGGAATTCATTTGTGAATTGAAGAATGGAGAGATGAAATGACGTTAAGTAATGATCAATTGCTATACATTCTAAGAGACCATGGAGTTTCTGACGTACTGAATATTAAGAGAACAGAACCCGATGCTCGAAGCCGGGCGACATTAACCAAAATAGATTTATGTACGAAGCACAACGGCGTTCTATCCTTATTGGAAAAATGCACGAAATCCAATGGAATTCCATATGAAAATAGGATTTACAAATACTTCTTTACAAAAGAGGTTTCTATTCCGAAGGTAATGTTCAATGAATATGATGAAGCTAAGGGTGAGGGGATATTGTTGATGGTGGATTTATCTTCCACACACAACAATATTGCAGATTGGAAAGTACCTATCGATTCTGGAAAACTGGCAAATATTATTGAAGTTATTTCACAATTCCATGCAGTCTCCTGGGGATCAGAGGAGTTATTGGTTCCTAAGCATTTGGAGAATGTCGGAGAGTATTTAAAGCATATTGATTACTTGGAGAGGGACTACCTTGAATTTAGGAGGCAACAAACTTATAACCTCGGGGAAGATCATTTCAGAATCTATGAGCAGAGCTTAATTGGTTTGCGTGAAAATGCTCAATATCATCTGGATCGCATATCCAGCTATAGAAACATTACATATATTCACGGCGATCTTAACGTATGCAATTTGTTGTACCCTACAACCGATCATGCAAAACCCGTAATCATCGATCTTGAAGCCGTGAAAGTAGGCTTATGTACCGACGACTTTGTTATGCTTTTTGTGCATGATTTATTTCATGGCGGGGAAGAGACTTTCCGTATTTTTGATCAATATTATCGTTCGCTTTGCGCCAAAATCAAGAACGAATACACCTATATGCAATTTGTAGAGGATGTAAGAATATCGATTATGGAAGGCATCTTTTTCCCGATTAAGCTATTGGTACACTATGGAATTAAGGATGAGGAATTGATATGGAAGTCGATAAATGCTTATAATGCTTTAGTTAAAAATAATATTGCGAGCATTCACAGTAAATTGGGGGGCTTTGATTGAAAAGATTAGTCATTATGACCGTAGGTAAAACGCACAGCGGCAAAACGGCAATTGGAGCAGGAACTGACAAATTCAATCCGAATTGATCAGGATAACCACGCTGAGTTCATCAATACGCATTATAAATCACTACGCCCCTTAGAAGGGCCGAATACACTTAAATATGCGATTACGGAAACAATCGCGGATTATGCTGTTCGAATGACGGAATGTAAATAGCATAGCTTAAACTTGGAGGGGAAAATGCGAAATTATGACATCCGATTTTCCATTATAGGTCTTGTGATATACGTATTGCAGCTGCTTCCCAACATACTGTGGAAATTTGCGCCTCCCGGCAATAATGTGCTCATGAATAATACCTCTCCTTACAAGTTCATGAATATTTTAGAAGGCAAACCGGAATATGAAGACCTTATCTATGATGGACTTTTAATGGACGAGTACATAAAAAAGGCCGAAAAAACACATCCTACAGCGTAAATATTGCCGTTAAAGGAGATGTGGATCATGGATGAACAGCCGAAGAAAACAACCGACACTGAAACAACAAAGCCCGATAAGAAATTGAACAGAAACAACCCGCTCGAAGCCGGGAAGAATGATTCCGAGTTTGCGGAGGAGTTTAATGGCAGCGATATTGATTCCGCGTTCAAAAATCCGGTTACCGGCGAGGAGCGCATGTATTAAATTGGCCGAGTTGGAACGTGCAAGTTTATACGATGATTTTAGCCCTTGGGATCAAGGGCTTTTTGAATGGATGGATATCGGGTGGTTGCGTTATACTCGAGTTATAGATTTGCTCACGAAGGTGAACGCAAGCGAATGAACGCAGAAATTATTAAATTAGCCGAGCAATTTGCCAAGCAACAATTGGAATCCGATACAAGCGGCCATGACTGGTGGCATATTCATCGGGTGCGCCGGCTTGCTTTAGAGTTAGCCAGGCATGAAGATGCCGATCCGTTCATTTGTGAATTGGCGGCTCTTTTACATGATGTGGCCGACGAAAAATTAAACGAATCCAAGGAAGCGGGATTATGGAAGGTTCGCCATTGGTTGGAGGGACAGGGGGTTGAGCTTAAAACCATAGAAGAAGTAATGACAATCATCGCTACAATGTCCTTCAACGGCGGAAAAAATCCTCCAATGGAGACCATTGAAGGAAAAGTGGTTCAGGATGCCGACCGTTTGGATGCATTAGGGGCCATCGGAATTGCCAGAACATTTCTTTACTCAGGATTCAAGGGGCATTTGCTGCATTATCCGGAAGCGGATTTTGAAACTTTTGAAAAGCTTGATTATAGATCAGACAAGAAAACGGCAATCTATCATTTTTACGAGAAATTATTAAAACTTAAAGATTTGCTCAATACGCAACACGCCAAGAAAATAGCGGCAAAGAGACATCAATTTATGCTGGATTTTTTGACTCAATTTTGTGAAGAATGGGAAATGAAAGATTACAAAGATATTTAAGCACCCATCTTATTAGTTACTTTCTGCCATTGCTTTAAATGCCGGGTAGTTGTGGATGGCCACGCCGCTGAACCCGCTATGGTTCGAATAGTAACTCGTTACCGCGTCTAATTGCTGATTCATATAATCCAAGCCTTTGTTATAGTAGGTAATTTCACTCGGGATGGTGTCGCCGTTGGGAGCATTGGTCTCCGCGCCGATGTAAATCTTCTTACCTATATTGGCCGCATAATCGATTTCCGCTTGTGTTGCGCGAATTTGTCTCTCGGCCGTATCACGATATGCCATGATCGTAACGGTGTCCACAATGTCCAATACAAAATAGCTCAGTGGTTTTTTCTCTCCGCCGGTTTCAACAATGACCGGGTTTTCTCCCGTTGCAAGCCAGAACGGAATTGCCGCATTAAACTCCAGATTATCGCCACTCAAGGCGATTTCATTCGCTATTTTCTTCAATACCTGTATATATTGATAACAAACGGAGCCTCTTTTGGTTTTGTATTCAGGGAGTGTGTGCGGTTCAATATCATATTGGATTCCGTCAAATTTGCTGGACGGGTGAGACGTATTAAAAGAAAGCACCTGGCGAACTTCCTCCAATGCTTCGCGATGATGGCCCTCCAGTGCCCAGTTGGCTCTGCCGACCAGCGCAAATACGCGTATCCCGTGTTCATGCGCTCTTCGGATCAGTTCTTCATAAGTTGCGGGTTGATCCGGCAGGGTTTTCCTTGTCCCGATAAACAACAGATTGATATCCTGTTCATTTAAAAACTGCAGTAATTCCGTAATCTTGTCCGAATTGGCTGCCGCTTCATAGAAATCCCAAACCCATAACGCTTTTGTATGCCCATTGGCCGCCGCATGAGCGGGGGCAGGGACCGCGTTCATTAACGTTAAACAAATCGCCAGAAATAAGATGCTTACTTTGCTTTTCACTGGGTTCTCTACTCCAATCCTCAGGATTAAACTATCAAGAACCACATTATCATAAAGATAATGCCTGCCGAATGATCTGTTCGGACTAAAGCGAAGGTTCATTTTTTTGGTTCATAAGATGTAGCTGCTTCTATCCAAATTATGAATTAGTGAGTGCTATCAGTGTTCCATGATATGGGAATTGTTGGAGCTCTTTTTGTATGTATTCATCCCAATAAAACGGATTCATTTCCTGCTATGGAAGAAATAAACTCGACCGAGTCATTATCGTGAAATTTTGATTGACAGATGTACTGTCCTAGCTCATAATCTTACCATACTAAAAAGATAGGGTTTATCGGATAGGAGGGGCAATTATGTTAAAGCACAAAGCATCTTTTAAGAAATCGCTTGGATTGGGTTTGTCTGCAATTCTATTAATGGTATTGGTTGCCGGATGCTCGGGAGGTAATGCTGGTAATCAAAATAAAGAAGCCCAGCAAAACACCAACCAAAGCGCGAATCAAAATGCTGACACGAACGAGCCGGCGGTCGGAGGAACTTTCGTATATGGCCGGCCCGCTTCGGTGAACTCGTTTGATCTGCACAATCAGATTACGGCCAACAATGCTTTTGCGATTGATAAGGTATTTGAATCCCTGATTACATTTGATAGCAACGGGGAAATCATCGATTGGCTTGCCGAATCTCACAGCATCAGCGATGACGGGTTGACTTATACGTTTGTGCTGCGCGACGGCCTGAAATTCTCCAATGGCACCGATGTTACGGCGGAGGATGCCGTATTCTCGATTCAGCGGCATTTGGAGGTCGGCGGCCCGCTGGCGATCGCGGCTAAGGTAAAGGAAGTCAAAGCGCAGGATGACCGCACGCTGGTGATTACGCTCGAAGAGCCGTACACCCCTTTCATTTCCGAACTCTCCAACTTCTCTAACGGGATTATTCCGAACAATTTCGGCGGAGCTTCCGAAGAAGAGTTCTTCAAGAATCCGGTCGGTACCGGACCGTTCGTTGTGGAAAGCTGGGATCCGGCGGGCGACGTGACCTTTGTCAAGAACGAAAACTACTGGCAGGAAGGTAAGCCGTACATTGATAAACTTGTCTATAAGCTGATTCAAGACGACAGTCAGGCCATCAACCAGCTTAAGGCCGGAGAAGTCGATGCAATCGAGTCCCTGGCTCTGCAAAATGCCAATGAAATCAAGCAGGGGCCGGACACCGCCGTATTGACGAACGGGAGCTGGGTAACGGAGCAGCTGTTCTTTAATACGCTGGACGAGCATTTCTCCGATGTACATGTTCGCCGCGCTCTGGCTTTGGCCATCGACCGGGAAGGTTTGACCAACGCGCTTACCTTCGGTTATGCCCAAACCGCGAATTCGCTTTTGCCGACGGCGATTCCTTATAACGCCAACGATACGATCAAGCCGCTGAATTTCGATGTGGCCGCCGCCAAGGAGGAGCTTGCCAAATCGGCCTTCCCTAACGGGTTCACCACCAAGTTGCTTGTGGCGTCCGGCAACAGCACAAGAGCGCAGGAAGCGCAAATCATTCAGGCCGCAGGCAAGGAAATCGGGATCAACATTGAAATCGAATCGATTGAATTGGCTACGTTCCGCGAGCGGTTCTTCGCTTATGATTATTCCATCATGCTGAACAGCGGTCAGGCCGATTCACCTGATGCGAACTCGATCATTGCGTTCCAAACCGACCCGGAAGGCTTCAGCAAATCGTACTGGACGCATTATACGAATGACGAAGTAACCAAACTTCTGCATGAAGGGCAAAAAACGCTGGACGGAGAGGACCGTGCCGCTGTTTACTCCAGCCTGCTGCAAATCCTGGCGGATGAAGCGCCATACATTCCGCTGTATTATCCGGATATTCTGAAAGGTGTTCGTTCTTCCGTGGAAGGCCTCGTTGTGTTGCCTAACGGCAGCCTTCGCTTCGAAGAAGTTCGTATCCATAAATGATGAAATTGCTAAATAAGTCGATAGCAAACAAAACATCGTACAACTGGCTTATAACGGCTATCGTTAGGGCGATAGTCGTCATCCTCTGTGTAATGACAGCCGTCTTTTTCCTCATCCGAATCGTACCGGGAGACCCGGCAAAAATGATTCTGGGCGAGTACAGCACGCCTGAGGCGATCGAGAGTATACATCATACTCTCGGTCTGGACCTCACGCTAGGGGAGCAGTTCGTCCGATTCGTAAAGACCGTGTTTACGCAAGGAGACACCGGGAATTCCATCATTTCCGGGACCTCGACTAGAGCGCTGATTGCCGAACGGGCCCCAGTTACTCTGCTTCTTATTGGGATGGCCTGTGTCATAGCGATTGTGATCGCTCTGTTGCTTGCTACGCTGGCGGCCACGCAGAAGGACAAGCTGCTGGATCACTTGATACGTGTTTTTCCGACTGTAACCTTAGGTATGCCAATCTTCTGGGTTGGCTTACTTTTAATTTTGGCGTTCAGCGTTCGTCTGGGCTGGTTCCCTGTCGGAGGAGTGCGCGAGGGCTGGATCGGCACACTGCATAGCCTGATGCTGCCGGCGATTACCGTCGCCTTTTCGCAGATTCCCACCCTTGTGCGCTCGTTAAGAGTGCAGATGCTTGAAGTGCTGGAATCCGACTTCGTGGTCACCTTGAAGGCTGCGGGAATCCCAAGCCGTATGATTATGTTCAAGCATGTGGTACGTAACGCGGCCCTTCCGACGCTCATGCTGCTCGGTGTAAATATTTCGTATCTGATCGGCGGCACCCTGGTCGTTGAGCAGGTGTTCGGCATCAAGGGGATCGGCAGCCTGCTGTTTACTTCCATCTCCAACCGGGACTTTCCGGTCATTCAAGGAATAGCGCTTTATTGCGCGATAGGCGTAGTGATCATCAGCCTCCTGGTTGAGATTATATCCTGGTGGCTTGATCCCAGAACGAAAGGAAAACCATGAAACCGATAACCATAAACACTCAATTGCATGAGGACAGCAAAAAGAGAGGCCTTAGCCGAATATGGCGGATTCCTACACTTTTGGCGGGCGGTATTATGCTTGCCGTGCTTGTTCTGCTGGCTGTATTTATTCCGTTTATCAGTCCGTATGATCCTTCTGGGCAAAATTTGAGCGCTTTTTTGCAGCCTCCCTCCGCTGAGCATTGGCTGGGGACGGATCAACTGGGACGCGATTTATTCACCAGACTGATTTACGCGGCGCGGACGGATTTGACCATTATGGTTCTGGCCGAAATCATTCCGTTTTGCACCGGTATATTCCTGGGCATGCTGGCGGGGTACTACGGCAAATGGGTCGATACGGTCATTTCGCTGGTCACCGATACGTTTATCGCTTTTCCGTTCTATTTGATCGTAATCATCGTGGCTTTTGCCAGCGGAGCGGGACAGCGCGGCATTTATATTACCTTCATACTGGTGGGCTGGATTGTTTTTGCCCGCGTAACCCGAGGTTTGACCGCCTCGTTTCGCCGGCAGGAATGGGTAGCGTCCGCCCAAACCTTGGGCCTGCCCGGGATCAGAATCATGCTGCGCCATATTCTGCCCAATGTGCTGCCGCAAGCGATCGTCGTCCTGATGACGGATATGGTCGGACTGCTCGTAGCCATCGTCACGCTGGGGTATCTCGGCATCGGCATTGCGCCGCCGACCCCGGACTGGGGAACGATGATTTCCGACGGGCAGCCTTTTATCACCACCGCATGGTGGCTCTCGGCGGTTCCGGGACTCGCGGTAGTGTATACGGGCATTGCGTTGTCTCTTGTGGGCGACGGACTGGCGGACCTATGGAGGAAAAAATGATGACAACAAGTACAAGTCCGATTCTCGAAATAGAATCGCTGTCCCTGGCGGCCAAACCGAACAAAATATTGGTCGACAATGTCGGCTTTTCGTTAGGCAAAGGAGAAACCTTTGGGTTGGTAGGAGAATCCGGCTCCGGAAAATCGCTTACGCTGCGGGCGATTCTGGGACTCTTGCCGCGCGGCATTGAGAAGGTCGGAGGAGTCATTAAGAAAGAGGCGACCGGCGCCATGGTCTTTCAGGACCCGCGAGGGGCGCTTGACCCGCTCTGTCCTGTTGTAAAGCAGCTTACGGAGGTCGTCTACTACCGGCAGCAATTGAGCCGCAAGGCTTCCCGGAAAGCTGCGCTGGAACTGCTCGAAATGCTCGGACTGCCGGCTTCCTTGAAGGATGCCGACCGATACCCGAGCCAGTTGTCGGGCGGACAATGTCAACGCGTCGTCATCGCCATGGCCCTGGCTTGCAAGCCGGGGATTCTCCTTTGTGACGAGCCGACCACGGCGCTCGACGTCACCGTGCAGCGGCAAATTATCGAGACGATTTCGGCCTTGCAGCGGGAGCTTGGCTTTGCGATGGTGTTTGTGACGCATAATCTCGCCATTGCGGCGGCGATGTGCTCCAAGCTTTGCGTGATGAAAGAGGGGAAGATCGTCGAGCAGGGAGATACTTATACCCTTCTGCAAAACCCGCAACATCCATATACTCAAATGCTGATGAACTCGGTGCTGCCCGTGCCTGAGCTTGAAGGGAGCGACTGAAGATGGAATTAGCCCTGCAAGTTAATAATATTACGGTGCAATACGGCGCATTCACCGCACTGGATGGAGTCGATCTGAATTTGCCGAAACATACGACGCTGGGGCTTGTCGGAGAGTCCGGCTCGGGAAAATCCACACTGGCGCGAGTCATTGCCGGTTTGGTTGTACCCCATGAGGGGGAGGTTATACTGGATTCGGAACCCTTGAAGAGGAAGCGAAGCCGACAGCAGTATAAAAAGATCCAGATGATCTTCCAAAACCCGGATGCGATGCTGAATCCCAAGCTGTCGATCAGACAGATTCTTTCCGAGGCGCTGCTGTTCCATCGCATTGTGAACCGCACCCAGGTCGCGGAACGGTGCAAAGAGCTGCTGGCCCGCGTGCACTTGGACGAAAGCGCTTTGGACAAATTCCCTCATGAATTCTCCGGCGGTCAGCGCCAGCGGATCGCGATTGCGCGCGCATTAAGCGTGGAGCCGAGCGTATTGATCGCGGATGAGCCGACGAGCGCTTTGGATGTTTCCGTGCAGCGGAGCGTGCTGGAATTGTTCAACTCACTGAAGGCGGAGCTTCATCTTACGATGCTGTTCATTTCCCATGACCTAGGGGTTATTCATGATATTAGCGATACCGTAGCCGTGATGAAGCAGGGGAAACTTGTGGAGATCAATGCCAAGGATCAATTTTTTGCCCGGCCCGAAACGGCATATAGCCGCGAGCTGTTATCCGCTGTTCCGCGAATGCCGAAACTAAATACAGCAGGAGGTTTGCTTGAGCATGAACCGAGAACATAAAGGATATGTACCGCTTACGGGGTCCGATTTCGATACACTGACCCGTCAGCTTTCCAAGCTGCTTGCCACCCAGCATCCACCGGTGATCATCCCCGGGGAAGCGATCCTGGGCATTGAGGCGATGGCGGCCGGGATATCCGCACCAGGCCGAACGATTTTGAACGTTGTAACAGGCCCTTACGGAAGCTTGTTTGGCAAGTGGCTGGAGCGCGGCGGCGCCACGGTCGTCCAAGTGGAGGTCCCTTTCGATCAGGTCGTTTCCGCGAATGAAATCCAAGCGGCGGTTGAAAAGCATAAGCCATGTGCGCTTTCTTTTGTTCAAGCTGAAGTGGTGACGGGCGGATCCAACCCGGCCGAAGAAATATTAAAGATTGCGCGCGACTTCAATCTCATTACGGTGATGGATTCCGTTTCGGCGGTAGGGGGAGAGGCGCTGTTGGTGGATGATTGGGGAGCCGATTTTGTGGCCGTGGGTGCGCAAAAAGCTTTGGCCGGCCCTAACGGCGTCAGCGCCGTAAGCATCTCGCCGCGCGGCTGGGAATTCCTTGAGTCGAACCCGAATGCGCCTCGCAACTCGATTTTGTCCTTGCTGGATTTGAAGCCGGACGAGTCGGGAAGCGCTCCGGTCCGGGTGCCGCCCAATATTCCCGCCTTGGAGGCGAGAGCTTTGATCGCCGCTCTGTCGCGGGTGGAAGAGGAAGGATTGCCGCAAGTGATCCGCCGGCATGAATTGGCCGCGTCCGCTGCGATTGCGGGCATTAAAGCGCTGGGGCTTGAGCCTTGGCAGAAGGATGGCCGATTCTATTCCACACTGACAACGACAGTCCGGATTTCCGGAACGCCGGGCCTGCGGATTGATCAGCCGATAGGCATCGTCGCACCCGGAGACGGGGAGTTGTTCGGACAATTGCTCAGAATCAATCATTTTGGCGTCAATGCAAGCCGGGAAAGTGTTGAAGAAGCCATCCGCACTCTCGCCAAATTGTTGCATCAAGAACCGGAACAGGCCATAAAGGCGGTTTCGCAGGTTTGGGGGTATGGCCGATGATCAATAAAGCATCTGATGCGCGGACCCTTCATCAAATTCACATCGTGGGTATTGCGGGAAAACGTTTCGACATTTCGATTCGTGATGGCCGCTTCGCCTCGATCGTCGAAGCTGACCCGCTCCGTGCCGAAACGGATCAACCGGGCCGGGATTTATGGATCGGTCCGGGGTTCATTGATTTGCATACCCATTTGGCTTGGACGGATTTTGATCATGCCGATCAATTGAGACGCGACCCTCATGAGATCGAAGTGATGCAGGCGCAGGCTTTTGAAGCGACCCTTCGAACCGGCGTGACGACGGCGAGGGATGCGGGCGGAATTCGGCCCGCTACGGTCCGGCATATCGTACAGCACTACGGGCACCCCTTAAAGGTGCAGACCTGCAGCGATATGCTGGGAGCCGCGGATGCGCGAGGCCTCGAGCATCTCGAAGAGCGGCTGACGGAGATTTTCGGCACGGGCGCGGGCTGGGTCAAAATCATGGCCACAGGCGGCCTTGGAGCACCTACCGAAAAGGTGCTTGAGCCGAATTTTTCCGAAGAAGAGTTCCGATTCATCGTCAGCTTCGCACATGAGAATCACAAAAAGGTGCTGGTTCATACGTGGGGCGGAGTGACCATCGACTGGTCCATCGATACCGGAGTGGAATCGATCGAGCACGGCATGTTTATGACGGAGGATCAGGCCGGCAGACTTGCCGAAGCCGGCGTCGCCTTTGTGCCCACGACATCGATTTATCGCATTGCGGCCGATCCCAAAGGCGTGTTGGCTCTGAATCAGTTGATTTGCGAACGTGCTTCCCGCGCCGCCGAAGCTCATCCTAAAGCCATCGAATATGCCCGGAGGGCGGGCGTCCGCATCGGATTCGGAACGGATTACGCCACGCCCGGACTGCACGGACACAACCTTCAAGAGCTGGACACCTTGGCGGAATACGGTCTGTCATGGGCCGACGCGCTGCGCGCGGCCACGTCGACCGCCGCCGAAATTCTCGGCAGCGGAGGCGAGTTGGGGCAGATTGCGGAAGGTTACCTTGCGGATGCGGTTATTTTTGATGCCGACCCTTATCAAGCTCGTAATGCGGCGCAACTGCAACAAAGCATCGTTTCCGTCATCGCCGGAGCGAAATAAATTCGATATGCCCGGGATTTGAGGCTACCGCCTCTTGAATGCAAGATGTATAATCATGGAAGAACGACCCAGCCTGAGATCATAGCTATCTAAGGCTGGGTCGTTTTTTTGCGAGAACTGTACTTTATTACGGAGGAGTGTACCTCATGAAGACGGGAGCATCGGGATTAGGCGGACTGTTGGTTTTAGTACAAATAGGTATGTAACTATTATTACAGTAATCAAAGATTTGATAATGTATTTCATTCCGACTTTTAGCGATAATTGGGAGTTATTCCATCCTCTTTGGAAGTCCTTGGTTATATTCGAAACGATATACAATATCTCTTTGATCCTTTTTTGTTTTTATATCCTTATTTCGTTTTATAGAAAAAAATCAATAGTTCCGCTCTTAATGATTATTTTCTATTCCGCCAGTCTAGTGGTAACTATAATCGACTATATATTTGTATATTTTGCTTTTCCCGGTCAAGCAGGAAGTTTAATAAGAGATCTAGTTAGACCCGTTATTACATGTTTAATTTGGATTCCATATTTTCTGCAATCGGAACGAGTAAAGAATACGTTTATAAGATAAACGAACATTTATACATATATCAAACGGCTTAAAGACCAAAATGTCTAGGGAGAAAAAAGTGATGACAAAGAAAAGAAATAAAATATTGATGATAGTCATTCCATTCGTTCTAATTATTGCTTTAGCTATTGTTTATTACGTGATGACACCTCAACCGGTGAATGCGATGCTGGTGGGCTTCTCGAATATGTTAAAGTACGACGATCATATTTACATGGAGCAGAGTATTTCCAAGGAGACAAAAGACAGACTATATCAGGATCTTGAGCAATCAAAGACGAGATTACTGGACTATTTTGACGAAATCCAGTCAACACCTACCGTCATCTTTGTTCAATCGAGGGAAGCCTTGGAACGTTATGCACAACATTCAACCGGTCAAACCTACTATATGTACTGGGGAAATTATATTGTAATTGGACCAAGCGGTTTTAATCAGGATGTCATCGCGCATGAGTTAATGCATGCTGAACTAAGGAAAAGGGTCAAGAACAAAGGTCGATTTCCCGTATGGTTTGATGAAGGATTAGCGACGTTAGTCGATCAAAGAATTGTCGGCGGCGAAGAACATGCAAAGAATAGGAATGATCTTGACGTTTTGAAGGATCGAAGTGCCTTTTATGATGCGAAAAAATCCGGAGAAAATTATAAAAGCGCCAATTATGAAGTAAATAGATGGTATACCATTGTCGGGAAAACAGGATTGAACGATCTGATTGATGGTTTAAATGAGCAAGGAGATTTTAAAGACCTTTACGAAAAGATTGAAAACAGTAATAAATAAGCTTTCGAGGAGGTTGTGATGGGCACATGGAAGGCAAAAGATTTGATTTCGATGCAACCATAGGTGAACGTTCCACTTTTCAATATAAAAAAATGGATGAATAAGATCTGGAACTGCTGCGAAAATATGATATTAAAACATGGGACAATAAAGAGTTCGCGATGAATCCATATTGAAGCATGATCATTGGGTTATCAACAAAAACAGGGATAAACTGCTGAAGGGTATTGGAGGGGGAGCATTTGAAATTCCCGAAGAAAATGGGAGGTAGAAGACAATACATACTATTAAGCCGAAGATCATTACTATTGCTGCGGTTTCCGGAGGAGGCAAACCACGACAGCTCCATCGCAGGCTGGCTGTACCTATGGTTCGGGGAGAAAAGAATTATAATCGAAGATGACATATGCTCCTTTAATTTCCGGATGTATAATTCATGGAAGAGGCTTGGAAATATGATGCCAAGGAGGCTAGTCATATTGCTCCGAAATAAAGGGTTTTGGATATCCGTATTAATTAGCTTTATATTGGTTGGTTGTACAAATACCGGCACTACAAAAGTAAATTCGGAAAAGGAAGAGAATTCGGATTTGGCGGTTATTCAAACTGCTGGGATATTAGAAGAAAAGGCTGAACTCGAAGAACAAGTAAAGAGACTTCAAAGAGTACCCAGCGAAACATTTATGATGGACCTTAGAGAGACGATGAATCTATCCTTCAAGATTATGCAAGCGATGGAAAGCCATGATTATGCTTACTTGGAATCCGTTGCGGCGCCAGGAGTAATCATTGATAAGGAAAAAAATCAGGTCGTTTATACTTATGGCGGAGAAGAAGTTAGATGGGATTTTCTTAAAGGAATTCATTTAGGTAACCTGGAATATTGGGGTGCCGGGTATGGTGAAAGCGAAGTAAAGTTCCAAACTATATTTGCTCATTTTTTCAATGATACTCATGGGACAATCTATATTGATTTTGTTAAAAAGGATAATAAGTGGCTATTTAATGGTCTTACCACTAACGCTTAGGGGGAAGCCCAGTCAGGAAATCCACTAGCCTGGGCCTCGCAATTATTAATCCCAAATTAACGGGCGATCAATCCCCATGGTTCTCATATAGTCCAATAATTGGCCGGTATGAACAGACTCGTGGTAACCGATACGCATTAGCATGTCTCCAAGTGTTCTGACATAACCAACGTCGGAGCGGTCTATTTTTATATTTTCAAAGTCGTTAATATTTATGGACTTAATATAGTTCAAGAATTCATCCCGATAAGGCTGGGCAAATTTAAGTTCTTCATCGACGGTTGTGAATTCTTTTGCATCGAAGGGGTTTGGTACATCGCTTAGTCCTTTACTGCCTCTTCTCAAAAGGATTTGGTGATAAAGATACTCAGCCTCCAATAGATGTCTGATCATTTCAGCGCAAGTCATAGCTTCTTCATCCGGCTTCCAATTTAACAAGTGTTGGGGGATCGCTTTCCACACTTTTATACTTCTGCGTCTGATTTCTTCAAAGTTCATGATTATGAGCTCATTTGCATTCATCAAGATTTCCTCCACACTTTATATTTTCAGGTCAATTATACCTCAAAAAAGATTTATAACAGTAATGCAGCGAAAAAATAGAAGTCAGCTATAAACAGTATACATGAGAAACCGTTTGGGTGATGTATGTCAATTTAAAAAAATGAGACTTTCCCGTATAATGTAAGAAAATAGGTAGATACCGCATGGCCCGACCTCAGATTAATACGATCTAAGGCCGGGTCATTTTTAATATTCCCCATGAGGGGTAAATAAAGAAATAACAAGGAGACCAAAGATGGGGAAGATCCTTTGTTTTATATCTGAAGATTTTGCCGATTTTGAAATTACGCTGGCTTTGCACAAAATTAAAAATGTCGGCAAAAAAGAAGTGTTATCCGCAGGGTATGATTGTGGAGTTGTAATCAGCGAATCGGGCCTGCATTACAAACCTGATTTAACCCTCGATGAAGCAATTGGGCTTGATGATATTGAAGGACTTATTATCCCTGGCGGCCCGATTCGAAACCAACGGAAAGCATTAACCGAACTCCTGATCAAGCTTGATCGAGAGGGGAAAATGCTGGCTGCGATCTGCAATGGCCCGCAATATTTGGGAAGAGCCGGCCTCCTGTATACTTGCCGCTATACTACTTCTTGCTCCATGGAACGAATCATTCAATTAGGCGTAGATGATCCGTTTCCGCGAGAAAATCACATCGATAAACGAGTGGTTAGAGATGGTCATATCATTACTGCCAAGGGTCGTGCATTTATCGACTTCTCCTTTGAAATTTTCGATTATCTGGGAATTTATCGCGGAAAGAACGAGGAGAAGGCGAGGTTATTCAATGATATTATGGATAGATAAATAATTTACAGACAGGATGGAGATGTCATGTACAGTTGTGAGAATAACAGATTCCCCAAAATCAAATTAATATTAATTATTTCGGCAGCAGTCTTTCTGTCTTCTTGTTCAAACGAGAATACCGCAAAGCCGGTAAATAACTCAACAACAGCCGCTAATTCAGACATTTCACAAGAAGCAGCGTCATCGGAAGAAACGGAAGCCGACGGTGATCGATTAATCGGTTATGGATTTTACGATTTATCGGGTGAATTTTCGGAGGCGATCAACTCCAATCCGATTGATGAAGATTATAAGAAAGAATTTGATACATTTAATAATTCCGATGAATTTTCAACGACGGGCTGGATTCAACTTGAGCAGAGATACATTGATATCTGGGACAAAGAATTGAATGGCGTCTATAACAAACTGTTGTCCAAATTAGATCAGGAGCAAAAGGACCTTTTGATTGAATCCCAGAAAGGCTGGTTGGAGCATCACTTAAAAGAAACGGAATTTGTAGCGGCAACCTTTCTTGGGGATTCCGATAATAATATCGGCTCTCAAGGCCAAGTCAATCTGGCCATATCCATCAAGCTCAGAATTAGGGACAGAACCATTCAGCTGCTTGAATATGATTCCATGCTGGGCGGTACCGTCGAATTTTTATATAAGAGTAAATAGTTTAGTTTAGACCGTTCATATAGGAGGCCCTATGAATCAGTTAGAAATAGTTCCGATTGAACTCTACGAAATCGTCCAGAGCATCATCGGTCCATTCCAAATAGTCGCCAACTATCGCCTCAGGAATATCCGCACCGGAGTTTGGAAGCTTTATTCGAGCAACGCCGATAATTATTATTACTTAAAGACCTACACTCGAAAACAGAGATGGCACCCCGAGGTTTATGCTTATCGTAACTGGATCCCGCATTTGAAGCCTTATGTACCGAAGCTTATTCAGGCTTTTGAGGGGGACGGGTGGCAAGCCATTCTAATCACCGCTCTGGACGGCACGGTCATGAGAGAAACAAAGTTGGATGCCGCAGCGGTAGAAGCCGCTTATCGTAGAGCCGGTGAACTGACCAGATCCATACATCGTTCGCGAACCGGTGAATGGTTCGGCCGTCCCGATAAAGACGGGAACCCCATTGAGCTGTATCACCATAGTGACCCCGTTGAATATGTAAGTAATGCCATAAGCGATCTTGCAATTAAATGCGCGCAAAACGGATTATTGGCACCTCCGGAAGCCGAGCTTGCGGAATGGGCTTCGCAGCATGCTTCCGCATTTGAGCACAGCAAACCTGTACCGGTCAGTTGGGATTCAACTCCCGGAAATTGGCTGGTGAACGATGCCGGCCTTTTTACGGGGATGATTGATTTTGAGAATATGTTATGGGGGATTGACGTGGATTCTTTCTCGATTCTATTTGAGAGATATTTCGCGGAAGACGAATCCGCCATGAAGGCTTTTTTCGCCGGCTATGGACCGGAGATTCTGCAGGAGAAGAATACGCAAATCAAAATATGCTGCATTAAGATGGCTATCGGCGATATTTACTGGGGGACTCAGAATAATTCGCCGAGGGTATGCGAGTATGGTAGAGGTCTTCTGAATCGAATAAATAATAATAAACTATTTGATTGAGAATTGAGAGGAGATATTCATGAATTTGAACGCGGTTGTAAGCTATTACGAAGACTACGACGAATCGTCAAGACTCACGACAGACAACTCCAGGAGACTCGAATTTATTACGACTACATACGCGCTGGACAAATACATATCGAATGGCCGTGATATTCTTGAACTTGGGGCGGGAATGGGAATCTATTCTTTTTATTATGCGGAAAAGGGAAATACCGTAACGTCGACCGACATTACGCCGAAGCTTGTTCAATATATTCAAGAGAAGATTGATCGGTCAGCACTTGAAAATATTAGAGCCCGTGAATTGGATGCGAGGGATCTTTCCGCTTTTGCCGCCGGGAGCTTTGATGCCGTGTTATGCTTGGGGCCGATGTATCATCTCGTCGAACCGGCCGATCAACGGAAATGTATAAATGAATGCTTGAGAGTGCTGAAACCGAATGGCGTTCTGGCCGTAGCTTATGTGAATCGTTTTTTATACTGCCTCATCTGGTAATGAATGATCTCAAGTTTCTCGATGAGAAATGGATGGACAGAATTATCGATCAAGGCAGGATTGATGCGCGGGATGAGGATTGCTTTTGGACGGACGCTTATTTTCATTCCCCGGGTGAAATCGAGTCATTATTTGAAGGTCATCAAGTTACCAAGCTCGAGCATGTTGCAACTGACGGAATTGGCATACTTATGAGAAATAGAATTAACAACCTAAACGAAGAGGAATTTAATCAATGGGTCGCCTATCATTTGAGAACATGTTCCGAACCATCCATATTGGGAATGAGCAATCACGGACTTTATATTTGCCGTAAAAATTAGCGAGAGTCAGGTGAAGAGAACCTTTTTATTTGCGGCCATTTTATTTTCATCAGGAGGATTTTAAAGCTGTGGACAAAAAAAGAACATTTAGCGGCTCCCCCTGGGAGCCGGTCGTGGGCTATTGCAGAGCCATTCGAGTCGGCAACATCGTAGAAGTTGCGGGTACTACCGCCATGAAAGACGGAGCAATCATCGGGATCGGCGATGCGTATCAGCAGACGATCCAAGCGCTGCAGACGATTGAGCAAGCATTGGCCGAAGTAGGGGCAGCCATGGAGCACGTAGTCAGAACAAGAATGTTTGTCACCGACATCTCCAAGTGGGAAGAAATCGGGAAGGCGCATGGAGAGTATTTCAAAGACATCAAGCCCGTTGCGACCATGGTCGAAGTTAAAGCATTGATTGAACCCGAATTACTGGTGGAAATTGAAGTTCAGGCTATAATTCCGTAAAGGCAGGAAATTGGAAGGGATAAGCAACTCAACGGTCGATAGGGGGAAGCTGTATGAAGAAACAGAAATTAATTAAAATTTTCGATAATCAAGCAGCCCAATACGCCAAAAGAATTGGAGATCCCAAAGAAAAAAAGTTTCGCCAACAGCTAATCGGCCATGCCCGGGGGAAGGTGCTCGAACTGGCCGTAGGAGCAGGCGCCAATTTCCCTTTTTACCCTTCGGAAGTAGAAGTGACCGCCGTGGATTTTAGTCATGCCATGCTGGAGAAAGCACGGCAGAGCGCAAATCAGTATCGTATTCATGCCGAGTTTATTTGCGACGATATGGAGAAGCTGGACTTCGATGAAGGATCATTCGATACCGTGATTTCGACCTTATCCCTGTGCAGTTACGATAATCCGCATCTGCTCCTGCGGAAAATGAACCGGTGGTGCAAGCCGGATGGCCGTATTCTGCTAATGGAGCACGGAATTAGTTCAAATCCGGTTATTTCCGTCCTTCAAAGGACGTTCAATCCCTTATTGTATCGTGTTTACGGCTGCCACCAAACCAGAGATGTACAAGGACTCCTCCGGGAATCGGGGATGAACATTGATTCAATGGAAAGCCATTGGCTGAACATGGTTCACCTGGTCCGGGCCAGGCCGCAGCTTTAAGGAGTGGGGGGAAAAGGGCTTGCAATTCTTATATCCCATGGTATTATATATCCAAATGAGTCCGGTTCCTTTAATGGAGGCCGGGCTCATATTTTTTTTGAGGAGATGGTTCGTATGAAACCAACTGTTATAGCTGTTAGCGGGTATTCAGGTTCAGGCAAAAGTACAGTGGTTACACAGTTGTCGAGAAAATTGAAATGCGCGGCTCTTTATTTTGACGATTATGCATCAAGAAAGGATTTCCCGGAAGATCTAAATGCTTGGTTAAGGGAGGGGGGAGACCCGAATGTCATAAAGACTCCATTACTCCAACATCATCTGATGCAGTTGTTAAACGGAGAGCCGGTTGAATTAAGAAAGGGAAACGGTTGGGCAGAAGAATATGGAATTGCTCATGACAAAAGCAAGGCAGAGATGATTATGCCGAGTTCATTCATTATAGTGGAGGAACCGTTCGGAAAAGAGCGAAAGGAAATCATGAATTTTGTGGATTTTGTGGTTTACCTCGATGTTGAGCCAGAAGTTGCACTGGCAAGAAGAGTTCATAATCTCATCCATTGTCTTAGAAATGATCCGGAAGCGCTAATTGGCTTTCTGGATCATTTTTTATTCGACTACATGTATCGGGGAGTAAAAGAGATGTATCGGGAGGTCGGAAACAAGGTCAAAGCGAATGCGGATTTGATTGTACATGCAAATGAAAGTATAGATGAAATCGTCGTAAACATATCGGATTTTATCGAAAATCAACGGCAGCTTTAGTGGTATAATCAGGAAGATAACATCAAGTCAGGCGCCTAAGATAGAAGCTTTGTTATAAACTCTAACGGGAGTGGTTACCGAATGAAGCTGGGAATGCCTACTTTAATCGAATACCGCAATATTCAAGACAATATTCAATTATGCAAGGAATTGGAGCTAGAGTTTGTGGAACTCAACATGAACCTGCCTATATTTCTCCCCGAGACCCTGCCCGCACAAGATATCTTAAAGCTAAAGAAACATCATGGCATTGACTTCACAATCCATTTACCGGAGGAGCTTGACCTATCCTCATTCCATCAACCTATTAGAAAGGGGCATATCGAGCGCTGCAAAGAAACGATTAAATGGGCCCAAGCGGCCGAAATCAAAACCGTCAATATGCACATCAATAACGGAATTTATTTCACATTGCCGCATACAAGGGTTTGGATTAACGAGCAATACGAAGAACGTTTCCTTGCATTGTTGTTAGACTCTTGTTCGGAATTATATGAATTATGTGAACAAACATCCGTACAGCTATGCATTGAGAATACGTCCAATTTTCATATCCCGTTTATTCGGCGCGCTCTGGAGAAATTGAGCGATATTTATGATCATTTCTGCATCACCTGGGATGTTGGGCATGACGCCATAGGAGGTTACGGGGATCAAGCATTTATTTTGGCGCATTCAGAGAAGGTAAGACACATGCATATACATGATTATAACGGGAAATCGGATCATCAGCCGTTATTCAGCGGGCAGGTGCCGCTGGGAGATCGTTTGCAATTTGCAAAGGATCGCAATTTATCGGTAGTTGTGGAAGTAAAGACTAGCTCTGCGTTAAAGGACTCCATTTCCAAATTACCATTTTATACAAGGGAAATAATATGATGGAAGGACTGATACTCCTTGTCAATGCACTTATCAATGCAATCTTTAAGTTAGCTTTGTTATCGGTAATACCCATAATCGTTTATTTGGCTTTTCACAGAAAAAGACAAGGACTTAGCGAGTATTTAGGTATAAAAAAGCCTCCTGCCGGAAGCTATGTTAATGCTATTAAACTTTCTTCAATAGCATACGTATTTTCGATAATTGTAATAGTTTTCTGGTTTCAGCAATCGAATGGATTGACAATGAATCCGTTAAAGGAAGCAAAGGATACAGGTTCAGTATTTATTTTGGTTGCATCTTCAGTGTTGTTCGGGCTTCAAGCGGGAATTAGTGAAGAAGTTTTCTTTCGTGGTTTTTTGGGAAAATTGCTGATTCGCAGATTCGGTTTTACAAAAGGCAATGTTATACAAACTATTATTTTCATAGCACCCCATTACTTTACATTTATCAATACAAATACGCCTTTAAGCGTGTTCGTTTTATTGATGCTAAATGCAGGCTTAATGGGCTATGTATTCGGTTATATAACGGAGAAAAAGAGTAACGGAAGCATTCTCCCGGCAATCTTAGTACATACCCTAATAGATATAGCTTCTGGATTTATTATGTTAGCATTAGCCAAATAAAATAGCACTTATAATCCCGTTTATGTGGACAAGTTTATGGAGGAAAGCCAATGCTTGATATGGACAAACTTTTACTGATTACCGATCATTCCGGTTATACGCCGCAAATTAGCAGGCTGCTTTCGATGATGAATTACGCCAGATTTACGACCCTCGAAGCGGTTTCCGATTTATCTGTAGAGCAACTGGATTTCTTGCTTGTTGCACAGAGCAATTCCATCGGCGCCCTGCTGCTGCATTTTGCGGCGGTGGAGTATGCCTACCAGATTGCTACATTTGAGCAAAGAGATCTGAACGATGAAGAAATGGCGGTATGGGGGCCGGCTTTAATGCTTGGCGAAGAAGGGCGCGAGAAGATAAAAGGGAATCCGCTCGATTACTATCTGGAGAAGTTGGAGACTGTAAGAAACCGCACGTTTGAGTTGTTTAAAACCGTTAATGACGAGTGGCTGTACCGGGAGGAGGAGTTCTGGTACAACAAACAGGCCAATTACTATTTTATGTGGTTTCATGTATTTGAAGATGAAATCAATCATCGGGGTCAGATTAGAATGATAAGCAAGAGAATGAAATCAACTTAACGGACTCTAATCGGAGTGCTATTCGTTTCAGACGTCAAGCACTCCTTTTCGTAGTTTAATTGCAATACACCAAAAAGGAGACAAACTCATGGAAATATTTAAACAAATTCCCCTGTACAGATATTTATCGATATGCAATGAAAGCGGTATGCAGAAAACCGTACTTGATTGCGGGGCCGGCGGAGATACTCCGCCGCTTAGCTTATTCTACAGCAATGGATATACGACGTACGGCATTGAATTCGCCGCCGATCAAATCGATAAAGCCAATACCTTCGCCAAAAGCAAAGGCCAGGATTTAAATATTAAACAGGGGGATATGCGGCGGCTGCCTTTTGAGAACGAATCGATCAGCTTTGTGTACTCCTACAATTCCATATTTCATATGAATAAGAATGATGTCAGAACATCGCTTGAAGAGATGAAGCGCGTTCTGAAGCCGGGCGGCATCATGTTCGTAAACTTTTTGACGGTTCATGATTTTCGGGTTGGCGAAGGCATTGATCTTGGGAATAACCAATACGAACAGATTGAAGATGGATTTCCGGTTATCCATTCGTATTATGAGCCCAATGAAGCCGATGGCTTGTTGGATGATATGGAATTCATCTATAAGGAAGATCGGGTGCTGGAACGTATCTTTGAAGGAGAGCGGATCCGGCAAGGGTTCGTCGATTATATTTGCCGTAAAAATAAGCTTTAGCTCAAGGCGCAGCAGACAACCTACATTATAATTAAACTCGGTCTTGCTGCCTTTTGGAATATGTTTAATACTTAATGAAAGTCATATAACCTATTGAAAATCGCTCTCTTATAAAAAGGAGATGATTAGTTATGAGCATAGTTCCCAATATTGGTATTTTCATCATCTTATTCTATTTGGTAATGGCCGGCTTGAGCATTTATTGCCTCATCCTGTTCATTAAACTGGCGAATCGCGGCATTCAGGCACTGGACATTTACATTGCGGAAAAACGGAATAAAGGCTTATAAATTTTGAATAGGAGCTGAAGCCTTGTTTGAATCCAAAAGACATATTCGCATAGATGCGGAGGAATGGGTGGAAGATCCGGAAGACGGACAAGTGGATGTGGTCGTCACGTTTCCCGATGCAACAAAGTGGATATCAAATTTTTATACTCCGAAATGCATTGAATCGATGAGACGCGATTATGCTTTGAAGGGTCATTGCCTGAACGGTGCCTATTGGTGCGCTTCCTCCCCGGTAATTATCGTGGATCGTATCACCCGCGGCAGAATCGAGCAGGTTATCGATGAATTGATTGCAAAGGGAGAGTTCAGATACGTATTTGAATATTTCGGTTCCGTGGATGATCGAGATTTTCAGCGCTCGGATTACCCGGAAGACTTCTTTGACAGTACCTCCCAAATAGATCCCTCCTTCGTTACTTATCACGCCAATCTACTGATGCAAATGCTGGATCAGTCCGGTGAAGATGTTCGTGAATCGGTATTGCAAGATATTTTGGATTACTATCAACGGAAAAACAATCTCGGAGGCGTTAAATGAAGACATTCTTTCAATATAACTGGATCGTCAGAGAACAATGGTACCAATGGTGTGAAGATGTGCCCGAGGAAGAGCTGCTCCGAGCTAGGACAGGCGGCGTGGGGAGCATTTTGAAAACCTTGTTTCATATCGTCGATGTGGAATGGAGCTGGATTCGAGTTCTGCAAGGCAAACCGGATTTCCAAGAAGATTTTGAAGCATATAGTACTTTGGACAAAGTAAGAGAATTGGATCATAAATTTCGCCCGGAGGTCGAGGCTTTCGTCAACTCCTGGGATGAGACGATGGAGACGCGCGCATTGATCAGTCATGAGGCTAACGGGAAAGTCGATGTGGATGCCTGGGGAGAAGTCATGCGTCATGTAATCGCCCATCATATCCATCACTGCGGCCAATTGTCCGTCTGGTCGAGGAAGATCGGCAAGAAGCCCGTGTCCGCCAACCTCATCGGTAAAGGATTGATTGAACCGGATATGGAAGGGGACCAATGAACGAATGGACTCGTATTGGAATGTTCGTTACCATGAAGAAGGGCTTATTTGGGGGCAAAATCCGAGCAGCACGGCTTTCCATGCCCGAGACATTTTTAAGCAAAATAATGTTACAACAGTATTGGTACCAGGTTCCGGTTACGGGAGAAATACGAAAGCCCTGTCAGCCGATTTTACAGTAGAAGGCATCGAGTTATCCGGCCATGCGGTGAAATTGGCTAGGCAATGGGATCCGCAAAGCCACTTTATGGAAGGATCGGTCCTGGATTCTCCCACGGGCGGCAAGAAATACGATGCGGTTTATTGCTTTGATTTGCTGCATCTTTTTTTGTTAAAAGACAGAAGGAAGCTGATTGATCATTGCATCAAACAGTTAAATGACTCCGGAATCATGTATTTCACTTGCTTTTCGGATGAAGATACACATAACGGGGCCGGTAAAAGAGTGGAAGAAGGAACTTTTGAATATATGGAAGGCAAATGCGCCCATTTTTTCACAGAGGAAGACCTCATTAATCATTTTGGCGGGCTGAACTTAATGGAAGTCGGATCGGTCACAGAGAAGCTAACTTACCAAGATGAACGTACTAAAGAGTATTTGTTAAGATATATTGTCGTTAAAAAAGATTAATTACAAGGAGCTACAATGAATCTCTATTGGATCAGGATAGGGATTTGAAGAGCCCGGTTTTAGGAGAGATAATGCATATTTTGAAGGGGATATGACCAAGTTTAAGCACAAATTACCAACAAAATCAATGAAAGTTCGACAATAGGGGCCCAAAGGGGGCCCTTCTTTTTTGGTCGATTTTGTGAATAGGGGTTTTTAAGGGATCATCAGGGATTTCCCTTATGGGAAGAGGTCGATTTCACTTTCATAATGTTAGTTAGAAGAATGAATACAGATGGATTCCCCTATCGATCGAATTCATTCGAGGATGAAGGAGTGATCACTTCACAATGAAAAGAAAAGGTCTTACTTTTTTTAAACCAACGGAAAGCTATTCGGGAAATTGGTCGATTCTTGAGGAAAAAAGCAGAGAATGGGAGAACATGTACCGCGGCCGCTGGTCTCACGATAAAGTGGTGCGCACGACCCATGGTGTGAATTGCACCGGTTCCTGCAGTTGGAAGGTATTCGTCAAGAACGGGATTATTACTTGGGAAAATCAACAAATCGATTATCCTTCCTGCGGAGCGGATATGCCGGAGTTTGAACCGCGCGGTTGTCCGCGGGGGGCGTCGTTCTCCTGGTACGAATACAGCCCGCTGCGGGTGAAATACCCTTATATCCGCGGACGGCTGCTGCGGCTGTGGAAAGAAGCGCTGGCCCGCCACGACAATCCCGTCGACGCTTGGGCGAGCATTGTCGAGAATCCGGAAACCGCAAAGTCTTATAAACAAGCCCGCGGAAAGGGCGGTCATGTCCGGGTAACCTGGGACATCGCGACCGAAATGATCTCCGCGCAATTGATATATACGATCAAAAAATACGGCCCCGACCGGATCGCCGGCTTTACGCCGATTCCCGCGATGTCCATGATCAGCTACGCCTCGGGCGCGCGGTTCATCTCACTGCTCGGCGGCGAGATGCTCAGCTTCTACGACTGGTATGCCGACTTGCCGCCGGCTTCGCCGCAAATTTGGGGCGAGCAAACCGACGTGCCGGAGTCTTCCGACTGGTACAACGCCGGCTACCTGATGATGTGGGGCTCCAATGTTCCGTTGACCCGGACCCCGGATGCGCACTTCATGACGGAAGTGCGGTACAAAGGGACGAAAGTCGTTTCCGTCGCACCGGACCACGCAGAAAACGTCAAATTCGCGGACAACTGGCTTGCCCCGAATCCGGGCACGGACGCCGCGCTGGCGCAAGCGATGACGCATGTCATCCTGGACGAATTCTATGTGCGTCGCCAGGAGCCGATGTTCCTGAATTATGCCAAACAATACACCGACATGCCGTTTCTGATTTTGCTGGAGCCGCATGAAGGCAAATATAAAGCTGGCCGCTTCCTGCGCTCAAGCGATCTGGGATACGAAGCCGAGCTTGGGGAATGGAAGCCGGTTATCATCGACGAAGCCGCCGGCGGTGAAATCATCGTGCCGAACGGAACGATGGGCCAGCGCTGGGAGAAAGACGTGAAATGGAATCTGATCCTCGAACGCGAAGACGGAACCAAGATCGAACCGGCGCTTTCGGTCGAGCCGCATGATGCCGAATGGACCGAAATCGTCTTTCCGTTCTTTGACCAAAGCGGCAACGGGACATTTAACCGGACTATCCCTGTGAAAAAAGTAACTTTGGCGGATGGAAGCGTTCGTCTGGCGGCCACTGTATTCGATCTGATGCTGAGTCAATACGGGGTGAAACGCCCTGGCTCCGATAGCGAATACGCAGCCAAAGATTATGACGACGCAAGCTCCCATTATACGCCGGCTTGGCAGGAGAAGATCACGGGCGTTAAACCATCGCTCGTCGTTCAAATCGCCCGCGAGTTCGCCCAAAATTCGCTCGACACCGGCGGCCGCTCGATGATCATCATGGGCGCGGGCATCAATCACTGGTTCAACAGCGATACGATCTACCGCTCCATCTTGAACCTGGTTATTTTGACGGCGTCGCAAGGCGTCAACGGCGGCGGCTGGGCCCACTATGTCGGCCAGGAGAAATGCCGTCCGATCGAGGGCTGGTCGTCGATCGCCTTCGCCAAAGACTGGCAGGCCGCGCCGCGTCAGCAGAATGCGACCTCGTTCTTCTATTTCGCCACGGACCAGTGGAAATATGAAGAAATGAACAATGAAAGCTTGAAGTCGCCGACGGCCGGACCGATCAAATACAGCCACCCGGCGGATTATAACGTGCTCGCCGCCCGGCTCGGCTGGCTGCCGTCCTACCCGCAGTTCAACAAGAACAGCCTTTCCTTTGCGGAGGAAGCGGCGGCGAAGGGGCAAACGAGCAACGCGGAAATCATCCGGCACGCATACGAGCAAATCGTCTCGGGCGAAACGAAATTCGCGGTGGAAGACCCGGACGCGCCAGAGAACTTCCCGCGTACCTTGTTCGTCTGGCGTTCGAATCTGATCTCCAGCTCGGCCAAAGGCCAGGAGTTCTTCATGAAGCATTTGCTCGGCACGCATAACGGCCTTCTGTCCACGCCGAATGAAGAGCAGAAGCCGGAGGAAATCGTCTGGCGCGATGAAGTGGAAGGCAAGCTGGACCTGCTTGTCGCCCTCGATTTCCGCATGACCGCCACGCCGATGTACGCAGATATCGTGCTCCCGGCGGCAACCTGGTACGAGAAGACGGATCTGTCCTCGACGGATATGCATCCGTTCGTGCATCCGTTCAACCCGGCGATCGATCCGCTCTGGGAATCCAAGTCCGACTGGGACATTTACCGGACACTGGCGCAAACCTTCTCGGAAATGGCGAAGGATCATTTGCCGGGCGTGTACAAGGACATCGTGTCCTCTCCGCTGGGCCACGACTCCATGGCCGAAATCTCGCAGCCGTTCGGGGAAGTCAAGGACTGGAAGCGCGGCGAAATCGAGCCGGTGCTCGGCAAAACGATGCCCGGATTTACTGTGGTCGAGCGCGATTACACGCAAATATACGATAAATACGTGACCCTCGGCCCGAATCTCGAGACGGGCAAGGTAGGGGCGCACGGCGTGTCGTTCTCCGTGAAGGAAGAATACGAAGAACTGAAGAAGATCAACGGCGCCTATTACGACGAAGGCATCCGCAACGGCCGTCCGAAGCTGCGCTCGGCCCGACATGCAGCGAACGCCGTATTGCATATATCTTCGGCGACGAACGGAAGAGTGTCCCAGCGCGCCTGGGAATCCGCGGAGCAGGATACCGGCGTGGAGCTGAAGGATATTTCGGCCGACCGGGCCGCGGAGAAAATCACGTTCGCCAATATTACGGCTCAGCCGCGCGAAGTCATTCCGACGCCGGTATTCAGCGGCTCCAACAAAATGGGCCGGAGATATTCGCCGTTTACGACCAATATCGAACGGCTCGTACCGTTCAGAACCTTGACGGGACGGCAGCATTTTTATCTGGATCATGAAATATTCCTGCAATACGGCGAGGCTCTGCCGGTATATAAACCGACGCTGCCGCCGATGGTATTCGGCCCTCATGACAAGCAGGTAAGCGGCGTCGATAAAGATACGCTCGTGCTCCGTTATTTGACGCCGCACGGCAAATGGAATACGCACAGCATGTATCAGGATAATCTGCACATGCTGACCTTGTTCCGCGGCGGACCGACCGTTTGGATGAGCGATGAAGACGCGGCAGCTCACGGGATTAACGATAACGACTGGGTGGAAGTGTTCAACCGGAACGGTGTCGTTGCGGCCCGGGCCGTCGTCAGCCACAGAATGCCGAAAGGCACGATGTTCATGTACCATGCGCAGGATAAACACATCAACGTTCCGGGCTCGGAAATCACCAAGGAGCGGGGCGGCAGCCACAATGCTCCGACGCGCATCCATTTGAAGCCGACGCAACTGGTCGGCGGATATGCCCAACTGAGCTACGGCTTCAATTATTACGGCCCGATCGGCAACCAACGGGACGTTTACGTGGCCGTCCGCAAAATGAAGGAGGTCGACTGGCTTGAAGATTAAGGCACAGATCGCAATGGTAATGAACCTGGACAAGTGCATCGGCTGTCACACGTGCAGCGTCACTTGCAAGAATACCTGGACGAACCGCGAAGGCGCGGAATATATGTGGTTCAACAACGTGGAGACGAAGCCGGGGATCGGCTATCCGAAACGTTGGGAAGACCAGGAGCAATATAAAGGCGGCTGGACGCTGCGCAAAGGCAAGCTGGAACTGAAAGCCGGCACCAAGCTGTCCAAAATCGCCCTCGGTAAAATTTTCTACAACCCGGATATGCCTGAGATGAAGGACTACTATGAGCCTTGGACTTACGACTATGAGAAGCTGACGACTTCCGGCGAGAAGAAACACCAACCGGTCGCCCGTCCGAAATCGGTAGTCAGCGGCAAGAATATGGACCTTGAATGGGGCCCGAACTGGGAGGACGATCTCGCCGGCGGTCATGTTACCGGACCGAAGGACCCGAATATCGAGAAGATCGAAGAGGAGATCAAATTCAATTTCGAGCAATCGTTCATGATGTATCTGCCTCGTCTGTGCGAGCACTGCCTGAACCCGAGCTGCGTGGCCTCCTGCCCGTCGGGCGCCATGTACAAACGCGACGAGGACGGCATCGTGCTCGTCGACCAGGAAGCTTGCCGCGGCTGGCGCTATTGCATGACCGGCTGCCCGTACAAGAAGGTCTACTTCAACTGGAAAACGAACAAAGCGGAAAAATGCACCTTCTGCTTCCCGAGAATCGAAGCCGGGCTGCCGACGGTTTGCTCCGAGACCTGTACCGGACGGATTCGCTATCTGGGCGTGCTCCTGTACGATGCGGATCGCGTCAAGGAAGCGGCTTCGACACCTGACCTCCAGGATCTTTACAAAGCGCAATGCGATCTGTTCCTGAATCCGAATGACCCGGAGGTTATCGCACAAGCGCGCAAGGACGGACTATCCGACGAATGGATCGAAGCGGCTCAGAACTCGCCGGTCTACAAACTGGCGATCGAATACAAGCTGGCCTTCCCTTTGCATCCGGAATACCGCACCCTGCCGATGGTCTGGTACGTACCGCCGCTTAGCCCGATCATGAGCCATATCGAAGGCAAGGATTCGCTGCAAAACCCGGATATGATCTTCCCGGCCATCGAGGAGATGAGAACGCCGATTCAATATCTGGCCAACATGCTGACGGCAGGCGATACACAAACCGTTAAAGAAGCTTTGCAGCGCATGGCCATGATGCGTTCCTTCAAGCGGGCCCAAACCGCGAAACAGCCGTTCGACGAAAAACGGCTCGCCCGCGTCGGCTTGACCGCCCGCCAAACGGAGGAAATGTACCGTCTCTTGGCGATCGCGAAATACGAAGACCGCTTCGTCATTCCGACCTCGCACAAAGAAGACTATCTGGATCCGTACCGCGCTCAAGGCACGGAAGGCTTCGGAATGGATTGCGGCGGCTGCGCTGCGGTTCCGTCTTACGAGAAAGGCAAGAGCGGCAAACAGCTGTACGAAGAGAACTTCTATGGGGGGATCTGGCGTGATTGATCTGGTCAAACTGAACGGCGTAAAGGAAGCTTTCGGTTTTTTTGCCCGGCAGCTGGCCTATCCCGATAAGCTAAGTCTGTCGCAGATGACAATGGATGGGGCAATCGCCCCTTCCATTGCTTCATTCATCGATACCTACCGCGATAAAATGCAGCAGCTTAGCATGGACGAAATCGAAGAGCTGTATGTCGACACTTTCGATTTCCAGAAATCGTCGACTTTGTATATGACTTATTTTAAATATGAAGACAACAAAGAACGGGGCAACATGCTGAGCACCCTCAAAGCGATTTACGACATGTACGGCCTTGAAATCGCGGACAATGAATTGCCGGACTATTTGCCGCTCATGTGCGAATTTATCTATGCGGCCAATCTGCAAGACGATGAGTGGTCCAACGCCAGCATCAATACGCTGTTATCCATCCTGGAGGACGGGACTTACCATCTGATGAAAGCATTGGAGAAGTGCGACAGCCCTTATTTTTATCTCGTTAAAGCTTTAAGAGAAACGTTCAAACTGTGTCTTCGGAAGGAGGCTATGACCTCATGAATTTACTTGATCAATTCTTATGGGTGATATTCCCTTATTTGAGCGTTGTGGTGTTCGTGGTGGGCCATATTTTCAGATACCGGTACGATCAATTCAATTGGACGGCCAAATCCAGTGAATTCATCGAGAAGAAGCGGTTGATGATCGGCAGCCTGCTGTTTCATATCGGGATTATTCCGGTGATCTTCGGCCACGTTGGCGGCCTTCTTATCCCGAAATCCTGGACGGAGGCGTTCGGCATCAGCAACCATATGTATCATACCGTAGCGCTGTACATCGGCGGAATCTTCGGGGTGATTACCTTCGCCGGGATGCTGATTCTGACGGCGCGGCGGTTTACGATGAGTACGATCCGCAAGCTGAGCTCCGCTTCCGACCTCATCGTCAACGCCTTGCTGCTCTTCATCATTTTTATGGGGATGTATTCGACTCTGGTCACGAACCATGTTCAACCGGAATTCGATTATCGCGAATCGATTTCCATCTGGTTTAGAGATTTGTTCGTATTTTCCCCGGATGCTTCGCTGATGGCCGCTGTTCCGGTAAGTTTCAAAATTCACATGATCAGCGGATTTCTCATTTTCGCCTTGTGGCCGTTTACGCGTCTCGTCCATGTCTGGAGCGTGCCCTTGAATTATGCCCGCAGAAGCTATATTCTTTATAGGAAGAATCGTGGTCAATCAGTGCATCATTAAGGAATATGGTAGGGAGATATGATTATGAACGAACCCTCAGGTCAATATCAGAGGGATATTGATCAATTGAGAGAAAGACTGGGGTATGATTTCGTGTCGCTTGCCTTCGCGCAATCCGCGCAAGACGGCTTTGTGCTGACCTGGCAGTATGCATCGGGCAATTTGAACGACCGCTATAAACGGATTGTACTCCAATCGGGCAAAGGGATTGCCGGCATTGTCTTCAAGACGGGCAAGCCGATGCTGGTGGCCGACGTGAAGGCGGAGCTCGATCCCAATGACATGTTTAATTACCCGATTTTGGTTTCGGAACGGCTGAGTAGTCTTGTGGGCATTCCTCTGTACCAATTGGATAGGGTGGAGGGAGTGCTGCTTGCGGGCTACCGTGGAGGCAACGCTGTCCATAATGAAGATTTCCGGCGGATATACGAATCGTCGAATGGACAAATAGGCGACTTTGGTATAAAGGAGATGTCATTTCCATGATCCGGCAGGCTCATCAGGTTTCTCCCGAGATCATTATGAATATGTACCGCAACACGACGGATGCGATTTTCTTTTTCGGCAGGGACAATTCGATAGTCGCGATGAACGAAGCGGCCGAGAATATCATCGACCCGCAATTGTTCAATACAACCGAGACCGGCAAGAGCAATTCGTTCTGTTTTACCTGCCGCGGATATACGAGCGATGACGAGCAGATGTCTTGTCTAAACTGCTATTTATCCGATTCGTCTAAGGATTTCTCCTCATTTCAGGTGTATCTCGACACTAAGAACAAAGGGGTTATTCCCTATTCCGCCAGTTTTCAATGCATTGACGAAGTCGCCGGAATCCGCGTGTTGATGCTTCGCGATTTGACGAATCATCTGATGACTCAGGAGAGCTTGAAACTCAAACACGATGACGAAGAGCATTATTAAAGGTCAAGAAGACGAGCGCAAGCGGATCTCCAGGGAATTGCACGATAGCGTGGCGCAAGAGCTGATCAGTTCGCTGGTGGATTTGCGCGTGCTGAAGTATTTGAATGTCCAGGATGACGCGCTGCAGAAAATTCAGCAAACGGAAGCCTCGCTGACGCGCCTCCTGGACCAGATTCGCAATCTGTCCGTCGAACTCCGGCCGGCATCGCTGGACGATCTCGGCTTGGAGGCGGCCTTCCGCTCCCATTTTAAATGGGTGGAGAAGAACTATGGCGTTATTGTACATTTTACCTCGGAAATCAACGGGGCCCGCTATAACAGCGAAATTGAAACCGTGGTATATCGGGTATGTCAGGAATCCCTGTTAAATGCGACGAAATATGCGGGCATCGACGAAATCGCCGTACGTCTTTTTGAATCGGAGAATTACCTGGAGCTGGCCGTCATCGACCAAGGGAGCGGTTTTAATGTCAATAGCCGCGATCCCAAGGGCACCGGGCTAGGGTTATACGGCATGAAAGAACGGGCCGAATTGGTGAGCGGGGAACTTACGATTAACTCCGAAATTGGCAAAGGGACTACCGTACATCTGCAAATTCCGGTCGGAACCGGCTCCGCCTCGGAGCGTAACCATCCATGAAGTCAACTCATAGGGGGGAAAGGGTATGAAAATCGTAATTGCGGATGATCATGCGGTCGTGAGAAGCGGGTTTGCCATGATCCTGAATTTCCAGGATGACATGGAGGTCGTCGCCACCGCGGCGGACGGAATAGAAGCTTTTAACATGGTCGCCAAGCATCGGCCGGACATCCTGCTGATGGATCTGAGCATGCCTCCCGGAGAAAGCGGTCTGATCGCCACCGCCAAAATCAACGAGGAATTCCCCGACACCAAAATCGTGATCCTGACGATGTATGATGACGAGGAATATCTGTTCCATGTACTGAAGAGCGGGGCCCGGGGGTATGTGCTGAAGAATTCGCCGGACGAACAGCTCGTTTCGGCCATTCGTATGGTGTATCAAGGCGGGGTTTATATCCATCCCAAGATCGCCACTTCGCTAGTACGGGAGTTTATTAAGAAGGATAACCAGCCTGACGAGAACAACCCGTATCAGATTCTGTCCACGCGGGAAATCGAAATTTTGCCTCTGGTCGCCAAAGGGTACGGAAACAAGGAAATCGCGGAGATGCTGCATATTTCCGTAAAGACGGTAGAAGCGCATAAGGCCAAGCTGATGGATAAGCTGAATTTGAAAACGAGACCCGAGCTTGTCGAATACGCCTTGAAAAAAAAGCTGCTTGATTTCTGACGAAAGAGGTATTATACACCATGGTGAATGACAAATTTATCAGCGCCGTGCCGGCGATGCGCATTCTTGAGAACGAGCACCGCTATTTGTCGCATTTAATGAACGAATGGCATTCCATCGTCCTGAATATTCAAAACAACGCTTACCCGCTGGATCTGGCCAGAGCGGAATTTGCCAGACTCCGCAGCCTGCTGATCGAATTTAAGGAGCCCTTGGCAAAGCACACCAAGAAGGAGGAAACCTTCTTTTTTCCGTTATTGGGACAATATATCGGGTATGAGCAGGGACCGATCATGACGATCGAGCAGGAGCATGAAGAAGTCGCAGCCTATATCGATCATTTCCTTCATTATTCCGACGGGGAATTTGCCATGGAGGAGATGCAGGCGATGGCGCGCGACGCGGGCGAAGCGTTTGAGATCTTGACGGTACACTTTGTGAAGGAAGAGACGGTACTGTTTCCGATGACGGCACAGGTCATGAGAAAAGGGGATACCGACCGCCTGTTTGAAGATATGCACACCTTGATCGTATAAAATGGATAAGCCTAGGGAAAAAGCCTGAAATCATCAAGGGGATCCCCCGGAATGACGATGTGATGATTTTAGGCTTTTTTGTGACCATAGGGAATTCACGGACCCCATCGGGGGAGTTCCCTATCCTGATGATAACAATGGCTGCGATACAATACGGATGGGGAATCTGAAATTGTATCATTCATAATTTAAGAAAAGGTGATGCTGTTTGATTAAGAAAATTCAACTACCACTGCAAACTTTGAATCTTATTGTCGGCTTTATGGTGTGGGTCATTATATCCTCGCTGCTACCCTATATGCGCGATGATATCAGCATTCCGGCCAGCCAAACCGCGATCATTACGGCGATCCCCGTCATCTTGGGATCCGTGCTGCGCATCCCGATGGGGTATTTCGCCAATGTGATCGGCGCGCGCTGGGTTTTCTTCATCAGCTTTGTTCTGCTGCTGTTTCCTGTGTATTATATTAGTGTAGCGGATACGGCGATAGACTTGATGATCGGCGGGCTGTTCCTTGGCATCGGCGGATCGGTTTTCTCCGTCGGCGTTACTTCATTACCGAAATATTACGCCAAGGAACGCCACGGTTTTGTCAACGGGATTTACGGTCTGGGGAATATCGGGACCGCGGTAACCACCTTTGCCGCTCCGGTGATCGCCGACCAGTTCGGCTGGACGACGACGGTCAAATTTTATCTCGTCCTGCTGCTCGTATTTGCGGCTTTCAACTTCCTATGGGGCGACCGCAAGGAACAAAAGATGAAAGTTCCGATTACAAAGCAAATCAAAGAGGTATATAAGAATGAAAAGCTGTGGCTTTTCTCGCTGTTTTATTTCATTACGTTCGGTTCATTCGTCGCGTTTACGGTGTATCTGCCGAACTTCCTGGTAACGAATTTTGAGCTTACGAAAGTCGATTCAGGGCTTCGTACCGCCGGCTTTATCGCGCTGGCCACGTTCTTGCGGCCTGTCGGCGGCTGGCTGGCCGACCGCTTTAACTCGTATAAGCTGCTCATCGGTGTATTTTCCTTGTATACCGTAGCCGCGATCATTCTGGCCTTCTCTCCGAATATCGGTTTGTATACCGTGGGCTGCTTGGCGATCGCCGTCAGCGCGGGGATCGGCAACGGGGTAATTTTTAAACTCGTGCCGCAGTATTTCAGCAAACAAGCGGGGACCGTCAACGGGATCGTCTCGATGATGGGCGGGCTTGGCGGCTTCTTTCCGCCGCTGATGCTGTCCTCGATTCATTCGATAACCGGGCAATATTCGATCGGATTCATGCTGCTCTCGCAAGTTGCCTTGGCCAGCTTGATTCTGGTGGTTTGGATGATGTATCAGAACAAACTGAGCATCACTTCCGAGGTATTCAACTACACATCGCAAGGGATTCTGGTCACCGACCCGAAAGGCACCATCACTTCGATCAACCCGGCCTTTACGGAATTGACCGGCTTTACGGAAGAAGAAGCGCTCGGCAAAAAGCCTAATATTTTGCGGTCGAACAAACAATCGGCGGATTTCTATGTGAAGATGTGGAAAGGCTTGAAGGAAACCGGAATGTGGCAGGGCGAAATTTGGAACCGCCGCAAGAACGGGGAAATCTACTTGCAGTGGTTGAACATCAGTGCGATTACGGATGAAACGGGCGAACATGTCCGCTATGTCGGGGCATTTTCGGATATCACCCATACTCAAAGAAAAAGCAGTTAAATCGCCCCGGCGTTGGGATTAGGGTTTCCCCTTTTGCCAAGGCCGGGGACTAAAGCCATGAACCGTTGCGGCGGCTGTAGCAGAGCGGAGGAATACATCATGACAACCCCGGTACAAGACAAACTCAATAGACCCTTGCACGATTTGCGGATTTCCGTGACGGACCGCTGCAATTTTCGCTGCACCTATTGCATGCCGAAGGAGATCTTTGGCGATGACTATGCTTTTTTGCCGCGGGATCAACTGTTGTCTTTCGAAGAAATCGGGCGGCTGGCGGAGCTGTTTATTTCCCTGGGGGTCAGAAAAATCAGAATAACCGGCGGGGAGCCGCTGCTGCGACGCGATCTTGCCAAGCTGGTCGAGCGGATTGCCGCGACGCCCGGAGTCGAAGATATCGCCATGACGACAAACGGCCTGCTGCTGCACCGGCATGCGGAGGAGCTCTTTGCCGCGGGATTGAGACGGCTTAATATTAGTCTCGACGCGCTTGATCCGGAAATATTCGGGAAGATGAACGGCAGAGGAATCCAGCCCGAGCGGATTCTGGAGAACATTGACCTCGCCTGCAGGATCGGATACGAAGTTAAGGTGAATATGGTCGTCCAGAAAGGGATGAACGATTCACAGATCATTCCGATGGCCGAATATTTCAAGGATCGCAATATTACACTGCGCATGATCGAATTCATGGATGCCGGCACCGGTAACGGCTGGAGCTACGAGAAAGTGACGACGAAAGCCGAAATGCTGACTCTCCTTGGGCAAAGATATGAGCTTCAACCGGTGCGGCCCGCTTATTACGGCGAAGTGGCCAAATATTATCGTTACGACAATAGCTCGGCCAAGCTCGGCTTTATCACTTCGGTGTCCGAATCGTTCTGCTCCGCCTGTACGCGGGCCAGACTTTCTTCGGAAGGCAAGCTGTACACCTGTCTTTTCGCCACTGCCGGATACGATCTGCGGGATATGCTGCGCTCGGGAGCGTCGGACGAACAATTGCTGGATGCCATCCGCACCGTATGGACCGGCCGGACCGACCGTTATTCCGACGAGCGGACGGAGTATACGGCCAAGCACCGGAGCAAGATCGGGATGTCGTACATCGGCGGCTAGCCCGGAAGCCGGGGCTAGCTTGTTTTTATAACAAACCGGGAAACGAATCCCGAGCCATAGAAGGTTCCTTATCCGTGCACTTCGCTGCGGACTGGAACCTTCTTTTTATTATCCCATAATTATAATGGTTGTGAATAATTGACATTTACCAAAAATGAAATAATATATAAAAATATAACAATCATTCTATGAATAAAGGAGTGGATGCTATGCTTTTATTTTGTATACCGTATGCCGGGAGTTCGAGCGCTCTCTATCATAACTGGAAAAACTATATCGATGATGAAAGAATTCAATTGTGCAATATTGAATTGAAGGGTAAAGGAGGAAGGTATAACGAAGAAAAATATATCGATTTCAAAGATGCGGTAGAGGATATTTATAATACATATATTGAGCAAGCTATTTTTGATCAGGAATATGCAATTTTCGGACATAGTATGGGAGCCGTATTGGCATATGAGCTATATTATAAAATCAAAGAGAATAATATGCCATTGCCGAAACATATTTTCTTCTCAAGTATGAGATTACCCTTTCAAAGGATAGAACCAATACATGAGTTACCCAAAGATAAGTTTTTGGATTATATGTTGAAGCTGGGAGGTTTTGATAAAGATATATTGGAAAATGAGGAATTGTTGGATTTTTGCTTAGAAATTTTGCGGAATGATTATCGGATTATGAACACTTATACATACCAAGAAAATAGAGAAGCTCTGGATTGTAAAATATCTGTATTATACGGAAATGATGAAATATTACCTCAGAATTATAGTCGGGATTTACGGACAATTTTAGGAAAGCAGTGTGAATTTTATAAATTTGAAGGAGGGCATTTCTTCATTAATAACAATTTCCAGCAAGTAATTGGCTTAATAAATGACACGCTTCTTAATGTTTCTGAAGAGTTTAAATATTACAAATTACTCAAGCAGCAAACAAGAATTTGGTATGTCGATCAAATCAATAAAGACTCAGCGATTAATAACATCGGCGGAAGAGTAAAAATTCATGGCCATGTTGATTATGGCACTTTGGATCAGGCCTATAATCTGCTATTGAAAAATACAGACTTGCTTCGTTTAAGAATCGGCGAAAAAGACCAGAAACCCTATCAGTATATTGATAAATATAGTAAGGAAACACTTGATTTTATGGATTTTAGTAAGGAGAAGGAACCTTTACAAAGTTGTTTGGATTGGATAAATCGTATTATATCTATCGGAATTCCGCTTGAAGGGAAGAAGCTGTACTATCTTTCCTTATACAAGTTAAGTCAATTTGAATATGGAATTCTCTTTGTAGGTCATCATATAGCGTTTGACGGGTGGTCAATCGGCATCTTGCAGAGAAGTATTTTACAAATGTACGGAAATTTGCTTAATCATGACACGATCCGTTTGGACCCGATGGTTTCTCTGGATCAAAGGCTGGCAAATGAAGAGAAGTATGAGTTAAGCCGTTTACATAAAGATGAACAATATTGGCTGGAGAAGGTTAAGGAAATAAGTGAAGAAAATTATTATAATACTTTCTCTGAGTTAAAAGGTGCGCGGAAAGAGTTCGTCATCCCTGTTAATGTACATAATAAATTAATGGATTTTGTCGCCCAATCCAAAATCTCCATAAACACTTTTTTCGTAACTTTAATGTACTTATTTATGTATAAAACTACGAATAGTGAATCATTGGCCATTGGCCTGCCTATATATAACCGTAACGGGAAACAGCAAAAAAATACGATTGGCATGTTTACAAATACTGTGGTTTGCGCGATAAAAGTAGATTCTACAGCCAGCTTTAGCAATTTAATTGCCCAAGTAGAATCGGAAATTAAGAAATGTTTATATCACCAGCAATATCCTTATGATTTATTGGTAAAACAAAGTGGGATAGAACAATATGGCTATAACAGTCTGTATAAAAATAGTGTCAACTTTTATAACTTTGATTTTATAACAAGTAATAATGAGTTATCGATGGAGATTGATGAATTATATTGCGGGGAACAGACATATTCGTTGCAAATGATTGTTAAGCAATTTAAACAGGAATATCTTCAATTATGTTATGATTATAAACTTAGTGAATACGATGAGCATGAAATTGAAATTATGTATGGCAGCATGCTGAATATGTTGAATCAGGTAATAAGCAATCCAGCGGTCTCCATCCGTGATATTCAATTGATAGATGAAGAGGAAAGATATTATAAACAGATTCAATTTAATAATACAAAAAGCAACTACCCTCGCGAAAAGACAACTATTCAATTATTTGAGGAGCAAGTTCAAAAGACTCCGGATGCAGCTGCCGTTGAAAGTGGTAAAGAAAGGATTACGTTCAGAGAATTGGACGAACTTTCCAATCAAATAGCAAACTTTCTTAATGAAAAGAATGTTACGAAGAATTCCGTAGTAGGCATAATGATATCGCCATCGATTTACCTGATCGCATGTATATTGGCGGTGCTAAAAAAAGGAGCAATATATCTTCCGATTGATGCGGAATATCCGGAAGAAAGAGTAAGATATGAACTTGACGATTCAAACTGTGTTTTGTTGCTTACGGACGAATTGAATATTTCAAATAAATCTTGTGACACTCAAATTGTTAATATAACAGAAATTGCAACTGACAAATATTCAAAAGAGTTTCAGACGGTTAAATGTAACTCTAATGATATTGTGTATATCATTTATACTTCAGGTTCCACAGGAAAGCCTAAAGGTGTGTTGATCAAGCAAGGCGGTTTGGTAAATTATTTGTGGTGGGCCGCTAAAAATTATCTTAAAGACGCAGAAGAAAGCATGCCTCTATTTACCTCCATTGCATTTGATTTGACTATTACCACTATCTTTGCCCCAATAATATCAGGCAATAAAATCATCTGTTATCCTCATAAAAACGGGGAGCCCATACTGAAAAAGATTATTGAGGATAATCGTTGTACGGTCATGAAGCTTACCCCATCACATTTGAAATTACTTGAATCCGATAATAATACAGAAACAAAACTGAAGAGATTAATCGTCGGGGGAGAAGAACTTAAGGTTCGCACAGCCAAAAATGTTACAGAAGCATTCGGCGGTAAAATTGAGATCTATAATGAGTACGGGCCGACAGAGACGGTAGTGGGCTGTATGATTCATAAATATGATGTGGTTTGTGACCATAAATACTCTGTTCCGATCGGTTATCCGGCCGATAATGTACAGATTTATATTCTGAATAAAGATCTAAATATTGTCCCTGACGGTATTCCGGGTGAAATGTATATTGGTGGCGATGGTGTCTCCAAAGGATATTTAAATCAGGAAGACACAACGAATAGAAGCTTTATTCCGAATCCGTTTGTGACCGGCGAGTTAATGTATCGGACCTTTGATACAGCCAAATATGTGAGCAATGGCGGGATAGAATATCTGGGCAGAAATGATAACCAGATGAAGATGCATGGATATCGAATCGAGTTGGGTGAAATTGAAAATTGTTTACAAGAATATGAATGCATTGATGATGCTGTTGTTATTTGTAATACTGATAATTCAGGCAAACAGTCATTAGACGCATATTTAGTTAGTGAAAAAAATCCCGAAGTTGTAGATATTAGAAATTGGTTATTAACATATCTTCCTCACTATATGATCCCAGGCAGATACTTTTTTATGGATAAGATCCCACTAACCACAAACGGTAAAGTTGATCATAGATTATTGCCGAAACAGCAAATAAATGAAATCCCTTTTGCGGAAGCATCCACTCCACATCAAAAGGTATTGGTCGATATTATGAAAGAAGTATTGGAAGCGGAATCTATCAGCATGAATGATTATTTCTATAATCTTGGGGGGGATTCCATTAGCGCCATTCTGATATCGTCGAAACTCAAAGAAGAACATTACGAGATTTCCGTTAAGGATATTATAATGAGTGCCACAATCCATGAGATTGCTGACAAGATGCAGTATATATCCCGGAAGTCGCCGACAGACGATATTTGTGAGGGATTTATAAGAAAAACACCAATAATGAGATGGTTTTTTGCTCAGGAACTAAATAATCCTAATTGGTATAACCACCACTTGTTTATTGAGATGAGTATGGATTTTAATTATGATTTGGTAAATAAATCCATTCATTCGCTAATTTCCTATGAAGATACGCTTAGACTAAAATATGATACGAAGTCAGGCGAATTTTATTATGAAAATGTAAATACTTATGATAAACCAATAGAAGAATATGACTTATCCGATTATGCTATTCATGAACAGAAAGAGATGGTAAACAGAATCGGAATGAAATTATCAAAAGAAATTGATATGAGTAATTCCATGTTTCAAAAATGCGTCATACATACAGATACAAATACCTGGGGACTTCTTTTTGTGGCGCACCACTTAATTATAGACGGTATTTCATGGAGAATTCTTGTAGAGGATTTTCTGTATGCCATGCAAAATCAAGGCGTGATTGACAAGAAAATCCACCGTACATCCTATCAACATTGGGCAAATGAATTAATCGAATACAGTGAGAAGAAGGATTTGTCATATGAAATAGATTATTGGAATGCTATTGAAGATACGAATATGGGGTATCACCCGGATTCAATATCTGATCAAGCAACCTATTCAACTGTTGAATGTGAATGTATTCACCTGGACGCAATGGAAATAACTGACCTTGCTAAAGAAGCCAAGGAAAAATTAAATGTGGACTTAAATGAAATATTACTGATTGGACTTGTACTTTCTGTTTATGAAATTTATCGGTCGGAGGATATCGTCATTGAAAATGAAGGACACGGAAGGGAGGAAATTGGGGAAGAGCTTGATATTTCAAGAACGATCGGCTGGTTTACTACCATTTACCCCATTCATTTTAAAGTGAATTCGGCTGATCTGGATTCAAATCTTCGGTATTTAAAGGAACAGATAAAAGCAGTTCCCAATAAGGGATTTAATTACCAAGTTCTAAGGTACTTAAATCAAAAAATAAAACATAACAGCAGAAAATATATCCGATTTAACTTCTTAGGTAATTATAATTCCATGTTAAGACCGGATGAAATCATAGATTTAGACATGAGCTTGGTTAGCGACCCTCTCAATAAGTTGAGTTCGCTTATCGACATAAATAGTTATATCAAAGACAACAGTTTAATAATAAGAATTGAATTCAGTAAGGAGATGTATCGGCAGGAAACCATCCACAGATTAGCTGACACGTACACTGCTCAACTGATGAGCCTTATGAATTATTTTAAATATGAAACAAGTAAACAGTTTACTCCGTCAGATTTTGATACGATTAACCTTAGCTTTGAGGATTTGGATAAACTTTTTAATTAAAATGCTATACAAATTATAGAGACTTTTGCTGAAGTAGCTGAAAGCTATGGAGCGGAAGTCTCTTTTTGTTGGACTAAATGAGCTAATATATTGGGATTATTTTGAGTGATAAATTGTACATTAGGGCGAAAGCAAATATGAGATAATATTCCATGGAAAATAAAGGTGTTCGAAGAAATGTAAGGAACCAGGTATTTGTATGAGATAATATTAAAAAGGAGATTTTTTATGGTAATAAACAATAAGAATGCAATGAAGCAAACTTACAAATTGGCAGGGTATAGTTATTCGACGGAAGAATCGCTGGAAGCTAGAAATAATGGAAAGCTGTTATGCCTGAGATTAGACACCAACTATAACTGCAACTTACGCTGTGCTTATTGCTACTCATACTCAGATAGTAAGGTAAAGATGGAACCGATGTCTTTAGAAGATGTTAAAGGAATTATAGATCAAGCATGCGAATTGGGTCTAAAGTCAATCGTCTACTTGGGCGGCGGAGAACCTACGATGTATCCCGATTTTATTCCTTTAGTAGAATATATGCATTCCAAAAATGTTATCCCGGTCATTTTCACCAATGGTTTGCTAATGACAGAGAGCCTGGCGAAGAAATTATACGATTTAAATGCCAGTGTCATCGTTAAATTTGATGGTTTTGAAGAAACCCAAAATATATTAACGGGGAAGGGAACATTTACTAAAATAAGATCGGCATTAGAGATATTAATGAATACGGGCTTTAATAAACGCACTGAAAATAATGTTACTAGATTAGGAGCTGCTCCTTGTATCTGTACTACGAATTATCATGAAATTCCTGAAATTTGGAGATATTTAAGAGATAATTTTATATTCCCTGATTTTGAGAGAGCAACCGTAGTCGGGAATGCTACAGATAGTCTTGCAATCAGTGAAGAACAGGTTTATCAATTGCTCAACAATCTAATGAAGATAGACAGCGATGAATTCAATATTAAATGGGACTCCCCATACACATCAATTCCTGGTCACAGCTGCAATATTTTTCAATCCGGCTGCCACATCACCGCAACACAAGAAGTTTCATTATGTCCCGAAATTCCTCCAGTAGCCAGTCTTAAGGATAAATCTTTAAAAGAAATTCTTAATGCTCCCCCTTTTAAGGAAACCAGATACCTAGAGAAATATATAACAGAGCCATGTGCTAGTTGTGAATACATGAAAGAATGTTTTGGTGGTTGCAGATCCAAGGCTTATTATTGTAAAGGTTCACTTTTTGCGGAAGATCCATATTGTATTATTGCAAATTCAAAATTGGACGAAGAAATGAAGAAATTGTACGGAGTAAAAGAAACAGTGAAATAAAGTTTAAATTCCGAAGAAGGAAAATGAAAACAAACAATAGAGAAGGTTGAAAGTATGGGTTGGTTCTATGAGAATCGATAAGAATAATGTTGAAGACATTTTTGCGTTGAGTCCTTTGCAAGAAGGTATGGTTTTTCAATTTATCAATGAGACAAGTGAACATACAAATATAATACAGTTCTCCGTAACGATTCATGGGGCTTTGGATGTTAATAAATTTCACGAAGCATGGAAACATGTTTTTAATAATAATGAAGTGTTGCGGACTATATTTAGATGGGAAGGAATTCAAAAACCGGTCCAAATCGTTCTAAAACATACGGAAATGGATTTTGAGTATACTAATGTTTCCGATGAAGAAGCTGTTAACAGACAAATACTTATAGAGCAAATTAAAACAAGAGCTAAAAATGCAATTGATATCAGGTTTAAACCTATAGTGATTCGACTATGCAAAACGTCCATGGATAAATATGAAATGATCATAACAAACCATCATATATTATACGATGGGTGGAGCAACAGCATTATACTTAATGAATTTATCGATTCTTATTGCCAGCTTTACCACGGCCAGCCTCTGACAACGACTCATAAGAACAAGTATAAGTCTTTTATTAAACAAATTGAGCAGTGTGATAAAGAAAAGTCGGATAAATATTGGGAACAATATTTTAACGGTTTTTCGGAAAAGACCTCTTTGCCCAAAATTAAAGGTACAGCCAATTCATCGATTTCAGTAAATCATGTGAAATACACCTTTACCGAAGAAGAGACCAACCTAATCCATGCGTATTTAAAAACTCACAAAATATCTTTAGCTACTTTATTTTTTAGCGCTTGGGGAATTTTATTGCAAAAATACAATGATACGGATGATGTTGTTTTTGGTACAACCGTTTCCGGGAGAAATGTTGCTCTTAAAGGAATTGATAATATGGTTGGTTTATTTATTAATACTATTCCTTTAAGAATAATGGCCAAAGACGATGATACAATAGAAAATCTATTTCAAAATGTTAGCAATATGTTATTGGAAAGAGAACAGTATGAACATACACCTTTAGTAAAAATTAAGCATCACTCCCGCATGACGGACAATCTGTTCGACTCCATTGTTGTGGTGGAAAATTATCCGTTAGATATAAATAAATTGCAAAATAATATTTTGACGGCAGAGTCTTTTCGAATCGATGAAAATAACGGCTTCGATTTAACACTAATGGTAACGCTAATTCATTCTATTGAAATTACGTTAATGTATCGAGGAGAAGTATTTGAACGCGAAATTGTAAATGCATTGATGAATCATTTGGTAAATATTATCAAACAGATGCTAGAAAATTCATTAACGAGAATATCATCCATAGATCTATTGTCCAACGATGAAAAGAATAAAATACTATTCACATTTAACGATACAAAAGCAGAATTATCTAATGACGAAACACTACATAAATTATTTGAAAAACAAGTCCAAACAACGCCAAATAAAGTTGCCGTATTATATAATGACGCAAAATTAACCTATAACGAGTTGAATAATAAAGCGAATCAATTGGCAAGAAGGCTGAGACAACTGGGAATAAAAGAAGGCAGCGTTGTATGCATCATGACGGACAGATCATTCGAGATGATGATTGGTCTTATGGCTATTTTAAAATCAGGTGGAGCATATTTACCATTAAGTAAAGATTACCCCGCTGAAAGAATTGATTACATACTTAAGGACAGCGGAGCCCAAGTTCTGTTGGCGGACATCGGAACTCCATATTTTGATCATAGCGGAATAGATTTCATGGATCTATCAGACGAGGCAAATTATTTGGGCGATGCGAGTAATCTGGAGACAGATTCCAACGGAAATAGTTTAGCTTATATTTTATATACTTCGGGTTCTACAGGTAAACCTAAGGGCGTGATGGTAGAACACTACACGGTCATTAATTATATTAAATTTAGACAGAGAAAATGTCCTATCGGTGAACGGGACGTCATATTGCAAAAAACAACTTATACATTCGATGTATCTGTCTGGGAACTTTTTTGGTGGTCCTTTTACGGGGCGAGTGTTTGTATGCTTAAACCCGAAGCCGAAAAGGAACCCAAAGAGATTATTGAGGCCGTTTATAAATATCGAGTGACCATGATGCATTTTGTACCCTCAATGTTGGGTACTTTCTTGGAATATGTAAGACATGATCTAGATGGTGAGAAAGTAAAAAGTTTAAGGTATGTGTTTTCCAGTGGCGAAGCATTACTCATGCAGCATGTGAATCTATTTAATGAACTCCTATATAAGAAATATGATATTAAACTAGTCAATTTATACGGCCCTACAGAGGCGACGATTGATGTAACCTATTATGAATGCTTCTCTGATCATGATCTGGATAAAGTCCCGATTGGTAAGCCAATTGATAATGTTAAGTTACTTGTACTGGATAAACATCTTAATCTTGTACCTGTAGGTGTTAAAGGTGAATTATTTATATCCGGACATTGTTTGGCAAGAGGATATTTCAATAATCCTGGATTAACGTCGGAAAAGTTTATAGAGAATCCTTACCTGCCCGGATATAAAATGTATAAAAGCGGAGACTTGGTTCGCTGGCTGCCGGATGGGAATATTGAATATTTTGGCCGCAAAGATAATCAGGTGAAAATCCGTGGTTTTAGAATTGAATTAGAAGAAATTCGTACACATATTTTACAAATTGAAGGCATACGGGAAGCCGTAGTCCTTGTAAGAGAGAAGGACAGTGGAGATAACTATCTGTGTGCATATTATGCAACTGATGCTGATATAGACTTGTTGCATATCAAAAAGCAATTAAAAAATGTACTGCCTGGGTATATGATCCCTTCATATTTCGTGAAAATGGAAAAATTACCGATAGGCTTAAATGGAAAGATGAATACCAAAGCGCTTCCGGAACCCGATAATGCATTTCCTGCAGCTCATAAGTATATTGAACCCAGAAACGAAATCGAAGAGAAGCTTTGTTTAGCCTTTCAGGAAATTCTGGGGATTAATAAAGTTGGGATCAGAGATGATTTTTTTGATCTTGGAGGAGATTCCATTAAAGCTATTCAAATAGCTTCGTGGCTAAATAATCATCAATTGTCGGTGCAAGTCAAGGATATATTACGGCATCCTGCGATAGAAGATTTATACGATTTTATCGTAGTAAAAGACAATACTGAACCAGCGCAAATGATTTCAGGAGAATTTCAATTATCGCCAATACAAAAGTGGTTTTTTGAAAAAGATTTTGAAAATATGAATCATTGGAATCAGTTTGTGATCCTAAACAGTAAAACAAAGCTGGAGAAAGAGACAATCATTAAAGTTTTCAATAAAATTATCGAACATCATGATACTTTAAGAATTAAATTTTCAAGAAGAAACGGTAAATATATTCAGGCATATGGAGAAGTAGGAACAGAATATTACAATTTTAAAGTCATAGATCTAACACAGTCGTCTGACCTTGAGGATGCAATGAAAAAAGAGACGGATAAAATACAAGGCATGGTTGATATCGAAAAGGGGCCGGCTATTCAACTTGGATTATTTAAAACCGCTTATGGCGATAGACTGTTAATCGTTATTCATCATCTATTAGTGGACGGCATATCTTGGCGCATTATTATAGAAGATTTTATTAACGGTTATCAAAAAGTCTCCAGTAATACACCTTTTTATTTGGACAGTAAAACCGACTCTTACAAGAAGTGGGTTGAAACAATCAATGATAATAATGTAAGAAAAAGTTGTATGAAAGATTTGAGTTATTGGCAAAAAATTGAGTCCGTCGAAACTAATCGATTACCAATGGATCGTTCTAATAAGGATAATAAATCCTATAATTCGGATACAATAGAGGTGGAATTATCTGAAAAAGATACATTTGATTTTGTAAAAAATGCGAATAAAGCGTATCGCACCAATTCTGAAGACCTATTATTAGCGGCGCTTGGAATTGCACTGGCAAAATGGATAAATTCAGATGGAAAATTCAAAATTAATATGGAGGGACATGGTAGGGAAGAGGTATCCGATCATGTAAATGTGACAAGAACTATTGGATGGTTTACTTCAATCTATCCTGTTTTACTAGATATAAATATGAATAAGCATCTGTCCTATATTATCAAAAGTGTAAAAGAAAATTTAAGAAATGTACCTAATCACGGATTTTCTTATAATGTATTGAAATATTCGGGCGATTCGGAAAACGGAGAAAGAGAAATTATTACCGTGAGCAACACGGATACGATTTCTTTTAACTATTTAGGAGAATTTACTCTTACTGCTCCTTGCGACTGGTTAGATACATCAAATATAAATGCTGGACTGTCTGTAAGTCCTGCATCAGAGCGTGTATACGATTTAGAGATTTACGGAATGATTATTGATAAAAAATTAACCTTTACCTTTAGCTACAATAAGGAAGCGATTGATCCAATCCAGTTGAAAAAGTTAATTGATTATTTTATTGGCAGCTTAGAAGAAATAAAACAACACTGTATAAATAAAAAGCATATGGAATTAACCGCTTATGATTTGGGATGCACTGGTTTAGATATTGATGAATTTGATACATTAATCGGAAATTTCAAAGATAATGTTTCAAAGATTTACAGTTTATCTCCAATGCAAGAAGGAATCATGTATCATACGATGCTTAGCAATAGAAAAGATATTTACTGTGAGCAAATCACTTTTGATTTGGTCGGGGATGTGGATCTCGCTTTACTCGAAATGAGTCTTAATAAAATTACTGAAAGACATGAAAGCTTAAGGACTCGTTTTGTATATGAGGGATTGAGCGCCCCCCAGCAAGTCGTTCTTACGCAATCTAAAAGTCATATCCACAAAGAAAGACTCCTTAGCTTACACGAGCATGAGCAAATCAATTACATTGAAGAATTCATAAAGAATGACAGAGAACGAGGCTTTGATTTATCTAAAGACCAGTTGTTCAGAATATCGATTCTGCAGACCGCTCCAAGCGTTTGTAAAATCGTATTTTGCTATCATCATATAATTATGGATGGATGGAGCTGCGGAATTGTACTTAATGAATTATATCAAACATATGAATCTCTAAAAAATCAAAAGCAATTAAATCTCCCCTCAGCTCCGTCTTATGGCAACTACATTAAGTGGCTGGATAATCGGAACAAAGTGGAGGCTAATTCGTTCTGGAAGGAATATCTGGATAAATATGAGTATGAAAATATATTGTCCAGATTCGGGAAATCAAAGGGGCAAAACAGGTATAAAGAAAGTCATTACTCAGGATATATAAATAGCAATTTAACGGAAAAATTAAACTCATTTGCAGCAAGTAACAAAATAACGCTTAACACAATTTTAAATACGACATGGGGAATAATGCTGCAAAGATACAATAATACTGAGGATGTGACTTTTGGAACCGTAGTATCGGGTAGATTTCCAGAGGTGCCAAGCGTGAATAATATGGTAGGTCTATTCATAAATACGGTACCCGTGAGAGTTACGTGTAACAGTAATGAACAGTTTGTTCAAGTATTAACTCAGATTCAAAACGATACTATAAATAGAGATGAATTCAGTTATTATCCTTTAACTGAAATTCAAAACAGTTCTAAATTGAAGCAGAATTTAATAGACCACATTGTTGTGTTGGAAAATTATCCTTTTGACAATCATATCTTTCTTAAAGGGGAAGCGGGAATTAAGTTTACAAATATTACATCGTTGGGACTTACAAGTTATGACCTAAATGTTGTGTTTATTCCTAACGATAATCGACTTCAGGTGAGATACGAATACAATGAATTCGTGTATGATCGCGCTTTTGTAAATGATTTGCACAATCATTACATTTGTATAATTGAGCAGATCATAGATCATCCAGAGGTCAAAGTTAATGAATTAAAATTGGATTCTTTTATGAAAAATGAATCAGTTGCGGATGATCTTGAAACGGCAGATTTTGATTTTTAAGTTTAACAGTATGATATGACGGAGGCACAAAATGAGTGAACATACAATAGATTGTTTATTTATTGGCCATAATGAAATGAAATTTGAAGAATATCTGAATAAAGTTGAGAAGATGGGGAAGGATTCGGGGGCTTACAGGGATTTGAATTTGAGCTTTGTCAAGTATAAAGATAGGATGTATACCGCTCCAGATCTTTATAATAAGTTCTATTCTAAAGTGAATCCAAATGATAGAGTAAGTAAGCCTTTAGCAATAGGAAATACATTCAGTTTAACGATTGCATATTTAGGAACCTACTTATATCGTAGAGGATTCAGTATTGATTATGTAAATTCATTTCAGAATGATAAGCAAAAACTAGCGGATAAATTGAAAAATAACAATATTTTAACTATAGCGATTCCTACTACTTTGTACACCTCGATGTTTCCAATATTGGAAATCATCAATTTTGTTAAGAGATATAATACTACGGCAAAGATTATAATTGGTGGCCCCTTTATCGCAACCCAAATGAAAACACAAGATGAAACGATCGTGCAAGATTTATTTAAAACGATTGGTGCAGATTATTACATTAATAATTCTGAGGGGGAAGGCGCCTTGGTTGAATTATTAAGGGCAATGAAAAGCGGCGCTCCTGTTCATGATATAAAAAGCTTATCATTCAAAGACACTAATGGTTTTAGAACAAATGAATCCGTATTTGAAAATAATTCGTTAGATGAGAATTCTGTCGAATGGAAATTGTTTTCGGATGACATTGGCAAATTTGTAGCAGTGCGGACGTCAATTTCTTGTCCGTTTTCATGTTCGTTCTGCGGATTCCCTCAACATGCGGGGAAATATAGAACATGCAGTATTGAGAGTATTGAAAGGGAATTGAATCGAATTAATGAGCTCGGACAAATACAAAGTGTTTCATTTATTGATGATACTTTTAATGTACCTAAGGAAAGATTTAAAGAAATCCTGCGCATGATGATCAGAAACAAATATAAATTTAAATGGAATTCGCATTACCGTTGCCAGTTTGCCGATAGAGAGACTATAGAATTAATGAAGGAAAGCGGATGTGAAGGCGTATTTCTCGGAATTGAATCCGGAAATCAAACGATCTTACAAAACATGAATAAACATGCCAAGCTGGACGATTACAGGAAGGGAATCGCGCTATTAAATGAATATGATATAACAACGCATGCTTCTTTTATTATCGGGTTTCCTGGTGAAGATGAAGAAACGGTAAAGGACACGATCGCTTTTATTGAAGAAACAAAACCAACCTTTTTTAGAGCCCAACTCTGGTATTGTGATCCATTTACCCCGATCTGGCAAGAACGTAAAAAATACGGAATAACCGGCTCACAATTTGAGTGGAAGCACAAATCCATGGATTCTCGTAGAGCTTGCGATATTATTGACAGTATTTTTCTTACCGTAAAAAACTCAATTTGGTTGCCACAAAATAACTTTGAATTTGAAGGTGTATTTCAATTACTCCATCGTAATATGGAACTTGGGCAGATTAAAAAATTTGTAAATGCGTTTAATCAAGGAATTAAAAACAAATTAACTAAGGAATATCTTAATGAAATCAATGAAGACGCCATAATTGACATAAAACAGTCCATTTATAGTGAAAAATTTCACGAAAATAATGATAGTAAATTACTAATATCAAGCGATGAGGATTTGTTTATGATGGAAGCCGGGTTTGATCTGGAATAAGGAGGGAAGAATTATGAATGAGCTTGAACGAAATTTAATGCTATCAAGTAGCGAGTATATAAATCAAAAAGAATATTGGTTAGCTTTAATGTCAGATCATTACGCAAAAACAACCTTTTTTATAGATTCCAATCTCCAGAATGAGGGGAAACCGACGATAGAAAACGCAGAATTTATTATGTCTCAGGCATTAGCTGCGAGTATTCTAAGGCTGTGCAAAAACTCGGATCTCTCATTATATATTATGCTTTTGGCAGCATTAAAAACACTTATTTATCGTTACACGGGAAATAAGGATATTTTAGTAGGCTCGCCGGTTTACAATAAGATAAAAACTGAGAGAACCTTAAATGATTTGGTTGTCCTAAGGGATGATATAAATGGTGAGAGTTCATTTAAGGAATTTTTGCTGAACGTAAGAAAAACGACATTAGACGCATATAAGAATCAAGATTACCCTTTATATAAAATTGAAGATCTGGGGATTTCCGAAGAGGATGGGTATACCGGTTTCTTTGATGTGATATGTTCTTTAAGTAATATACATGGGGATCTGCATGAAAATGATCTGTTCAATGTGTTTGCCTTTGAACGGGAAGGAGAAAATATCCAAGTTCATATCAGATATAATGCCGATTCTTTTATAAAGCGTACCATGAAACAAATATGGCAGGACTATACAAGTCTGTTAATGGCCATTGTTGCCGATATTAATACCCCACTGTGCCGGATTAACTTTTTATCAGATACGGAAGAGAATCTTTTAAACTCCTTTAATGATACCTATGCAGAATTTGATAAAACCAAAACACTCAGTGAGATTTTCGAAGAGCAAGCAGAGCAATATGCTAATCATATAGCGGTAGTATACGAAGAGGAAGCTATCACCTATAAAGAATTGAATGAAAGGGCAAATCAATTAGCACGGATATTGAGAAAATGGGGAGTACAACAAGAAACTATTGTTGCCATCAGGGTAGATCAGTCGATTCATATGATAATTAGCATTTTGGCCGTTCTTAAAGCCGGTGGAGCATACTTGCCAATCGATGCAAGCTATCCTAAAGATTTGGTTGAGTATATGCTGTCTGATAGCGGAGCATCTATCTTACTAACAAAGAAACAAATGGAGAACAGCGTTAAATTTATTGGAACAACAGTAATGCTTGATGACTCAAATATTTATATAGATGATGACGTTACTAATCTGAATGTAATCAATAACCTTCATAACACGGCTTATATTATTTATACATCAGGAACTACCGGAAGACCAAAAGGGGTGGTGGTCGAACAAGGGAATGTTCTTACCTATATTAATGCTTTTTATAATGAGTTTAATGTAAGTGAAAAGGATACGATTCTAGTTCATGCTTCTTACTCATTTGATCACTTTGTTGAAGAGGTCTATCCGGTTTTATTAAAAGGCGGGAAATTGGTTATCGTTAAGAAAAGCGATATCTTAGATATTGATGTATTCGCTAATATTGTCCAGAGGAACCAAATAAATATCGTAAGTGTATCTCCGCATGTATTAAATGAGTTGAATAAACTGACTGAGGACAAACTTAGCGGTATCAGGCTATTTCTCAGTGGCGGAGATGCTCTCAAAAAAGAGTATATATCCGAATTAATTAAATATGGACTTGTATACAATACGTATGGACCTTCTGAAGCTACAGTATGCGCTTCTTATTATAAATGCTCAGATACTCTCCATGAAAATGTCTTGATTGGTAAACCAATAAGTAACTATACTATTCATATTTTGGACCAAAACTTAAATCAATTACCGATTGGTGTACCGGGCGAAATCTTTATATCCGGTGAAGCTGTAACAAGATGTTATTTAAATAAGCCTGACATTACTATCGATAAATATCTGAACAATCCATATTCGGGCAGTCGAATGTACAAAACGGGGGATATGGGTAGATGGTTATGGGATGGCAATATTGAATTCATGGGTAGAAAGGATAATCAGATCAAAATTAGAGGATATCGTATAGAACTTCAGCAAATTGAAAGTGCAATACTTAGATTTGATAATGTCAAAGAAGCCTTTGTTATGGACAGAGAGGATAAATATGGAGTCAAGTATTTATGTGCTTATATGACTTCCGATCATAAGTTGGACATTTTCGCATTAAAACAATATTTATTGGCCGAATTACCAGCCTATATGGTTCCGGCTTATTTGATTCAGCTTGATTTGATGCCCATGACACTTAATGGATTTAAAGTAGAAAAAAGCGAATTGCCTGATCCCCATGAAGGATTTAGCGCAGGCATAGACTATGTGGCACCTAAGAATGAAATACAGAGAAGAATCAGCAATATATGGAGGGAAGTATTAGGAATTACTCATAGTGAAATAGGAATATATAACAATTTCTTTGATTTGGGTGGACATTCACTAAACGCTATGAAAGTAGTGTCGAGTATAAATAAAGAATTTAAATTGAATTTACCGTTATCTATTATTTTTGATTTTATGACAATAGATGAATTATCCCATAAGATCAGTGAGTTTAGTGCAAACAAATATTCAATATTAGAAAGGCAGCCAATTCGAGAGTATTATCCGGTATCCACTGCACAGAGAAGAATTTATCTCTCACAGCAATTTGACGAGAGAGGGACTAGCTATAATATTCCCATGGCTCTATTGATCAATGGGGAATTAAATAAAACTGACATTACCAATATTTTACAAAATATGACGGATAGGCATGAGTCTTTTAGAACGTCTTTTGAAATAGTAAATGATGAACTTATGCAAAAAGTCAATCCCAATGTCCAATTTAAAATGCATTATTTAGAGAATGCAAATGAAAATATCGATGAATTGATTGAGGAACTAATACAACCTTTTGATCTTAGCATAGCCCCCTTGGTTCGAGGTTATCTTATCCAAATTGGAACAAATAAACATTTATTATTTATGGATATGCATCATATTATTTCGGACGGCATATCGATGGATATTATCGCTGAAGAGTTTCGAAAACTATATATGGGCGAGAATCTGGAACCTTTGAAAATTCAGTATAAAGATTTCGCCATGTGGCAAAATAATCTAATTCATAATGATTTGATTGTTGATCAAAGAGATTACTGGAAAGATCAATTAAAGGGAGAGCTTCCTATAATCGATTTGCCTTTGGATTATCCAAGGCCTGATCATCATCAATTTAACGGAGCTAAAATTTATTTTGACATTGGACAAGAATTGAGTTCAAAGCTAAAGGTACTGACAGAAAATGAAGGAGTTACACTGTATGTAATTTTGCTGGCCGCATATAATGTGCTGCTGGCGAAATATACAAATAACCCGGATATTATCGTGGGCTCGCCAGTTATTGGCAGGACACATCCTGACACCTATGGCATTGTAGGTATGTTTATTAATACGCTTCCTTTACGGAACTATCCTGAGGAGGCTAAAACATTTCATAGCTTTTTACAAGAAGTAAAGACTAATACATTAAAAAGTTTTGAAAACCAAGATTATCCTATTGATCTTATCATGGAACAAATAAATTCTTCGGATCATAGGAGGAGAGCGCTTTACGACACACTTTTTACTATGCAAAACACCAATTTGAAAGAAATGAAAGTAGGCAAGCTTGATATTTCAATATATCCAATTAAAAGCAAGACTTCGAAAATGGATTTAATATGGGATGTTATTGAAGTGGGGGAGAATATCCGTTTTTCACTGGAATATTGCACTGATATTTTTGTAGAAGAAACAGTAAAAGAATTCATTATTTACTTCAAGAATATATTAAATATGATTTGTGAAAATATTGAAATTAAAATCAAGGACATTGAATTATTAAGCAACCAGGAGAAGGCGGAAATTAATAATAAGATTCAAATTTTACAACCAAATACGACAATCGATTTTGAATTTTAAATGGTGAGATGATGAACACAAAGAAAAAGCGGATGAAAAGTGTTGGCATATGTCTAGTAATTATCATTCTAATAAACATATTGTTACCTATTCAGGGATCAGCGGATAACTCGACGGAAACGTTTATGGAATCCCTGGATCATCAAATACCTAAACTAATGAACAAATATCACGTTCCCGGAATATCAATAGGAATTATACATAATAGCAAAGTCACAAATATTAAAAATTACGGGTATGCGGACAAAAGGGCTAAAGAAACGATTCACAATGATACTTACTATCAGGTCGGATCCATTTCAAAATCGGTAACAGCTTGGGGAATAATGAAATTGGTAGAACAGGGGGAATTAGACCTCGACAAGCCTGTATCACAATACCTTACAAGATGGAAGTTACCCGAAACGGCATTTAAGCGGGAAATAACGATAAGACAGTTATTGTCTCATACATCCGGAATTGCGGAACAGAATTATTCGGGTTACAAAGAATTTGAAGATCTCCCCACATTGGAACAGTCTTTATCGGGGGAGGCACCGCATGTTCAGCCTATTAAAATGGTTGCAGAACCAGGAACGGAATACATCTATTCCGGCGCAGGATTTACTTTACTACAGCTTATCATTGAAGAGGTATCCGGAACTTCCTTTAGTCAATTTATGCAAGGTGAAATTCTTAGTCCGCTTGGGATGAATCACAGTACTTTCCATTGGGATCAACAAGTGCAAAAGAAGATAGCAAAAGGCTACAATTTATTTGCCTGGCCGCATGATGACAGATATTTCACGGAAGAGGCGGCTGCCGGCCTTTATACAACGGTGGAAGATATGGCAAACTTTGTCCTAGCCTCCATATATGGCACAGACGAAAATCAGTTGCTATCGAATGACTCACTTCAGTTGATGTACACTCCAGAGAAGATAGGTGATACACCAACGGGGTATGGATTAGGTCATAATGTGTTCAGTATGTTGAATGGGAATACAGTTATTACTCATAATGGCATGAATATAGGTTGGAACTCACAGTATTTTGTAATACCCGATAGAGGGGAAGGAATTGTTATTTTAACAAATAGTGAAGTAGGCAATCTAATAATTAGTTATATATTCAGCAAATGGTCCGAATGGCAAACCGGAGAAGTGTCTACCTTTTATACAAAAAGGCAAATGATTAATGAGATATATACAATCGCCGCATTTATCCTATCCGTTATTTTATTGATTAGAGTTGTCTTTTTTATTAAAAAAATCAAGACCCGGAAGAGAAAGTTCGGTTTACATGTAAATAATAAACAATATTTAATAATATTATTTAAATTGATAGCTCCAATATTATTCGCTCTAGCGTGGTGGTTTTTGCTCTATTATCCATGGTATGAAGGCGGTTGGACGGCTGCTACCGTTCTGCCCTATGAAGTCATCCGCGTTACATATGCAGTAAGTGCATGGTGTTGTTATTTTGCTCTAAAAGCTTTATTCGTTAAGGAAGCGATATTATTAAAATTTGATTTTAAGGGGGATTGTTTGTGAAATATTACACAGTTGCAGCTGATTTTAAGAAAGAAACCATAGACGGCTATGCTAAATTAAATGCTAATTATAAGGATTCGAAAGTATTGGAGACGTACGGCCAGGCAACCATTGGAGGTATTCTTGAAGGCGGCAGGGTGCTGGACGATATACCGGCTATAAGTTTTAAGGAACTTCAAGATTATATTGAATATTCTAATTCGAAAGGAATCGGATTTAACTATTCTTTGAATGGTTCATGCATGGGTAATAAAGAGTTTACAGAAGATGGCGTTAAAGAGATCAAAGGGTTTTTGTACAAATTATATGATATTGGCGTTAGAGGCTTAACTGTAGCTCTTCCTTCCCTGATTGAAATCATCAAATCTACAGGGTTAGACTTTGAAATCAAGGCTTCTATCATAACGAAGATAGATAATGTGAACAAAGCTTTATTTTATAAATCAATGGGTTGTGAAAGAATCGTCACGGATGAAAGTCTAAATAGAAGTTTTAAAGATCTAAAAAACATAAGACAAGCATATGGCGAGAAGGTAGAAATAATTATTAATTCTTTATGCCATAAGGACTGTGCATACAGAATGTTTCATTATAATCAAACGGCTCATGATTCGGTGGATAAGATGACCCACTCCATAAATACATTTTATAACCACAGATGTATGCTCAAGAGGGCTGAAAATGTAGGTGAGGTATTTAAACTATGTTGGGTGAGACCCGAGGATATTAAGCTGTATGAAGAAATTGGAATAACATACTACAAAGTACAAGGACGGCATACTGTATCCGGCGGTGACCCGATAAGAGCTTTGGAATGTTATTTTAAGCAGTCATTTGACGGGAATCTGATCGATCTGTTAGAACTGTTCAATTCACCTTATAATTTTAAGTTTAATCTCGATAATAAAAAACTGGATGGTTTTATAAAGCCATTTAAGGAAGTAGACAATTTCTGTAAGCGGAATTGTTATAGTTGCGGTTATTGTGAGCGGTTTGCTCAGAAAAATTTAGATTATGATGAAGCTGTACAAATAAATAAATTAGCAACGGAATTTTACGAAAATTGCGATGAATTCAAAAATCTAATAAATGTCGAATACGTTAAAGACGAGAATGATGAGGATAAATTGGTATCCGTTGAAGGTAATAAATTCGACTTTAATTAATATCTCGATGGAACTGGGGGAATAAATATGCCGGGACGTTTACTTTTAGGCGGAGCTGAATATGAAAAAGCCAAATCTTATTGGTTCAATGAATTAAAAGGTAATATTGATTTGTTGGAATTACCCGTTGAATCTACAGAAGAACCGGAGAATAAAACGGAAAATATCATTGTAGGTATAGATGATCGATTAACAGACAAGCTGCTTAAATTGAGTAAAAATCAAGATCTCTCATTATTTACTGTTTTGGTGGCTGCGTTTAAAGCCTTGTTATATAAATATACTTTTCAAGAAAAAATACTTATAGGATTGCCGGTTTATTGTGAGGATAGCGAAATTTACGAATACAATCACTGTCTGGCATTGGTCAATACGTTAAATAGTGAAATGACATTCAAACAATTACTTTTAAATATAAGTAAAAATATTGAAGAATGTTATAATAACCAGTTCTTTCCCATGGATAAGATATTTAAAATTCTTAACATGGAAAACCAAGACTATTATTTGCACCGGGCTATTATTTGTATGGATACTATTCACGATATAGCAAGAATCCAGGGTGCGGCCTCGCCAGCAAATGATATGATGATCGTTATCAACAAAGAAGGAAAACTAAATATACAGTTATCCTATAATGCGAAGTTATTTAAGAAAACTACAATGGATTATTTTCTCCGGTATTATGTGCGTTTAATCAATGCGGTTACATCCGATATTAATATAAAACTGTGTGACGTTAATTTAGCAACAGAAGAAGAAACCGGCCAAACTGCAGAAAGATGCAATTATGTTGCTTCTCCGTATGCACAAAGAACAATTATTGAACAATTTGAAGAGATAGTCCAAATGGAACCGAAGCATAAGGCTATACAAATTGGAGAATTATGCTATACATACGAAGAGATTAATGAACGTGCGAATCTATTAGCCATTAAATTAATAAATCATGGAGTGGGTAAAGGAGCAATCGTAGGTGTAGTAACTGAACGTTCATGGGAAATAATCGTCGGGATGTTAGCCGTTTTGAAGGCAAGCGGAACTTATTTGCCAATTAGCCCGCAATTCCCTTTCAACAGGATCAAAGATTTGATTAATGACAGTGGTGCTAAGGTTATTCTTACTAAAGGTGCATTAATAAATCAACTTGATGTAGATGGAATCGTTATCGACATATCTGACGAGAAGTTGTACGAAGGCACACCTCAATCCATTAATTATCAAGGGGAGCCCGAAGACATTGCCTATATTATTTATACATCAGGGTCTACGGGAAAACCCAAAGGGGTAAAAGTAAGCCATAGAGGTGTGTTAAATTTAAAGGTGCTGTTTGAAAATGATTTCAATATTAATAAATTCGATAAAATAGGACAATTTGCAAGTATATCTTTTGATGCTTCGGTCTGGGAAATATATATGGCACTACTGACAGGCGCAACACTTCATATCTTTACAGATAAGGAGATATACGATTACAGAGAGTTTGAAAATTATATAAATAAACATCAAGTTACAGTTCTTACATTACCGCCAAACTATATTGAGAATCTCAATCCGGACAGAATAAATACTTTAAGATTACTAATTGCGGCTGGATCTAAGAGTACCTATCAGTTAGTTCAAAAATGGACTGACAAGTTTAGATATGTGAATGCTTATGGACCCAGTGAAGTAACAGTATGTGCAACAACATGGGAATTCGATATGAAATACTGTGAAAGCAGAATAATTCCAATTGGTAAGCCAATTCCAAATACGAGAGTCTACATTTTGGATAATAATAAGAAACCGTTACCGCCAATGATTAAAGGTGAAATCTATATTTCCGGTGCAGGCTTGGCTAAAGGCTATTTACATAATGAAACATTAACTAGGGATAGATTTTTGCCGGATCTTTATGCTGATCAGGATTATATGTACCGAACCGGTGATGTAGGAAGATGGTTACCGGATGGGAATATAGAATTTATTGGAAGAAATGATAATCAAGTTAAAATGAGAGGTTATAGAATAGAACTGGAAGAAATTGAAAATCAATTGATCAATTATTATAACATTAAAGAGGCCATCGTATTAATTAAAGAAGTAAATGAATCCAATATGCTATGCGCATTAGTAACAACTCCTAATGATACATTTCAAGAAGACGAGGTAAAGAGATATTTGGCAAATAACTTACCCGAATATATGATTCCTCAGATCATCATAAGAGTTGAAGAATTACCCCAAAACAGCAGCGGCAAAATTGATCGAAAAAGTTCAATGGAAGTTCTAAATAACTATAGCTTTGATAATATTTTTGATGATTTTGAAAATGATACGGAAGAAAAAATAACAAATATTTGTAAAGAAATTCTGGAGATTAATAAGATGGGGCCCAATAGTGATTTTTTCAAATTAGGCGGCCAATCACTGAAGGCTATTATGCTGGTGACAAGAATAAAAAAAGAATTTCGTATTGATTTGCCAATAACGCAAATATTCACATTAAAGACACCGCGAAGTATTGCTAACTATATGAACGAGCTGCAAGAGATTAACTATGCGGATATCGAAAAAGTATCCGAAAAAGGACATTATGAAATTTCATCTGCGCAGAGAAGAATATATATTGTTAATCAATTAGAGAAAGACAATATCGCTTACAATATGCCAGGTATTATACGAATAAAAGGTAAACTAATCAAAGAAAAACTCGAATTGGCTTTTACTCATCTAATTCAAAGGCATGAAGCATTTAGAACTTATTTTGCGACCGTGGAAGAAGAACCTTATCAATTTATAGCCGATGAAGTGAAATTTACTATGGAGTATGTTGATGGTTCTAATGCTAACCTGGATCAAGAAGAAATTGAACATCTGCAGGAGGAATTTATAAGACCGTTTGATTTAAGTAACCCTTTATTATTAAGAGTTAAATTAATTCGGATTTCAGCTGTGGAACACATTATGTTTATTGATTTGCATCATATCATATCAGATGGTCTTTCAATCGAGATTATGATAAAGGAATTAGCTCAGTTCTATAATGGCGACACATTGCCGGAGCTAAAAATCCAATATAAAGATTTTTCAGAATGGCAGAATAAATTATTAAATTCTAATTATTTTAACAAGCAGGAAGAATATTGGCTTAATTATTTAAAAGGATATAAATTCCTTGTCGAAATACCAAGTGACTATTCCCGCGCGAACAACCGATCGTTTGCCGGAGAAACGGTCAAATTTGAATTAGACTTTGAGCTGACTGAAAAGATCCATCATTTAATGGAAGAAACACAATCAACATTATTTATGGTCATGCTGAGTGCCTACTGCATTTTATTGCACAAATATACTGGACATGAGGATATTGTTATAGGGAGTAGCATATCGGGGCGAAGTCATGCCGACTTGGAGGGCATTATCGGTATGTTTGTTAATATGCTGCCACTTAGAAATTTTCCAGAGCCCGAAAAATGCTTTATAGACTTTTTATATGAAGTTAAAAAACACGCCCTTGAATCTTTTGAAAATCAGGATTATCAATATGAACATTTAGTAAGAAAAATCAGTACGAATAAAGAATCCACTCAGGATTTCCTTATTAATAATGTATTTGCTGTTCAAAAAAGTACCACAGATTTGTTTAACCTATCCGATTTGGTCTTTGAAACAGTAAATTATGAGAGCAAGATTGCAAAGTTTGATACATCAATGATTGTTTTTGATGACAACCAAGAAATTTCGTTTGGTATCGAATATAGGACAAGTCTGTTTAAAAAGGAAACCATTGTTCAAATGGGTGAAGATTATATCAATATTGTTAAAGAGATAGTTTATAATCCGAATATTCAACTAAAAAATATATTTGAGGCCAATATTAAAAGAGACAACAAAAGCTTAAAAGATATGTTTAAATTGACTTTTTAGATTTATGTCTATGTAGATTACTTGTTGCAGGAGGAGTAATTTATGAGTAAATTGGATAATCTCACGAAAAGCAGAATTTATAACGATAAAAAATTCGAACCAGACAAATTATATTGGATCGAAAAATTAAAAGGAACTACTTTTGCTAATTTCGAAACAGACTTTATTTCCGATAATAATAAGTCATTTATCAATAACCTGGTTAGTATAAATGTACCCGATGATTTATCCAACAATCTATTATCAATCGGAAATCACTCCGAGTACGGCGTGTTTGTCATTTTAGTCAGCGGAATTACTTATTTGCTTGGTATACACAGTGGAAACACAGAGGTATTAATAGGAATTCCTGCTCTAAGTTTAGGGGAAACACAAGTTTTTAATGATATATTATATTTGAAAGCTTATATTAATAAAAATATAACTTTTCAGGAATATGTACATTATATTCAAGAAGAGATAATTGACTCTTACGAGCATCAGAATTTTCCGGTAGAGATGGTATGGCAAGAACTGAACGCACATAAAACAGATATTCCCGCAATAAGTACTGCAGTTCAATTAAGTAACTTACATGGAATAGTCAATGATGAGAATAACGATTTAGATTTAGTTTTTAATTTTGATTTAAACCAAACGTCAATAAAAATGAATATAAACTACAATGCAAATTTATATTGTCATGAGAATATTTATAGTATTGCTAAACAAGTTATTAACTTCTTCAAGGTGGCCCTGGATAATTTAACATTGCCGCTGTCGGAAATAGATATTGTACCTGAGTTAGAAAAAGTTCGTATAATAAACTTCACCAACTCGAATAACCCTCACAACCCTCCTTCAATACCAATCAATCAGACATTTGAGAAGCAAGCAGAAAAATACCGGGACCATGTTGCTGTCACATGTGACGATGCTTCATTAACATATGGCCAGTTGAATAACCGGGCTAATCAATTAGCCCGGTTATTAAGAGAGAATGGAATATCTAAAGGAAACATTGTTGGCATCATTCTAGATCGTTCTATAAATATGATCATTTCAATATTGGCTGTATTAAAGAGTGGTGCGGCATATCTTCCATTAGATCCGGATTACCCGGAGTCAAGAGTGCGTGACATTATTAATGACGCCGGTGCCGATTTTATATTATCTGAAAGCTACATTATTGAAAAATACTCCAAGAAAATAATGGATTATAGTAAAATGCTGTTAATTAACGAATCATCGGAATTATTAGACTCCTTAAATTCGGAAAACCTCGCAAATATGGTTACAGGAAATGATTTAGCTTATGTAATTTATACTTCGGGTTCCACTGGAAAACCTAAAGGGACATTAATTAGACATTATAGTGTTTATAGGGTTGTAAACGATACTAATTACATTAATATAACTCCGGAAGATACTTTGATGCAATTGTCAAATTATGCTTTCGATGGATCGATCTTCGATATATTTGGAGCATTATTAAATGGCGCAAAGCTTGAGATCGTTAAAAAAGAAACAGTTCTTAACTTGAATCATCTGTCGGAATTTATTTTCAATAAACAAATTTCTGTATTTTTTGTAACGACTGCACTTTTTAACACTATTGTAGATTATGATGTCACATGTCTGCAAAATGTAAGAAAGATACTCTTCGGCGGAGAAAGAGTATCGGTTAAACATGTGCAAAAAGCATTAAATTATCTGGGAACCGGCAGACTTATGCACATGTACGGTCCTACTGAAAGTACGGTTTATGCAACATTTTATCCGGTAAATAATATTTCAAATCAAATGAAAACACTGCCCATAGGTAAACCGGTAATGGGGACTCAGGTTTATATTCTTGATGAGCATATGAATACTTTGCCTATAGGCGCGGTGGGTGAGTTGTATATTTCCGGATATTGTCTGGCACAAGGATATTTAGGCAATCCGTCTTTGACTGAACAGAAATTCATAGATCATCCTTTTATTCACGGGGAGAAAATTTATAAAACAGGCGATATTGCAAGATGGCTCACCGACGGGAATATAGAATATATTGGAAGGAAAGACGATCAAGTTAAGATTAGGGGATTCAGAATTGAATTAGGCGAGATAGAAAATCGGATGCTGGAACATGAGGAAATCAAGGAAGCGGTAGTTTTTGTTGAACAAAATGATAATAATGATAAATATTTATGCGCTTACTATGTTTCAAATAAAGCCCTGCAAGCCGGGGAGATTAGAAAATTTCTATTGAAAAATCTTATGGAGTATATGATTCCATTGTACTTTATAAGAGTAAATAATATGCCGTTAACTGCTAACGGTAAGATCGATAAGAAGAAATTACAAAATTTATCCAAGCATATTTCCAGAGAAAGAGAATATGCAGCTCCAAGAAATGAAATTGAAGAGCAACTGGCAGAGATATGGAAAGCTGTGCTGAAGACAGATAAATCCATTGGTATTAATGATAGTCTGTTTGAATTGGGAGGACACTCTCTAACTGCTTCAATATTATGCGCCAAGATACAAAAGTTGTTTCATGTTGAAATCCCGTTATCAGAAGTATTTAGTAAACCATATATATGTGACATGGCTGACTACATAAGAACAACTGGCAAGGGTTCATATCAAGATATTATAAAAACAGAAGAACGGGACTTCTATCCTTTATCATCAGCACAACGCAGAATGCATGTATTAACCCATTTACAGGAGAGCAGTACGTACTATAATATTCCTTCGGCGATTTTTTTAGAGGGTAAAGTTGATAAGAAAAGAATAGAACAAGTATTTACTAAGTTAATTGAAAGACATGAAGCGTTTCGCACAAGTTTCCATATTCTGGATGGTATTCCGATGCAAAAAATAGAACGGCGTGTAAATTTTTCGCTTGAATACTCTGAAATATGCGAGACGGAGATCCATAAGGTTACCGGTGCCTTTAGTAAACCTTTTGACTTAACAAAAGCCCCTTTATTAAGAGCGGGTTTATTTAAAATACATGAAGAAAAGCACCTTTTAGTAATTGATTTGCATCATATAATTTCGGATGGTACGTCTCTTGGAATACTAATTGAAGAATTTTCTAAAATATATAATCATGAAAAACTTGAAGAGCAAGAATTGCAATATAAGGATTTTGCTGTATGGCAATTGTCGAAGCTTAAGGATGACTATCTGGAGAATCAGGAAAATTACTGGCTGGGCAAATTTCAAGGAGAGATCCCGGTACTGAATCTTCCGACCGATATGACAAGACCATCGTTGCAAAGCACTGACGGAAAAGATGTGTCCTTTTCCATTCCTAAAGAACTCACTGATAAACTTATAGACATATCAAAAGAGACGAATTCCACTTTGTTTATGGTATTATTAACGGCCTTTTATACTCTCTTATACAGATATACAAATCAAGAAGATATCATTGTCGGAACGCCGATCGCCAACAGAAGTCAGAGTCAGCTGCAGAATATAATTGGAATGTTTGTCAACACACTGGCTATGAGAAACAATCCTACCGGCAAAAAATCATTCATGGAACTATTATTAGAGGTTAAGCAGAACGCTTTAGAGGCATATCAAAATCAAGATTACCAATTTGAAGAATTGGTGGACAAATTGAATGTAAAAAGAGACATGAGCAGGAACCCTGTGTTCGATGTCATGTTTTCTATGCAAAATATGCATATTGGCGAAATTAAATTGGAGAACTTAAAAATATATCCGTATGAAAATGACAGTAGAACATCTAAGTTTGACATTATTTTAAATGTATTAGAATCAAACGGCGGATTAGATGTTAATTTGCAGTACTGCACAAAATTATTTTTAGAAGAAACAATAATTAATATGGGTAATCACTTTCACAACATACTCTCGGAAATCGCCGACAATCAACAAATTAAACTTAAAGATATCAAGATGTTATCCGAGCTGGAAGAAGAACAATTGCTTTACGGATTCAATAACTTTAAATTAATTTATCCTAAGGATAAAACAATTCATGGCTTGTTCGAGGAACAGGTTGAAAGAACACCCGATAATGTTGCGCTTATTTATAAGGATTTAAAATTATCCTTTCAAGAGTTAAATGAAAGAGCAAATAAACTGGCATGGTTGCTACGTGAACAAGGTGCAGGGCCGGACACCATAATCGGCATTATGGCAGAACGCTCCTTTGACATGATTATTGGGATCCTAGGAATATTGAAAGCCGGAGGGGCTTATTTACCTATAGATCCAGCGTATCCTGCTCAAAGGGTACAGCATATGTTAGACGACAGCGGGTGCCCGATTTTATTAGCACAAGATATGTTGGCAGCCGGCATACATTATAATGGGATTTTAATTCAATTAGATCAAAACAATATTTATAACGAGAACTATCCGATCGTAAATCCAAATAACGTAAACCGGGCGACGGATTTATCTCATGTAATCTACACCTCCGGCTCAACCGGAAGCCCGAAGGGGGTTATGATTCAACATAGAAGTGCAGTTAATAATCTTTACGCTATGCAAATGCACTATCCCGTAAATGAACAAGATGCTTATTTATTTAAAACCGCATTTACTTTTGATGTATCGGTTATGGAGCTGTTCAGCTTTATTTTTACCGGTAGCAAGTTAGTGCTACTAGAACCGGGCGGCGAAAAAGATCCAAAGGCAATCATGGATAGTATGGATAGATATAATATAACTCATATTAACTTTGTTCCTTCTATGTTTCGTTTATTGCTTAATAAGCTCGACCAAAGAATTATCGCCGTCCTTAACAAATTAAAGTATATTTTTCTGGCCGGTGAAGCAGTGACGAAAGATATAATTCATAGTTTGGGTCCATTAACAAGCGAAGTAAATATAAGCAACATATATGGTCCAACCGAGACGATTTATACCACAAGATTCGATATATTAACTAACCGTTCACCTATCGAAGAATATAATAGTATTCCGATTGGGAAGCCTTTTGATAACTATATATGTACGGTGTTAGACAAAGACTTTAACTTATGCCCCAAGTCAATGGTTGGTGAATTGTATGTATCCGGAGACGGAGTTGCCAGAGGATACCTTAACCGGGCCGAATTAACCGAGAGCAGATTTATAAAGCATCCATATATGGCCGGGGAAAGAATGTATAAAACAGGTGATTTGGTCAAATGGTTACCTGACGGGAATTTAGAGTATATAGGCAGAATAGATCACCAGGTAAAGATAAGAGGTTATAGAGTTGAGTTCGGCGAGATAGAGCATAAACTATTGGAGCTTGATGAAATAAAGGAAGCCGTAGTCTTGGCAAGAGAAGATGAGAATCAGGTAAAGTACTTATGCGCATATTATGTGGCTGCGGAGAAAATACATGTTAATCACATTAGACAAAGTCTATCAGCCAATCTTCCGGATTACATGATACCATCGTACTTTATTTATTTGGATCAAATGCCGCTGAATGCGAATGGAAAAGCGGACAGACAAAAGTTATTAACCTTGGATAATTATGAGTATGCAGGGGTAATTTATGAAGAGGCAGGTAACGCTTTAGAAAAAGATTGTGTAGAAATATGGAAAAAGATATTGAAACTGGACAAGATAGGCATGAACGATAATTTTTTTGATATTGGGGGGCATTCTTTAAGAGCGTATGCATTGGTTCACGAAATAAACAAAGCTTTAAAGATAGATATACCTCTTAAAGCTGTTTTTATTCATCCAACTGTACGGAAACTGACTCAATATATTCAAAACTATAGTGGTAGTAAATCTTATAAGTCTATTGAGGCCGCGGGGGAGCGGAAATATTATCCTGTCTCAGCTGCGCAGAAAAGATTATTTACTTTACAGCAATTTGATGCTGAGAGCAAACGATATAATATGCCTATAGCTCTTAAGATGGAGGGCAACATATATATTGATAAGATTGAGCAGGCCATTATACAACTTGTGAAGAGACATGAGGCTTTAAGAACTACTTTTAATTGGATGAACGATGAAATCGTTCAAATTATTAATGAGGATGTCTCCTTCGCATTAGATTTATTAGAAATAGATGATGAAAATAACATTGAAGATAGGTTGAGCGGCTTTATGAAAAGCTTTGACTTGTCTAAAGCTCCTCTATTTAATGCATTACTTATTAGGCTTAATGAGAGAAATCATATTTTACTCTTCGATGTACATCATATTATTTCCGATGGCATTTCTTTGAGTATCCTTTCAAATGACTTTATAAATTTATACAACGGCAACCCCCTTCCGGATTTACGACTTCAATATAAGGACTTCTCCGAATGGCAGAGAATTAATCGTGCCGGAAATGAATTTAAAAATCAGGAAAGTTATTGGCTAAAAAGATTGGAGGGAGAGATCCCTGTATTAAACTTTCCTACGGATTTTCCAAGACCGAATGAGCTAATGTACGAAGGAGATCGTATCGACTTTACAATTCCCAAAGAAATTGCTAAGGAAATAAAAAATATCAATAAACAAACACAAACAACTCTCTATATGTTTATGCTTGCTTGTTTCAATATTTTATTATCAAAATACTGCAATCAAGAGGATATCCTTGTAGGAACCCCTATAGCCGGCAGAGTACATCCCGATTTAAATGGAATATTGGGGGTTTTTGTTAATACGTTAGTTATGCGGAATCAGGCCGGCTCCGGCAAAACTTTTTTGGAATTCTTAGAGGAAGTTAAAAAGAACGCTATTGACGCATATGAGAATCAGGATTATCAATTTGAAGAGCTAGTCGATAAATTGCAAGTAGAACGTGATATGAGTAGGAATCCAATCTTTGATACATTGTTCCAAGTTCAGAATATGGAGAAGGATAAGATTTGTGTTGACGGATTGGAAATAAAGACATTTGAGATAAATAATCATACGGCTAAGTTTGATATGACGATGACTGCTTTTGAAAGCGGGGAAGAAATTCTAATAGGGATAGAATATAAGACTGCTTTATTTAGGAAGGAAACTATTGAAAGATTCGGTATGCATTATTTGGAAATTGTGAAGCACATAATTCAAAACCCTAATTCTTTAATAAGACATATTAACATGATGACGCTGTATGAAAAAAATCAAATCCTAAATGAATTCAATAATACGGAGTATAAATATGAAAATAATAAAATGCTGCATGAGATATTCGAAGAACAAGTAGCCCGAATTCCTGATCACAAAGCGGTTAGTTTTCAATTTGAAAACATGACTTATAAAGAGCTTAACGAAAGAGCGAATTATCTTGCGGCTGTCCTGAGAGCAAAAGGTGTCAAAAGAGAATCCGTCATAGGGCTTATGGTCGAGCGCTCATTTGATATGATAATTGCTGTTCTAGCTATATGGAAAGCTGGAGGCGTCTATCTTCCGATAGATCCAAATTATCCGAAAAATAGAATAGATTATATTTTGAACGATAGTAATGTTTATTTTATTTTAACTAACTCTTCTAATGTGGATAAAATTTTGGGTAATGATAAGCCAACGGAGATCATTCTTTTAGATCATGAATTAACCAGAGGATGCCGTATTGACAATTTAGGAATAATTAATCAGCCATGTGATTTGGCATATCTTATTTATACATCCGGTTCTACTGGACAACCCAAGGGTGTAATGATTGAACATCGTTCGGCTGTAAATAGAATGCATTGGATGCAAAAGCAATATGAATTAAACGAAGAAGATGTGATTTTGCAAAAAACTACATTTACATTTGATGTATCTGTTTGGGAACTGACATGGTGGTTTTTTGCCGGTGCGACTGTACATTTTTTAGAGCCGAATTATGAGATGGAGCCTAAGAATATAGCAAATGCAATTTCCCAAAACAAAGTAACGACCGTTCATTTTGTACCATCAATGTTAGATGTATTCTTGGATTATATGAAAGAGTGCGGTCAACATGATAAGCTTATGAGTTTAAAAAAGGTATTTGCCAGCGGCGAGGAATTAAAGTGTACTCAAGTGATCCAATTCAAGAAAAATATGAGCAATACCCGGTCGGAACTTATCAATCTATATGGACCGACAGAAGCGGCTATCGATGTGTCTTATTATAATTGTTCCGAAATCCCCAATACACCATCTATACCTATTGGAAAACCAATTGATAACATTAACTTATTTATAGTAGATAGAAATATTGAATTATTGCCGGTAGGAATACCCGGAGAATTGTGTATAGCTGGTATTGGCTTGGCAAGGGGATATATTAACAATGAAACATTAACAAAGGAAAAATTCATAGATAATCCTTTTGAGAGAGGAACAAAGCTATATAAGACAGGCGATTTGGCCAGATGGCTCCCGGATGGGAATATTGAATTTCTTGGCCGTATCGATAATCAAGTAAAAATAAGAGGTTTTAGAATTGAATTAGGTGAAATTGATAACTGGTTATTAAAATATGAGGGGATAAAGGAAGCTAGAGTGCTATTAAAATATGATTCAATGCGGGACCCCTATTTATGTGCATATTTTACAGCCAACAATCAACTGAGTATTGAAGAAGTCAGGAAATACCTGTTGAAGAATTTGCCTAAATATATGGTGCCAACCTCGTTATTACAAATTGAATTCATGCCTCTTAAATCTAACGGTAAACTTGATGTGAAATTATTGCCTGAACCCGGGGAATATATTCAAAAGCATACAGAATTACAACAAGCAACAAGTCCTTTAGAAAAAGAATTAGTAAGCATCTGGAATGAAGTACTTGGAATCAGCAATTTTGGAATACAACATAATTTCTTTGATTTAGGCGGTCAATCGCTAAAGGCCATTAGACTGATTAACAAAATACTAACTCATTTAAATGTTCAGATAACGTTTGCCGAATTAAGCAGTGCGCCTACGATCAAAGAACTGGCCGAATTGATTCAAAATAAGAAACAAGTTCAATATCTATCAACAATAGAGAAAGCCGGTGAGCAGCCTTGGTATCCAATATCAAGTTCTCAAAAGAGAATCCTCTATTTATATGAAAGGAATCAAAAAGATACAAGCTATAACATGCCTATTGTTCTTGAAATAATAAAGAATCTGGATGATAAACGATTGGAAGAGTCCTTTCAACAACTTATTGAACGCCATGAAGTATTTAGAACAAGCTTTCATTTTATACATGGGAGTCCAGTACAGATAGTTCATCCAAACAGTAAATTCAAATTGGAATATGCAGAAACTGATGCGGGAGAGTTACAGGCACGGATTAATGAATATAATATTCCATTTGACCTGCAAAGCGGGGAATTGTTGAGAGTTGTTTATTTCAAGGTAAATGGAAGCAAAGATGTTCTATTTATTAATATTCATCACATCATATCGGATGCTGTTTCTATTGAATTATTTGTTCAAGAGTTAATAGCAATTTATAAAGGTATAAGCCGGCCGGAATTAACTATTCAATATAAAGATTATTGTGTATGGCAAGACAAACAATTCAATAGTTTAAAGCAACTTGAATTCAAAGATTTTTGGTTAAAGCAATTAAAGGATTTTGTATTTACCCAATTACCTAAACGAAGTCAATTTAATGATAATGAAGGGATCAGCGGCAATATATTTTTTGAGTTTGATGATGTAAGAAATAAGCAAATTGATGAATTGTGTAAAAAGGTTGGTGTGACAAAATTTGCTTATTTTACAGCAATATTGAATATCATTTTAATGCATGAAGTGAATGAACAAGATATTACGATTGGGGCACCGGTATTCGGAAGAAATCACGAACAATTGCAAAATCTGATCGGTCTATTCTTAAATGTGGTGGTTATTAGACAAAAAATAAATACTGAATTGGAATTTGCCCAATTTTTAAGAGAAGTGAGCACGAATTTGATGGATGTATTGGACCATCAAGATTATCAATATGACGAGTTAGTGTCTGATCTTAAGGAAGATTATGGTCTTAAACATGATGATTTGTTCTCGGTAATGTTAAATTATATGCCATACAATCATGATGCTAACCCGAAAGAACTAGGTGATTTCATTCAAGAAAGTGAAGCCTATAGCAGTAAAATTTCGCCAAAGTATGATATGACGATTTACATTAGAGAACAAGAAGAAACGGTAAGCGTAAATATTGTTTATAAACAAAATGACTTTGACTCTGAACTGATGCAAAGAATTGCAAATCATTTATTGCTGATAACGGATTGTGTCACTAAAAATAATAATATACCGGTTGGGAAGATTGATTATCTCGTTGAAGATCTAGAGGCCGATGATCTTGATAATTATTTTGATGAAGATGTTTTTATTCAATAATAAATCGTTTAGTTTGAAACGAGGTGTATTTTAAATGAAGTACCTGGGCGATAAGGTAAGGGAATATGCTGAATTGCATCCAAACAAGCCGGCCATAGAGTGTGGTGCTACAGAAGTTTCTTACTCACAACTGGAGAAAGCATCCGACATTATAGCGAATATATTATTGAATTCGGAGAGTGAAAAGAAATACGTCTTTGTTATGTTGGATAAAAGCGCAGCATTAGTTAAATCGTTATTGGGAATTATAAAAGCGGGTTATATCTTTGTACCGATTGATATTAATTACCCGCTAAATAAAGTACTTAAAATGATGGAGGTATTATCACCCGATTGGATTGTTACAAATGAAGACTGTCTGAATTTGGTGAATGAAATTGAACGGAATTATCGTCCCAGATTTAATGTTTTTCTGGTAGAAGATAAGGATAGCCATGCTGAAGCATCATATGATAATCATCGTTACCGAATAGTTAGATTAAGTAATCATAATGACGTAACGCCAGAGCCGAATGAAAGATACTACAATAATAAATATTGTTATATTTATTTTACATCCGGTACAACTGGAGAGCCTAAAGCGGTGTTGGGAAGACATAATAGTTTACTTCAATATATTGAATGGCAAATAGGGGAGTTCGATATTAATGATACTTGTAGGGTGAGCCAGCTTACTCGTCCCGTTTTTGATCCATTCTTAAGAGATATTTTTGTGCCATTATGTTCAGGTGGAACAGTGTGTATTCCCGACAATGAAATTATCCTGAATCCAAGGAAATTGCTCGGGTGGATCAAGGCTAGCAAGATATCTTTAATACATATGGTACCGTCATTGTTCAAGATGTTATCGGCTCAACTGGAGGAAGGCATGGTGCTTGATCATTTAAAATATGTTTTTCTCGCTGGGGAACTCCTTAGAGGCAAGGATGTAGAACAATGGTCAAGAATCTTAGAAAATAAGGTTCAGCTCATTAATTTATACGGACCAACAGAAACCACTCTCGCCAAATTTTACTATAGAATTCATGAAGAGGATTGTAAAAAAGGGGTTATACCTGTCGGTCTGCCGATAACGTATGCTAAAGCATATATCTTAAATAAGGATATGAAAAAGTGTCCAACAGGTACTATAGGGGAAGTGTATATAAGAACCCCTTTCTGTTCGGCTGGATATATAAATGATGTAGCTTTGACTAAAGAAAAATTCATTAGAAATCCTTATTCAGACAACCCCCATGACTATATTTATAAGACCGGCGATTTTGGTAAGTTATTGTTTGACGGTAATTTGATGTTGCTGGGCAGAATGGATTATCAGATTAAAATCAGAGGTATGCGTATTGAGACCGGTGAGATCGAAAATGTAATTATGGGGTATGATGCCATTCAAGATGTTGCTATCCTGGCCAAAGAAGACATTAATGGAGAGAAGGAACTTTACTCGTATTTCGTTTCAAATCAAAAGGTTGATGTTACGGAATTGAAGAAGTTTCTTTCCAAAAAGATACCGCAACATATGGTTCCCGCCTATTATATCCAAGTGGATAAGCTTCCATTGACGGCAAATGGAAAAGTGAATAGAAACATGTTAGCGGAAGTAAAAGGGACGGATAATTATTCTGATAAATTGTTAGAACAACCAACAGGTCAAGATGAAGAAGTGCTTTTGAATATATGGAAAAAAATACTTAAAAGAGATGAGGTGGGGACAAATAGCGACTTTTTTGAATTGGGAGGACACTCATTAAAAGTAGCGGATTTAGTAGGGCAAATCTATCAGAGTCTAAATGTGGAACTAAGAATTGCTGATGTATTTAAAAACCCTACTGTAAAAGAGTTGGCTGATTATATAAAGAATATAAGGGAGAATCCTTACAGTTCTATTCCTAAAATTGAAAAAAGAGAATATTATGAGACATCTTACGCTCAAAAAAGAATGTTTATACTGGATAAGTTGGGAATGGGACAAACGCATTATAATACTACGAAGGCCTTTAGAATACAAGGAAATTTAGATAAATCCAAAGTGGAACTGGCAATAAATCAAATTGCCGACAGACATGAGATTCTAAGAAGTACATTTGAATTAATCGATGGAGAAGTCGTTCAAAAGGTTACAGATCAATTTAATATAACGATTAATTTTAGCGAATGTAAAGAAATGAATCTGAAAGGAATCGTTGAAAAATTTGTTAGACCTTTTGATATTGAGAAATTACCTTTATTACGTGTTGAACTAGTATCATTTCGGAATGATGAGCATCTTTTGCTGCTGGATGTTCATCATATCATAACAGATGGTGTTTCCTTTCGAATATTGCTAAAGGAATTTTTTGCTTTATACAATAACCGGGAATTAGAAGAGCTACCTATACAATACAGGGACTTTTGCCACTGGGAAAATAACATGTTTAATACAATAGCTATGAGAAAACAAGAAGAATACTGGACGGAACAATTCAGAACATTACCGGAGCTGCTGAATATGCCGCTCGATAAACAACGCCCTGAAATACGAGCATATGTTGGAAGCTCTATTAAAGTGGAAATCCCTAAAGAAAGTTTGAAAAAGATACATGAATTATGCAGTAAATACGGCATGACGCTTAATATGGTTCTGTACTGTATATTTATACTAAATCTGCATTATTATACGGGGCAAACGGACATTACTTGCGGGGTTATTGCAGCAAATAGAAATCATCCCGATCTTAAGGAGCTTATAGGCATATTTATTAATTTCCTTCCAATTCGGAATATTATTAATAAAGAAATGACGATAAGCGAATTTTTAAAGGCTGGGAAGGATACACAATTGGATGCATATAACAACAGCCAATACCCTTTCGATATGATTGTGAATAAAGTTGCAAGGAATAAAGCTCAGAATAGAAATGATTTATTTGACACTATGTTTGTTTTTCATAATCAAATTGATCAAGATGCCCGTTTTGAGACAGCCGGTTTAAAGTTTGAAAGCGTAGAGATTGAGAAGAAAACTACAAAACTCGATTTTCAGATTGATCTAGCCCTAGACGGGGATGAGAATCTAATCTGTACCCTGGAGTATGACACACAATTATTTGAAGAACATACCATGACGAATTTCCTGTTGGATTATAAAAAGATGGTTGAAAATTTGCCGGATAATGAATTCAATACAATACAATCATTAAAATTATCAAGCCGTCATCAGAATAAAGCTGATACGGGTGAAATTAAAGATTTAAGAAAAAAACTTATCAACGATTTTAATGATGATTTAAGAAATGAGTAATTTATATAGGCACGCGAGAGGATGAGTTAGATGTGCGGCATAGGCGGTATATTTGATTTAAAAAGAGAACGTAGAATCAATACCGAAATCATTAAAGAAATGACGTCAGAAATAAGACATCGTGGCCCGGATGCAACTGATTTCTATAACGATGGCAATATTGCTTTTGGGTTTGCAAGGTTAGGAATCATTGATTTGGCAGGAGGGATGCAGCCTTTATCTAATGAAGACGGGTCGGTTTTAATGGTTTGTAACGGTGAAATATTTAATTACATAGAATTAAGAAATGATTTGATTTTGCAAGGCCATCATTTTAAGACGAATACGGATGTAGAGGTTATATTGCATTTATATGAAGAAAAAGGATATGAATTTATTAACGAATTAAACGGTCAATTTGCATTCGCAATTTTTGACTTTAAGAGGATGCTTTTAATTTGTTCAAGAGACCATTTTGGAATTGCCCCACTATTCTATACAATTTCGGATGATTATTTTATTTTTGGATCGGAGATTAAAGCCATACTTCGGCACCCTTCAGTGGAAGCTGAGGTTGACTTGGTCGGATTGGATCAAGTTTTGACCTTTCCGGGTTTAATAAGTCCAAGAACTATGTTCCGGAATATAAGAAGTTTAGAAAACGGGCATTTATTATTAGTCGAAGGGATAGAGAAGATTAAAGATATCGAGTATTGGGATCTCGATTACCCGGAGATAGGGGAAATTAGTTACGATAAAAGTGAAGATTATTACAAGGAACAACTGAGCGGGCTTCTCGAAGAGTCTGTTAAATTAAGACTAAGATCGGATGTTCCGATTGGCTTATATTTAAGCGGCGGATTAGATTCATCTTTAATCGCGGCGATAACGCATAAACTGACTCCGGATATCCGACGGGAGACATTTTCCATCACATTTGACGAAAAAGAAATTTGTGAATCAAAATACCAGAATATGATGAGTAATTTTATAGGGTCCAACCATAACAATAAATTCTTTGTCTATTCCGATATTAGCACTAGATTGCCCGAAGTGATCTATCAGTGTGAAATGCCACTGAAGGAGAGCTATAATACTGCATCCCATGCATTATCCAAGCTTGTATCCGATAAAGGGATTAAAGCGGTTTTATCCGGTGAAGGCGCCGATGAATTTTTTGCGGGATATGTGGGTCATAAATTTGACCGAATCCGCAGCCAGCTTAATAACCATGCTCAAGCCGGCATGGAAGAGCAATTAACCCAAGATAAGCTCTGGGGAGATAAATATTTCTTCTACGAGAAGAATTATTGGGACTTCAGCGCTGTTAAAAGAAGACTCTATTCTAAACAGTTAAATGAGCATTATTCTGCTATCGATTGCATTAACCATTATGTTATTGATAGAGAGAAAATTATTAACAGGCATACTATTCACAAAAGATCTTATATTGATTATAAGTTGAGGCTGGTAGATCACTTAATATCGGATCACGGAGATCGGATGACATATGCAAATTCCATAGAAGGCCGTTATCCGTTTCTGGATAAGAATATTGCGGAATTTTCAACATTAGTACCGCCAAATCTAAAATTAAATGATTTCACCGAGAAGTATATATTAAAAGAGGTTGCGAAACAATTTTTACCCATTGAAATTGTGGAGAGAGAGAAATTTGGGTTTGTCGCACCGGGCAGCACCTATTTACTAAAACGAAATATAGAATATATAAATGATATGCTTTCCTATGACAGTATAAAAAAAGGGGGATATTTTAACCCTGATACGATTGAAAATTTAAAGAAAGAGTATTCTAGTGATGGATTTAAATTGAATATGCCTTTTGATAGTGATTTACTCATTGTTGTTTTGACTTTCAATATATTTAAAGAGAAGTTTAAAATAAATAATTTTGCGTAAACACTAAGGAAGGGTGATACTATGCAAGATAGCACAATGCAAGAGAAAATTCGGCAAGTCATGTGTAAATACCCAAGTAATGTTGCTGTTGAATGCGGACATCACAAATGGACTTATTCCGAAATCGACAAACAATCCTTAAAGATTGCTAATTCCTTGATTAATAAAGGCGTTGAGGAAGAAACTTTTATAGGTGTCATCATAGAGAACAAGATAGATTTTATAATAACAATAATCGGAATACTTCGGGCACGTTGTGTTTTTGTACCCATCGATTTTAACTACCCGGATGAACGCATTAAGTCAATGATCAATAAATGCAATTTACAATGGATCATTTCAGACCAAGAAAAATACGATCATCAATTTATAGGGGTTAATAATTTGGTTTATGAAATCATTAAGGATAATGAAATCAGTGTCTCGGGAAAAATGGAAGATATGGAATATTCGCCGCTGGACAAAATCTATGTCTATTTTACTTCAGGAACAACAGGCGAACCAAAAGCCATCGTAGGAAAAAATGAAAGCCTGTTACAGTTTATTGATTGGGAATCTGAAACATTCGGAATAAATGAAAAAAGTAGAATTAGTCAATTTACAAACATTGGCTTCGACGCTTTTTTGCGTGATGTTTTCCTTCCATTTTTGAATGGCGCAACATTATGTATTCCTCAAGATAAGGATATTTTCACGGATGACGGTAAATTAAAGGATTGGATTGAACATGAACGGATTGAATTAATACACTGTGTACCAAGCGTTTTTCAACTTATTCAAAATAAATGTGACGACTACAAATTTGATTCCTTGAACTATATACTTTTATCGGGCGAGAGACCAAGGACAGATCTTATTAAACCATGGTTTAGTAAATATAATAATCGAATTAAAGTAGTCAATTTATATGGCGCTACAGAAACAACAATGATACGAACTATGCATATTGTGACAGAAAGCGACTTGGAAAAAGAACGCATACCAATAGGTAAACCCATTAAAGGGTCACGTGTAATAATTCTGGATGAAAATCTGCAACCTTGCGATGAAGGGGTAGTGGGAGAGATATATATCCGCACACCTTATAGTACATACGGATATTATAACGATCCAATACAAAACAATGAGAAATTCATACCTAATCCATTCAACAATAAACCGGATGATCTCATTTATAAAACAGGCGATTTAGGAAAAATTTTACCGGATGGTACGATTGATTTGATCGGCAGAATAGACCGACAAGTGAAGATACGAGGAATTCGCGTTGAACTGGAAGAAATAGAGCAGGTATTGAGAAACCATGCATCGGTAAAAGAAATTGTTGTCATTAAGAAGGAAATTCAAAAGCAAGAAATTCTAGTAGCCTTTATAGTGCATCCGGGTGAAGATTCAGACTTCGCTATAGTACAAAAGGAACTAGAGAATTATGCCAGCCGGCAATTGCCTCTATATATGATGCCACATCAATATGTCAAGCTGGAGAGCATTCCAAGGAAACCAAACGGCAAAATAGATTACGCCTTACTGGATAATGAATATGAAAAAATCTCCGAACCAGTCATTCCTCCAACTACGGAAATTGAAATAAAATTGAGAGCAATATGGGAAAATATCCTGGACGTAAAGATAATTAGCGTTAGACAATCTTTTTTTAAACTTGGCGGCAGTTCGTTAAATATACTCAAACTTGCATCAGAGGTACACAAAGAGTTTGATGTACGATTATCCGTTGGAGAGCTTTTTTACAATAACACTATTGAAATGCAAGCAGAACTTCTGAATAAGCTTATTCAGAAATATGATAGGAATGAAGAGCAAGAGGCTTCTAATTCCGATATGGACTATATCAATATCAATAATCATAGTGAGAAGACAATATTCCTATTTCCGCCAATATATGCTTATGGATTTCCTTATCTTGAAATGGTAAATGAATTGAAGTCATATAATTACGTTATTTTCAACTTTGTACCAGGAGAAGATAATATAAGTAAATATTCAAAATACATTATGCAATTTCAAGAAGACGGTACCTATATATTTCTTGGATATTCAGCCGGCGGAAACCTTGCGTATGAAGTAGCCAGAGATATGATCAAAAGGGGAAAAGATGTATCTCATATTATTATGATAGACTCACAGTTTCGGGATATTCCTGAAGAGGCATCCGATAATGAAATTGAGTCGAAAATAAATGATATTCTTGATTTACTTCATGAAGCTCGACCACTAATTAATTATTCCGATGAATTGGTTAGAGGTGATTTGAAAGCTAGGATACGTGATTCGTATACTTTCCATAGAAAATTAATAACGCATGACTGCTTAAGTACAAATATTCACTATGTAATAGCGGAAGATGGCTATAAGGAAGAACAGGTAATGAGGTGGAAAAGTGCTGTAATGGGCAGTTTCAAAATTTATCAAGGGTTTGAGATGCATAACAAGATGTTAAATAACAAAAAGAATTATGAGATCATTAAAAATATCCTGGAAGAAATTTTTGTAAGTAAATGAGGAAACATATATGAAAAAACTTGGGATCATAGGCGGGTTGGGCCCTATGGCATCCGTATATTTCTTAGAATTAATCATAAAGATGACGGATGTTAAGAGGGATCAAGATCATATAAGAGTTTATTTATACAGTATTCCGGATACACCTGATCGTACGGATTATATTTGCGGTAAAAGCGATAAAAACCCGTTGCCTTTTTTGGTGGAGGCAGGTATTAGCTTAGAACGGCAAGGAGCCGATTACATTGCTATACCCTGTGTAACTGCACAGTATTTCTATGAAGAACTAACAAAGGTATTATCAATTCCAGTCATTCCGATCATACCAAGCGTGGTGGGAGAAATAAAAAAAATGAACATCCGGACAGTTGGGGTATTGGCAACGAACGGGACCATTGAGAGTCAGTTACTTCAAAAGGAATTTAATAAAATGGGGATCAAAGTTGTTGTTCCATCTCAAAATGGCCAGGAAGTAATTATGAATATTATCTACAATCAGATTAAAGCAGGGAGCCAAGGGGATTTGGTGCAATTTTTAAGAGTTGGCGATGAATTAAAAAAGATGGGGGCAGAAAAGATAATTATTGCATGTACGGAACTTTCATTACTAAAAAGGGAAAACTTCATAAATAACGAATATGTTGATATCCTGGAAATATTGGCTAAAAATGCGGTGAAATATAGTGGTGTAGCGCTAAAAAATGAATATATAAATGTAATATAATCCGGAAAATAGAACATTTCATCGTCTTACTGCATCTTATAGAAGGCTCCCGCCCATATTCATCACTATGGGCAAGAGCCTTCTTCATTTTACTCCACGATCATATCCTGGTTGCTGCCGCCTGGCGGAACGATCGGATACACATTTTCCTCTTCGGTGACGTCGAATTCCATGATGACCGGGCCTTCAGTATTCAGGGCCAGGTCGATCGTTTTCCGCGCCTCTTCGAGATTATCGACATAATAGCCTTGCGCGCCGAACGATTTGGCCAGCGACGCGAAATCCGGAGAGCTGATGCGGACCGACGAATAGCGGCGGCCATGGAACAATTGCTGCCACTGGCGCACCATGCCGAGATAGCCGTTCTTGAGAATGGCGACCTTGACGTTGAGGTTGAGATCGACCGCGGTCATGATCTCCTGCATATTCATCTGGAAGCTGCCGTCGCCGCTGACGCACACGACCTGCCGGTCCGGGAACGCCACGGCCGCGCCGATCGCGGCGGGGAAGCCGTAGCCCATCGTGCCGAGACCGCCGGAGGTCAGGAACGAGCGGGGCGCGGCGAACTCGTAATGATGGGCGGTCCAAATCTGGTGCTGGCCCACATCGGTCGAGACGATGGCGTTGCCTGCGCTTAACTCGCTGAAGCACTGTATGACTTGCTGCGGGGTCATTTTTCCTTGGGATTTGTCGCTGAAGGCCGGAGCCTTCTTGGACCAGGCCGAGATTTGGACATGCCATGGTTCCAAATCCGGCGCCGCCGCTTTCGGCAGACGGTCGAGCAATCCGCGCACCGCCTCTTCAACCGCACCGGTTATGCCGAGATCGACGGTGATATTCTTGTTCAGTTCGGCTTCGTCAATGTCGACCTGAATTTTGTAAGAATCGGGAGAGAAGGCTTTCCGCTTTCCGGTTACGCGGTCGCTGAATCGCATGCCGAGACAAATCAGCAGGTCCGCCTGCTGGACGGCGCGGTTGGCCGCCACCGTACCGTGCATGCCGAGCATGCCCAAATAGTTGGGGTGACGGGTCGCAAACGCTCCGATCCCCATCAGGGTAGAAGCTACAGGGAGGTTGTACCGGGAGACCAGCTCCCCGATAAGCCCGGGAGCTTCCCCGTCGATGCAGCCGCCGCCGAGCAGCAGAACCGGGCGCTTGGCGGCTGATAACCGCTCGGCCATCATATCCAGATCGGCAGGATCGATCGATGGATAAGGGCGGTATCCCGCAAGGGTAACGTTACCCGGAGGGATTTCCCCAATCGGCGGGGTCATTTGCTGATTCATGATGTTCTTGGGCAAATCGATCAGCACGGGGCCGGGACGTCCCGATGCGGCTATGTAAAAGGCCTCGTTGATGATACGAGGCAGATCGGACAAATTCATCACCAAAAAATTATGTTTGGTAATCGGCATCGTCATGCCGAAAATATCGACCTCCTGGAAGCTGTCGAGCCCGATGAGGTCCGTGGCGACCTGACCGGTCAACACGACCATCGGGACGGAATCCATGTAAGCCGTCGCGATGCCGGTCACGGCATTGGTCGCCCCCGGCCCGCTGGTGACCAGCGCGACGCCGGGCTTCCCCGTCGCCCGGGCGTACCCGTCGGCGGCATGAACGGCCGCCTGCTCGTGTCTGACGAGCACATGCTTGATCTCTTCGCAATCGAACAGGGCGTCGTATACGGGGAGGACGGCTCCCCCGGGATAACCGAAGATCGTGTCCACCCGCTGGTTTATCAAAGACCGAATCAACAATTGAGCTCCATTCATAAGCTAACCACTCCTATATATCTTTATCTGTAATCCCACAATCAATAGACTATCAAAACGGTGGCGACGACGAAGACGGAATAGAGTATTTCCAGCATCCCGCAGCGTTTGACGGTGATATGTGTCCGCGGCGACCAGAAAGCCCGGATCAGCAGGATCAGCAAAGGAACCCACATCCATTTTGGAAACAGCAGCGCGGCGACCCCGAGGATGACCGTATGGTATGCAACGGAAACCCAGTAGAAGCGAACGTTGTTTTTTTCGCGAATGATTGTTTTTACATAGAACACCGTCCCGGTAAAATACAGGACATTCAAGGCAAACAGCTCCGCCGCCAGCCACCAGTCCAGGCCGTTCCCGACGTAATAAGCGACAAAGGTCATCAGCGAAAATTGGATGACGGCGGCCAAATCATTCAGAAAGGCGCGCTCCCGGTTCCGCCGGGCAAAATAGCAATTGACGATAAACAAAGGGAGGAATAGGGGGATCCATCGCCAGATGAGCGGTTCGATCCATATCAGCCCCGCCGCTACGGGAATCAATAACCCCCCGTAAAGCAGCATCGGGTTTTTATAATTTTTCGTTTTCTTGGTCCGGATCCATTGCAGAAAAGGGTAGGAAAATAGATAGACAAGCATCCATCCGGCAAATAAGAGAGCATGACTCCAGGTTGGGTTGGACGCGAACATTCCCGAAAGGAAAGGAACAGCCAGCATCGCCCAAGCACCGTGTTGTTTAGGGATGTAGCTTTTTTTCAATGGAGAAACCTCACTCTCTATTTGTCATGATTTGTAACCTTTCTGATAGTGTAACTTTATCCGTAACAATAGCTTGTGATGGCCGTCACTTAGGGGGTTTTCCCGGCGATTTATAGTGTTTTCCCTATGTCCCGTCATGTATAATTATGGTAAGCGGTCGAAAACTCGGAACAAAAAGGATAGGAGACGGATGTGCAGATGATCGAATGTCCCTGGTGTCATCATCAAGTCGAAATCAGGAACGGGCGATGCCCAAAATGTCGTGAACACCTCTACGAAATTACCGACCAGGATTTTGAAGCGGAATATGAAGAAGGAGCGGGACGAGATGATTACGAAATATACGTTGAAGACGAGTCGCCCGTTCTGTCAGTCGAAGAAGTCATCGAAAACAGATTCAAGTGCGCCAAGTGCGGGGGAACCGAATGCAAAGTGAACGAGGTCGCGATGACCGGGGCCGGGTTAAGCAAGCTGCTGGATATCCAGCATCATCACTATCTGTTCGTATCATGCGGCTCATGCGGCTATGTCGAAATTTATGATCCCGATGTTCTTCGTGGCATGAAAGCGGGGCAATTCGGGACAATGATCGATGTCCTTTTCGGAGGATAGGGATCTAGAGTATGGGTACGGAATATTATTTGTCCGCATGCCTAGAGGATATCGGATACAGCATTCAGGAAAAGAAAGAATATTTTCTTCTCTTTGCAGAGGGAACGGGGAATAACTGATGACGATTTTGGAAACAAGCAGACTGTTGATCAGAAAGTATACAGCTGGCGATAAAGATGTCGAGGATTTGCATTCCATACTTGGCGATGCGACGACCATGTCATTTTGGCCGGCGCCGTTCACGGAGGAGCAGACGAAAAGTTGGCTGCAAAGGAATCTTGAATCCTATGAAAATCACGGCTTTGGGCGGTGGGGGATGGTGCTGAAAGAAACGGGCGGCTTGATCGGAGATATCGGGTTTATGAGGGCCGAACTGGATTCGCGGATTGAGAACGATCTCGGATATATCATTTTCGCCCCTTTTTGGGGCCGCGATCTTGCGACAGAGGCTGCTTCCGCCTGCCTTTCGTACGGATTCCATACGCTCGGCATGACGAGGGTTTGCGCCAATATGCCGGTGGATCACCATGCGTCAAGACGGGTAGCGGAGAAGATCGGCATGGTTTGCGAAAAACAATACATGAATACAAGAAACCGGAATAAATGGACTTACCTTTACAGCAAGAGCAGGCCCGTAGGTTAGAAATAGTGCATTATTTCATGAACGATGTAATAGCCAAACAAGACAAGCTGGGGCTCTTGGTCACCGAGTGGATTAAAGCCACATCTTTAGCGCGGAAATGAAATTCTCAAAATATTGACGGGTTCGTAGTTTTTTCATTTATAGTTCTGGTGTTATAATAGTAAACGTAAATTTTATATAGAAAGCAGGTACACCATGGGTCGTAAATGGAACAATATTAAAGAAAAGAAAGCTTCAAAAGATGCAAATACTAGCCGAGTCTATGCCAAGTTCGGCGTGGAAATTTATGTAGCGGCCAAAAAAGGCGAACCGGACCCGGAGTCGAACCGTGCTTTGAAAGTCGTACTTGAACGCGCTAAAACATACAATGTGCCGAAGGCAATTATTGATCGTGCCTTGGACAAGGCCAAAGGCAGCGCGGAAGAAACCTACGAAGAATTGCGTTACGAAGGCTTCGGCCCGAACGGCTCCATGATCATCGTCGATGCCTTGACGAATAACGTCAACCGGACCGCATCGGCCGTACGTTCGGCTTTCAACAAGAACGGCGGGAACATGGGCGTCAGCGGTTCCGTGGCGTACATGTTCGATGAGACGGCGGTCATCGGCGTAGCGAACAAAACGATCGACGAAGTGTTCGAATTGTTGATGGAGGCCGATTTGGAAGTCCGCGATATCATCGAGGAAGAGGACAATGTGATCGTATACGCCGAGCCCGATCAATTCCACGAGGTGCAGGAAGCGTTCAAACAAGCCGGCATTACGGATTTTACCGTGGCCGAGCTAACGATGCTGGCGCAGAATTATGTCGAGCTCCCCGAAGACGCCGTGCCGCAATTCGAGAAGCTGATCGATGCGCTGGAAGATTTGGAAGACGTGCAGCAAGTTTATCATAACGTTGAGTTTGGCGAAGAATAAAATATACGCGGCAAGCATGGCGGTGCAGAAGATTATTTTCTGCACCGTTTTTCTTTATGCTAGGAAGCCTGGATTGGAGAAAATCCAATGATTGAAAGAGAGAACCGGACATTGTAAGACTTGATGAGCCCGGCCGGTTGGAAATTGTCCAATCAAGAAAAATGCAAGAGCTCCTTTCGTAGAAACAGTTGGATTATATCCAATGTAGCAACCGCTTACAGCGGGAGGGCAGTTAAGCGAGTCCATTAATTCGTTGAAAGGGGAAGGACCATGAACAAGCTGACATGCGACGCATTTCAGGAGATCAGCGACTGGATGCACCGGAATGCCAGATCGATTGAACTGGCGTTATGGCGTTACCGTTTTGAAGGCGGGAACAAGGACGAGGTACTGGCGGCCCTATCCTATTATCAGAATAAAGACGGAGGCTTCGGTCACGCGCTTGAGCCGGATTGTTGGAATCCGAATTCATCGCCTTATACGACGCTATATGCGATTCGTCTCCTGCGCGGTATCGGGTTTACCCACCTCCAGCATCGGGTGTTTCAAGGGATTCTTAAATACTTGACCAGCGGTGAACATATTACGGATTATGGTTGGCCGTTTACCATCCCGTCGAATGATCATTACCCTCATGCTCCTTGGTGGACATATAACGCCGATTCGAACTCGTACGAAAGCATCGGCGTGACGGCGGAATTGTGCGGGTTTGTTCTGCGGTATGCCGCCAGGAACGAGGAGATTTACCGGAAGGCGCTGGATTATACCGATGCCTTAATCAAGATCCTAAAGCAGCCTACAAACCTGGGGGATATGGGTGTCCAAGGATACTGCGCGCTGCTTGCCGATCTTGAACATGCGGAGCCGGCCTGCCGCTTCGATTGCGATTTTCTCCAAAAAAGATTGAAGAAACTGGTTGCCAGGTCCATCGAGCGCGATATCGCCAAATGGCCGCACTATAACGCGAAGCCTTCCGAATACATAAAATCGCCGGACAGTATTTTTTATCCGGGGAACGAAGAGATCGTATCCGCCGAGCTCGACTATATCTTGGATTCCCGGCATCCCGGCGGCGTCTGGGACATTGCCTGGAGCTGGTTCGAACATAACGAGAAATACCCCAAAGAGTTTGCGGTTAGCGAAAATTGGTGGAAAGCGATAAAGGCGATCGAACAGGTTCAATTTCTGAAAAATTTTGACAGGATGGAATGATGAAGCAATCAGTCTAATGGTATTGGTCAAAAGCTGCAAAGGGCTGCCTCTTAGTATAAAAGTTTAGTGAGACAGCCCCTCGGTAAAATCCGGTCTTTTGCAAATCCGGTGCCTGTCCTAATCTTTATCAACCAGATCGAAGGGTTGTCAGTTTCCGAGATGTTTGTTATAGTATTAAAAAACTTCACGGCATTTAAAGCGACTCGATTTAAACTTCCTTCTAGAATGTCATCCCACGTTTGAAAATTGCTTGCTCCGGATCCTTTCATTACTCACTATTCCCACGATTCACCTATCAAGTCGCTATCCCAATCGTATATCCGGACAAAGAAAGACGGTGCTGCGCACAGGTCTTATTTTGTTGTTTGCGTATGCTCGTAAATTATGATCCGCTAAGGAGGAGATTGTATGATCCAATTTATCGGTGTCAACAAAGTTTACGATGACGGACATCGGGTATTGAATGATTTGAATTTGGAGATCAAGGAAGGAGAAATTACGGTTCTCATCGGTCCAAGCGGCTGCGGTAAGACGACCACAATGAAACTGATCAACCGGCTGATCAACCCAAGTTCCGGTCAAATTCTGATCGACGGCAACAACATTTCAAAGCTTGATCCGGTCGAATTGCGGCGGGAGATCGGCTACGTAATCCAGAATATCGGTCTGTTCCCCCATATGACGATTGCCAAGAACGTTGGCGTTGTCCCTCGCTTATTGAAGTGGAACAAAGAGAAGATCACGGCCAAGGTCGACGAGCTGATGACGATGGTCGGGCTCGATCCCCGCTTGTTCGCTAACCGGTATCCTTCCGAGCTGAGCGGCGGTCAACAGCAGCGCATCGGCGTTATTCGGGCGCTCGCGGCCGAACCGTCCATCATCTTGATGGATGAACCGTTTAGCGCGTTGGATCCGATCAGCCGCGAACAATTGCAAGATGAACTGATTTCCTTACAGCAAGAGCTGAAGAAGACAATCGTCTTCGTAACTCACGACATGGACGAAGCGATTAAGCTGGCGGATACGATCATTCTTATGAACGAAGGCCGGATCGTACAGTCGGGTTCGCCGGAGCGGATTCTGCGTCACCCGTCGAATGACTTCGTGAAGAACTTTATCGGCAAGAAGCGCATGCAGGTCGAGAATCTGCCGGTGGCGGGCGATGTAATGGTCGATTCGCCGGCGGTTGCGCTGCCCACGCGGGGCCTTGCCGAAGCCATGAAGATGATGGAGAAGCGACGTGTCGATTCGTTGCTCATCGTCGACAAGGATAATAAACTGGTCGGTACGGTGTCGATTTATCAAGTTCTGGACCATTACGGAGACGAGGGTAAGACGGTAGCCGACGCTATGAGACCGATCCAACATGTCGTACATCCGGAGACACCATTGTCTGTCGCACTGAATTTGATGAGCCAGCATCAATTGTCCAATCTACCGGTTATCCGGGACAATTCCGGATTCGTCGGCCTGATCACGAGAGGGTCTGTGGTTAGCCATCTTGCAGATGCCTATTCGGTCCAAGAGATGGAGGATCAAGCTCATGTGGGCTGACTATATTTCTTTCTGGCGAGACCGCTACCCTGATTTGCTTAACGCAACGTGGGAGCACTTGAGCATCTCGCTCGTCGCGGTCGCGCTTGGCGTCTTGGTAGCGGTACCAACCGGCATCTACCTGTCCGGCAGCCGGACGAAATGGGTTCAGAACTCTATCTTTACAATTGCGAATCTGTTTCAGACAATTCCGAGCTTGGCACTGTTGGCCCTTTTGATTCCTCTGTTCGGAATCGGTGTCAAACCTGCGATTTTCGCTCTGTTCCTGTATTCTCTCCTGCCAATTCTGCGCAATACGTATGCGGGCTTCCAATCCGTTGATCCGTCGATTCTCGAATCGGCCCGGGGCATGGGGTACGGCCGCACGCAGTTACTTCTGCAAATTCAACTCCCCTTGGCGTTCCCGTACATCATTTCCGGTATCCGGCTGACGACGGTTTATGTTATCAGTTGGACAGCGCTTGCTTCGTTGATCGGGGCTGGCGGTCTTGGTCAACTGATCGTTTCGGGGATCGGTGTAAACAAAACAGAACTCATCGTTTCTGCCGCTTTGTGCGCGATTATGTTGGCACTGCTGGCCGACCGGGCGCTTGGCGCGGTGGAGAAGCATTTCTCACAGCGGGCGAGATCGTCGAAGTCGGAAGCTTCTATCATTTAATCACGATCATTACTAAGGAGGTATCATGAGAAAACATAGTTTTGTCGTCATTGCACTAGTCTTGATATTGTCGGTTGTCGTTACAGCTTGCGGAGGGAGCGGTGGCGGAGCCGCCTCCGGTACGATCAAGATCGGCACGCAAACCTATTCTGAACCGAAAATCCTCGCCGAAATGTACAAGGCGCTGATCCAAGATCAAACCGACATCAAGGTCGAAATCGTCCCTGATCTTGCTGCCAGCCCGATCGTTATCAATTCGATGAAGAGCAACGACATCCAGATGTCGACGCTCTATTCCGGTGAGATTTTCAACGACCATTTCGAAATCGAGGATACGAAGGAGCGCTCCGAAGTGTTGAAGCAGGCGCAAGAAGGCTTCGATAAAAATTTCGGCTTCAAGTGGTTTGATCCGCTGGGCTTCGAAAACACGTATGCATTTACCGTCCGGAAGGAGGTAGCGGACCAGTACAATCTGAAGACCGTCTCCGATCTGAATGATCTGGCCCAAGATATGAAGGTCGGTGTCGACACCACCTGGCTGGAGCGGGAAAGCGATGGATATACTGCGTTTACGAAACATTACGGCTTCTCGTTCGCCAAGACATTCCCGATGGAGATCTCTCTTGTTTACAAGGCGGTTGCCGACAAGGACGTGGACGTTGTGCTGGCCTACACAACCGACCCTGGCATCAAGGAATACAATCTGCAGACACTGGAGGATGACAAACAGTTTTTCCCGCCGTATGATGCTTCGCCGGTCATCCGGAAGGATACGTTGGAGCAATATCCGGAAATAAGCGGTATTATCTCCCCATTAATAGGTCATATCGACGCCGAGACGATGACTTCACTGAACTACGAAGTTGATGTCAACAAGCGAACGCCCCAAGACGTCGCTGTCGAGTACTTGAAAGAACAAGGATTGTTGAAATAAGAAAAGGAGGCGAGGAGCGATGGGCAATACGAATTTGTTGACTTACTTGCAGGACAACTGGCCTCATCTGCTCAGCTTAACCTGGGGCCATATCGTGATGGTGCTATGCGGCTTAGGTCTGGCTCTGATCATCGGCATTCCGCTGGGCGTCGTCTGCACAAAGAACGAGCGGCTGGCATCGGTTATTCTGGCGGTAGCCAACGTCATTCAAGTGCTGCCTAGCCTTGCAATGCTCGCTTTACTTATGATTGTACTCGGGCTGGGCTTCAAAACAATCGTCATCGGCTTGTTCCTTTACTCGCTGCTGCCAGTTATCCGGCACACGTACGTCGGATTGAAGCAGGTCGACAAAAGTGTTGTCGACGCCGGCCGCGGCGTCGGAATGAGCCAGCTTCAACTATTGCTGAAAATCCAGATGCCGCTGTCGTTGCCGTTTCTGATGGCCGGGCTCCGCGTGGCCGCGGTTATAGCCATCGGCGTGGCGACGCTGGCGCCGCTGATCGGCGGCGACGGGCTTGGCCGCGAGATCTACGCCGGGCTCAATACACGTAATAACGTGCAAATTTATGCGGGCGCGATTCCCGCGGCGGTGCTTGCCATTCTGGCGGATATCTTCCTAGGGCGGCTGCAAAACAAGTTTCGTACGTAAGTCGGCAGTGATCCATTTACGTCTATTTATACCGCGGATATGAATTGTTACAAAAGAAGAAGCAGACCGACAATCGGTCCGCTTCTTCTTTTTTAAGCTTATTTTGGATTCGCGGCGTTCCGTTAAGGGTAATCTTAGTTGGCAGGATATTTTAGAATAATTCTAAACAACAACATGGGGAGGAAGAGGCATGAACAACAAGCATGATCCATCCCAAGCAGGCCGGACGACGGCCAAGGACAAGCAGTTGGATGCTTACCGGGTTCATAGTGAGGGAAAGAAGCTGACGACCAACCAAGGGCTGACCGTGTCGGAGGATGAACACTCATTAAAGGCCGGGGATCGCGGTCCGACATTGATGGAGGATTTTCATTTCAGAGAGAAAATGACTCATTTCGACCATGAACGGATTCCCGAACGGATCGTGCATGCGCGAGGATTCGGCGCTCACGGTTATTTTAGGGTCTACGAGTCGATGGAATCATATACGATGGCCAAATTTTTACGGGATCCCAACCTCGTGACGCCGGTGTTCGTACGGTTTTCCACCGTGGCCGGCTCGCGCGGATCATCCGATACGGTGCGGGATGTGCGCGGTTTCGCCACGAAGTTTTATACGGAGGAAGGCAATTACGACCTGGTGGGCAATAATATGCCGGTCTTTTTCATCCAGGATGCGATCAAATTCCCCGACTTCATCCATGCCGTCAAGCCGGAGCCGCATAACGAAATTCCGCAGGCTCAATCGGCGCACGATACGTTCTGGGATTTCGTCGCGAACAATACGGAATCCGCGCATATGGTGATGTGGGCGATGTCCGACCGCGCGCTGCCGCGGAGCTTCCGGATGATGGAAGGGTTCGGGGTGCACACCTTCCGGTTCGTGAACGCGGAGGGCAAAGCCCATTTCGTGAAATTCCACTGGAAACCGACGCTGGGGATGCATTCCCTGGTTTGGGACGAGACGCAGAAAATAGCGGGCAAAGACCCGGATTTCAACCGCCGCGATCTGTGGGAGGCGATTGAAAGCGGAAATTACCCGGAATATGAGCTGGGTGTACAGATGATTCCCGAAGAGGACGAGTTCAAGTTCGAATTCGATATCCTCGACCCGACCAAGATATGGCCGGAAGAGCTGATTCCGGTCCGATTGATCGGCAAAATGACGCTGAACAAAAACACCGACAATTTCTTCGCGGAAACCGAGCAGATCGCGTTTCATCCCGGACATGTCGTACCGGGTATCGATTTCACCAACGACCCTTTACTTCAGGGCCGCTTATTTTCTTACACGGATACGCAATTGTCCAGATTGGGCGGACCGAACTTCCACGAGATCCCGATCAACCGCCCGATCGCGCCCGTACACAATAACCAGCGCGACGGCATGCACCGCATGACGATCAATCCGGGTCCGGTGAGCTACCATAACAACGGCATCGCCGGAAATTCGCCGCATCCGGTGCCTCGGCAAGGCGGATATGAGCATTACACGGAGAAGGTCGAAGGCCGGAAGGTCCGCCGGCGAAGCGAAAGTTTCATGGACCATTACAGCCAGGCGGCACTGTTTTGGAACAGCATGTCCGAGGTGGAGAAGCAGCATATTGTCTCCGCGTTCCAGTTTGAATTAAGCAAGGTCAAACGCAAAGAAATCCGCCAGCGGGTCGTCGAAGTGTTCGCCAATGTGTCCGGCGAATTGGCCGCTCGCATCTCCGAGGGAATCGGCACGATCCCGCCGCAAATCTCCGGCACCGCTTCGACCGGATCATCGCCGGCGCTCAGCATGATGAACACGGTCAAATCGCCGAAGACCCGCAAAGTCGCCGTATTGGCGGGAAACCGTTTCAGGGAGCAAACGCTGTTCGGCGTGCTGACCGAGCTTCAGGCGGCGGGCGTCATCGCCGAAGTCGTGAGCACCCGGCTTGGGGAAATTACCGGCGATCAGGGCGGGCGTCTTGAAGTCATGCATACCTTGCTAAGCGCCGATTCGGTGCTGTTTGACGCGGTGCTGATCGCCGGCGGGAAAGAAGGCCTGGAGGAGCTCGTGTCCGAACCGAAGCTGCTGGAGTTTGTCAACGAGGCTTTCCGCCATTACAAAACGATCGGCGCCATGGACGAGGGGACCGCAATCCTTCCGCAAAAAGAAGGCCCCGGCGTAATCACCACATTGACGGAAGAAGCCGGTAAAATCGGCCCCGGCAATTTCGGCAGCCGATTCATAGAAGCGATCGCGCAGCACCGTCATTGGACGCGGAAGAAATAAGCCGCCGACAATTAAAAGCAGAATCGTTAAACAAAAACAAACATCGGAACATCGCCTGAACGGGCGATGTTTTTTTGGATGACCGATCCCGGCGGCGCGGAATTCATGGTCACGTCTATTTTGGTTGTCACGCTCGAAATTCTGGATTATGCTTGATATTAACATCAATAGAATGGAGTTAGAATCGGTATGTATCGCAATATGGAAGAATGTATTCTTGATTTGGAAAAACACGGGCATCTCGTCCGGATTCGCGAAGAGGTCGATCCTTACCTGGAGATGGCGGCGATTCATCTGCGGGTTTACGAGGCCGGCGGGCCGGCCTTGTTGTTCGAACGCGTCAAAGGCTCCAAATTCCGCGCCGTATCCAATCTGTTCGGCACGATGGAGCGCAGCAAGTTCATCTTCCGCAAGACTTGGAACAACACGCAGAATATTATCGCCCTGCGCAACAATCCGCTCTCCGCGCTCAAGAATCCGCTGAAGAGCGTCGGGATCGGCTTGGCGGCGCTGAAAGCTCTGCCGATGAAGACGGCCGGTAGCCGGCCGGTGACGGCGCAGGAAATACATATCTCCGACCTGCCGCTTATCCAGCATTGGCCGATGGACGGCGGGGCGTTTGTCACCTTGCCGCAGGTGTACACCGAAGACCCGGAGAAGCCGGGAATCATGCATTCGAATCTCGGCATGTACCGGATTCAACTGAACGGAAATTCGTATGACCAGGATCATGAGGTCGGCGTCCATTACCAGATTCACCGCGGCATTGGCATTCATCAGACCAAGGCGAACAAGCTGGGGGAACCTCTGAAGGTCAGCGTCTTTGTCGGCGGCCCGCCCGCGCACACCTTATCCGCCGTGATGCCGCTGCCGGAAGGCCTGAGCGAACTCCTGGTCGCCGGCATGCTGAGCGGCCGACGGTTCCGCTACAGCTATCTCGACGGCTTCTGCGTCAGCAATGAGGCGGATTTCGTCATCACCGGAGAAATCCACCCCGGAGAAACGAAGCCGGAAGGACCATTCGGCGACCATTTGGGCTATTATAGTCTAGCGCATCAATTCCCGGTGATGCGGGTGCACAAGGTATACGCCAGAAAGAACGCGATCTGGCCGTTTACGGTCGTCGGCCGCCCGCCGCAAGAGGATACCGCCTTCGGCGAACTGATCCACGAGCTGACCGGTGACGCCGTCCGCCAGGAAGTTCCCGGCGTGAAGGAGGTTCACGCGGTCGACGCGGCCGGCGTGCATCCGCTGCTGTTCGCGATCGGCAGCGAGCGCTACACGCCGTACCAGCAGGCCAAGCGGCCGGAGGAGCTGCTGACGATCGCCAACCGGATTCTCGGAACGGGCCAGCTGAGCCTGGCGAAGTATCTGTTCATCACGGCCGAGGACCAAATTCCGCTCGATACGCATCGGGAAGTCGACTTCCTGACTTACATTCTCGAGCGGATCGATTTGCACCGGGATATTCATTTCCAGACGAATACGACGATCGATACACTCGACTATTCCGGGACCGGCCTCAACAGCGGAAGCAAAGTCGTCCTCGCCGCTTACGGGGACAAGAAGCGGGAACTGTGCCGGCATGTACCGGAGCAGCTGCAGGGTATCCGCGGGTTCGACAATCCCCGGCTGGTTATGCCCGGGATCGTCGCCGTCCAAGGGCCCAAATTCGAGAGCTATGCCCAGACGGAGCGGGAGATGGAGGATTACGCCAAAGCTATTCAAGAGAGAGGGCCGCTTGATTCCTGCCCCATGATCATATTGTGCGACGACAGTACATTTTTGAGCGCGACGCTGCGCAATTTCCTGTGGGTGACTTTTACCCGCAGCAATCCGTCCCATGACATGCATGGGGTTAATAGTTACTATAAGGACAAGCATTGGGGCTGCGACAATGTCATCATCGACGCCCGTTCCAAACCGCATCAAGCGCCGCCGCTCGTTCCGGACCCGGCCGTAGAGAAGAAGATCGACCGCTTGTTTGCCCAAGGGGGCAGCTTGAGCGGATTGAAGCTGTAAATAATCACACGATACAAAAATTCGCCTTCACTTCATTTTGTAGATAATAAAATTATTATGGTAAACTATTTTCAAACTGCTAAGTTTTTATGGTTAATGAAAACGAGCCCGGGAGTGATTCATATGCAGTTAAAATACACATTTGATCAGGAGCGAATTCTTATCAATGAGACATTAAACGATTCCGACGTTGAATTTGAAATTAAATTCATCGGCCAAGATTCTCTGGTTCCCGGACTGAGGGAGGTACAGAAGGAATTTGCAGAAAACGATGTGTATACGGATGCATTGTTTTACCTGTACCAGGATCAGCGCCATAAGGTCATCGTTCGTAAGGAGTATTATCTTGATTTTATTATGGCTTTGATGAAGAATCAGCTTTTGACACGAGTTGAATGGGTTTAAAGCAGTTGGATAAATAATCAGATTTATACGGAAGTACCCTATACGGCACCGGAGGCGCCCGAATCGCGGCGTGATCCGGTGTTTTTTCTTGATTGGGACAGCCCGGGACTCCGCTGAAGATTGCATTTTGATCCGGGAACTCACATAATATACAATGGTACATAGAATGTGATTTTGTTTTCAAGCAAATCATTCGGAGGAATTTTAATGGCAACCCTAGATCTGGCATGCATATATAAAGACCGGCCTTTATCCCAATATTCAACCTATGAAATCGGAGGCCATGCGCGTTTTTTGGCGCTGCCCCGCAGTGACGAAGATATCGTACAGGTGTTGGAAGCGGCCCGCTCGCACGGGTTAAATCCGCTTTTTTTCGGAATGGGCTCCAATCTTTTGTTTCCGGACGAACCGAACCGCGACACCTTGTTTATTTCCACCAGATCGCATATGGACATTGCTCTGACGGGCAACGGGCTTCACGTATCTGCGGGAACGCCGATGTCGCTGCTGGCCATGATCGGCACCGCGATCGGCACCGGGGACTTCGATTTCTGCTTCCTGCTCCCGGGTACGCTGGGCGGCGGCATATATATGAACGCGAAATATTTTAACTATCATATCAGCGATTTTATAGATACGGTTTACTATGTCGATCTTGGCGATATGGCAAAAGGAATAAACTCCATCCGCGTGGACGACTGCGAGTACGGCTATAAACAATCGATATTTCAGCGGAACAACTGGTTTATTGTCGGCGCGGATTTGCACTTCAACCAGCTTCCGGCCGCTCCCGAGCGTCTGGTTCCGTTTCTCGGGGAATTGGATCGGGGCGAATTGGAAACTTCCAGCCTTAAGGCATTCTCCGCCTTCTACGTAAACTGTCTTAATAAAATGAAGGATGAGTACGACCCTTCGACGGTTCCGCTGCGGAGCATCATCTCCGACCGGAACGGGAAAATGCATTTCGATTACCCTTCCTGCGGTTCGGTGTTTAAAAACAATTACTCCATCGGCGAGCCTGTCGGCAAATTGGCGGACCGCCTGAATCTGCGGGGTACCCGTCACGGCAATGCCATGATTTCTCCCGTTCACGGCAATGTGATCCAAAATCGGGGCGGGGCCAAGGCGGAGGACGTCGTTTATCTGGTTTCGCTCGTACAAGACAAGATAGATAAGCATTTCGGATTCGTTCCCGAGCCTGAATTGGTAATTGTTTCTTCCTGATTTATAAGAGATTCCATGGGTCCGGGCCCTGAGCCCGGACTCTATTTTCGTGCAGGAAGTTTACATAATATAAGATACGTATACTAATTTGCCGCAATAACGAATGGAAGGGAACTTCCGTTTAGGGAGAAGAAACTTTTACTGCGTTTACCGCGTCTACTTTTCTGGGTTGGTGAAGAAAAAACCGGAAAAGGGAGCGCTGTTCAAATGAAAAGATTTATCATGCTTGCGGTTCTCGGCGTCTGTTTCGTCTGCGGATCGCTAAGCGTTTTTGCGGAAGAGAAAGAGGAAGCCGGCAAAACGGCCGAAGAAATTCTGGATCAAATGGTGATGATTCCTTACGATTATCAGAGCAAAGCCTTTGTCCACGGGCAATTGATAGAAATGTACGATGATTATACCATCGTGCAAAGAGACGGGCGCATACTCGTTCCGATCCGATTAATGAGCAGGCTGGCCTATTACTCGGGCCAAGATAACAACAACTGGGAAGCCGTCTGGGATGCGCAAACTCCCGATGAGGTGCTGTTAAAGAACGATCTCTTGGGCAAAAAGATCAAATTTACGGTCGGCAGCAAAGAGATGGTTGTCAATAATGAGCCTCTTATGACGGACGCGGCGCCGCAAAAAATAAATGGAGGCATTTATTTGCCGCTGAGAAACGCAGCCATTGCGTTGGATAAAGAGATCATTTGGCATGACGGACTCATTCTGATGGGGAAGGAGAATATAAATACCCAGGACCCGCAGATGGCCGGCCTTTTGAAGCAAATTAAGGCTATATTGACCGATACGCGGAAGCGGATCGAATTCGGAGATGCCTTATTTCCAGTAGCAAGATTCGGAGACACCGCTTATTATTACCAACGATTCTATAAGGATAACGGGGAGACGCAAGCCTTCTACAAACAAAAGAACGGTCAGAAGGCCGTTCGCGTGCCGTTGCAAGGAGACCCGATCCTGGATTCTGCGAGAATCATCAACGGCGAGCTCTATTACGTATCTCTGGAAAATAAAAAGTCCATGCTGTACGCCTACGATTTTGCCGGTAACCAGTCCAGAAAAATCAGTTCGCTCGGGGATTGGAATCCAAGGGACGGCTGGCTGAGCGATCTAAGTGTTATCGATAATGAGGTATATATCATCCTCCATTCCGGTGATTTGACGATGGGCAGCGAAACACTGTATAAGGTGAAGGACGGCTCGCTGGCAAGTGTCGCCGATGCGAAGAGCTTTAATGCTTACGTGAAGACGAAGCAATATTTGTACAGTTCGGACTTCACGCCCATGTTCAGCCTGGCAGACAATCTGAAACGAACCGATCTCGCCACAGGGGAAACGGTCTCGATCGGCAACCCGGAATATGCGTATGGGATTAACCGGTCTATCGGCGAAGGAAGCGTGGGCTATTCCACCAACGATTCGCTATACGTCAAAGACGGTTATCTGTATACGCTCGGCGTTAAAGATAATGATCCCGAAGACCGGACCGCCCTGTACAAAATCAATCCGCAGGACCGGTCGCAGATCAAGCTGGCTTCGCCGGCCGGCGATTTCTGGATGATCGGCGATCAAATATTTTATATCGATCCGGTAACGGGATATTTGCATGGCGTCGGTTTGGACGGAGCGAACGACGAGACTGTCGTAAATCGAAAAGTGGCGAATGTTATATTCTATAATGGCGGGATTTACTATACCGGCGATGTAAAAACGGCCGGTATCTATGATCAGGGAACCCTGTACCGGTATGATATCGCGAATCACCGGGAGACACGGCTCAGCGATCGAGCCGTTACTTCCTTCTATGTAGGGAAGGCCGGTGTATTCTATGTCTCCAAAGGCTATGAAATGGGACTATATAAGGTTGACGAAAGCGGCCGCAATATCCGTCTGGTGAATGACAGCATCGATACGGCGGTATTAAGCGATGACGGGATGATCTACACCTTGGCCTATAAAAAAGGGATATTCATAGTGAAGTAACCTTAAGCTAAATGTGGCTATTTAAAGAAGCTTGAACCACGCCTCCGCCAAAAACGGGGAGCCGTGGTTCTTTTCATTTGCTTGCGGAATATGTCATGATGTGGTTGGAGGGCGATGGAAGATGTTTAACGACTTTAAGCCCCTGGAGGGAGACCGGCCGGTCCGCATTCAGGTGAAGGACTACTTAAAGCGGTTGATTATAAAAGGTGCGCTGCAGGCGGATCAGAAGCTGCCGTCCACGCGCGAGCTCGGCTCGCTGCTTGGCGTCGGCCGCAACACGGTTATCGCCGCCTACGCGGACCTGGAGGAGGAGGGCTTTGTTTACGCACTGCCGGGCAAGGGCAGCTACGTGGCCCTCGTGTCCGTCGGCGCGGATGAGCCGGCCGCCTCCTGGCGGACCGACTGGTCTTCCCGCGTGAACGGGTATGCCCGGCAAGCCGTGGAGCTGGACCGGATGAAGCGGGGCATCCGCGCCGGCAAAGACGCGATCTCGTTTACGAGCATCGCGCCCGACGAGCAATTGTTCGACCTCGACAATTTCAGGCGGGCGTTCCTCGACCGGATGGCTCTCGAGGGCAATGTCCTGCTCAATTACGGTTACGCCAAAGGCTATAAGCCGCTCATCGATTACCTGATGCGCTATATGGAGCATAAGGGCGTCGACTTGCGGGGCAAAGACATGCTGATAACGAGCGGTTTTACCGAAGGCCTCGATATCGTGCTGTCCGCGCTCGGTAAAAGCCGGGGCGGTGCCGTCCTTTGCGAAAACCCGACCCATCACACGGCGATCAAAAATTTTAAACTGAACGGCTTCGAAATTACCGGGATCCCGATGGAGCATGACGGCATCAACCTCGAAGAGCTGGAGCGGGCTTTGTCCGGGCGGAAATACGACTGTGCGTACTTTATTCCGTCGTACCACAACCCGACCGGGATCGTGATGTCTCCCGAGAAAAGAATTGCTCTCATGAAGCTGATGGCCGAGTATGAAGTGCCGGTCATCGAAGACGGATTCAATGAGGAGCTGCGCTACTCCGGTGCCCATGCCATGCCCCTGATCGCGTCTGCGGGCCAAGGGAACGGCGTGATTTACCTCGGCAGCTTCTCGAAGGTGCTCTTTCCCGGCCTGAGAGTGGGATGGGTGCTGGCGGACAAGGAATTGATCGATTATTTGGAAAGCGTAAAGCGGGCCCGAAATATCCATACTTCAACCCTGGATCAATCGGTTCTGTTTCAATATCTGCATAACGGCCATTTGGATAAATATTTGAAAAAAGCCCGCGCCGAATACAAGCGGAAGTATGAGCTGACGAAAGCGTGCTGCGAGAAGTACATTCCGTTTGCCCGCTTGTCGGGCGACGGCGGCCTGCATCTGTTTCTCGAATTCGCGGCGGGCTTCGATACTCATCGGCTGCTGGCGGCCTGTTCGGCCAAAGGCGTCATCTTCACGCCGGGCGATATGTTTTTTATGGACGGCGGCGGGGTCAACACGATGCGGATCGGCTTCTCGCGGGTGAAGGACGAAGACATACGCGAAGGAATCCGGATCATCGGCGAAGTCGCCGAACAACTTGGAGAATAGAGGGGATTGGACGTGAGAATCGGCGTCATTATGGGGGGCATCTCTTCGGAACGCGAAATATCGCTGATGACGGGGCGGGAAATGATGGTTCACCTGGACCGCGGCAAATACGAGGTGATCGGGATCGACATCGAAAGCCCGGGCGATTTGATCGGGAAGGTCAAAGGCATCGATTTCGCCCTGCTCGCGCTGCACGGCAAATACGGGGAGGACGGGACCGTTCAGGCGGCGCTGGAAAGCATGGGCATTCCGTATTCCGGCAGCGGGGTGTTGTCCAGCGGCTTGTGCATGGATAAGAATCTGTCCAAACGGCTGCTGCGGGCCGAAGGCGTCTCCACCCCTGACTGGCTGTATTGGAACGGCATGAAGGATTACGATGCCGAAGCCGTCAAGGAGCGGCTGGGCTTCCCGGTGTTCGTGAAGCCGAATGAGGGAGGCTCCAGCGTGGGCACGCTTCCGGTCGCAAGCGAGGAGGGGTTAAAGGAAGCGGTAATGGAGGCGCTGCGTTACGATACTTCCGTTGTGATCGAACAATATATCGAGGGGCAGGAAATCACCTGCTCGATCTTGGGCGGAGAGCTGCTGCCGGTACTCGGCATCCGGTCGAATAGGTCTGCATGGTTCGACTACAAGGCCAAATACGAAACCGGCGGCGCGGAGGAAGATGTGATCGCGCTATCCGCCGATACGGAAGCCCGAGTGACCGCCGCCGCTTTGGATAGCTACCGCGTGTTGAAATGCGGCGTGTATGCACGAGTCGATATGATGATGCGCGAGGGAATTCCCTATGTCCTGGAAGTCAACACGCTGCCGGGAATGACCCGGGCCAGCCTGCTGCCGAAAAGCGCTCAGGCGGCGGGGATATCGTTCGGCGGGCTGCTGGACCGCATTATCGAGCTTTCACTGCATGAAAGGGAAGCGAATCGCAGATGGCATCGGCCGTCCGGGCGAAGCCCGGAGCTAGGCCGGGAGCGCGAGGAAGGGAGCGTGGCCGTATATGGGCATTGAATGGATGACATCGGCCGTGCGCGAGATTCCTCCTTCCGGGATTCGCGAATTTTTCGAGTCGAACCCGGGAGGACGGGACGTGATTCAGCTCGGCGTGGGGGAACCGGACTTTGTTACCCCTGAAGCGGTACGGGCCGCTTGTATCCGCGCTTTGCAGGAAGGAAAGACCAAATACACTCCAAATAGCGGGCTGCCCGAGCTGAGGGAAGCGATCGCCGGATATTTGGCGGACAGTTTTCGACTGCCGTACGATCCCGCCGGAGAAATTCTGGTCACGGTCGGCAGCAGCGAAGCGGTCGATTTGGCGCTGCGCACCCTCGTTTCTCCGGGCGACGAGGTGCTGATTCCGGCGCCGAGCTATATCGCTTATTCACCGATCGCCCGGCTGCACGGCGGCCGGATCGTGGAAATTCCTTCGACCGCGGAGCAGGGCTTCAAGCTCACCGCGGAGGAACTGAAGCGGCACCTTACGCCGCGCTCGAAGGTGCTTGTCGTCAATTATCCGAGTAATCCGACCGGCGCGGTCATGACGGAGGAGGATTGGCTGCCGATAGCCGAGCTGGCCATCGCCCACGACCTGGTCGTTATCTCCGACGAGGTATACGCTGAGCTGACGTATGAAGGGCGCCATTACAGCATCGCCCGGGTACCGGGCATGAAGGAGCGGACGATCGTCATCAACGGCTTTTCCAAGGCGTTTGCGATGACGGGCTGGCGGATCGGCTACGCCTGCGGGGATCGGAATTTGATCGCCGGGATGCTGAAAATCCACCAGTACACGATGATGTGCGCCCCGATCCTCGGACAGATCGCGGCCCTGGAATCGCTGCGCGGCGATGGACTAAAAGCCAAGGACGAGATGAAAGCCGAATTCGCCCGCCGACGGAAGCTGTTTGTGAACGGGTTGAACGATCTGGGACTGGACTGCCATATGCCCCAAGGCGCGTTTTACGCTTATCCTTCCATTGCGCACACCGGACTGTCCTCGGACGAATTCGCCCGCCGTTTGCTACAAGAGGAAGGCGTTGCGACAGTTCCCGGTCATGTGTTCGGACCGGGAGGCGAGGGCCGGATTCGCTGCTCCTATGCCGCGTCGGCGGAAATGCTGTCCGAGGCCCTGCGGCGGATGGGCCGGTTTGTGGAGAAGATCGCGGGCGGCCGCGCTTATGCCGCTACGTCTTAAGGCTTGCAATTGAATGAAGCGGTAAGTATACTGTAATTTGTATGAACCTAAATTAATCATAATGAGGTGGAAGGAGTATGTTCTTTTTAACGTCTGTTCTTGTTCGGAAAATGGCTTAAACGGGAGAAGTATGCCCTTTTATGGAGTTAAGCCAACCGAAGAACAGTGTTAAAGAGCGCGATTCCTTTCATGTATCAGGCTGAAATGGCCAAGGGTAGGGTGAACGTGTTCGCTCTGCCCTTTTTAACATTTCAAATTGAATAATTATCTTTTAATGCTGTTCTCTCGGCTTTGGCTCATTAGAGAAGCAAAGGAGAGAATAACATGAGTATTCTAACGGTTGAACAACTTACGCATACATTTGGAGATAAACCGGTATTCCGGGAGATCGGATTTCGTTTGCTGCGGGGCGAGCATGCCGGTTTGGTCGGCGGCAACGGCGCAGGCAAATCGACGCTGCTCCGAATGCTGGCGGGCGATCTCATTCCCGACGCCGGACAGATCGGTTGGTTGCCCGGTGCCAAATTCGGTTACTTGCGGCAGGATTTCGATTTGGTTCCCGGGACCACGGTTCTGGAGACACTGCAAGGGGCATTCGCCCATCTATACGAGCTTGAGCGAAGAATCGCGGAGCTGGCCGGGGAAATGGCCGCGATTTCGTCCCGGTCCCCGGAGCTTTCGCCGGGAACCGATTCGGGCCCGGACAGAATTACGGTCCTATTGGCCAAGTACGGGGAATTGCAAGACGAGCTGGAGCATTCCGGCTTTTACCGGCTGGATGCGAAAATCGCCGAGGTTGCTTCCGGTTTAGGTTTAACGGAAATCGGCCTGGATCGTAAGGTGGAGCAGCTGAGCGGCGGGCAGCGTACGAAATTGCTGCTGGGCGTATTGCTCCTGGAGGAGCCGCAGGTGCTGCTGCTCGACGAGCCGACCAACCATTTGGACGATGCCCATATCGAGTGGCTTACGGAATATTTGAAGCGGTATGAGCAGGCATTTATCGTGGTATCGCATGACGAGCGGTTTTTGAATGAAATTACAGGTGCGATTTATCACCTGGAGCATCAGCGGCTTAAACGTTATGCGGGCAATTACGGTGCGTTTCTCAGCCAATATGAGCAGGGCAGCCGGCAGGTGGAGGAGGCTTATGAACGGCAGCAAAAGGAGATTGTCAAACTGGAGCGGTTCATTGAGAAGAACCGGATCCGGAAAGCGAAGCAAGCCAAAAGCCGCGAAAAAATGCTGGAGCGAATCCAGGTGATCGAGCGGCCGTCCGCCGGCCCGCAGCCCCGGTTCGAGTTCAAGCCGCAAACCGAACCGGTACCGCGGGTGCTGGAGGCAGCCGGGCTGCAAATCGGCTATGACGCACCGATGTTTGCGCCCCGCGATCTGCGAATCGGCCGGGGAGATAAGATCGCCGTCATCGGCAGCAACGGAATCGGCAAATCGACCTTGCTCAAAACGCTGCTCGGGCATTTGCGCCCGTTCAGCGGAAAGGTGCGGATCGGGGAGCGGGTGCAGTCCGGATACTACGCCCAAGAGCAACCCGCCGACGCGCAAACTCCGCTGGAGTTTCTGTGCGCGTTACGGACGGATCTGACCCAGCGGGAGATCCGCAAGACGCTGGCCATGGCCGGGCTGTCGGATCAGCATATCCGGCAGCCGCTCAACCGGCTCAGCGGCGGAGAGCGGGCGAAAGCGCGCCTCAGCGAGCTGATGCTGAGCCCGGCCAATTTTCTCGTCCTGGATGAACCGACCAACCATCTGGACGTCCGGGCGAAAGAAGCGCTGAAGGAAGCCCTTTCGCATTACGCGGGGACAATCTTGCTGGTATCGCACGAGCCGTCTTTTTATCGGGATTGGGTGACGGGGGTTTGGGAAGTGGAGCGATGGTAAGGACGACGAAGTTTCAAAATTAACAGTAATAAAAAAGGGTTGTCCCAAAAGGCGTTAAGCCTTGGGGACAACCCTTTTTTAGGTGATTATTGTCCGGAAGAGCCATCATGTGTGAACGTTACGGCCAGGAGAGCCCTTATTTTCGGGAATTCGCCGACTTTGGAGGTTTGGCGGACACTGGGACCGTTATTGGAGAGGTATCGCCAGAGTCGGGAGCATTTTATGCAAAATAGGGGCCGTGGTGTCCGTAAGCAACGAAAAATGATCATCTTCGGCTAAATAACGGCTCTTATGTCCACTAGCAGGATTAATCCTGCTTATTCTTTGAGCCTGGCTTGGAAGCTGGCGAAGCATCCAAACCGCAATAGCCGTCGGCGCTGCAATTGGCCCCGGCATCCATTCCCGGAATCTCCAACAACGTAAGTTTTTTGCCATGCTCAGCGTTATTGTTACGACTTTCGTTTTTGTTGCTATCCTTATTATCGTTTGCTTGCTTCATAATTCACACTCTCCTTTGTATCGTGCGCAGCGGCGGCAGGAATGGCGGTGCAGCCGAGTTTTTGCGATATTTCATTAGCGGCCCGCTGTAGTTCGGGCACAAGAGCGGCGACTCGTTCCTCCCCGAACTGGATCTCCAATCCGGCAACGCTCAAAGCCCCGAGGATTTGGCCGGTATGATCAAAGATCGGAGCGCTGAGCTCGGCGGTATAGTTCTCAAGCTCGGAAACGCTGAAGCTGTACCCGGTGGCCTTGGATTTGTTCAACATTTCGGCGAGCCGCCCTTTGTCGGTAATCGTCCCGGAAGCGAAAGGCTTAAGCTCCGCCTCATTCATATAGGCTTCCCTTTCTTCCTCGGGCAGGAAAGCCAGAATAATCCGGGAGGATGCACCGGCGTATAACGGCGCCTTTTTCCCGATTTTCGTAAACAGCCGCACCGGATGATCCGTATCCAGCTTTTCGATATATATGCTTTCGTTACCGTCTCTCAGGACAAGGTGGACGGCTTCGGCGATTTCATCGCGCAGCTTCTCCATGACGGGCAGGGCGATATGCCGGATATCCAGCCGTTCCGCCACCAAATTTCCGAATTGCAGAAAGACAAGGCCCAGCTCATATTTCCCGTCCTTGTCCTTGGTGAGGAAGCCCATTTCCTCCAGCGAGCCGATCATGCGGTGGACCGAGGTTTTCGGGATGCCCGACAACCGGGCCATTTCGTTAATGTTCAGCTTATGGTGGGATAAGAAAGGTTGAAGAAGATCCATGGATCTGACGACGGTTTTATTTTTATTTTGCACAACTAATCCTCCTGCACGGTTTCAACGGAATTCCTGGTTCATTCATGGTTAAGTATACAACGATTGAGAGAAAGAATGAATCTTCGGCGGGAGGGGCAAAAATTTATCTTGATTTTTAATTAAACCCGACTATAATGATCGTATATATGGGTTATCGTTTTTCGGATAATGAATTCCGAATTGCGGAACTACAATAACAACTAGCATGGGAAATTGGGAGGGAGCTGAGCAACATGAGTTCAAATGCGGGTGTGCTTCATATCAGAAACAGAAAGGACGTCATCGATTTTGTCAATTCCAATCCGGTAAGCAGGCCGGGGTACAAAATTATTCTGCTGGCCCTGGCCGGAGTATTTGTGGACGCTTATGATTTTACCAGCATTGGCATCGGCACAGCACAGCTGCAGGAGCAGTTCGCGCTGTCCCCGGTGGAACTCGGAAGCCTGACGGCGATCATGGCCGTCGGTTCTTTGCTCGGCGCCGTTTTCGGCGGGTATTACACCGACAAATTCGGCCGTAACAAAATGTTTCTGATCGACCTGTTTCTGATGGTATTTGCGGCATTCGGCGCGGCGTTGTCCCCGAACTTCGGCTGGCTCGTCTTTTTCCGCCTGCTCATGGGGATCGGCGTCGGCCTGGATATTCCCGTAGCGCTCAGCTTCATCGCGGAATACAGCAATTTGAAAAAGAAAGGCTCCAACGTGACGTTATGGTGCCCGCTCTGGTTCACGGCCGCCTCGGCGACCGGTCTCATCGCACTGCCGTTCTACCTGTTGGACCAGCATGATTATATTTGGAGATGGTCGGTCGGGCTCGGCGGGGTTTTTGCCCTGATCGTCTTGATCCTGCGGTATTTTTATATGGATGAAAGCCCGCTGTGGGCGGCGCAAAATCTGTCGCTCGAAGAAAGCGCGAAAGTGCTGCGCAAAACGTATCACATCGATGTGATCGTTGAGCCGGAAGCGAAGCAGGGCTCGGCTGCGTCCGGGAAGAACAAGCTTTCGTATAAAGCGATTTTCCAGGGTAAGTACAAAATGCGGACGCTGCTCGCTTCCATCGTGACATTTACGCAGAGCATGGAGTATTTCGCGGTCGGCTTCTACATTCCGACGATTTCCAGCATTCTGTTTGGACAAGGGGTTATCTATGCGATCGTCGGAACGATTGTATTCAATTTGTTCGGCGCGCTCGGCGGCTTCCTCGGCTCGTCGCTGAACACCCGGCTCGGTGCAAGAAAGCTGTCCTTGATCGGATATATTTTTGCCGGAACCGGGCTGATACTCATGGGTGTGGCGGGGAATATCTTTGTGGGCGTTTCCGCCGTCCTGCTCGCCGCGTTCATTTTCGGACATGCCTTCGGGCCGGGCTCCCAGGGCATGACCATGGCGACGCTGTCGTATCCGACGGAGCTCCGCGGGCTCGGCGCTGGTTTTGGTCAGGGGATCACCCGGGCCGGAAGCATCCTCGGATTCTTCCTCTTTCCGGTCGTTCTAGCCGCCGTCGGGCTTTACAACACCTTGCTGCTGCTGGCGGTCGTTCCGGTGCTGGGGCTGATTGCGACGCTACTGATCAAATGGGATCCGATCGGGCAGGATGTGGAGAATGAAACGGTATAATGTTGTTTCGTAAATCGGGACATATAAACCGAAAATCGGTATAATATGAAGTTAAGAACACAAAAAGGTATTTAAAAAGGAGCTTCATAATTATGTCCGAATTACAGACTTCCTTGGGCTATCGCATCGTCCCGCTCGGCGATTCCGCGCTGAACGTATGCTTTGGAGACCGGGTTGATCCGGTCATATATCATCGGGTAAAACAGTTGGCCGACCACCTGGATCGCCATCCGCTTCCCGGCATGATCGAATATGTGCCGGCCTATGCTACGGTCACGATATACTACGATCCACTCGCGCTGATCACCGGAGAGAACGGCGGGGGAGAGACGAAAGGGGATACCGCGTTCGAGGCGAGCGGGAAGCCCCCTTTCGATACCGCCTCCTCGCTGCTGCACAGCATCATGGCGAAGCTGGGCGATGCGATAAGCGCAGCCCCCAGAACCGTGGAGATTCCCGTGTGCTACGGCGGGGACTTAGGCCCCGACCTTGAGACGGTGGCGGCCTATCACGGGCTAACCGAGGATGAGGTAATCGATATCCATACTTCGGCCGATTATTTGGTTTACATGCTCGGCTTTGCCCCGGGCTTCGGCTATTTGGGCGGCCTGTCAGGGCGGATCGCCACCCCCCGGCGGGAAACGCCGCGCCTGTCGATTCCCGCCGGGAGCGTCGGCATCGCGGGGGATCAGACGGGCATCTATCCGCTCGACACGCCGGGAGGCTGGCAGCTCATCGGCAGAACCCCGGTCCGGCTGTTTATGCCGGAGCGGATGCCGCCGACGCTGCTGGAGGCCGGCGATCATGTCCGGTTTTGCCGGATCACGCGCGAGGAATACGATGCGTGGGGGGGAGACGGATTATGAGCTTAATCGTCAACAAGCCGGGATTGCTTACGACCGTTCAGGATTTGGGCAGATTCGGTTTGCAAAAATACGGGGTCATCGCCGGCGGGGCGATGGACCCTTTCGCCTTGCGGATCGCCAATCTGCTGGTCGGGAATGACGACAACGCCGCCGGATTGGAAATTACGCTGCTGGGGCCGGAGCTCGTCTTCGCGGAGACGGCGCTTATATCCGTTTGCGGCGGCGATTTGTCCCCCAAGCTGGACGGTAGACCGCTTCCGCTTTGGAGAACGGTGCTCGCTCCCAAAGGAAGCGTCCTCACGTTCGGCCGAATGGTGCGCGGCTGCCGCGCATACCTCGCCGTCAGCGGCGGCATCGCGGTGCCGGCGCGGATGAACAGCCGCTCCACCTATCTGCGGGCCGCGATCGGCGGGCATGAGGGCCGCGCGCTGCGCAAGGGGGACCGGCTGCCGTTCGGCGCTAAAACGCTGCGCGGTCTGAACCTGCTCGGCAGGCTGGCGCGCGAAGCGGTGACGGAGGCCGGGGCGGTCAGCCCATGGGCCGTCGCCCCGTCGCTGCTGCCGGCTTATGCGCCGAATCCCGAGCTTCGCGTCCTGGCGGGGACGGAAATGGAATTATTCGATGAACAAAGCCTTGAGCGGTTCTTTAGCGAACCGTACGAAGTGCTGCCCCAATCCGACCGGATGGGCTACCGTCTTACCGGTTCCGAGCTTCATTTGCGCGAGCGGAAGGAGATGATTTCTTCGGCCGTTACGTTCGGCACGGTCCAGGTGCCTGCCGACGGGCGGCCGATCGTGTTGATGGCGGACCGCCAAACGACCGGCGGGTATCCGAAAATCGCCCAGGTCGCCACGGCGGATTTGCCGCTCTTGGCCCAAACGAATTTGGGGGCCAAGGTTTCCTTCCGGCTCATCTCGCTGGAAGCGGCCCAGGCCGATTACCTGGCCCGGGAAAAGGCCGTCCGTACGTTGCGTAACGGCTTGGACAGCATTAAATAATGCAGGAAAGGCAGGATGAACGAAATATGAAGGTAATCGATTTAAACTGCGATATGGGCGAAAGCTTCGGCGCCTATACGATGGGCAGGGATAGCGAAGTTTTGCGATATGTGACCTCCGCCAACATCGCTTGCGGCTTTCATGCCGGCGATCCGGCCACGATGCGAAAGACGGTGCGGCTGGCGCTGGAGCACGGCGTCGCCATCGGGGCGCATCCGGGGCTTCAGGATTTGACCGGGTTCGGCCGCAGGGAGATGGATATATCTCCGCAGGAAGCGTACGATATCGTCGTTTACCAGATCGGGGCTTTATGGGGAGTGGTACGCGCCGAAGGCGCCAAGCTCCAGCATGTCAAAGCGCATGGCGCCCTATATAATATGGCGGCGAAGCAAGCCGGACTGGCGGAGGCCATCGCTGAAGCGGTATACCGCGTTGATCCCGAGCTGATCTTGTTCGGGCTGGCCGGGAGCGAGCTGATCTCTGCAGGAAAGAAAGTCGGGCTGCGCACAGCAAGCGAAGTGTTCTCCGATCGGACGTACCAATCCGACGGCTCGCTGACCTCGCGACGACAGCCGGACGCGCTGATCACGGACGACCGGACGTCGGTATCCCAGGTCATCCGGATGATATCGGAAGGTAAGGTGCTGTCGCAGCAAGGGATCGACGTTCCGATTCAGGCGGATACGGTTTGCATTCACGGCGACGGCATCCATGCGGTGGAATTTGCCGCGAAAATCCGCAGCTCCTTGACGGAAGCCGGCATTACGGTTCAAGCGGCGGGCGCGACTTTCAGCTAGCAGGGACAAACGGTTCGGCGATGGAAGCGATTCGGAAGACAGATTCCGGCATCAGGCGATGAGAGGGGAGACTTACGGAGATGGAAAAAGGAATGGAACCGCTAAATCTGCAATGCGACGTGCTCGTCGTCGGCTCCGGTGCGGCTGGAATGATGGCTGCCAGAGCGGCGGCGGATCAAGGGGCCAGCGTTATCCTGGCTGACAAAAGCTTGATCGGCCGGGGCGGCGCGACCATTTTGGCGCAAATGACGGTCGCGGTGGCGCTGGGCGAAGCGGAAGAGGATTACCCGGACATTCATTTTGCCGACACGATGAAAGGCAGCCGGGGGCTAGCCGACCCGGCGATCGTCCGGGCGATCGTGGACCGGGGTCCGGAGGTGATTCTCGAAGCCGAGAGCTACGGCGTCAAATGGGCGAGAACGCCCGACGGCAAGCGGTCGCAGGCGTTTGCGCCGGGGCATTCCAAGGCCCGGTGCGTGTACGTGGATATTTTGAATACCGGTGGCGCGACCTCGGCGGGCTTGAAGAAAGCGATCTGGAAAGATCAGCGGATCAGGCGGCTTAAAAATATGATGATCACCCGAATCGCGCTTCATGAAGGCCGCGCGGTGGGCGCGGTCGGCTTCGAAATGGAAAGCTTTCGTCCGGTGAGCATCGCTTCGAACGCGATCATCCTGGCGACCGGCGGGTTGACCGAGGTATATGCGCGCAACAGCGCATCGGCCAATATGACGGGGGACGGATATATGCTCGCCGCCGAAGCGGGGGCCGAGCTGCGCGATATGGAAATGGTGCAATTTTTCCCGATCGCCCATCTGTTTCCGCCGCTCGTCGGCATCGACCCGATCATGTGGGATCCGTTCCGGTACAAGCTGGGCGGTCGTCTGCTGAACGGGCTGGAAGAGGAATTTATGGATAAATACAACGGCGAGGTCGCCGGAAAATATACCGCCGCGCGCGACCAGACGACGCTGGCGATCTTCCGCGAAGTGGAGGCGGGCCGCGGCACACCGCACGGCGGGGCTTATCTCGATTTCCGCATGGTTCCGGAGGATAAGCTGAAGGAAGCGTTCGGCCCCGTTATCGACATTTTGCGGAATCAGGGCGTCGATTTGACGAAGGATATGGTGGAGGTCGCGCCGATGGCGCATTTCATGCTCGGCGGCGTCCGCGTCGATGACCGCATGAGAACGCGCGTGCCGGGACTGTTCGCCGCCGGCGAGCTCATCTACGGCATGCATGGAGCCAACCGTCTGTCGGGCAACGCGATTACCGAAGCGCTCGTCACGGGGCGGATCGCCGGCGAGACGGCGGCGGCCAAGGAAGACGGGGGCGCAGCGGACGCAAGTGCCGCCATTCAAGCGGCGCTCGAGGCGGAGCTATCGCGCTTGCATTCATTCTGGCACCCGACGCCGGTCGAGCGGGATACCGCCTCGCTGCAGGCGTTCAAACGCAAGCTGCAGCGCATCATGTGGCAGGGCGCGGGTCCGCTGCGGACCGAAGCAGGGCTGAGCGGGGCGTACAAGGAGATTTCGGCCCTGCGGGCCGAGCTGGATGCCGTTTCGCTGGCCAAGCCGGGCCGTTTTTCGCTGAGTCTGATCGAGAAGCTGGAATGCGACAATATGCTGAAAGTCGGCGAATCGATTATTCTGGGGGCACTGGAGCGCAAAGAAACGCGCGGCGCCCATGTAAGGCTGGATTATGAGGAAACATTGGATATCCCGGCAAGCTACAGTTATTCACTGGACAAGCAGGGGAATTGGAGCGTGCAGGAAATCGCACTGCCGCCGCAAAACTGACCGGATGAAGGAGGGTTCGACATGCCTAACGTTACATTAAACGTAATTCGCGGGAATCCCGAAACAGGGGCCTCGCCGGAAAAATTCGAAGTTCCGTATGAGGACGGGATGAGCTTGCTCGACGCGATCTTTTGGATCAGAGAGCACCGGGATCCTTCCCTTTCGGTGAGATATTCCTGCCGTTCGGCGAATGCCTGCAAGGAGTGCTCGGCGATTGTCGACGGCAAGGCCGGATATTTGTGCAGCATCCGCGCCGTTCCGGATAGCAAAGTGAATATCGCGCCGCTTGCCGCACGGCCGTGGATCAAGGATTTGGCTACAGATCTGGAATAGATCGGATGCGGAAACAGGGCTCTTGTCCGTAAGATGAAAAATCTTGCCGGACGAGAGCTTTTTTATTTGCGCCCGGACAATGATCGGTTAAGATAGCAGCAGAAGCTTCCATTTCTTTCAGGAGAAAGGGGATAACCCATGAGATTTGAGTTTTCGTCAATCGGCCTGATCATTTCTATTTTGATTCTTATGCCGAGCCTGCTCTTCTTTACGCTGTTCCCGCCAAAGAACGCTCCGGCCGCGGCCCCGGCGATCAATCCCATATTTACTTTGCTGGAAAGGGTGGGCCAGGGTGCCGTCTTTATGGTTTTGATATTTTTGACCAAACCCGATTTTAGCGGCAGGGACGCCGATGTGTGGGCGATGCTGACGGCCGTTTGTTTTGTACTGTACTACATAATGTGGATTCGCTATTTGGCAAGGGGCCGTGATCGCGGCTATCTGACGAAAGCTTTTCTGTTCATCCCGATTCCGCTCGCCGTATTCCCCGTATGCGCTTTATTGTTTGCGTCGTTGTGGGGGGAATCGCTATGGCTTTGCATCGCTACTGTCATTTTTGCCGTCGGCCATTTGGCGGTAAGCTGGGCAAGCGCCGTCAGCGACGGAAATACGTAACGAGAAATTGTTTAAACTGTTCCGCAGCTTGGGATACATAACGCTTATCTACCCACGAAACGAAATACCTGCGGCGGCAGGAGGGACTTTTGATCGGCAGCAGCGTAAATTGCGGATCTTTGGCCCGTCTCTTGTCGACCGGCATAAAAGCGACGCCCAAGCCCGCGATAACGAGGCTTTTCAGCGATTCCGGATCCTCCACCTCGTACATGACATTTCTTTGGATTCCCGCTAACCTGCAAAACCCCTCATTATCGCTGCGAAAAGGATGTCCTTGCTTGTATTCGATGAAAGTCTCGCCGGCCGCTTCGGTCAAGGCAATGCCGCTTTCCCTTTCCAGGCGGTGACCGCTGGGCACGGCCAGGAACACTTCCGCTTCCCATGCGACCTGTTCGCAAATCCCGGGTCGGTTCATGGCGGACGCTCCAAAGCATAGATCGACATCTCCGGCTTCCAGAAGCCGGTTCATTTCTTCCCCTTGCGCCGGAGGAACTTGCAAAATCCGGATGTCCACTTCCGGATACATGGCGCGAAAGGCGCCGACAACCTCGGCCAGCCGATGCAGGGAATTCGTCGCGATTGCGATACTGCCGCGCGCAAGACCCGCCAAATCGGCGACTTCCCGCCGTCCTTCATCGAGAGCCGTAAGCGCGGCATCGACCTTTTTCAAAAAGGCTTTGCCGAACGTATTGAGGCGAATTTGCCGGTTGTGGCGGTCAAATAACCGTACGCCCAAGTCCGCTTCCAACCGGGAAATCGTCTTGCTGAGCGCGGGTTGGGCAATTTGCAGCTCTTCCGCCGCTTTGGTCATATGCTCCAGTCGGGCGACCGTCCTGAAGTAATGAAGTTGGAGCAATTCCATCGTCGGTGTTCATCCTTTCATATACCTAAGGTTATGATTATATGTCATAACATATATTTTTTATTATTTAAGACTGATTGTATAATAAACCACACCGAATAGAAAGAGAGGGAGAGAGATGGAACAACAGCAAACTCAGTCGGCCGCGGGGGAAAAATTAATTCGTATCCTGGCGGTAACGATGGTGATCTCCGTGATGAACGCAACGATGTTCAATATCGTCCTGCCCGAAATCAAGGAAGATTTCCGGCTGTCTTTGGGACAGGTCAGTTGGGTATTTACGATCTATACGCTGATCTATGCCATCGGATCAGTCATTTACGGAAAGCTGGCAGATACGTACAAATTAAAAAATTTGCTGACCTTCGGCATGGTCCTGCTGCTGTTGGGATCGCTCGCCGGGCTGACCGCTCCCGCCTTCGGCATGGTCCTGCTCGGCAGAGGTCTGCAGGCCGCGGGCGCGGCGGTGATACCGGCGCTTGGCATGATCATCCCGGTCCGCTATTTTCCGCCGGAGCGTCGGGGACGCGCTTTGGGCATATCCGCTACGGGCCTGGCGCTGGGGAATGCGATCGGGCCGGTGGTTTCCGGGCTGATCGGGGGAATGCTCGATTGGCGCTGGTTGTTTTGTACACCCGTCCTGATCCTGTTCACTTTGCCTTTTTACCGGAGATATTTGCAGGATGAGCGTACGGCGAAAGCGAAAATCGATTGGATCGGGGCCGTCCTGCTTGCGGGAACGGTAACCTCCTTGCTCTTGGCCGTCACTCAGGGCGGATGGACGCCGGCTGTCGCCAGCCTGATTTTCTTGATCTTATTTATCGTGCGGATTCAAACCGCTGCAGAACCGTTTATCCAAGCCCGATTATTCGCCAATAAAAGCTATTCGCTTGGTCTTATCGTTTCTGTGTGCGTGATGGGGGTAGGGTATGCACTGCCTTTCTTGTCGCCACAGTTCCTGTCGGGGATTAATCATCTATCCCCCTTGTTCGCCGGGATTACGATGGTGCCGGGGACGATCGCCGCGGCCATCTTGGGCAGAAGCGCGGGGAAGTTGGCCGATGCGAAAGGAAATCCGTTTCTTTTTTATATGGCTTCGACATTGCTGCTGATTTGCTTCCTATGCATGTCAACCTTTGTAGGAAGCTCCCCGGTTGTCATTGCGATTGTTCTGGTCTTCGGTACGGTGGGGCAGACATTTATGCAAATCGCCATGTCGAACTCCATATCCAGAACCTTGCCGAAAGAGCAGGCGGGGGTAGGCATGGGCATGCTGACGATGCTGAATTTTCTGGCGGGAGCCGTTTCAACGGCCATTTACAGCCGGGTGGTCGATCAAGGCTCGTCTGTTCATTGGAACCCTTTCAACGATTATCCTTCTTCGAACACATTCAGCAATATTTATATCGTGCTTTTCTTTGCTTATGTACTTATTTTATGGGTTTACCATTTTCAGTTCGGTAAGCGGGCAAGGGAGTAAACGTAAAAACATTTGACAGCTTAACGCAGCCACGGGGTAATGCACATAAATTTATCTACAAGCATAGGCCATCCTTCGAGGATGGCCTATGCTAATTGCCGGGCATTTGAATGCCGTACCAGTCATCTATATCGCATTGGCTATATTCATTATCACCCACAGCAACCACCGTGCCGTCCAATTTAAGGCCGATGGTATGGGCGCAACCCGCAGCAACCGCCACAATATCGCTCCATCCGCTTACATTGCATTGGCCATACTTATTCCAACCCACAGCCGCCACCGTGCCGTCCGATTTGAGGCCGATGGTATGACTACTACCCGCTGCAATCGCCACAATGCCGTACCAGCCGCTTACATCGCATTGGCCATGCTTATTCCGACCCGCAGCAATCACCGTGCCGTTCGATTGAAGCCCGACGGTATGAAGATAACCTGCCGCTGCCGCCACGATGCCTCGCCAGCCGCTTATATCGCATTGGCCATACCGGTTATTACCTGCAGCCATCACCGTGCGGTCCAATTTAAGCCCGATGGTGTGCCAGTCACCCGCCGCGACCGCAACAATATCACGCCATCCGCTAATATCGCACTGCCCATGCATATTCCAACCCGCTGCCGCCACCGTCCCGTCCGATTTAAGCCCGATGGTATGAGCATTACCGGTATTCGTCGCCATATGAACATTACCCGCCGCTACCGCCACCATATCGCGCCAGCCGCTTACATCACATTGGCCACATTTATTATCACCCACGGCAACCACCGTGCCGTCCGATCTAAGGCCAACGGTATGACGACGGCCCGCCGCTATGGGATCTTTAGGCCACTGTTTCACCTATAACGCCGTTTCTTTCGGTGTAATATAATCCATGCCTTGCCTCCTTTATTCCAATAGCTCCGAACACTGCAACCTGCGATCATTATTTCACTGCATTCGCGGGCTCGAACATCATTGAAAGCGTCAACGGACATTCTTCTTAAACTCGGTTACACGCCGAGGACAAATGTCCTTCCCAAATGTCTGCAGATATCTTTAAATTAGAATGAACAGAATGAAAAATGGGGAGAGACAAAATGAGAGGATTGTTGTTCGCGTTTTTGGGCGGGGCCTTTATCACTTTGCAAGGGGTCGCGAATTCCCGCATCAGTCAGGGGATCGGAACCTGGCAAGCGGCGACGCTGACCCAGTTGACCGGGTTTGTTACGGCGCTGTTGATCGTCATGGTGATGCGGCAGGGCAAATGGCGGCAATTCAAGGAAGTGAAGCCATTGTATCTGACCGGAGGCGCCTTGGCGGCGGTCATTATTTTCGGCAATGTAACGGCGATCCATTTGACCGGAGTTACGCTTACCAGCTCCGTGCTGCTGGTCGCCCAGCTTCTGATGACTTTTCTGATCGACATTAACGGATGGTTCGGTGTCGCGAAACAAAAGATGCGGCTTCCCCAGTTCATCGGTATTATGATGATGGTGGCGAGCGTGATTATTTTAAGATACTAAGATTGAGCAGGCTGGAGGCTGACCTGAATGATGAAAGAGACCCGCGATACGGAGCAGATCCATGCTTATCTCCGGACGTTTCGAATCGATTCCGCCATACCCGAAGATTTGAAACCGCATTTGTCGTTATGCCGTTTCGGGCAGGGCGAATTCATTTGCACCCAAGGCGAACCCGCGGGCGTATTGTATATTCTGGTCAAAGGCAAGATTAAAATTTACACGACCTCGGCGGAAGGAAAGACGCTGATTCTATCTTTTAAATCGCCCGTTGAAATTATCGGGGACATCGAGTATGTGCAGGGCGGAGATATTATCAACACGGTGGAGGCCGTTACCTCCGTGGACATGATCGGTATTTCCTACCGCTGGCTGAGAAAATTCGCCAATGATGATCCGAAGTTCCTGCAATTCCTGCTCGATATTGTGACCCGGAAGTTTTTGATCAAATCCAATGATTTAAGCTTCAATTTAATGTATCCTGTCGAAGTAAGGCTGGCCAGCTATTTGCTGTCGGTTTGCTTCGACGGGACGGATGCCCTCCTTCAGGGAAGGTTAAGTACCTCCGATTTAAAGGATGCTGCGAATTTGATCGGCGTCAGCTACAGGCATCTGAACCGCGTTCTCTATCAATTTTGCGCGGAAGGCCTGACCGAGCGGACCAAAGACGGAATTATTGTCATAAACCGCGACGGCTTAACCGCATTGACAAGCCATAACATTTACGAATAACAAACGGGAGAGATAGATATGCTAATCGGACTCTTATGGGCTTTGCTCGCAGGATCGCTGGTCGGTCTGCAAAATATTTTCAATAACAAGGTGGATGAACGAGCGCGGACCTGGACTACCACCACCTTAGTATTGGGGCTGGGCTTTCTGGCTTCATTCCTGATCGGTCTTATTGTCGAGGGAGGGAATCTGTTCAACTGGCAAAATATGCAGCCCTGGTTCTGGTTCAGCGGGGTGATCGGCGTAGGGGTTGTCTTCTGTACGGTCAACGGGATTAAGCTGCTTGGACCGACGTATGCCATCTCCATCGCGATGGCGGCCCAGCTTATATTCGCGCTGTTGTGGGATTCTTTGGGCTGGTTCGGGCTGGAGCGGGTCCCTTTTTCCATCAAGCAGCTGGTTGGCGTACTCATCGTCATCGGCGGAATCTTCGTGTTCAAATTCGGCGGGCTGCGGCAAACGCGAAAGGCGGCAGCGGAGGGCGAATGATCCGTCAAATGTCATCTTTGCAATTCTCCGAATGGTACGTATACTAGGGATTAAAAACTGGCGCATGGAGTGATATTTTTGGAGATTAGGGTTGACAATCTAACAGGAGATAAAATCATCGGATTAATAGCGGAACATCTTAGAGGCATGGCGGCGGATTCACCGCCGGAAAGCATCCATGCCCTAGATCTCGAAGGATTGAAGCGCCCGGAGGTTACGTTCTGGAGCGTATGGGAAGGAGACGAGCTGCTCGGCTGCGGAGCGCTGAAGGAGCTGGATCCCTTGCATGGCGAGATAAAATCGATGCGGACCTCAGCCTCACACCTAAGAAAAGGCGTGGCCAAGCGGGTAATGGAACATATTATTCAAGAAGCCGAGGGGCGGGGGTACAAGCGCTTAAGCCTGGAGACGGGGTCACCGGACTCTTTTGCGCCGGCGCGGAAATTGTACGAGCACTTCGGATTTCAATATTGCGAGCCGTTTGCGGATTATATCGAAGACCCGTATAGCGTGTTTATGACCAAGGAATTGTAGATAGCGGCTTGCCGGCTCCCTGATCCACAGAACCGTGACAAAATAATGCTATTTTATGTCTGAAAAATCAAGGGTTATGATTTCCTCTTCTTATATAATTTTATAGTAAAACCGGGATGGGCTTAACTATAAAAACAGGGAGGGACATAAATATGGCTAACCCCTATTTACCCAATTGGGAATATATACCTGATGGAGAGCCCAGAGTTTTCGGGGACAGGGTATATATTTACGGTTCACATGATTTAGCGGGATCCGATCGGTTTTGCGATTATAAACTGAAGGTATGGTCGGCGGATATCCATCGTCTCGATGATTGGAAATGCCATGGGGACGCGTTTCATACACGCATGGACAGAGACCATGAATCCGATACGGCTTGGTCGGATCGGGAGTTGTATGCTCCGGATGTGGTTGAAAAGGAAGGTAAATACTACCTTTATGCTTATATCGTTGGATCAAAGGGATGTGTTGCGGTAAGCGATAGACCGGAAGGTCCTTTTGAGCTTGTATCCCGATACCAGGTTCAAGATCACGAAGATCCCATTCTTGCGGACGGGCAGTTCGTCGATCCGGGTGTACTGGTGGATGATGACGGCAGGGTTTATATCTATTGCGGATATTTAGGTTCGTATATGGCCGAGATAAATGCGGCAAATATGTATGAAATATTACCCGGTACATTTAAGAAAGATATTCTGCCGACGGATGAGCCGTTTGCATTTTTTGAAGCATGTTCCCCCCGCAAGGTTGGGGATACCTATTATTTAATTTATTCCCCGAAAATCGGCAGCAGGCTTGACTATGCCACGAGCCATTCGCCCACAGGGCCGTTTGAGTATCGGGGCACGATTATCGATAATGGCCTGGATTATCCCGGCGGCAATAATCATGGATCGATCTGTGAAATCGACGGGCAATGGTATATTTTTTATCACAGAATGACGAATAATACGGTAATGTCAAGACGCGGTTGCGTTGAACGAATCGAAATTCTTCCGGACGGAAGCATTCCGCAAGTAGAAATGACCTCGTTGGGCTTTGAAGTATCGCTTTCACCCTATCGTCCTACCCCGGCAGATGCAGCTTGCATGCTTAAAGGAGGATGTTTCATAACGGAGAGAAACGTTTTGGACAGAGCGGTAGTCAACATCATGAACGGAAGTATTATCGGCTATAAATATTTTGATTTCGGAAAAGATTTTTCCAGCAGCACAATGGAATTCACGGCTAAAATCAGAGGTTGCGGCAATAAAGGGACGATGAGAATTCTCATTGATGACGACGCGGCCGGTGAAGAAATCGGAAGATGCGAAATTGGAGCGGATGATGGGACTGTAAATACAGTGGTGAAATGCGTTACAGGCGTTCATACCGTATATTTGGTATTTGAAGACGGATACAGCGGTTATTTCGGAGAATTCTTCAAAGGCAGACCGATATGCGAACTGGAAAGCTTTGTATTCCATAAATAATGTTATATTTTCCTAGTCTATTTCGCTTTGGAAAAAAGGCGATTGCACCGGTAGAATACCGTGTGGCAATCGCCGCAACTTTTTTTACTGAATCCGGTTTGTCCTACTTGATACGTACGATTACATCTACATTCACTTCTAGATCTCTCGGCCAGAATTTAAAAGAATATACGGCATCGTCATCCATGGCGTTTAATACGTTTTTGGAAATATAGACGTTATCCCGATCCGACCAGAAATCGTTGCCGTGGCTTAACCCGCCGTGAAGGCCGTTAAACGCATCGTTAGGCATCCAATTTGTCCATTCGTCTTTAACCGGCATGGGTAACGGTTTTCCGGTCTGGTAATCTACAGTGTTCAGTTCCAATGCGGTGACGGTCGCAAGCGTTGTGCCGTTGAAATTGGTCGGGATCTTTAAGTCTTCGTTGGCGGCTCCTCTGGCAATGGTCACTTCGGTTGTTGCCAATACAGGAGCTTTGAAGGTAATCAAGCTGAGCAATTGGTCCGCGCCGGCCGAAAACTCAAATCGCAGCGTGGCTCCGACACCCAAATGTTGAGATAATGGAGCAATATATTCTTTGTTCAGCGTCAATGTCGACTCATCCAAGGTGTAATCGCTGCCCTCGGTTAATTTGGTGTCGCCATGATAAATACCGAGCAGCCTGTTGCCGTTTAATTCCAGTTGCAGGATCTGGTCGGAGATATCCGCCCCTTCCAGGAAATACAACTCTGATTGATCCACAAAAGAATTGGCGATTCCTTTGCTCGCATTCAGAATAATGTCTTTTTTGATAGGATCTAACCACGATCCGCTCGGACGATCGAATTCGTCGCCCCACAACATCGTAGCCATTCCGTACTTATGGGCCGCGCGAACAAAGCTATCCTGATATATCCACTTGGAGTGCTTTTCTACTGGCGTCAACGTGCCGTATTCGCCAATGATAACCGGAAGACCGACTTCCTTTGAGAAATCGTTTAATTTTCCGAACAGGTTGTCGAAATAATTCCGGTCGTTCCAATTAGTAATTCCGTACCAGTTGGATACAAACCCCCAAGGATCGTAATTGTGCACGGTCAAGATCAGATTTTTGTCCGAAGTGTCGGGATTTTGAAACCAATCGATCGTCTTCTCTATATTCGTATTTAAACCGGGTAAAATCACCAGACGCTTTTTATTATGACCGCCTGATTCGCGGATCACTTTTAACACATTGCGATTCATGATGTTATACTGTTCCGCATCTTCGGCGGTGCTGCCCTGCGGCTCATTCAACGTTTCAAACATTAACCTTTCGCTTCTGTTTTTGAAGCGATCCGCAATTTGTTCCCATAGAATCATTAACTTTTGTTGCTTGGCGTCAAGATCGGTCTTATCGGATAAATTGGCCCATTCCCAGGAATCGTGGTGAACGTTGAGAACGACATAAAAGCCTCTCTCAAGCGCCATGTCGACAACCTCGGATACTCGATCCATCCAGGCCGGATCAATGAGATAATCGGGAGCGGGTCCCATATGATGCGTCCAGGTAACCGGGATTCGGACGCTCTTAAATCCCGCGGCTTTGATATCGTCAAAATTCTTCGGAGTCGCGGACGGGCCCCAGGACCCTTCCGTTGGAATGGCATCGAGCGTGTTTGTCAAATTCCAGCCAGCTCCCATTTGCGAGATTGCCGTATAGGGGTCAACGTAACGGAACTGATGGATATCCTTTCCGTTTGCGGATACCCCTGAAACCAGCAATGAGGCGATAATGCCCATGAACATCGCGAGCAGGAGTGCTCTTCGGGAAAATTTTTTCACAATAGCCACTCTCCTTTACGGAATATTCGAAACCGCTTGCAAAACAATCGATTTTTACGAAACCGAATCACTCCTTCATAAAAGATATACATATAGTACCTTTGATTGTAATTTATAGTAAGTTTTGACACCTTGATTTTTAAGTCAAACAATAGCATTATTTAGACATTTTGCGTAACCCACTGCCCAAAAACTGGAACGCCATCCCCAATGCTGGTCGAAGAGCATGGCAATCGGCAGCCAGACCGCAGTCGCTACCATTAGCCCGCCAAGAACGATAGATGCAGCCCGGGCCGCTTTGCTCCGGCCCGGTCAGCTCACGATTTATCGTCCCGGGATAAAGCACCAGGAGGCCGCAGTAACTGCTTAGAAAAAGGGCGTTAATTTCTCCGACATTGCAATCGGCGTTAATTTCTCCGTTCGTTTGCCATATACGGATCTGCCAAATATATCTAGACAGCTTAGTGTCCTTGCCGAGTCGCTCCAAAACTAGAATCTTAAAAAAAGTTAAAATATGAAGTTACTAGCACAAGCTCTTTTTCATATTACGAATAGGATGTAGTAAAATATGAAAAGGAGTGAGAATAAATTGGCAAAAACGCTCTTGGATTACAATGCGCAAGTCGTTACCCCGATTACCAATGGCGTCAATATCCCGGTTCCCATTTCACCTGCAGGCATAGAGATCGCCTCCACATCCGTTTTTATCGATCCGGCGGATCCGGCAAGCTTCCCGAATAAAGTAGAATTGAAAGCGACTATTGGTTTTGACATTGATCTGGATTCCCCTAATATTCTTGTTCGCATTTGGCGCGCCGGCACTGAAATCTTCTATGCGCTGGCTGAATTTGACAATCTGGTATCCGATATCGACGACGCGGTGATTTCCCTTCACTTCGTTGATGCTAACGCGCCGGCCGGAACGCAAATTTACCAATTGATCGTTGAAAATCAAGACGACAATTCCGCCGCCTTCGTTGTCGGTCCGATTGTATTCAGCGCCATGGCCATCGGCGGGTAGATCCAGCTTCGCGGAATGTCAAAAGGCTTCCTCCAGGAGGGAGCCTTATTTTCATTTTAAAAATGAACATTTTTTAAACAGACTATTCACGGGAACGAACGTTTGGTATTCTGGTGGTAAATATAGGAATGGAGGTGTCCGTGGTGAGCGTGAAAGAACAAGTGCTTGAAGCGATGAGAAAGGCCGGCAAGCCCGTAAGCGCAGGTGAGGTGGAAGAATTGTCGGGTTTGGACCGGAAGGAAGTCGACAAGGCCTTCAAGGAGTTGAAGAAAGAGGAAGCGATTACATCCCCGATCCGCTGCAAATGGGAGCCCGTAAAATAAGCAATTATTACATAAAGAATTGAAGCTTATCCCAAGCTTCAATTCTTTTATTTCGGCTTCTTTCATTGCCGCAGCTTAGATGTTTTACTATAAACGGATGGAACATTTTCACGAATAAATCCGTTTAGAAATAGTATGTTCGTGTGTCCATATGTTCGCCTACACCATGAAAGGATGATGAACTTGAAACTATGGCGGAGAATTATGCTTATTATCGGTTTTTTTACAGTGGTCTATCTTGTTCCTTCAACACCGCAGACGACCTGGGCGCGGGAAATATTTTCGGATCTGGGTAACTCGAAGTGGGCGGAGGATGGAATTTATGATTTGACTCAACGGGGAACGATTGCGGGATACGGCAACGGAATATTCAAACCGTCAAGCTCCATTACGCGCGCGCAAGCCGTTACTTATTTAATTCGCGAGATTTATCCCGACAGAAATTTCAAGGTCTCCGAGGTCAAATTCCGCGACTTGCCCAAAACGCATATGTTCTATAGCGAAATGGCCAAAGCCGTAGAATTGGGCTTGGTCGCGGGCTTTGATGACGGAACGGTCCGGCCCGACGCACCGATAAGCCGCGGGGAGACGGCCACGATTTTAGCACGGCTTTATGTGCTTGAACCCGGCGGCAAAACATCGGAACTGTCGGACATTCGTACGCACTGGGCGAAGGAACCCATTCTTCTGCTGGCTTCCAACGGGTTGATCGGCGGATACCCGGACGGAAGCTTTGGTCCCGATCGTTCCGTGAGCCGGGCCGAGTTTGCCGTTTTTTTATCCAGAGTGATCTCTTTCGAACGGGAGCAGGCGATTGAGGCCAAGGATTGGAACAAGCTGCTCGGTTATATGACCCTGGAAGAAAAAGTCGGGCAAATGCTCATGCCGGATATCCGCATGTGGAACGGTAAACCTTCTTATTCGGTGAACGGGGGGGTTGAAGAACTGCTCTATGAGCAGCAGCCCGGCGGATTAATCCTGTTTGACAAAAATATTACCGATGCCAAGCAGCTAATTACATTTAACCATCAATTACAGCAAGCGGCCGGCGATATTCCGCTGTTCTTGGGCATCGATCAGGAAGGCGGCGTGGTCAACCGGATTCCCGGGGGTACGAACTTGCCGGGCAATATGGCGCTTGGTGCGACGGGACAACCTGCTCTTTCGAAGCAAGCGGGCATCGTGACGGGCACCGAGCTTAAGGCGCTCGGCGTCAATCTGGATTTTGCTCCGGTGCTTGACGTCAATGTAAATCCGGACAATCCGATTATCGGAATACGTTCCTTCGGAGCCGATCCCGACCTGGTTGCGGATTTTGGGGTTCAGTTCATGAAAGGGCTGGAACAATCGGGCGTTATTTCCGCCGTGAAGCATTTTCCCGGCCATGGCGATACGACCGTGGATTCGCATCTTGGTTTGCCCGTCGTGACGCATGACAAGCAGCGCTTGGAAGCCATCGAGCTTAAACCGTTCCGGGCGGCCGTTCAAAACGGAGCCGGGATGGTGATGTCCTCGCATATTGCTTTTCCGGCACTGGACGATACGAAGATGAAGTCGAAGAAAGACGGTTCGAGCGTTTTATTGCCCGCTACTTTATCGTCTAAAATCATGACCGGACTCCTTCGGGAGGAGTTAGGGTTTGACGGAGTGATCGTGACCGATGCGTTTACGATGAACGGCATCGCCGAGCATTTCGGCGAGGAAGAAGCGGTACGGCTCGCGGTTAAAGCAGGGGTTGACATCATCCTCATGCCGCAAGACATCCCCGGGGCGCACCAAGCCATCGTCCAGGCGGTGAAGAATGGGGAAATAGACAAGGCGCGGATCGATGCTTCGGTGACGCGAATCCTTGAGTTGAAACAGGAGTACGGTTTGTTCGAGACGCAGGAAGGTTTGCAAGCCAAGCTTCAGCGTGCGGATAAGATTATTGGCTCCAAGGAACACCGTGAAGTAGAACAAGGGATTGCCGAACAAGCGATAACCGAGTTGGTCAACAATAGGGATAGCTTGCCCTTGCGCCTGTCCGACGGAGATACGGTTGCCGTTCTTGCGCCAACCGTCGAACTGTCAAATTCCATCGAAGACAGCCTGTCTTCCGCTAATTTTGGAAAAAGGTTTTCCGTCGAATCGCTAATCATTGGCGATAAGAATGCTTCGGAGACGTATGCCGCCATAAATCGGGCCGATCACGTAATCCTGGTCTCCTATCAATTCCGCAGTTCGATCTCGGACTATGATTGGGCGGCTTATCAAGACCTGATCGACAAGCTGAACACCGGCAATAAATCATATGTACTGCTCTCCGCGGGCAACCCATATGAGATGATGTTCTTGCAAGACGTCAAGTCGGGTATTGCATCTTACGGCGCTGAAGCTCCAAACCTTCAGGCGGCCGTCAAAGTGATTTTTGGGGTCAATAAGGCAAAAGGGAAGCTTCCGGAGGATTGGGGATGAATACATCCCCCAATTCTTTTCTGAATTGACTAAGGAAGAATATTTTGAAAGAGAAATGAATAAATAATATCCCTTTTCTGGCCGACATTTCGGGAAAGGCTCATGATATTATAGATAAGCGCGGAAAGTCGATTACGAAAGGGGATACCAGAAATGATCTATCAAACGAATGCCATTTCGCAGGCCAAACCTCGGCGCTTAAAACGGAGGAAGGTACTGTCGTGGACGCTTGCTGTAGTCGTAGTCCTTGTGCTGGGGCTCGCGGTTCTCTACAAGACCCTTACATACGAACCGCTCGACGCGGCGGTTTCGGCGCTTTCCAGCGACGAGAACGTAACCGTCAACAAGACGGGGGACGGATATGTCTTGGAACCGGCCGGGATGGAGGCATTGCAGCCGAATATTATTTTTTATCCGGGCGGGTTGGTTGAGCCGGAAAGCTATGCTTTGTTCGGCAGAAAGCTCGCCGAAGCGGGACATCGCGTTTATATCGCGGCGATGCCGTTAAATCTGGCCATGCTCGGACAGAACAAGGCCGATTCGTTTATCGCGGAGCATCCGGAAGACAGCTATGTGATCGGCGGACATTCGCTCGGCGGCGTCTTTGCTTCCCGCTACGCGGCCAAGCATCCGGACTCGGTTGCCGGCGTTTACTTCCTGGCCTCATACGCGGATGACGGAGGAAGCTTAAACGGTCTTAATATGTCGGCGCTGCAAATCACCGGTTCGAATGACGGCGTGCTCGACCGCGAGGCGTGGGAGCGGGCGAAGTCCAATTTGCCGGATGCTACGACTTATGTAACGATCGAAGGCGGAAACCACGGCCAATTCGGCGTATACGGCATGCAGAAGGGGGATAATGCGGCCTCCATATCCGCGGAGGAGCAGCTTCTGGCGGTTGCCGGCGCAATGGAGGAATGGATGGGGAGTCTCGGGGACCCGAATGATCCGGGTACGGCGGAGGATGAAGCGAATGCTGAGTCAGCGTCAAATGAATGAATACAAAGTGAGGCAGCAATGATTCCCAAGGGGCTTTTTCCGGAGCTGGCCGGAGAGGTGTTCGGGGAAAAGCTGGGTCATTTTAGATATTTTTAAAAAGGCGAGAAAAAGCGAGGAAGGCTTGAAAAGAATTAGAGCGGATGGCCTGGAAGCGCTTTATCTATACCTTTTTATTTAAAACAATCGAATATTACGGAAGTCATGCCTTTACATATCCGGCTTTCAAGCGTATATTCATTTGCAGAACTTCGGAAATTATATAAGTGTCTTTATCGCTGAGTTTCCGCGGGAACGCGGGAAACGGGGGAACCAACCGTGAGGAGAGCTTCGGATCTCTTCACATGGGGTGAATCTCGAGCGTGATCGAGTAGGGCTACTCTTACAGCCCGAATCCGGCAGCTAACCTCGTAAGCGTAATAAGAGAGGCGACTGCAACCATGCGTATTTAACGAGGTTAATTAATTATAACCTTGACTAGAGAAGCATTGCGAAAAGTTCCTCTTTTCGGATGCTTTTTTTTTGTTGCGAAAAAAAACAAGAGGTGGCTTAAGTTACTATGCCTCAAATTGAACTGAACGGAACGTCATTATACTACGAGGTGCACGGCACCGGCACGCCGATCGTTTTTTTGCATGACTGCCGGTCCTCGCATCATATGTTTGAACCGCAAATCGAATATTTCGGCAAAAGATCGAAGGTTATCGTCCTGGATCTCCGGGGGAACGGGCAATCCGGCAAAATGAATATCGACATCCCCCATATATTGGAGGCGCAGTGCGAGGACTTGCAAAAATTGCTGAATATGCTGCAGGTGCCTCAAGCGGTCCTGGTCGGCTACTCCAGCGGCGGCGTCCTTGCCCAGAAGTTCGCCGCGCTTTATCCGGAACGGGTGAAGGCTCTGGTGCTGGTGGATTGCTTGTTCGAAAGCATTCTGTATGCGAAGGGCAAGTCGCTGTGGGAACTCATAGAACCGCTGGCTTGGGTAACATGGTATTTGCCTGCGGAATTTTTCCTGCGTTCGCTCAGGGTTACTTATAACCGGTGGCTGCCGGCTTATTCGATTTTGAGAAATGAAATTCTGCATAAGCGTCCGACGGAAGCGATCAAGCAGCGGCTGGCGCTGCGGCAGGCCAATATGTTCAAGGACCTGGCAAAGCTGAAGGTTCCCATGCTATGCGTGGCCGGGAGCCAGAACGAATGGGGGCTGAAGCAAATGAACCAGGCTTCGGCCATGCTGCCTTTGGCGCAGTTCGCCATTCTGAAAGACGCCTTCTACCCGAGCCATTTATGCCAGCCGCACAGCTTCAACCGGCTGCTGCTGAATTATTTGATCGATCATCAATTGGTATAACGGGATCGGACTAGAACATACTCCAGTTCAATTCCCGGGACATGATCTCCAGCAAATGAACGCCCGCTTGGCTGTTCCCTTTATTGTTCAGCGCCGGACCGTAGACGCCTATGCCGTAACGCCCCGGAACCAGCGACAGTATGCCGCCGGAGACGCCGCTCTTGGCCGGTAAACCGACCTGAATAGCGAATTCGCCGGAGGCGTTGTACATCCCGCAGGTCGTCATGAAGGTCTTGGCGATTTGGACGTATCTGCGGGGAATCAGGCTCTTCCCCGTCAACGGGTCCGTTCCGTTGCAAGCCAAAACCAGACCCATGCGCGCCAAATCCGCGCAATCGACGGCGATGGAGCAATGCCGGAAATAGACATCCAGTACTTCCTCGACGTCCCCGTCGAGCACTTTGTTTTGCTTTAGTAAATAAGCGATCGACCGGTTCAGGTTGCCGGTGTCGGCCTCCGAACGGTAAACGTCGAGGTCGACCCGCAAGTGATCATTATTGGCCAACGCCCTCATAAATTGCAGAATCCGCTCCGTTTTTTCCTCCGGATCGCTGCCGCGAATTAATGCCGACACCGTAATCGCCCCCGCGTTAATGAGCGGGTTAAACGGAATGCCGGGCCGCACGAGCTCAAGCTTCAACACGGAATTGAAATTGTCTCCCGTCGGCTCCATGCCGACCTTCTCGAACACCCGATCCTCTCCGATATCCATCAGCGCCAAGATCAGTGTGAACAACTTGGAAATACTCTGCACCGTAAAGCGCCGGCCGCAACTGCCTTCGGTTATAAGATCCCCGTCTGCATTGATGAGTGTAATGCCCAAGGCATCATGCGGCGCCCCCGCCAGCTCGGGGATGTAGGAAGCGACCTTGCCCCCCTCGGCAAACGGTACGCTTGCCGCCACCCATTCGGGCAGTTTTCGCCTGATTTGTTGGATTTCCACGGCTGTCATATCGATTCGCCTCCCAAATGAGTTATTTACATTATCGGTACAGGTGATAGCTTCTGATACCGGAAATAAGTATTTTAAATAAACAACTTCAGCGCCACATCATAGCTTTCGTTATAGCCTTAGATTATAGCTGGGTATAGTTTTTTGGATTTACCTTATTGCCACTGGCGTGTGATATCTTTCATGTAACAATTAATAGGGGATGGGAGTGTTTACAAGATGGCGAAAAGCAGTGTTTTGGGATATCCGCGCATCGGGGCGGAACGGGAATGGAAGAAAGCGCTCGAAGCATTTTGGGCCGGCCGGCTCGAAGAATCGGAGCTTCACGCGAAGCTGCGGGAAATTCGGTTGAATCATTTGCGCAAGCAGCAGGAAAAGGGGATCGATCTCATTCCGGTCAATGAGTTCAGCTATTATGATCACATGCTGGACACAGCCGTCATGTTCGGGATTATTCCGCAGCGGTTCGCATATGAAGGCGGCATTGTACCTCTGTCAATATATTATGATATAGCCCGGGGAACGAAAGATGCCACGGCCAGTGAAATGACGAAGTGGTTTAATACCAATTATCACTATATTGTGCCTGAATTGTACGGTATTACGCCGACAATCACCGAGAATAAACCGCTGCTGGCCTACCGGGAAGCGAAAGAGCAGCTCGGAATCGAAGGAAAACCGGTGATTGTGGGTCCGCTGACCTTCCTGAAATTATCGAAAGGGTATGAGCTTGCGGAAACCGATGCTTGGCTGGACCGATTGCTGCCGCTCTATGTACGGATCCTGCAGGAGCTTGAGAACGAAGGGGCCCGGTGGGTCCAAATAGACGAACCGATTCTTGTAACCAGCATAGACATAAACGATCTACGGCGTCTTAAAAAGATATATGAGACCTTTGCGGTATCGGTGCCAAATTTAAGTATCATGCTGCAAACCTACTTTGAAGCGGTGGAACATTACGAAGAGATCGTCCGGCTTCCCGTAAAAGGAATAGGACTGGACTTTGTTCACGGATTGACCGGAAATTTGGCGTCCCTACGAACTGCAGGGTTCCCGGCGGATAAGGTTCTCGGCGCCGGCCTGATCGACGGCCGCGGGATCTGGCGAGCGTCCCCTCGGGATAAGCTAACTTTGCTTGAAGAACTGGAAAAGTACGTCTTGCCCGACAACCTGATCGTGCAAAGCTCCTGCAGCCTGCTGCATGTTCCGGTGACGGTGAAGCATGAAACCAGGCTCCCGGAGCGGCTGAAGGAGGCGCTGGCCTTTGCCGATGAGAAGCTGGACGAACTCGTGCTTCTGACCAAAGCGGTCTCATCACCCGGGCAGGCCGAAGCTATCGCAGAGGATATTGAACAATGCGAACATGCGCTCCTGGCGCTTAAGCTGTCGGACGAGCGTAACCGGAGCGATGTCCAGCGTGCCGTTGCCGCCATAGACACGCAGCATCCGCGGCGTACATCGGCGTTTGCCGAGCGGCACAAACTCCAATCGGAACAATGGCAATTGCCGCTGTTTCCGACCACGACCATCGGCAGCTTTCCGCAGACCGCGGAGGTGCGTAAGGCCCGGCAGCTTTGGCGAAAGGGCGAATGGAGCCAGGAGCGGTATGCCGCCTATGTCCGCGAGCAAATCGATACGTGGATCAAGATTCAGGAAGAGATCGGACTGGATGTGCTCGTGCACGGAGAATTTGAACGTACGGATATGGTGGAGTTTTTCGGCGAGAAGCTGGCTGGTTTCGCATTTACACAGCATGGATGGGTGCAGTCGTACGGTTCCCGCTGCGTGAAGCCGCCGATTATTTACGGCGATGTGGCTTTTGTGGAAGCGATGACGGTCGAGGAGACCCGGTATGCCCAGTCCAAGACCAAACGCCCCGTCAAAGGTATGCTGACCGGTCCGATTACGATCATGAACTGGTCATTTGTCCGTGAAGACATCCCGCGGGAACAAATCGCCTACCAGCTTGCCTATGCCTTGAGGCAAGAAGTGGAGGCGTTGGAACGGGTGGGCATCGGCATGATCCAGGTGGATGAACCGGCGGTCCGGGAAGGTTTGCCGCTTAAGGAAGAGGCGCAGGCGGAATATCTCGAATGGGCCGTCAAAGCCTTCCGCTTAACGACATGCACGGTTCGGGATACGACGCAAATTCACACCCATATGTGTTATTGCGAATTCCAGGACATGATCGGTTCGATTCGGGATATGGATGCGGATGTGATTTCTATCGAAACCTCCCGCAGCCACGGCGAACTGATCCAAAGCTTTGAGGAGACCACCTATGAGCTTGGGATCGGACTGGGCGTATACGATATTCACAGTCCGCGCGTCCCGCAGGTGGAAGAAATGACGGCGATGATCGAACGCGCCCTGCGCGTGCTGGATCCCCGGCTGTTCTGGATCAATCCGGACTGCGGACTGAAGACCCGCGGCACCGAGGAGACGATAGCCTCCTTGCGCAATATGGTGGAAGCGGCGATAATCTCGAGAGAGAAGTTTTCGATCAAAGCGGAATAAACGAACAACTTACTAAATAGGGCAGGCACTCCGTGCCTGCCCGTTTTTACATAATCCGCTTGTTAATTTTATCCTTTCAAACAGAGTGCAAACTGCCGATAATATTCTTGGAAAGGTTTTGTTTCTATTAATGATCTAAGGAGAGACGGGATGAAGAGAAGACTGGTTTTTATGATCGCAATTGCATGGCTATTAAGCATGACGGGAGTTGATACGCAGACGGCCTTTGGTTCCGGCGGCGGGCAGGCGTTCAGGATGGCAACGACGGATTTGCCCGAATCGCTGAACCCTCGTGAAGCCGATACCAGCATGGGTAAAACGATTGCGAAGGGGCTATTCGAGGGCCTTGTCCGCTTGGATGATGACGGCAAGGCGGTGCCGGCCATCGCCAAAGAATGGAAAATATCGGATGACGGAAAAGTTTATACATTTACGCTGCGCGACGATGCCAAATGGAGTAATAACCAGCCGGTCACGGCCACGGATTTTGAGTATGCCTGGAAAAAAGCGCTAGCCCCTGATACATATGCACCCTATTATTACTTGATGTTTCCTATTGCCAATGCGGAATTGTTCAGTAACGGATACATAACCGATGCTTCACAAGTAGGTGTCAGAGCTTTGAATAATACTACGCTGCAAGTGACACTGACGAAGAAGTTGGTTTATTTTCCTCAACTTCTGGCCGAACCGATCTTTTTCCCCGTAAATGCGGCTAATGCAAGTACGAACGAATCCTGGGCTTATCAGGCAAGCACCATGGTGACGAACGGTCCGTTCAAGATCGGGAATTGGAACACCCATGAACTTATACTGGCAAAAAATGATAAATACTATAATGCCAAAACCGTTCACTGGGATCAGGCGAAATTCATTGAATTAATTGATGCGGCAGCCGCTTTTGCTAAGCAAGAAATTGACCTGTTCGGCAGCGATTATTTTTTGAATGACTCATTGAGCGACAGTGATATTCAATTTTCCAACCCCAGCTTATCGTACTACTATCAATTCAATACAACGGAAGCGCCTTTTGACAATCTTAAAATTCGCAAAGCCTTGGCGATGGCGGTTAAACGCGAGCAAATCGATTACGGCACGCCGGCTTTCGGGTTCGTCCCTCCCGGCCTTCATGGCGTGAAAAGCGATTTTCGTTCGGAAGTATCGGATAAGACATATTTCATGGAAGATATAAATGAGGCTAGGCGGCTGCTGAAGGAGGGTTTGGCGGAGGAAGGACTTGCTAAGCTCCCGAAATTCAAAATTATAGTTAATGATTCTTTGGATAATAGTCACACGGATATTGCAAACGTCGTTATAAATAACTGGAAGCAAAATCTGGGGATCGAAGTCGAGGTTGAAGTTCAAGAATGGCCGGAACTCATAGATAACCGTTACCAAATGAACTATCAGGTTGCCAGAGCCGGATGGGCCGCCGATTATAATGATCCCGCGGCATTTCTGGAATATTTCACTTCCTGGAGTACGGATAACGATTCCGGCTGGAGTAATGAGAACTATGACAGCTATGTTAAACTGGCCAGTCAAACCTCCGACCCGGCACTCCGGAACAAGCTCTACGCAAACGCAGAGAAGCTGTTGATCGAGCAAATGGTAATTATTCCGCTGTACTATTATTCGGACTACGTAGTTATCAATCCTAACCTGAAGGATGTATTTATGGACTTCGACGGTTCCGTGGAATTTGTTCACGGTCATTTCCAGTGAACCCGGCTTTCCATGACAGACAGCCTTGTACCCGGCGATCAACCGGTGTACAAGGCTGCTTTTCATTTAGGGCTTCTGGATCAAAATGGAGACCTCCTCTTGATAGGAGTCGCGCGGATAGCAGGTAATCGCCAGCGGGTTATACGAATAAATCTCCGACATTACCTCATTCCAATCGAAAAAGTTAATCATATAACCGTCCCGCAGTTCTTTTTGATTGAAAGAATTTGCCCCGAGCCCGGAGAAGAAATTGACCAGCACAAACCGCTGGCTGACGCGATACAGCTCGGAAAAACCCGCTTTCCAATCATCCAGATGGTTTAAAACGTCCTTGCAGTAAACGAACTGAAAGGCGTTGTCCGCAAAGGGAAGGCGATGAATGTCCCCTTGCAGGAAGCGGCCTTCCGGATAGTTGCGGCGGCAATAGTCAATCATTTGCGGCGTGATGTCTAAGCCGGTGTAGTCGATATTCGGGTTCGTATTCATGGCTCCCGCGTAATCGACGCCGGGACCGCAGCCCACTTCCAGCATATTTTGCACGTTCAGCATCGATAGCAGCGCGCGATACAGCTGTCTGACGGCTTTGTCGTAACCTTCTTCCGGAGATTGCAAAAAGTCGCCGGGATGCACCCGGCTCCAAAAAGAAGTAATGTCTTTGATGGTAATCCCTCCTTAGCCCAGTATCCGAGCGGCGTAACTGCCAATTCAGGCGACTGGTACTGGTGGTCTTATACAAAGTATATGAAATTGTAATAGAATAGTACGGGCTTATTCATTCGGACGGGCACACATTATAAGATTTATAGACTAAGATTTATAGAGTAATAACTATAATAGAGCATTAACAACTGTAAGCCGATTTTAATTCCACTTACAATTTATGGTAAGATTAGAACGAAGATATTTAGGAAGGGTGTCTATACCATGAAACCAAAAAATATGGCCATCGCATTCGGTGCAATTGCAGTAGTCGCAGTAGGAACCTACTTCATTGCAGGTGGTGGTGAAGAAACCAAACCGCAAAGCGAAAATGCGCAAAATATCAAACAATTGGTGCAGGATTATAGCGCGGGCAGCGTAGCCGCCCAATCCGCTTCCATTACGTCGGAGCAGCTGATCGTAAAGGACGGGAACTCGAAAACGCTAACCTATGATTTGCCGCAGGACGAGTTTTTCCTGTCGATCGCTCCTTACATCGAGAATACGCATCCATGCGAAATTCACAGTCTCACCGGCTGTCAGGGCGAAATGGCGGATAAACAATTCCAATTGACCGTTGTCGACCAAGAAGGCAATACGGTGCTGGACAAATCAGTGCAATCCCAATCGAACGGTTTCGTCGACCTGTGGCTGCCGCGGAATCAAACATATGAAGTCACGATCGAGCATGACGGGAAATCGGCAAAATCCGAATTATCGACGTTTGAAGGCGACAATACCTGCATTACGACCATGCAATTGGGATAAATGATTGGTGCGCGTTTCCAAGCACGTTCCCGGACTAAAAGATGTATAAACCCGATGCTCCAGTGAAATATTACGGAAGTCAATTGGATTTAGAAAATTTTCACAGTGCCGGGAGGAAATAAGATGGGAAGATTAACTGATAAAATTGCGGTCATTACGGGCGGTGCGGGAGGAATCGGCAAAGTTACCGCGGAAACCTTCCTAAGAGAAGGGGCGAAAGTGGTATTGGTCGATTTATCCCAAGAGGCCCTGGATAAAACGAAAGCCGATCTGGATGCGCACGGCGAAGTAATCGTCGTTCAAGCGGACGTTTCCAAAGAAACGGACGTGCAAAACTATGTCAATCAAGCTGTGGAACGCTTCGGAAAAATTGATATCTTTTTCAACAACGCGGGGATCGAAGGTAAAGTAGCACCTCTGGTAGACCAAAAACCTGAAGATTTCGATAAAGTGATCAGCGTGAATGTACGCGGCATTTTTTTGGGGCTGAAATATGTTCTCGGCGTAATGACCAAGCAAGGCTCCGGAAGCGTCATCAACACTTCATCCGTGGCGGGTTTGAGCGGCAGCCCGAATGTTGCGCCTTATATCACTTCCAAACATGCGGTTGTCGGGCTTACGAAAGCGGCGGCCGTCGAGTCGGCGGGCTCGAATGTAAGGGTCAACTCCATTCACCCGTCGCCGGTAAATACCCGGATGATGCGTTCTTTGGAAGCGGGCCTGCATACGACTGAGGAAGCGTTGGCCAAAAGTATTCCGCTCCAACGCTATGCCGAAGCTAAGGATATCGCTAATTTGGTGTTGTTCCTGGCAAGCGATGAGAGTTCATTTATTACCGGAGTCCAATATCGGGTGGACGGCGGGATGGGTGCGTTATAAACCGAAGTTTGCTTTTCGTTATACTGCTGACCGCTGTCTCTTTCGGAGGCGGCGGTTCTTTGGGTTGCGGGATGGATCAAACCGTTATTTTAATATACACTGGGACATGAAGCTATAAAGTTATTATGAAAATGCGGGTGACTTCATGTTCAAAATCATGCTGATCGAAGACGATGCGACATTATTTCATGAGATTAAGGATCGGCTGCAGCAGTGGACTTATGAAGTAGTCGGCGTGACCGACTTCGGCAAAGTCCTGCAGGAATTTTTGGAGGCGGGGCCGGACCTTGTGCTTGTCGATATCGGGCTGCCGAAGTTTGACGGCTTTCATTGGTGCCGGTTAATCCGCTCCCATTCCAATGTGCCGATCATCTTCCTGTCTTCGCGCGATCATCCGACCGACATGGTGATGTCGATGCAGCTTGGAGCCGACGATTTCATTCAAAAGCCGTTCCATTTCGAGGTGCTCATCGCCAAAATCCAGGCCACCCTGCGGCGGGTATACAATTACAATACGGAGCGTTCCCCGCTAAGGACGTGGCGCGGCGCGGTCGTGGAATATGTGAAGAATACGATTACGGCGGAGAACCGCTCCGCCGAGCTGACCAAAAATGAAATGTTTATTTTGCAAATGCTGATCGAGCGCAAAAATACGATCGTTAGCAGGGAAGAATTGATCCGCAGCCTGTGGGACAACGAGCAGTTTGTCAGCGACAACACCTTGACCGTCAATGTGAACCGGCTTCGCAAGAAGCTGGAGCCGCTTGGGCTGGACGGGTTTATCGAAACCAAGGTGGGGCAGGGCTATATGGCGACCGATGAGGCGGCTGCGTTATGATCGGCAAATACATCCGGGAGCGGCTGAGCTGGATTTTGCTGCTTGTGTTTCTGCAGGGGCTGCTTTTGTTTATCGCCGCCATCGATAACAGTATCCCGTTCAAGCCGGTGCTGTACATCGTCTTTCTGTCGACCCTCTGCATCGTTCTGTTCCTAATTGTGAGGTACCCGAGAGAAACCCGGTTTTACAAGAGTCTGGCCGCCTGGGACGGCTCTTTGGATCTCTCCCAGATCAGCCACCCCAATGGCCCGCTTGAGACCCTGACGATGGACATGCTATCGCTGCAAACGGAGCTATACAAACGGGAAGCCTCGTTGCACCTGGTCGCTCTGGAACAGGAGAAGGACGATCTGTTGTCCTGGATCCATGAAGTGAAAACCCCGCTTACGGCGATGAAGCTCATGATCGAACGGCTGGAGGACCGGGAGCTGAAGTCGCGGCTGATGTATGAATGGCTTCGCATTCATCTGCTTCTGGACCAGCAGCTGCACAGCAAGCGCATGCCGTTTATTCAGAACGATCTGTTTATCGAAAAGGTAGCGCTTGAGCCGGTCGTAACCGCGGAGATCAAAGCGCTTCAGTCCTGGTGTATCCAGAGGGGGATCGGCTTTGATCTTTCCTTGGCGGAGGGTGAGGTGCTGACGGATGCGAAATGGCTCGGCTTCATTCTAAGGCAGCTTCTGACCAACGCGGTCAAATACAGCCATGATTCCGATATCGTCATTACGAGTGAAATGAACGGCGGGCATGTGACACTTCGCCTCCAGGATTCCGGGCGAGGAATCGATCCCAGGGATCTGCCCCGGATCTTCGAGAAAGGCTTCACTTCCACGCGGGAGCATCAAGACAGCGCGGCTACCGGTATGGGGCTTTACTTGACCAAAAAAGCGGCCGACTCCTTGTTGATTTCAATCGTTGTCGATTCGATTCCGGGTCAAGGGACTGCGTTCACGCTGACATTTCCCAAAAATAATGAATTTGCGGGCATTTCGGGCATGTGACAACATTGTCACATGCTTTTGCGCTTTGTTCGCCGATTCGCAGGAAAAGCGGGCCTCCGATCATATAAGATGAATGCATGAACTTCAAGGAGTGAGAAAACTTATGCCAATATTGGAGGCAAGCAAAATCCATAAAAGCTACGGCAATAAATTCAACCGGCAGGAAGTGCTGAAGGGTATCGATTTGAATGTGGACAAAGGGGAGTTCGTCAGTATCATGGGAGCGTCCGGTTCCGGGAAAACGACCCTGCTGAACGTTCTTTCCTCCATCGACAAAGTGAGTCTGGGCAGCATCAAAATTGAGGGCAAGGAATTCACGGGCCTGAAGGAGAAGGAGCTCGCCGAATTCCGCAAGCACCACCTCGGCTTTATTTTTCAGGAATATAACCTGTTGGATACGCTGACCGTGAAAGAAAATGTGCTGCTGCCCCTGTCGATCCGCCATGTGTCCAAAAAAGAAGCCGACCGGAAATTCCAGCTTGTGGCGACGGAACTCGGCATTTACGAAATCAAGGACAAATATCCGAATGAAATATCGGGCGGGCAAAAGCAGCGGACTTCCGCTGCGCGGGCGTTTATTCATGAGCCCAGCATTATTTTTGCCGATGAGCCGACCGGCGCGCTGGACTCCAAATCCGCATCGGATTTGTTGAACAAGCTCAGCGAACTAAACCGCAAACTGTCCGCCACGATCGTAATGGTAACGCACGATCCCATGGCGGCAAGCTACTGCGGGCGGGTCGTCTTTATCAAGGACGGGCAGATTTATACGCAGCTTAACAAGGGCGAGGAGTCGAGACAGGCGTTCTTCAATGATATCATCAAGACACAAGGCGTGCTGGGCGGTGTTCAGGGATGAGGCTGAATCAACTGATCTACCGGAATTTGAAAAAGAATATCAAAAACTATTATCTGTATGTATTTGCGCTTATTTTCAGCGTGGCTCTCTATTTTGCTTTTGTAACGCTGCAGTATGATCCTGCCATGGACGAGCTAAAAGGTTCCATAAAAGGGGGCGCCGCCCTGAAGGCCGCCTCGGTCCTGCTGCTGGCGATCGTCGCCGTCTTTCTCGTATACGCCAACAATATTTTCGTGAAGCGGCGCGGCAAAGAGATCGGCCTGTATCAATTAATCGGATTGACGAAGGGGAAGATCTTCCGGATTCTCGGCAGCGAGAACCTTATCCTGTATTTCGGGTCGATGCTGGTCGGCATCGTTGTCGGCTTTTCTTCCTCGCGCCTGCTGCTGATGATATTGTTCAAGGTGCTGGACGTGGAGGCCGAGGCTTCCCTGAACTTTTCCGTACAGGCGCTTAAACAAACTTTGATCGTGTTTGCGCTGATCTATGTGCTGATCATGCTGATGAATTTCACATTCATCAAAAGGCAGAGCATTCTGTCCCTGTTCCGCGCTATTTCCGCGACCGAGAACAAAATCCGCAAAATGCCGCTATCCGAAATGATCTACGGACTGCTCGGCATCGCGTTGATTCTGTTCGGTTACGCGCTGTCAACCAAATTGTTCGGCGGCGATTTCATGGGAATGAACGAGCTGTTTATGGCGATGATCGCGATTTTGGGATCGGTCATCCTGGGGACTTATTTATTCTACAAAGGCTCCGTCAGCTTCATCTTCAATATCGTCCGCAAGAGTAAAGGCGGGTATTTGTCGGTGAGCGAGGTGCTGTCGCTGTCCTCGATCATGTTCCGGATGAAATCGAATGCGCTGCTCCTGACTATCATCACTACGGTTTCCGCGCTGGCGATCGGTTTGCTGTCCTTGAGCTATATTTCCTATTATTCCGTGGAAAAAACGGCGGAGCAGAGCTCGCCAAACCATTTTACCGTACTTGCGGAAGATGATGTCGCCATGTTCACCGAAGCGCTGAAGAAGGATAAAATCGAATATGAAGTAATCCGGATACCCGTAGTCAAGGCGGATGCCCGCGTGTCCGATATTACCGGGCTGAGCCCGGAGGGGGAAGCCGGCGATATGCTGACCTTTGCCGTCATCGGCGAAAATTCCGTGCCGGGCGTCGAGCTTGCGTCGGATGAGACCCTGTTTACCGGCTCCAGTAATGCGATGGAGCAGTTTATTGGCATGAAATCATCGGGCGAGGTGGAATTTCAAAGCAAATCCGAAAACCTTAAGCTTCACTTGACCGGACTGAATAAAGAATCCGTCATTTCCATCTATTTCGGGTTAGGTTTGCCGACGGCGATTGTAGATCAGGCGGTGTTTGACCGGCTGAAACAGAATATGGATCCGGAATTGCAGCGCACTTACACTGAATATATCGGGATCGATATCATGGATCCTTCGAAATTGGAGCAAGCCAACGGGCTGTTTGGCGCCATGGGCTTGAACGAAAAGCCGGGAAACATTTCCCAACCGGATGAAATTTCCGGGCAGAAAGGAAGTATGGGACTGATCATGTTTATTGTCGGCTTCCTTGGTCTGGCCTTTCTGGTCGCTTCGGGCTGTATTCTGTACTTCAAGCAGATGGGCGAAGGGGAAGAGGAGAAGCCTAACTACACTATCTTGCGGAAGCTCGGATTCACGCAAGGCAACCTGCTGCGCGGCATCCGGTTCAAGCAGCTGTTTAATTTCGGCATCCCTTTGATCGTCGGTCTCGTTCACAGCTATTTCGCCGTGAAATCCGGCTGGTTCCTGTTCGGAACCGAGTTATGGACCCCCATGATTCTGGTCATGCTGCTCTATACGGTTTTGTACTCCATATTCGGCCTGTTGTCCGTTTTATATTACAAAAGGGTTATTAAAGAATCGTTATAGGACTACCTGGTTCATATTCCTTGAAATGTGAAAACGATTATGATACGATACAGATACTTTTAATGACAAAGGAGCTGAAGAGGAACATGGATTTTTCTTGCTAAGAAATAAAACAGCAAATGCGATTACAGATCGCAAGTTTTATTTTGGTTGCAAGAAAGTACCTGTTTCTTTTTCACTCAAACGAAATATCCTGATCTGGTCCCATTTGGGATTGGATTGGCTGTATTCAATTTGAGCCGAAGGAAGGTAACTTTCTTGCGGCTCAAATTTTTTTGCGGGAGGATAATTTCATGTCATTAATTAATGTATCGAATTTGACGTTTGCCTATGAAGGCAGCTACGATAACATATTCGAGAACGTAAGCTTTCAAATCGATACCGATTGGAAGTTGGGATTTACGGGAAGAAACGGACGGGGGAAGACCACATTCATGAACCTGCTGCTAGGCAAATACGAATACGGCGGAACCATTTCCGCCGATGTCGGATTTGAGTATTTTCCCTTTCCGGTCGAGAACAAAGAAGATATGACGCTGAATGTCATCGAGGATGTTTATCCGGATTATGTACATTGGGAATTGATGCGCGAGCTGTCCTGGCTCCAGGTTTCGGAGGATGTGCTGTACCGGCCCTTCGCCTCGCTGTCGAACGGGGAACAGACAAAGGTATTGCTCGCCGCGTTGTTTCTGAAGGAGAACAGCTTCCTGCTCATCGACGAACCGACCAACCATCTTGATATGGAAGGCAGACAGCTGGTCAGCGATTATCTCAATACGAAGAAGGGCTTTATTCTAGTGTCGCATGACCGGGCATTTCTCGATAACTGCGTGGATCATATTCTGTCCATCAACAAGACGAATATCGACATTCAGAAGGGAAATTTCTCCGACTGGTGGGAAAACAAACAACGGCAGGATAATTACGAGCTTGCCGAAAACGAGAAGCTGAGGAAGGATATCAAACGGCTGTCGGATGCCGCCAAGCGGACGAGCAACTGGTCGGATGCGGTCGAAAAAACGAAAAACGGGACGACGAACTCGGGTTCAAAATTGGATAAAGGATATGTCGGCCATAAGGCAGCCAAAATGATGAAGCGTTCGAAATCGATCGAGCAGCGGCAGCATTCGGCGATCGACGAGAAATCGAAGCTACTGAAAAACATCGAAAGTTTTGAAAACTTAAAAATTTCCCAGCTTGCTTATCACAAAAGCCGGCTTGCCGAGCTGGAAAACATCACGATTTCTTACGGCGACAAAACGGTCTGCCGGGACATCAGCTTTACGATTGACCAGGGGGAACGGATTGCGCTTTCCGGCAAGAACGGCTCGGGAAAATCGAGCATCATCAAGCTCATCTGCGGAGAGCCTATCGAGTATACCGGCCAATACCGTCCGGGAAGCCAGTTGAAAATCTCTTATGTTTCCCAGGGCACCTCGCATTTGCAGGGAAATTTAACGGATTTCGCCCGGGAACACGATCTTGACGAGAGCCTGTTTAAAGCGATTTTAAGAAAGCTCGATTTCGCCAGAGTGCAATTCGAGAAGGATATTTCCGCCTACAGCGAAGGCCAGAAGAAAAAGGTGCTGATCGCCAGAAGCCTCTGCGACCGAGCCCACTTGCATATTTGGGACGAACCGCTCAATTTCATCGACGTGATCTCCCGGATGCAAATTGAAGAGCTGCTGCTGGAATATGCGCCGACCCTTCTTTTCGTGGAGCATGACCGGGAATTTTGCGAAAATATCTCCACGAAGGTCGTTGAATTATAAGTGTTGCCAAATCGCTCGGCTTCTGTTAATATGATGTCTAACATAAATTGGCAATGATGAGGATTAAATTGTAAAGGCGCTTATGATCAGAGAGTGGAGGGAATGCTGAGACCTTCGCCGTAATCCTTTGCAAGATGTCGCCTCTGAGCTTTTGACCGAAAACCGCGGGCCTTTTAATGGCTTGAAGATGAGTAGGCTCAAACGGACCGGCACACGTTATCGTGCCGCTGGTAAGAACCTGCAGGTTCTTACCGCATGAGGCCGAAAATCGCGAGATTTCCGGCGAACTAGGGTGGTACCGCGAAATGAACCCCTTTCGTCCCTTGGTCATGACAGCTGCCAGCTGTCGGCCGGGATGGAAGGGGTTGTTTATTTTATAGAACAAGCGATGATGAGGACTAAATTGCAAAGGCGCTTATGTTCAGAGAGCGGAGGAGCTGCTGAAACCTTCGCCATATTCCTTTGCGAGAGTGTCGCCTCGGAGCTTTTGACCGAAAATCGCCAGGCCCTAAAGCGGCTTGGGACCAGTAGGCTCAAACGGAATGGCACACGTTACCGTGCTGCAGGTAAGGTGGAAGGATCGAAGGACCTCCTTACCTCATGAGGCCGAAAATCGCGAGATTTCCGGCAAATCGGGGTGGTACCGCGAAATATTCCCTTTCGTCCCTTTGGTGCGGCAGATATGTTCTGCCGGCCGGGGATGGAAGGGTTATTTTTATAAGGAGGGAACCAAAATGGAAAAAAAGACGAAAGTAAAAAATATGCAGGGTAAGCAAGCGCTGGAATTCATTTCGGGATCGGAAATTCTCTTGCGTTCTTTACTCCTGGAGGGCACGGAATGTGTGTTCGGCTACCCCGGGGGAAATGTCCTTTATATCTATGACGCCATGGCTAAAGATCCGGATTTCAAACATATTCTGGCCCGGCATGAGCAAGGCGCCGTGCATGCCGCCGACGGGTATGCCCGCTCGACGGGAAAGGTCGGGGTGGTGATCGCCACATCGGGACCGGGGGCAACCAATCTGGTCACCGGTATAGCCACCGCCTACATGGATTCCGTCCCGCTTGTAGTCATTACGGGCAATGTTTCGACCTCGCTGCTCGGTTCGGACGCGTTCCAGGAGGCGGACATCCGCAGCATGACCATGCCGATTACGAAGCACAACTACCTGCTGCGCGACGTGCATGATCTGCCCCGCGTTATTCATGAAGCGTTTCATATTGCCAATACCGGGCGAAAAGGCCCGGTCCTGATCGATATCCCGAAGGATGTCTCGAATCAGAAGATGTTCTATCAACCGCCCGGTGATATTCATGTTCGCGGATATCAAGCCGTCCCGGCGCTTAATCATGACCCGGTCGATCGATTGCTTCAGGCGATTGCCGACTCGGAGCGGCCGGTCATCATTGCCGGAGGCGGCGTAGTGTATGCCGACGCTTCCAAGGAGCTGCTGGAATTCGTTGCGAAAACGAATATCCCGGTAGCAGCCACATTGCTTGGTTTGGGCGGTTTTCCAAGCTCGCATGAGTTAAGCTTGGGCATGCCCGGCCATCACGGGACGTATGCGGCAAATATGGCGATTCAACAAGCGGATTTGCTCATATCGATCGGTTCGCGGTTCGACGACCGGGTCACGATGAAAGTGGACGGATTCGCTCCCGCGGCCAAGCTGATCGCGCATATCGATATCGATCCGGCCGAAATCGGTAAAATCGTGAACACGGACATCGCCTGTGTCGGCGATATTAAAGCCGTGCTGCAATATGCGAATACCAAGGCGATGCCCGCCCGGTCAAGCGCCTGGGTTCTTGAAGCCCAAGCGAACAAGCGCAAGCATCCGCTGCGGTACAAAGATTCCGGGACGGAGCTCAAACCGCAATTCGTCATCGAAATGATTCACGAGACAACGAATGGTGAAGCAATCATAACGACGGATGTAGGACAGCATCAAATGTGGGCGGCCCAGTTCTACAAATTTAATCATCCCCGTTCCCTGATCACATCCGGAGGCTTCGGAACAATGGGATTCGGACTTCCCTCCGCGATCGGCGCCCAAATCGGAAACCCGGATCGCCTGGTCGTATCCGTCAATGGGGACGGAGGCATGCAGATGTGCGCCCAGGAGATGGCGATGATGGCGATCCACAACATTCCGGTTAAAATCGTCGTCCTGAACAACGAAGTGCTGGGCATGGTTAAGCAGCAGCAGGAAATCAGTTATCAACGGCGCTACAGCCATATTGATCTGCAGGGCAGCCCCGACTTTGTCAAACTGGCGGAAGCGTACGGAGTCAAGGGGCTAAGAGCTCGTACGAAAGCGGAAGCGGAGCGGGTATGGAAAGAAGCCATGGAGACTCCCGGACCCGTGCTTGTCGAATTTGTCATCCCGAAGGAGGAGAATGTGTATCCGATGGTGCTCGGCGGCAACACCCTGGATCAGATGATCATGGGGGATTTTGAATAAATATATTAATTTTTGCTTGATGAATATTTTAGATATTCCTGCCCCCATTCAAACAGCGAGTCCAAGCTTGGTTGCAGTTTTCTGCCCAGATCGCTTAATGAATACTCCACCTTGGGCGGAATTTGGGCAAACTCGGTCCGGACGATCAAGCCGGATTTCTCCAATGCTTTCAATTGTTTGGCCAAGGTGGCGTGCGTTAAATTGTCCAGTTTGCGTTGCAATTCATTAAACCGGAGCGTCTCTTCGCTCAAAAAATGCAATATCAACAAAGACCATTTTCCGGCGAGAACCTTTTGAACCGTAAAATAGGGGCAATCCTTGATCATATCACTCGAAATAGCCATGCCGTAAAACCTCCAACAGTATACTTTAGGATACCTACGATATTAAAATATCGTACTTGTTAAAAATCTCGCATAATTTATATTATACTGTAAAACAATATAAAAATAAGTTTGGAATTTGGAGGCATGAATCATGAAACTATTGGTAACCGGAGCCACCGGACAACTCGGCGCATTGGTCGTTGAAGCCTTGTTAAAGAAAGTGCCCGCTGCAGATATCGCCGTAAGCGTGCGCGATCCGAAGAAAGCCGAACATCTGCACGGCCTGGGAGTCGATGTGCGTTACGGGGATTTTCACGACTACGCTTCTTTGGTAAAGGCGTTCGCCGGTATCGACCGGCTGCTGATCATATCCTCAGGCGATTTGCATAACCGGGTCGAACAGCACAGAGCGGCCGTAAGAGCCGCGCAGGAGGCCAAGGTGGGATTCATCGCGTATACCAGCGCGCCCAATGCCGCGAACAGCGTTTTCCCCATCGCCGAAGATCACCGCGAGACGGAGCAAATCATTCAGAAGACGGGCATTCCTTATTCCTTCCTGCGCAATAATTGGTATTTGGAAAATGAAATGGGCACCTTCCAGGCCGTATTGAACGGTGCTCCGTGGACGATTGCCTCCGGCGAGGGCAAGGTGGGCTGGGCATGGCGCCGCGACTATGCCGAAGCGGCGGCGACGGTTCTTGCGGGGGACGGTCATGACAATACGATTTATGAATTGTCGGGCAAGCCGATTACGCAAGCCGAGCTGGCCTCGATTTTTGCGGAAGCGATGAACCGTGAGGTTCAGGTCGTACACGTAAGCGACGAAGAATATGGCAAAATGCTGAGCGAATCCGGCGTGCCCGAAGCCGTGGTTCCCGGTTTGGTCGCCATGCAGCGCGGGATTCGCGAAGGCGGACTGGATGTCGAGAGCGAGGATTTCGGGAAGCTGTTGGGCCGGCCGGTCACGCCGCTTCGCGAGGCGATTCGACAACTGCTGGCATAATCCGAATCTGCATTGTTTTGTCTAAAGGGGGTTAATCTATCCGTACAAGGAGGGAATGAGGATGCCGTATGATCGCAAACCCGATACAACGGATGGAGACCCGGATACCATCTACGAGGACACAAGCCCGCATCCGCGCACAGGCTTCCTGCCGGAACAGCTTGATATTACAGCGATGCCCGCTAATGAAGCGGATGAAAACGGAAGCCATAAACGGGAGTCCGAAACCAGATAAACAACAAAGACAGGAATCCGGCAGCGTAATGCCGATCCTGTCTTTGTTTTTATCCGGCGAATATATGATTTCCGATTTGCACCTTTTGCGGACGAGTCCAAATCCAGGCGCTGGTCGCCGTATCCGGGTTGAAATAATAGAGCGAACCGTAGGTCGGATCCCATCCGCGGACGGCATCCAGTGCGGCCTGATAAGACGTACTGTCCGGCGTCAGCCAATATTGCCCGTCATCCACCGCCGTAAATGCTCGCGGCTGAAAGACGATATCATGAATATTATCGGGAAACTGGTCGGACTTAAGCCGGTTCATCACAACGGCGCCGACGGCAACCTGGCCTTCGTAAGGTTCTCCTCTTGCTTCACTATATATGACCCTTGCCAGAATATCCATTTCACTCTGATTCAGAGAATATTTTTTTAGGGCTTGCCAGGTTTGAGGACCGCTTACTCCGTCAACCTGAAGGCCGTAAGTTTGCTGAAAGCTTTCGACCGAGCCCTGCGTCTGCGTCCCGAAATAACCGGTGAGCTGCCGATCAAAGAAACCGAGCGCTTTCAGTCTGTATTGCAGATCCCATACATCGCCGCCCGTGCTGCCTGCTTTCACTGTACCGGGAGCTGCCGCCTGCGAGTTTCCGCCGAACAATCCTATTCCGATAGCGGCAATCATACACACTACAAATATCCGGAATAATTTCATTCGCGGGTCACCTCCTTTCCTGACTGATTGTATCGGCTGGAAAGGAGTGAGGGCAACCCTCAACATTTGGTATATTGAAACTTTATATGGTCATAATGTCGTTTTTTTCTTATTTCTCAATGGGTTCAGAATCAGCTCGGAAATCAGGATCAACAGAAAACCGAGGCTTATGGCATGGTCCGCAAAATTGGAAATCCCCCTGCCGAAATCCAGGAAATCCGTGACCCGGCCGAACAGCAAGCGATCGATTGCATTCCCGATGGCTCCTCCGGCAAAGCATGCCGCTCCGGCCTTGAGGATAAACCCGTCAAGCATCCCCTTCTTTAGGAGGTAAAGAATACTAATGACGACAAGAACAGCCGGAATAATAAAATATCTTCCATATCCTTGAAAGCTGCTCCCCATGGCGCCGGTGTTTTGATAATGCGTCAGTTGAAATCCATCCCAGACGGGCAGTGACTGCCCCAAAGCCAAATTAAATCGAACCCACAATTTGGTGATCTGGTCGAGAAAAACAATAATAAACAATAGTAAATAAAACAGCATGTTCACCTCGCCCCGGAAAATCATCTTAAGTTTAAGATATTATAAACTGATTGTATACGTTAAAGAGCGGTACAGCAAATTTCCGTTTTAAGTTATAATCTATTCATATAAATTCCGTTTCGAAAAGAGGATGAATCATGCTGGTTGCAGAACGATACGAGATAATCGTTCAGCTTGTGAATGAGCGGGGAAGCGTGCGGGTTACGGAGCTTAGCGAGCTTTGCTCGGTTACCGATGAGACGATTCGCCGTGACTTGGGACGGCTGGAGCAGGAAGGCCGGTTGAAGAGATCCCACGGAGGGGCGGTAAGCGTAAAGGAAGCCCAAATGGAGGTTCCCTATTTCGAAAGGGAGGTCATCCGTTCGGAGGAAAAGAAACGCATCGCGGAAGCGGCGGTGAAGCTGATTTCCGCCCATGACCGGATTTTGCTGGACGCCAGCACGTCCGCCTGGTATATGGCGAAGATTATGCCGGATCTGCCGATGACGGTCCTGACCAATTCGGTTAAGGTGGCAACGGAGCTGAGCACCAAAGAAAAAATCGAGGTCATCTCCGTCGGCGGTCGTCTATCCCCGCGTTCGCTCTCATTCGTCGGGCCGCTCGCGGAGAAATCGCTGGAGTCGTTTCATGTCGACAAGCTATTCTTCTCTTGCAAAGGCGTTCATTTGGAGCGCGGCATCAGCGAGTCCGGTGAGCTTCAGGCCCGGTTAAAGCAGCAAATGATGGGGATTGCCGATCAAATTATCCTGCTGGCGGACGCCAGCAAATTCGGGGTTCAGGCATTCACCCAGGTTGCGGATTTGTCGCAAATCGATGCGGTTATCAGCGATACGGGCCTGGAAGCGGGCATGATCGGTGCCTTGGAGGATGCTGGAATTACTGTGACATTGGTATAAAGATTGCAACTAGTTTCGGAATAAATACATATAAATGAAACAAACGGCGGTTTTCCTTTTGCGGAAACCGCCGTTTGTGCAATTGAATTTGTTTAGTTTTGATTTAGTCCTTAAAAACTTCTGAAAATTTACTTAAACAAAAACAAAACAATATAAACAAACATAATTTCATTGACAAAACCAGCAGTAAGCAATTAGGATGAAGGAAAATAATACTATTTCTTTACTATAAGGGGAAAGAAATGATGGCGAATCATATTGCGGTCGATATCGGCGCTTCCAGCGGAAGACTGATTCATGGAACGCTGGATGGCGGGCGGCTTAAGCTCAGGGAGCTGCATCGCTTCTCCAACGGGTTCCGCAAGATGGATGGACACGATTACTGGGACATCGATCATTTATTCCGGGAGATTCTAACGGGGCTCGCCAAGGCGAAACGGGAGGGCATCCGTGAATGTACGCTCGGTATCGACACCTGGGCGGTCGATTATGTCTTGCTGGATCAGACGGGTGAACGGATTCATGAGGTGTACGCGTATCGCGATACCAGGACAAACGGGGCCGCGGATAACTTTCATCTGCGAATGCCCCGGGCCGAGGTGTACGGCAGGACAGGGATTCAGGAACTGTCGTTTAACACGCTCTACCAGCTATTTGTTCACGATTCCGGGCAATTAAAGCAAACGGAAAGCATCCTGCTGGTGCCGGATTATTTGTACTTCCGCTTGACGGGGAAGAAGATCAACGAATTTACCAACGCCTCCACGACGCAAATGCTGAATCTGGAACGGAATGATTTTGATGACGACCTTCTGAAGCTGCTGGGACTTTCCAGAACCCAATTTGTGCAGTTGGCCGAACCTGGGGACAGGTTCGGGCCGTTGCTTCCGGAGCTTATGGAAGCTTATGATTTGCCGGAATGTGAACTAATCGTAGTGCCGAGCCATGATACGGCATCCGCCGTTGTCGGCGTACCCGCAAGCGGTGAAAACTCCTGGGCTTACTTAAGCAGCGGGACATGGTCTTTGCTCGGGGCCGAATTGGCGAAGCCGATGAACACTTTACAGGCGATGGAGTGCAATTACACGAATGAACGCGGGGCTTTCAGGACTTATCGTTTTTTGAAAAATATTATGGGGTTGTGGATGATCCAGGAAATCCGCAGAGTATCGGGGGAAGCTTGCGGATTTGCCGAACTTGTGCAGGCGGCTTCGAAAGCGCTGCCATTTCGCAGTCTGATAGCGTGCAATGCTGCAAGATTTTTGAATCCGGACAATATGGTGGAAGAGATACAAAGCTTCTGCCGCGAAACGGGCCAGCCAGTTCCTATAAGTCTCGGTGAAGTGGCCAGATGCATTTTTGACAGCTTGGCGCTGACTTACATGGATTGCATGCAAGAGCTTGAGAAAATCACAGGAAATGAGATCGAAGTGCTGCATATCGTCGGCGGGGGAGCGAACAATGCGCTGCTGAGCCAATTGACCGCGGATTTGACGGGAAAAACCGTGAAAGCCGGCCCTACCGAATCTACGGCGGTCGGCAACCTGATGGTGCAAATGATCGCTTGCGGACTTATTGAGGACATGACAGCGGCCAGAAAGCTTGCTGCGGAATCTTTTGATATTCATTCATATGCACCGGGTGCGGTCGAAAATAAGCAGGAGCTCATTTCCAGATGGAAGAGTCTAAACTCACAACTTCAATAAAGAGGGGTTACCGTATGGATACGAAAATTTTGAACAGCTACAATATCGCAAAAGAAATGTACGCCGGTCACGGGATCGACGTGGACGAGGCGCTGAAGAAGCTCGCGGAAATCAAAATTTCACTGCACTGCTGGCAGGGAGACGATGTACGCGGTTTTCTGTTCAAAGATAAGGAGCTTAGCGGCGGCATTGCGGTAACGGGATGCTATCCCGGCCGGGCGGGGACACCGGATGAGCTTCGTCAGGATTTGGAAAAGGCGCTCTCCTTGATCCCCGGCAAGCATAAAGTGAATTTGCACGCCATCTATGCGGACACCGATGAAAGCATTGACCTCGACGAATTGGAGCCTAAGCATTTCCAAGGCTGGGTCGATTGGGCGAAGGAGCAGGGGCTTGGCCTTGATTTTAACCCGACTTGTTTCTCTCATCCTAAAGCGGAGGAAGGATTCACCTTAAGCCACCCCGATCCTGATATCCGCGATTTTTGGATCCGTCACTGCAAAGCTTCACGAAACATTGCGGAGCATTTCGGCAAAGAACTCGGGCAGCCGTGCGTCACGAATTTTTGGGTTCCGGACGGATATAAGGATATTCCGGTGGACCGCTTATCCCCGCGCAAACGGCTGAAAGAGTCGCTGGACGAGGTCTTCCGGGAGGAAATCGATACCCGATATAATATCGACGCTGTGGAAAGCAAATTGTTCGGCATCGGCTCCGAAAGCTATGTCGTCGGATCGCATGAATTTTATATGGGATATGCGATGTCCAGAGGGAAGGCGCTTTGTCTTGACGCCGGACATTTTCATCCGACGGAAATGATCTCCAACAAGATTTCTTCGATACTTATGTATGTGGATCAACTACTGCTGCATGTGAGTCGTCCTGTCCGCTGGGACAGCGACCATGTCGTCATTATGGATGATGAATTGCTGGAGATTGCCCGCGAGCTGGTAAGAGGCGATCTTTTGTCCAGAACGCATATCGGCCTGGATTTCTTCGACGGCAGCATCAACCATATCGCCGCTTGGGTTATCGGCACACGCAATACGATCAAAGCGCTGCTCCGGGCCATGCTCGAGCCGGTGGCGAAGCTGAAGGAGCTGGAACTGGACGGAGATTTTACTTCCCGTCTGGCGCTGACGGAGGAATTGAAATCATATCCTTTCGGCGCGGTATGGGATTATTACTGTGCCTCGCAAGGAACTCCGGTGCGCGAAGAATGGCTGGCCGAAGTGAAGAGGTACGAGCAGGAAATACTATACGCAAGATAAGAGGATTTGCAATAACGCGAGACTATGGCATGAAATAAGGGGAGAAGAAGCCATGAATACATCGGTAATCGGATCGCAAAATTATAAGGCTCCTGTTGAAGCACCGTTCATTCAGGAAATGGCCGAAATCACGCATCATATGTGGTCGTTGGGCTGGGATGAGCTTAACGGGGGAAACATCAGTTATTTACTGGATGAAGACGAGGTAGTTAAGTACATTAACAATAAAAACCCGCTCAGAACGATCCCGCTTACTTTTCCGGTGACGGAGCTGGCCGGTAAATATTTTATCGTGACGGGTTCGGGAAAATACTTCCGCAATGTGATCAAAGACCCTGAGGCTAATCTAGGCGTGCTACGCGTAAGCGATAATGGCGAAAGCGTCGAAATTCTTTGGGGACTGCGCGACGGTGCGGTTCCAACCAGTGAACTGGCGTCCCATTTTATGAGCCATATGGAACGTCTGAAGGCGGATCCGTCGCATCGTATCGTACTGCATACCCATGCCACCAATGTGATCGCCATGACCTTTACTCATGATCTGGATGAATTGAAGTTCACCAAGACTTTGTGGCAAATGTGCACGGAATGCCTGGTTGTCTTCCCGGACGGCATAGGGGTTATTCCATGGATGGTCCCGGGAAGCAATGAGATCGGCCGGGCGACTGCCGGGAAAATGAAGGATTATCGTGTAGTAGTCTGGCCGCATCATGGTATTTTTGTAACCGGGGCAACGATGGATGCGACCTTCGGTTTGGTAGAAACGATTGAAAAAGCAGCGATCGTTTACAATCTGATCGGCGGCCGCGAAATGAAACAGAAGATTACGGATCAAGAACTGACGGAGCTGGCCAAAGCGTTCAAGGTAACTCCGAGAGAAAAAATTCTTATATTGTAATTCGCTTCTATATTAAAGAATAAAAGCGAAATTTAAAATGGTAGTTCAGGGCTGAGTATGCTCAGTCCTGTTTTTTATCGCTTAATTAACAATGACACTTTTTTGCGTACAGCTTGGAATTTTTGTATCTTGGGGTAGTAGAAAGTAATTTCTGTATCGACCCTTTTGATATGGAGGCATGATTTAATGAAGCCTTTCAGCCCGGAGAAACTGTCCGACATTTGCGTAATTATGAGCGATTGTTATAATATTCCGGTTTATTACTTTGACGCGGCGGGCAAGATCGTCCCTTCCTCCGCTCAACCGGGCAGAAGCGCTTCGGCCGGAACGGCAACGCGATTTGGCAGGGCTTTCGCCGGCGGGAGGATTCGTCGATGGTCCATTGATTCACGTAACCTCTTTACTGGAAAATTATATAGAAGTCCGTTTGGAGGAAGATAGCGAGTATGCGGGTAGCTTCATTGCCGGGCCATCGCTCTACGGTTCCGTTCCGGAGAAGATTATAAATGGGATAGGCGAAGATATGAAACGGACGGATAAGGCTGCTTTACAGCGGTATTATGACAATTTGACGATTATTCCGCAGAAGCGGCTGCTGCATGCCGCGGCGCTGCTATATTATTTGGTTTACGGCAAACGGCTTGACATTACGCAGATTAGGCTGGCCAACGGTTCCGTGGAAACGCCTTTCCGTATCAGCGATCAGATTGATATTGAGGTATCGGACCGATTGAACAACGATTCGCTTCATCATGACCGGGTTTATGAAATGCGGTTAATGGAGCTTATCAAAGAGGGCCGCGATGTTGAGGTGGCCAGAGAGTTGTCGATCGGCTTCGCGACAGAAGGGGTAGGGACGCTCTCGAAGCGCAGCCATCTGCGTCATTTGAAGAATCTGGCGATTGCCGGTATATCCATTGCGACAAGGGCTGCGATGGATGGCGGAGTCCATCCCGAAATCGCCTATACGATGAGTGATCTTTATATACAGCAGATCGAGGAGATGCACAAACCCAAAGAGGTTGACAAAGCGATGAAGCAGGCGCTAATCGAATTTGCTTCCCGGGTAAAGGAAGGAATCGAGGATCATGTATCCGGTTCGGGTGCCGTGTCAACTTGTAAACGATATATTTTTAATCATCTTTATGGGGAACTATCGCTGGAAACATTGTCCGGACTCGTTCATATGAATTCAAGCTACCTGTCGCGTTTATTCAAGAAGGAAACGGGCATGTCCCTGACGGACTACATTCAATCCAAGCGGGTGGACGAAGCGAAAAAGCTGCTGGCCCTAACTTCGCTCAGCTTGTCCGACATTTATTCGAGACTTCATTTTAATGACCAAAGCTATTTTATTAAAGTGTTCAAGAAGTGGGCCGGTATGACGCCCAGACAATATCGAAATGATATCAAAAAGTAAAATATATACCACAATGATCAAGATTACACAATAATTTCGGGTATTTAACTGTCATAATACTAATGTAAGCGTTTAATACTTATATTTTTGACGGGCGGAGGTAGAACAAATGAACCAACAGCGTGACATCAATGCAATCATAGAGCAAATGACATTAGAGGAAAAGGCGGGGATGTGCTCCGGATTGGACTTCTGGCATCTGAAAGGCGTGGAGCGCTTGGGCATCCCTTCCATTATGGTCACCGACGGTCCGCATGGCCTGCGGAAGCAGAACGAATCGGCCGACCATTTGGGGTTGTCGAACAGTGTTCCGGCTACATGTTTCCCGTCGGCAGCGGGCTTGGCGAGCTCCTGGAACACTGAGCTGATATACCGTGTGGGCGAGGCGCTGGGTGAAGAATGCCAGGCGGAAAATGTTGCGGTTCTGCTGGGGCCGGGAGCCAATATCAAACGCTCTCCGCTGTGCGGCAGAAACTTCGAATATTTTTCCGAAGACCCTTACTTGTCCTCCGAGCTGGCCGCCAGTCATATCCAGGGCGTACAAAGCCAGGGTGTAGGGACATCCTTAAAGCATTTTGCCGTGAACAATCAAGAACACCGGCGGATGTCAACGAATGCGATCGTGGATGAACGCACGCTGCGGGAGATATACTTGGCAAGCTTCGAAGGAGCGGTAAGGAAGGCGCAGCCTTGGACGGTCATGTGTTCTTATAATCGGGTAAACGGAGCTTATGCCTCCGAAAATGCGAAATTGCTGACCGACATATTGAAGGACGAATGGGGACACGAGGGCTTTGTCGTCTCGGATTGGGGCGCCGTCAATGAGCGGGATAATGCGCTTGCCGCCGGGCTGGAGCTTGAAATGCCCGCAAGCAACGGCATCGGCGAACGTAAAGTTATTGAAGCGGTCCGAAACGGGAAGCTGTCCGAGGCGGCACTCGACCGGGCGGTGGCCAGATTGCTGCGGATTATTTTCATGGCGGTGGATCATAACAAAGAAAACGCAACCTATGACGCGAAGGCCCATCATGCGCTTGCGAGGGAGGTGGCTGCCGAGAGCATGGTGCTGTTGAAAAACGAGGACAGCGTACTGCCGCTCCGCAAGGAGAGCAAGATTGCCGTCATCGGCGCATTTGCCCAAACTCCTCGCTATCAAGGTGGCGGCAGCTCGCATATCGTGCCGACGCAGCTCGACAGCCCGTACGAGGAACTAACCAAGCTGGCGGCCAAGCAGGAGCTAATGACTTATGCGCAAGGCTACCACCTAGATAATGACGCCGTCGATGAGGCATTACTTGCGGAAGCGAAACGCATGGCGGCTGAAGCCGATACGGTGGTCATTTTTGCCGGCTTGCCGGACCGGTACGAATCGGAGGGCTATGACCGCACGCATTTACGGTTGCCGGAGAACCAGGATATGCTGATCGCAAGCGTAACCGAAGTAAGCAGTAACGTTGTCGTGGTACTGCTGAACGGGTCTCCGGTCGTCATGCCTTGGATCGGCGGCGTCAAAGCCGTGCTCGAGAGCTATCTCGGCGGTCAGGCGGCGGGCGGAGCGATTGCGGACCTGCTGTACGGAATCAAAAATCCGTCCGGCAAGCTGGCGGAGACGTTCCCGCTGAAGCTGAGCGACAACCCGTCTTACTTGAATTTCCCCGGCGAAGGGGACCGAGTGGAATATAAAGAAGGCCTGTTCGTCGGTTATCGCTATTACGAGAAGAAGGAAATGGCGACATTGTTCCCGTTTGGGCACGGATTAAGCTATACTTCGTTCGCGTATAGCGATTTGAAGCTGAACCGCAGTGAAATAAAAGACACGGAGACGGTTCAAGTCAGCGTAACCGTAACGAACACAGGCGGGCGGGAAGGGCAGGAAATTGTTCAATTGTACGTGCGCGACGTGGCAAGCACGGTAATCCGCCCGGACAAAGAGCTGAAAGGCTTTGCCAAGGTAAGCCTGAAGCCGGGCCAATCCGAAACGGTTACGATTACGCTAGGCAAAAGAGCCTTCGCTTATTATAACGTTGAATTGAAGGATTGGCATGTCGAGACCGGGGAGTTTGAAATCATCGTGGGTCCGTCTTCGCAAGAACCGTCACTTGTCGGCAAGTTGACGGTCCATTCTACGGTTAAGCTGAAGAAGACGTATACGCTCAACACGACGATCGGGGATATTCTGCAAGACCCGGAATCGGCGGCTCTCTTTAATGAACTGCTTGCCAAATTTCAGCAATCAAGCGGTATGTTCAGCTTGGACGAAAACGACGATCATGCGGATATGATGGCGGCCATGCTGCAATATATGCCGCTGCGCGGGCTGCTTGCATTCGGCGGAGCCGGAGTATCCGAAGATGCGTTCAAACAGTTGATTTCGGATCTCAATAAATAAGATTAATTGAAAAAACCGCCTAATGGCGGTTTTTTGCGTACTGCTAATAAATCTGAGCGGCTTTCAGGTTTACATAAAATCATAAAAGTACCGGATTACATGAAAAAACACCGGCGAGGTATATGTTAACGTATCGACCAGGCTTAAATAGCTTTGTTTTGGAGCTTGAGACTTGTCGTCATCGCCGATCAGCAGATCCCGCTTCAGCACGGAAACCGTCAGGCTGCCGAAAAATCCGCTCAAGCTGATAAGCATGCCGGATAAGAGTCCGAATGCCGGATCCAGCGGAGTCAGGAACGGATAGATCAGATAGGATGCCGCCGTTGTGACGGGAAAAGCAACGGCTAGGCCCTCCCAGGTGAGGTAAGGATTGGCCGTCGGAACTACTTTATGTTTGCCGAAGGAAGTGGAGGCCAGATATTGCACGATATCGTTTAGAGTCGTCAATACGACCAAAAATAACACCAGTCCAGCTCCATACTGCGGCGTAGCAAATTGAAAATAAGCGAGGTGGCTAAGACCGAACACCATCAGCATAAGCCCCCATTGGGCGCGGCTGACACTGCGCACGAAGCCGACCGTTCCTTTGTTGATCAGCCGCGGGAGCGGGAGGAGCAAGAATACATAAACCGGGATAAAGACGATAAACATACCGTACCATTCAATATATATCCAATAGAATTGCACGGGAATCGTTAAGTAGGCCCACAGAAACAGCCGGCGATCGGGCTTTCTGGAACGGATCATGGCGAAGTATTCTTTCAAGGCGAAGAAAGAAAGGACCATGATAGCGAGCAAGGAGACAACCCGGTTAAACAGGGTGGCCAGACAAAGAATCAAAAACATCCCCCACCAGGTTCTTAGCCGGAGCCCGAATGCGGAATAGTCTTTTTCCGGTCGCTTACGGCGAATCCCATAGTAGATCAAATGTATGGCCATTAAGGCGATCAAAATTGCGATTAGTGTGAAATGCAAGCTATCCATGTGTCAGTTCCCCCTTGCCGCCGGATAGATTTCATAAAAGGCATCCTATGTTATTATGAAGGAATAGTCCATTCTTGATAAGGGGAAATTTTGCAATGGCAGCCGAAAGATCGGTCTATATTTTACTTACGAATACGGGGACGCTTTTTACGAGGATGATTCAGGGTTATACCAGAGCCCCTTATAATCACGCCTCGATTTCATTTAACCGGGAGCTTTCGGAGTTGTACAGCTTTGGAAGAAAAAATCCGAACAATCCCTTGAACGGGGGGTTCGTGAGAGAGGATATCCAAACGGGCACATTCAGCAAGTATCCGAATACGACGTGTGTCTTATACGAGCTTCATATTTCCGACCGCGAGGCCGAAAAAATGAAGCGGGTGCTGCAAGTGTTTATCCGTAAAGACAACAAGTACATTTACAACATTCTCGGCGTGATCGGCATAGCGCTCAAAGAGCCGATAGAATTCAGCAATTCTTATTTCTGCTCGCAATTCGTCGCGGAAATTTTGGAACGATCGGGCATCAAGCTGTGGAACAAACTGCCCGCATTGGTTACGCCGGATGATTTCCGTCAGAGCGAGCGTCTTCATTTGATTTACGAGGGGAAGCTAAATGAGTACGATCCTGAGAAGATATAGCGAACAAATCCTCCGCGTTGGAACCAAATCGGCAGCGGAACCATATATTTTGATAGCATTATTTTTGGATCAGATATACGGCTTAAATAATTCGCATATTGGAGGATGAGTATGGATGGAAGTACCCATAACAGGCTTCATGTTTCATTCGGACGGTTCAGGGCCGAACAGTAACGAGCATCAGCACACGCTTCACATCACTTCATGGGACGGAAAACCGGTAAACTACCATGTGCATCCCATTTCCGGCGATACCTCGTATGATGTCGGGCATTATCATCATTATGCGGGGGTAACGGAACCGGCGCCAAGCGGCGTTCCCCACGTACATCATTATCGTTTGGAAACTTCGTTCAATGATCAACATCTTCATTACATTCGCGGGACAACCGGTCCGGCGATTCCCTTGCCGGAGGGCGGACATTACCATTATTTCGAGGGAGTGACGACCGTCAACGGCAGGATTCATCATTCGCACAGATATAGAGGAAGAACCGGCAACGAGCGGGCTTAAAGCTGCCTGGCCGCTTACCTCTGAAACCTCTTCTTAACGCTGAATGTCATTCCCGCTTTCTTAAAATATGCGTTTTCCTAATAATATACGTCCATAACAAACCGATCGTCCTTCATAAGATATATTATCCTAGCGAGAAAGGGGCAGTGATTTATGAGCGAAGTAGTAGGCGGCGGCGGCTGGTACACAAGCGTCGGTGTTATCCTCGTTCTCTTTATCCTGCTTGTAATTGTAAGCCGTACTTGGGGGCTGTAAGTAGGCGGATCGTAAAATCACAAAACCACCGGACTTGGCGTTCTCCGCGTGTCCGGTGGTTTTGGCTTGTTTGGAATATTTATAATTTATGCAGGAATTTCCTTGAATTTATCTAATTCTTCTATAAATGGGGAGGTGCCCGATGGAAAAAAGACATGAAGTATTATTTACGCAGTTAAGTTCGTACCGGGGCGAGCTGTTGGATATCGTCTCGAGCGTATCCGCGGCGGAAGCGGACAACATACCGAAAGGATTCAACAACAACATCCGCTGGAATCTCGGCCATGTCTATGTGGATCAATACTTATGGCTCAAGGCGCTGACGAAAGAGGAAATTCCATTTCCGGCAAAGTTGAATGAATGGTTCGGATACGGCACCGATCCTTCCCGGTTTACGGATGAGACGCCGGCGTTGCCGGAGCTTGTGACCTTGCTGCGGGAGCAGCCCGAGATCATTCGGGAGAAGTACCGGGACCGGATGGATGAGGAATTTGCTCCAACCGATATGGGGATGTTCACCGTCGAGCAGGTTCTCGTCAGAACCATTTTTCATGAAGGACTACATATCGGGGCGATTCTGGCTATAAAGAGGCAATTAAGCACGCAATAAAAAAATGAAAACGGAGGCTACCGGTATGACGGGCCTCCATTATTCATTTCTATGCTTCTTCAGACGTTAGTGGCCAGGTGCTAGTTAAATTGATTAGTGCGCTTTTTCGGTAAGCTGCTTTTTCTTGATAAATAAAGAACCGATAAATCCGACCGCGGAAATACCTGTAATGAAGTAAAAAGCATATTTGACTCCGGCAGCCAATATTTCCGGTTGGGCGGCGTTCGGGAAATTCACGAGATAACCGGTTTGACCGCTGGTGAACAGCGTAATCGCGATCGCCGTACCCGCCGCGCCGGCTACCTGGTTCAAGGTGTTCATCGCCGCCGAGCCGTCGGCGTACAATTCCCGCGGCAATTGATTGAGCGCGTTGGTTTGGGCCGGCATGGTTGTCATCGTTAAGCCGAAGAACAAAATCATGAACGCCACGACAATTTGCCATACGGGCGTGGTGGCCGAAATCGTGGTCAGGAAGATCATATTGCCGATTAATACAAAGATAAAGCCCATTATGGCGAAATAACGCGCTCCGAATTTGTCAAACAGTTTACCGACAAGCGGAGACATCACTACGTTGACGGCGTTGCCGGGAAGCAGCAAGACGCCCGCTATAGCGGCACTGAACAGTAAAGCGCCCTTCAAATACATCGGCAATAGAATCGATGTCGACAAGATGATCAGAATGCTCAGAAACATAATTAATGTTCCTAATGTAAACATAGAAAACTTGAACACGCGCAAATTGATCATCGGTTGAGCCATTTTCATCTGGCGAATACAGAATAGAATCAGGGCAATAATTCCGACAATTAAAGGCAGCCAAACTTTCACCGAAGAAAAGGGTTCTTCCGCCATCGTGGCCAATGCAAAAATAAACCCGCCAAACCCGACGGTCGATAGAAGGATGGATAAAACATCGATTTTGGGCTTTGTAATTTCCGAGACATTGGTGATTTTAGGCAACCCGATGACTAGCAGGAGTAAGTATAATAAGGCGCTAATCCAGAAGATGTAGGACCAGCCCAATGTGCTGATAATAACCCCCGAAAGAGTCGGGCCGATCGCCGGAGCGGTTGTGATGACCAGACCTACAATTCCCATCACAACGCCGCGCTTTTGTACGGGGAAAATAATCAATACGACATTCAACATGACCGGCAATAACAGACCGGTACCGACAGCTTGCACTAACCGGCCGATCAATAGAACCGCGAAATTTATATCCAATGCCGCCAGGGCAGCTCCCGCCAGCGAAATGACGAGTGCCCCCAGGACTAATTGTCTTGTAGAAAACCACTTCATCAAAAGCGCGGAAATCGGCACCAGAATGGCGAGTACCAATAAATATCCCGTTGTAAGCCATTGCGCCGTAGGCGCCGGGATCGAGAAATCTTCCATGACATTGGTCAATGCCATATTTAAAGCCGTTTCTCCGAATAATCCGATAAAAGCCCCCAACATCAAGATGAAGGCCATTGATTTCGGATTTTTAGCTTCCAATTGCGTTCCCATGAAAATCTCCTTTTTAATGAATTAGACTAATTTTCGGCAGTATTTGAGAAATCATTTTTAGCGGTTCGCTTGTTTTATTGGTTAAACAAAGCATGGTCCCGCCCTCGATCGAAGCCGTCATCATGAGAGCCATCGCATTGGCGTCTTCTTGTGACATTCCGTCCGCTGCGAGTTTGTCCGCATAAATCGCTTGAATCCTCGTGTATAACAAGGAGCAGGCGTTACGGACCGGTTCGCTGACCGAACCCATTTCACTGACGATACTGATAAACGTATGACCGGTGATCGAGCCTTTTTGATCAAAATCGGCAATCATCTTTTCGATCATCGCTTGTGTGGCTGCTTGCGTATTCGGATGGCGATTGAAGATATCCTCGATATCCGTAGTAATCGCTCTGTTCATGGCATCCAGGCAAGCGATGAGCAATTCTTCCTTTCCGTTCGGGAAATGATGATAGAGCGCGCCCTTTGTAACCTTGCATGCTTTCAGGATTTCGTTCAATCCTACACCCATGTACCCTTTTTTCTGGAAAAGAGCTGTCGCGATGTCGATGATCAGTGATTTTGTGTCCATTTCCTTTCGTGCACCTCCTCCATACCGACCAGTCTGTTTTTCAATATACCAAAAAAATTTTCTAAATTTCAAGACTTTTTTGAAAACGAATTTTCAATCTTTCAAATAAACAATAATTGACAATCGTCAAAAAGTCGTATACATTTGTATACAAATATTAAACGTATACGTTTGTATACATTCTAAGGGGGGAGCGGCATGCGCGAAGGTTGGCATGAGCATAAAGGGCATCACGCCTATAAGGAGCGAATGGAAGGCCGGGGCCGGCAGCATGAAGATCACGGCAAGAAACATTTTCAAAGCGCGCAGACCTTTCGCCGGGGAAGAGCGATCGCTTTTCTCGAAAGGCTGAATATCAAGCGTACGACCTTGCTCGCACAGCTGAATCAGCCGGAGTACGAGGCCATTAAACCGGTGATCAGCGGCGAATTGAAGGCGACCGATGCGATCATCCGGGAGTTTATTCATGTGTTTGAGCTTCATGAGGTATTGCCCGAAAACGATTCTAAACCTGGGGGAGACGATTCGGATCATGACAATAATTAATGCCATTAAATCACGCAGAAACATTAAATTATTCAAGCCCGATCCTATCGACGAGAATGTCTTGTTGTCTTGGCTGGAAGCCGCAAGCTATGCGCCGAATCATCGTGTAAACGAACCGTGGGAGGTGCTGTTTGTCGGGCCGGATACCCGCGCGAAATTAAATCATAAGACGAATTTCGGCCAAGCGCCTGCGGTCATGGCTGTATTGTCCAAACCGGGGAACACGCCGTTCGAACGCGACGAGAATATGATGGCGGTGTCCTGCTTCGTGCAAAATTTCTTGCTGGCGGCACATGAAGCGGGGGCCGGTACATTCTGGTCCTCCATGGGTTCATCCGAAGCAAACCGCAATATTCTGGGCGTACCCCAAGATTACGAGGTCATCGGCGTGTTCGGGATCGGCTATCCCGCGGAAATCCCGCCTGTCAAACCGAGAACCCCGATAACGGCCAAGATTACATATTTGTCCTAAACGCAGAAGGTGAACGTAAATGTGGAAACTTAGAAGCTATTTGAAGCCATACTGGCTATGGTGCCTGCTGGCGCCGCTCTTGATGGTGGTCGAGGTATTTATGGATTTGCTGCAGCCTACGCTGATGGCAAGCATCGTCGACGAAGGGCTGATGAGGAACGATTTGGGGCATATCGTTTCCACGGGATTGACCATGCTGGGCGTGGCGGTGATCGGTCTGATCGGCGGAGCGGGCTGCACCGTTTTTTCCAGCTTTGCCTCCCAGAATTTCGGCAACGATTTGCGGATCAAGCTGTTCGAGCATATCCAGACGTTCTCGAACCGGAATCTGGACCTTCTGAAGACGGGATCGTTGATCACGCGTTTAACGAACGACGTGGTGCAGTTGCAAACCTTTATGCAGATGATTTTGCGGTCGTTTGTCCGATCGCCGCTGCTGCTGATCGGCAGCCTGGTGATGGCGATCCGGATCAGTCCGGCGCTGTCGCTGATATTGCTTGTTTCGGTGCCGCTGCTGTTCGGGCTTTTGTACGTACTGATTAAGCTTTCATTCCCTTTATTTGCGAAGATGCAGGCAAGACTGGACGGAGTCAGTACCGTCATGCAGGAAAATCTCACGGGTATCCGCGTCGTTAAAGCGTTTGTCCGCGCCAATCATGAACAGAAGCGGTTTGATGCGGCCAACGAGGACTACACGCATATAGGCATCAAGGCGATACGTTTAATGTCATTAAATATGCCGATCATGATGCTTATCCTAAATGCCAGCATCGTCGCCGTGCTTTGGTTCGGCGGGCTCCAGAACTGGAACGGCGAGCTACCTGTCGGCGATCTGATCGCGTTTATCAACTATGTCACCCAGCTGTTAATGTCGATGATGATGCTGAGCAATACGCTAACCTTCGTCTCACGGGCGAAGGTGTCGGCAGACCGGGTGAATGAAGTGTTTGCGACCGCCAGCGAGATTGCGGACGCGCCCTCCGCCTCCGCGACAAGCGGCGCCATTCACGCCGGCCGGATCGATTTTGACCGCGTGTCGTTCGCCTATGATGCGGCCGACGAGAATCTCGTCCTGGAGGACATCAGCTTTACGGCCCGGCCGGGGGAAACGGTCGCGATCCTCGGGGCCACCGGCGCGGGCAAATCGACGCTGGTCAGCCTGATTCCGCGGCTGTACGAGGTCTCGTCCGGCTCCATTTCGATCGACGGTACGGATATCCGGGAGCTCAAGCTGGATGAACTGCGCAGCCGCATCGGCTTCGTCATGCAGCGGACCATCCTGTTCAGCGGCACGATCCGCGACAATATCCGCTACGGCCGTCCGGACGCCGCGGACGAGGAAGTAGAACAGGCCGCCATTGCCGCCGAGGCGCACGGCTTCATCTCGAAGCTCCCGCAGGGATACGACACCGTGCTGGGCCAGCGGGGCATTAACCTATCCGGCGGGCAGAAGCAGCGGCTCTCGATCGCCCGGGCACTGCTGATCCGGCCGCAAATCCTGATTATGGACGACAGCACCAGCGCGCTGGATGCGGTGACCGAATCGCGGATTCGCGGGCGGCTGAAAGAGCAAATGCGGGATAGCACCAATATCCTGATCGCCCAGCGGGTATCGTCCATTATGGACGCCGACCGGATATTGATTCTGGAGAACGGCCGGATCGCGGCGGAAGGAACCCATGCGGAGCTGATGCGCAGCAGTGAAATTTACCGGGATATCCGGAATTCGCAGCTGAAGGGAGAGGAGGAACCGTATGTCCAATCACAATAATCGGTCCCCGGTGCCGGTGCCCGGAGGTCCGGGGCAAGGCGGCTTCGGCGGCATGCGGGGCCCGGGGATCGGGCCCGGACGCGGCCCCGGCGCGGTGCCGAAAGTGCGCGCCAAGAACCGCTCGGCCACGATCAAACGCATCTGGTCCTATTTGAACCGCCAGCGAAAGGGACTGATCCTGGTATACGTGTTCACCGCGCTGAATGCGGTCGTTTCGCTGATCGGGCCCTACTTGCTGGGGAAAGCGATCGACACGGCCATCCTTCCCGGCGATTATGGACTGCTTGTCCGGTTCTGCCTGCTCCTGCTCGGCATCTACGCGCTCGGCAGCGCGGTCGCCTGGGTGCAGGCGTACGTGATGACAGCCGTTTCGCAGCGTACCGTGTTCGAGCTGCGGCGCGACCTGTTCGCCAAGTATCAGGAGCTTCCGCTGCAATTCTTCGACACTCATGCCAACGGCGAACTGATGAGCCGGGCGACCAATGACATCGACAATGTGTCAAACACGCTGAACCAGAGCGTGACCCAGCTGCTGAACAGCTTGATTACGCTGAGCGGCTCGCTGGTGCTCATGCTCACGCTGAATATTCCACTGACGATCGTCGCGCTGGTGACGATCCCGCTCGTCCTGCTCGCCAGCCGGAAAATAACGGGCTTGAGCCGGACGTATTTCAAAAACCAGCAGCGCCATCTGGGCGAGCTGAACGGGTTCATCGAGGAAGCGATCACCGGTCAAAAGGTGATCAAGCAGTACGGCCGGGAAGAGACGGAAACGAAGCGGTTCCGCAACATCAGCGGCGAACTGAACAAATACAGCATTCGCGCGCAGATCGTTTCGGGATTCGTCGGCCCGGTCATGAATATGATCAACAACCTTGATTTCGCGCTGATCGCCGGCGTCGGCGGCTGGATGGCATTCCACGGCATGGCTTCGGTCGGCGTCATCGTCAGCTTCCTGAACTATGGCAAGCAGTTCGGCCGGCCGATCTCGGAACTGGCCAATCAGTACAATTTGATTCAGTCGGCGATCGCCGGGGCGGAGCGGGTGTTCGAGGTGATGGATATGCCTTCCGAATATGGCGGCGAAGCGGGCGGAGAACTGCCGAGGCTGCGCGGGGAAGTCGCATTTCGCAAGGTGTCATTCGGCTATAAGCCGGATGAGCCGATCTTGAAAGAGGTGTCTTTCGAAGCGATGCCGGGCGAGAAGATCGCGCTTGTCGGCCCGACGGGCGCCGGGAAAACGACGATCGTCAACCTGCTGACCCGATTTTATGAAATCAACGGGGGCTCGGTGTTTATCGACGGGCGGGAAATCCGGGAGCTGAACAAAAACGCGCTGCGCAGCCAGCTCGGGATGGTGCTTCAGGACGCCCACGTCTTCTCGGGGACGATCCGGGACAATATCCGGTTCGGCCGTCTGGACGCCACCGACCGCGAGGTGGTGGAGGCGGCGAAGCTCGCCAACGCCGACGGGTTTATCGCCAGGCTGCCGCACGGCTATGACACGATGCTGGGCGCGGAGGGCGGCAGCCTCAGCCACGGACAGCGCCAGCTATTGACGATCGCGCGGGCGATTCTCGCCGATCCGGCCGTTCTGATCCTCGACGAAGCGACCAGCAGCGTCGATACGCGGACGGAGATGCATATCCAGCAGGCCATGAAGACGCTGATGAAGGGACGCACCAGCTTCGTCATCGCCCACAGGCTCAGTACGATCCGCGATGCGGACCGGATTCTGGTCATTCAAAGCGGCCGGATCGTCGAGCAGGGGAATCATGAAGAGCTGATGGGCTTGAACGGCGTCTATCACGAGCTGTATAACAGCCAGTTTAAACGGTCGCTTCAGGCGGACGTATCGTAAACGGACGATTCATTCAGGAATTTGCTACACGACAGGAAAAAGGACGGTACCGGCTGCGGCCGGTTTACTCGTCCTTTTTTGTCGTCCGAACCAAACCTTTTGAATCATTTAAGGTTGATTAAAGGTTCTCATACTAAGCTACAAACATGGAAGGAGGTGACGCATGAATGAAGCGAGCATCAATAATTGCAGGTGTCGCGATCGGCTTTATGTCCGTTTTGTTTTTGCTGACGGTTTGTAAAGGGGCGGAGGTGCTCCTGAGCGAAGGCGCCAATCATCGCCAGGCTTGGCATCAGGCCGCCGGACACGGCCATCCGGGTTACCCGGTTTTCATGAAAGCTGAAGAGCATACGGTGACGGAGACGAATCCGGCGTGGATCGGACTGCTTCAAATCGGCCTGCTGATTTGCGGCGCAGCTCTATTCATCAAGGCGACGGGATTGCTGAAATGGGCAGGGGCCGCATTTGCGGCTTTATGTACAATGAGCTTGCTCACGCCTTTATGGGGCCTGGTTGTTCTGACCGTCGTTTTCTTGCTTTACTTAAGATTTAAAAATAACCGTAAATATACATGGCCACAGGCTTCCGGCGCTCTATCTTCATCGTTTGAGACGAGCGGAAGCCGGGGACGCTTCCTGGACGAATGGGAACGCGAGACAACAAAGGAGGACTAATCTATGGGGATTTTTGCGAGAATGAAAGATATTGCCGCCGCCGACGCGCATCGGCTGCTTGATCAGGTGGAGGATCCGGTCAGTATGGCCAAGCATTATATCAGACAGCTGGAAGAGCAGATTGACCATACCCGTTCGGCGCTAAAGGCTCAGATTGCCGCGAAACAACAATATGATGCGCTGGTCGCGAGAACCGGCCAGGTGATCGACAAACGCGCCCGTCAGGCCGAGCTTGCGGTCGAGCGCAACCGGGACGATATCGCTTCGCTGGCCATTCAGGAGAAATTGCACCACGCGAAGCTGCAGCAGACTTATATGGAGCAGCGCGAAGCGGTACAGGAACAGGCGGAAGCGCTCGGTAAGGAGATGGAGCGGCTGCGGGATCTGCATAAGGAATTAAGCGATAAGCTGGGCTTTCTACTGGCGCACAGCAATGCGGCGGCCGCTTTGCGGGCAGCGAAAGCTTATGCGCCCTCCGGAGATGCAGGCAGGATCTCGCGCGGGTTTGACCGGATGGAGGAGAAGATCATGCGTCTGGAGACGGGAGCGCTGGCTTACCGAAGCCCAGACCCCGTATCGGACCGGCTGACCGGCTGGTCGGAGCAGGAGGAAGTGCAGGCGGAGCTCGCCAAGCTCAAGGCGGACAAGCAAACTTTATAATACTTAGTTGAACAGTCACCTCTTACGGGGTGGCTTTTTATTTTCCAGCAAAAAACGGGGCAGAAAAACAGTGTAAAGCAAGGGCACTTGACATATATATGGTATAATAAAGATATAGTTTTCCGTTGAACATAATAATTCACTTTTCCTTACCCCAAGCAATAGATAAATCTTTATCGCGTTGCTTTGGGGTTTTTCCGGCTTTTTAGTCCGATCCTTTGAAGGAGGCTCTACAATGTATAAAATTGGGGATTTTATTATTTACGGCCAGAGCGGGGTTTGTGAAATTCAGTCGATCGATTATCCGCAGGTCCAAATCACCGAGGGGGAAAAGAAGCTGTACTATAAGCTGTCCCCTGTCTACAGCACGGAAGTCATTTACACGCCCGTCGATTCCCGAGTTTTTATGCGGCCTGTGGTGACCCCTGAGGAAGCGAAGGAAATGATCGCGCAAATTGCCGGCAAAGCCAATGCGCCGGGCGGCGAACCGAAATTTACGCCGGACGAATATGACGCTTACTTGAAAACCCACGATTGCAGGGACCTCATCAAGCTGATGAAGACCATCCATTATAAAAAACACGGCTGTGTCCAAAACGGCAAAAAAATCACGCCGACGGACCAAAAATATTTGAAGCGGGCCGAAGAACTCCTGTTCAGCGAATTGGCGGTCGTCATGGGGACCGATATCGAAGCCGCGAAAGAAATCGTCGATGATGCATTATCAACCTGGTTGGTAGAGATTACAGCTTAAACAAGCGAATCATGATTATCACATTTTACGCCGCATTTTGCGGCTTTTTTTATTATGTGGCATGAAAGATTATTCATACACATACGATTATTCATCCTGTAAGTGGATAACAGTAATAAACGGCACGGTTGCCTAGAAAACCGAATATGCTGTAACGGGCGGATGCGGAGAAACGCTTTTGCCGGACACGATCCAAGAAAGTAATTGACTGATTTATAGATCGGGCTTAATATTTTTACTAAGGGAAACTTTGTTTCCTATAGACATCTTTTCGGCAAAAAGGAGTTGTTCCCTTGTTAGAGTTTTTTCAAAATTTTAATCCGATCACCCAAGCTTTTTTTGCTACTTTGTTTACATGGGGCATGACGGCGCTCGGCGCGGCGCTCGTGTTTACCACGAAAAGCTTGAACCAGCGGCTGCTGGACAGCATGCTCGGGTTCGCCGGTGGCGTGATGATCGCGGCCAGTTACTGGTCCCTATTGGCGCCCGCCATTGAGATGTCGGAGCACCATCCTCTTGGAAGCTGGTTTCCTCCGGCAGTCGGTTTTTTGCTCGGCGGCGTTTTTTTGTGGGGAATCGACAAGATTCTGCCCCACCTTCATCCGAATACTTCCATCGGCAAAGCGGAGGGGTATTACCCGAATAAAAGAAAAAGAAGCACATTGTTGGTGCTTGCGATAACGCTGCATAACATTCCGGAGGGCCTGGCGGTGGGGATCGCTTTCGGCGCGCTGGCCAACGGAGGGACGGAGGCGTCTTTGGCCGCGGCTTTGACGCTGGCGCTCGGCATCGGCATACAGAACTTCCCGGAAGGGGTCGCCGTTTCCATGCCTTTAAGAGGCGAGGGGATGTCCCGCAAGAAAAGCTTTTTCTACGGGCAATTTTCCGGGATGGTCGAACCGATCGCCGCGGTGATCGGCGCGTTGGCCGTCGCGTTTGTGGAACCGTTGCTGCCGTTCGCCTTAAGCTTTGCGGCGGGCGCGATGATATTCGTCGTAGCCGAGGAAGTTATTCCAAGCTCTCAGGAAAAAGGCAACAAGGACCTTGCGTCCATGAGTTTAATGATCGGTTTTGTAGTGATGATGATTCTTGATGTGGCTTTGGGATAAGCCGTAAGCGGCGCCATTGCCGATATAGGCGGCCGGCCCGGAAACGACCGGCTGCTTTTTTGCCTTTATAAGGGCATGAAATTGGGTAGAGGGACATGTCTATATCATGCTAGTTGTGCGGCTTGAAAGTTAAGGTTCCCCTATGCTTTGTAAAATAAAATGGAGATGAATCGGAACAATCGACTTAGACAGGAGTGCGGCTAATGCAGTATACCAATCCGGTTATTCCGGGATTTCATCCCGACCCCAGCATTTGCCGGGTAGGCGACGATTATTATTTGGTCACCAGCTCGTTCGAATATTTCCCGGGAGTGCCTGTATTTCATAGCAAGGATCTTGTCCATTGGCGTCAGATCGGCCATTGTCTCACCACGGAGACGCAGCTCCCGCTGACCAAGGCATGGAGTTCGGGGGGGATCTTCGCCCCAACGATTCGTTATCATAACGGCTGGTTTTATATGGTGACCACCAACGTGAGCGGTTCCGGCAATTTCTATGTCAAAACCAGGAATCCGGAAGGCCCGTGGTCCGATCCGATTCCGGTCGCGCAAAGCGGCATAGATCCGTCGCTATTGTTTGACGATGACGGCCGCGTTTACTTTCATTCCGCCTGCGCCGGCGATCAGGGCGACGGCATTTATCAATGCGAAATCGACATCGAAACCGGCCGGATGCTGACGGAGAGCCGTCTGATCTGGAAAGGTACGGGCGGAGCCCATCCCGAAGCGCCTCATGTATATAAAATTCATGGGCAGTATTATTTGATGATCGCCGAGGGCGGGACCGAGTACGGGCATATGGAGACGATTGCAAGAAGCGACGATCCGTACGGGCCTTATGAATCTTGCCCCCATAACCCCATACTTTCCAACCGCAGCATGAAGAGCACCATCCACGCCGCGGGTCATGCCGATCTGATTCAGGCTCAGGACGGCAGCTGGTGGGCGGTTTGCCTGGGTATAAGACCCGTTTCCTATCCGATGGGCCACCATCTGGGCCGGGAAGTGTTCCTGGCGAAGGTGACCTGGACGGCCGACGGCTGGCCGGTTATCGGCAACAATACGCATATCGAGCCGGTCATGGACGCGCCCCGGCTTCCTGAAGTCCGCTTTCCGGCAAAGCAGGTTCGGGACGATTTCGGCGAAACCCGATTGGGGCTGGAATGGAGCTTTTTGCGGAATCCCCGGGAGGGGAGTTGGTCGCTCACGGAACGGCCGGGTTCTCTTGTTCTGCATGGCGATAGAATCTCATTGGACGATACGGGCTCCCCGGCCTTTGTAGGCCGTCGCCTTTGCCATTTTTCCTGCAATATGGAGGCGGCGTTGGATTTCGAACCGTTGAACGACGGGGAGGAGGCCGGATTGACCGTTTACAAGAGCGAAAAGCATCATTATGATTTGGCCGTACGGCGGGTAAACGGGCGCAAGCTGCTCGTATTCCGGCGAACCGTCGGGTCGCTGAGGGTGGAGGAGACGCGCGATTGTCCTGCCGGACCTTTGGTGCTGCAAATTAAGGCGCTTCCCGAGAAATTCACGGCCTTTGTCCGGGCGCGGGAAACCGGCTCGATCGAATTGGGTTGGGGGGAGACTCACCTGCTCTCCACAGAAGTGGCGGGCGGTTTTACGGGAGTATTTATCGCGATGTATGCAACCAGTGAAACGGGGGATTCCTCGCCCGCGTCCTTCGACTGGTTTGATTATGACCCGGCGGATGAATCGTAAAACGGATAAGGCAGCGGCTATTTTTAAGCCTGCTGCCTTTTTTGTCGTTACCGCTTATTTCGGTACGATTTGGGCGACATTCCGTACGTCTTTCTAAACTGTCGGGCAAAGTAATTGCTGTCGTTAAACCCGCTTGCATAAGAGATTTCGGTTACGGAGAGACGAGTCTGCTTTAACAGCGCGCAGGCCCTTTCCAGCCGGAGCCGCTGCAGATAGGTCATCGGCGTCGTTTGATAATAGGCTTTAAAGATGCGGTTTAAATGCCTGATGGATATATTCGACTTGGCCGCGATTTCCTCCAGGGTGATCGGCTGGAGATAGTGGTCCTCGATATATGAAATGGCACCGGCCAAATGCATCAGTCCGCTGTCGGCATCCTTCTCCAAATGATCGTACTGCCGGGATAAATAAACGACGAGTTCCATAAAGCGGGAAGCCAGCATCGTCTGATAGCCCTGCTGCTTGGCTTCGTATTCCTCGATCATGAAAGAAATGAGCGAAGAGACATACTCCAGGCTTGAAATCGACATATTCAATTTGCTTTTATAAGGATTAATACTGCGATAGAACGGTTCCAAAATAAACAACGCCTGATAACCGTTCAAGGTCCGCAGATCGGGGCCGGCGGACTTAAGTATCTCGGGCTTGAACATAATATTGCAGATTTTAAAATCGTAAGGCTCTTTATAGGCATGCTTCGTTCCGCCGTTGATCACAAAGACATTTCCCTTCTTGATGAAGGATTCTTCGTTGTTGACGATATGGGTGGCATGTCCGTTCAGCACGATGACCAATTCGGAGAAATCCACATGATGATGATAGGAAGTGTCCTCTTCATGCCCTCCATACTGAATGAAAAAGGGGAAATGCTCATCCGTCGTAAACCAGTTCAAATATACATCGCTCAAAATAATCCCACCCGACCGTGTTGGCTAATGTCTATATCATGCTATTGAATGACTTAAAAATCAAGGTTCGCCGTGGAAGCGTGCGATAGAATGATGAATGCAAGCATGTGAATCGCCTGCGGGAGTGATGCCTCTCAAATCATTGGCCAATAGATTTGTAAGCGCGTTCAATAGGGCGGGAAAATTAACAGCGATGCATAAGGGGGATTGAGTGGTTATGAAGAGAAGCTTGAGCAAAAAATTAGCAACCTTGGCGCTGGCGAGCCTGCTGCTCATAATGGCGGGCTGTGGCGGTTCAGGGAATAATTCCGCGAGTCCGGCAAATGAGAACAGCGGGGATGATACGAGTCCGATTACGTTCACGTTTTTTGGAGCGGATGCGAGTCCAAGCTGGAACAACATGCAGGATGACGTGGGGAAAGAAATCACAGCCAAGACCGGGGTTACCCTTGACGCGGAATACGATGTAGGCAGCGGCGGGGGACAAAGCAAAATCGCCCTGATGGCGGCGAGCGGCGATGTTCCCGACCTGATTTACGCTAAAGGCGAACTAGGCAAGCTGGTGGATGCCGGACTGATCTTGGATCTGACGGAGCTGATCGACAAATACGCGCCCAATATCAAAAAAGTCATGAGCGAAAATATGAACCGCATGAAATACAGCAACGAAGATCAGGCTATTTATTCGATTACGACGAATATCGGAGTCGACCAGCAAAACTTTGATGTTACCAATGGTTTTCAAGTTCAACATCGCGTGCTCAAGGAACTCGGTTATCCGGAAATCAAAACGATTTATGATTATGAAAACGTACTCAGGGAATACGCGGAGAAACATCCGATGACGGACGGGCAGCCTACGATTCCGCTGACCTTGAACGCCGACGACTGGAAAATTATGATTACGATCACCAATCAAGCCAATAACACAACGGGCGGCATGAATGACGGCGAATATCATGTCGATCCCGAAACTTATGAAGCGATGCTTCACTATAAGCGCCCGGTAGAGAAAGAATATTTCCGCTGGTTAAACAAGCTTTACAATGAAGGATTGCTCGATAAAGATACCTTTGTCCAAAAAGAAGACCAGTACAAAGCCAAAATCGCCAGCGGCCGCGTGCTGGGCCTGACTTCGGTGGACTGGGAATACGCGGACGCCGAGAACGCCTTGAAAGCCGCGGGCAAATACGATTACACATACGCGCATTTTCCGGTGACGATGGGCGAGCAATATAAGGATCACGCTATGCAATCTTTCGGGGTTGACGGATACGGGATCAGCATCACGACCGCCTGCGAGGACCCGATCCGCGCGATCAAGTTCCTGGATTGGCTATCCTCGGAAGAAGGCCAAGTGCTACGAAACTGGGGGATCGAAGGCAAGCATTATAACGTTGAAAACGGCACCCGTGTCATTCCCGCCGACGTGCTCGATAAAAAAGTCAATGATGCGAGTACATTCGCCAAAGAAACGGGCATCGACCTGTACTCCGTCTTTGGAGTCCGGTACGGAGATGGCGTGAAAGATTCCACCGGCAATTACTATACGACCAAATTTCCGGAACAAATCATTGCGAGTTATTCGGACGTCGAGAAGGAAACATTGGCCGCCTATAACGCCACAACCTGGAAGGATCTGTTCCCAAGCGAGGACGAGTTGCCCGTTAAAGAATGGGGGGCATTATACAATATGCAGGTTCCGACGGACGGAGATTACCAGGTCATCTCCCAGAAGACTCAGGACATCGTTCGCAAACGGATTCCGGAAGCGGTTCAGGCCAAACCGGCTGAATTTGACAAAATTTACGACGACTTTATCGCCGAATTGAACGCGGTCGGCGCCGAGAAGATGGAGAAGGAATATACCGAGCTGGTGAAGGCGAGAGTAGAGCTTTTCACCGGCAAGGAAATTCAATAATAGAACGGAATCCGAAGTTTGGCACCTCGAATGCCATGGTACATCCGCCTATCTTGTTGAATACATTGAATGCGATAATTCAATTAAGATGGGAGTGTTTATATGTATTATTATTACTATCGTAATAAAGAAGCCGTCATCGGCATGATCCGGGAGTCCATTGCAGGGGAACGAAATGACGAGCTTTTCTATGATTATCTGATCAAAGCGGCACCTACCGAGCAGGAGAAGGAAGTTATCAGACGTATTCGCGACGACGAAAGAAAGCACCGCCGCATGTTCAAAACCATTTATACGCAATTGACCGGACAACTGCCCGTGGAGAAGCAAGAACCTGCGGAAGCATTGCCTGCAACCTACCTGGAGGGATTGGAAAAGGCACTGCTCGGCGAGTTAAGGGCATTTGAAAGATACAGAACCATTTATCTGCAGATCGGCCCCGAATATCGCGACTGGATATTTGAAATCATGACCGATGAAATCAAGCATGCCGGATATTTCAATTGGCTTTATACCAAAAATAAATAGCTTCATAAACCTAAGATCAAAGCAAACAGCAAAGCAGCCCCCTTTGGGCTGCTTTTACCTCTGCCAGGGGCAGTAAGCAGGCGGAGAGATTACTATAATAGAAAACGCTGAAACCGGGTGGTTTATTTTCGATCCGGATTGAATAAGAATTTAAAAGAGAATTTGTTCACATAATGGTCAAACTGTCTTCATGTATTCTTCATGCAAAAATGGGTAAGTAATGATATTATTTAAATTAACAGCAGATGATAATCATTCTAAACTGCTAATGGTTCTCAATTAAATATTAAAATTAAACGGGAGGAATTTAAACTATGTCACTGATTGGAAAAGAAGTACTGCCTTTTAAAGCGCAAGCCTACCAAAACGGCAAATTCTTGGAAGTAACCGAAGATAATTTCAAAGGCAAATGGAGCGTTGTATGCTTCTATCCTGGAGATTTCACCTTCGTATGCCCGACTGAACTCGGCGACTTGCAAGAACAATATGAAACATTGAAATCCCTTGGTGTCGAAGTTTATTCCGTATCGACCGATTCCCACTTTACACATAAAGCATGGCATGACTCTTCCGAAACGATCGGTAAAGTCACTTACATCATGATCGGCGATCCTTCGCACGTGATCTCCCGCAACTTCGACGTTCTGATCGAAGAAGAGGGCGTAGCTGACCGCGGTACATTCATCATCGATCCGGACGGCGTTATTCAAGCGCTTGAAATTAACGCAGGCGGCATCGGCCGCGACGCCAGCGCGCTGATCAACAAGATCAAAGCCGCTCAATACGTTCGCAACAACCCAGGCGAAGTTTGCCCGGCAAAATGGCAAGAAGGCGGAGAAACACTGAAACCTAGCCTTGATCTCGTAGGTAAGATCTAAGGAGGGGATAAGCGGTGTTGGATGCTGATATCAAGCAACAATTAAACCAATACCTTCAGCTCCTTGAAGGAGACTTGCTAATCAAAGTTAGCGCCGGCTCCGACGACGCATCCAAAGACATGCTGGCTTTCTTGGACGAACTCGCCGGCATGTCCTCCCGGATTACGGTGGAACAAGCTCAGTTGGATAGAACCCCGAGCTTTAGCGTAAACCGGGCCGGTGCGGAGGACAGCGGAATCGCCTTTGCCGGCGTTCCGCTTGGACATGAGTTCACTTCGTTGGTCCTCGCTTTGCTGCAAGTCAGCGGACGGGCGCCGAAGGTTGAAGATAGCGTTATTGATCAAATTAAGAGTATTCAAGGCAAATATGTCTTCGAATCTTACATCAGCCTGACTTGCCATAACTGTCCTGATGTCGTTCAAGCATTGAACATCATGAGTGTCCTGAATCCGGGCATCTCGCATACGATGATTGACGGCGCCGCCTTCAAGGACGAGGTGGAAAGCAAGAACATTATGGCGGTTCCATCCGTTTACCTGAATGGCGAATTTTTCGGCAGCGGGCGGATGTCGATTGAAGAGATCGTCGCCAAAATCGCCGATGCTCCCGATGCTTCGGTATTCACCGATAAAGAGCCTTTCGACGTACTTGTTGTCGGTGGCGGTCCGGCCGGCGCCAGCTCCGCGATCTACGCGGCGCGTAAAGGCATCCGCACGGGTATTGTCGCCGAGCGTTTCGGCGGCCAAGTGCTGGATACCGTCGGTATCGAGAACTTAATCGGCATCAAACATACCGAGGGCGCGAAACTCGCGGCGAACCTGGAAGAGCATGTGAAGGAATATAATGTGGACATCATGAAGAACCAGCGTGCCAAAGGGCTGGAGAAGAAGGAGTTCATCGAAGTTGAACTCGAGAATGGCGGTGTGCTGAAGAGCAAAACCGTGATCCTGTCCACCGGCGCCCGCTGGCGGAATGTTAATGTTCCGGGCGAAGCGGAGTTCAAGAACAAAGGCGTTGCCTATTGCCCGCATTGCGACGGCCCGTTGTTTGCCGGCAAGCATGTTGCCGTCATCGGCGGCGGCAATTCCGGGATCGAGGCGGCGATCGACCTCGCGGGAATCGTCAGCCATGTAACCGTGCTTGAATTTGCGCCTGAACTGAAGGCCGATTCCGTGCTGCAGGACCGCCTTTACAGCCTTCCGAACGTAACGGTGATTAAAAATGCTCAGACGAAGGAAATTACCGGAACCGATAAGGTCAACGGAATTACCTACGTCGAGCGCGACACCGGTGTTGAACAGCATATTGAACTGCAAGGCGTGTTTGTGCAAATCGGTCTCGTGCCGAACACGGATTGGCTCGCAGGTACGCTGGAACGCACACCGATGGGTGAAATCATCGTCGACCGCCAAGGCGCGACGACGATCCCCGGCGTGTTTGCTGCGGGCGACTGCACGAACAGTCCTTATAAGCAAATCATTATTTCGATGGGCTCCGGCGCAACCGCAGCCTTGGGCGCTTTCGATTATCTCATCCGGAACTGAGAGTTCTTAGAGACTATGGAGCTTTGATTATGTACTAGCGCAGGTTTCGAGGTTGAATTACCTCGGGACCTGCGCTTTTTGGCTTGGCGGCCGAAGAAGGATGCATGAACGATTTTTAACGGACATTCATGACCATTAGAGGAGTAAACTTTGAAATTTTCGGATATTAACGGACGCGGATGACCGTTAGAGGTGATTTCACCCGAAAAAACTTTGTTTATTTGCCTTTAACGGTCATCTATGTCCTTTAAAGCCGGGATAATATAAACCGAAGCCTCTAATGGTCATAGATGACCGTTAAATTTCCTGAATATTACATTACATCATTAAGGAAGGGATGCATCCATGAAGAGAGTCATTGTCGTTGGAGCCGGAATTGCCGGGGCTTCGGCCGCGTACCACTTGGCCGGCCTGGGGGCGGATGTCCTGGTCGTCGACCGCAAAGATAAAGGCCAAGCGACCGATGCCGCCGCAGGCATCATTTGCCCTTGGCTGTCACAGCGGCGCAATCAGGCGTGGTACCGGCTGGCGAAAGCGGGCGCTCATTTTTACCCGGGGTTGATAGAAGAACTGATAAGCGAGGGCGAGACGGAAACGGGTTACGCCCAAGTAGGCGCGCTCAGTATTCATGAAGACTTGGAAAAGATCGGAAAAATGGAGGAGCGGGCTCGGGCAAGAAAACCGGATGCGCCGGAAATCGGTGAAATCACGCGAATGAATTCCAAGGAAACTCATGAGCTGTTTCCCTTACTGGCTGAAGGCTATCACTCCGTACATATCAGCGGTGCCGCCCGCGTCGACGGCCGTGCACTGCGCGACGCGCTCTTAAGGTCGGCGCAAAGACGGGGGGCCGTGCTGCTGAACGGGGATGCCGTACTGCAATATCGGACGAACCGCGTAACGGGCGTTGAAGTCGGCAATGAACAGTTCCCGGCTGACGCGGTTATCGTTTGCGCGGGGGCTTGGGCGAACGAACTCCTGCGGCCTTTGGGCATCGATTTCAAAGTCCGCTATCAAAAAGCGCAAATCATGCATTTGCAAGTTCCCGGGCGGCAAGATACAGGCACCTGGCCCGTTATCATGCCGCCTTCCGATCAATACTTGCTGGCGTTTGACCGGCAAAGGATCGTGATCGGGGCGACGCATGAAAACGAGGTGGAGGGCTACGATACCAGAGTAACCGCGGGCGGGATGCAAGAAATTCTGAATAAAGGCCTGACATTAGCGCCGGGATTGGCAAACGGCACTTTTCAGGAAGTAAGAGTCGGCTTCAGACCTTTCACGCCGGATTTCCTCCCGGTAATCGGACACGTCCCCGGCTGGGACGGCCTGCTCACGGCAAACGGACTGGGAGCGTCCGGGTTGACGATGGGGCCGTTTATCGGCGGCCAGCTCGCCAAACTGGCGCTTGGAATGGCCGCGGACCCCGATCTGAACGATTATGATGTTCGAAAAGCGATGGACAAATTATAAAACCGAATTGAATAGGCCGAGATCGTCGTCTGGTTTTCCGGATAATGGAATGATACTATTTACATATAATAGTATTTACTAAAAGAGAATCAGTCTTAAAGAGTAAGAGACGAAATGCAAAGCGGTTCTTGGTGGAGGATTTATCGTGTAAGGAGGGGCGAATGCCATTGACAAGCGAAACACGGGGTCTGCTCTTGTCCAAATTGAAGTTGCCCTCGTCCCTGTCCGAAAACTTGCCGCGTCCGCGGCTTGTTAAAAGGCTGAATGAGGGGTTGATCTGCAGGGCGACTTTCCTAACCGCCCCAGCCGGCTACGGGAAGACGACCTTGGTCGGACAATGGGCCAGCCAACTTGACGGACCGGTCGGGTGGATTTCCTTGGATGAACGGGATAATGATCTGGTCCGGTTTTGGAATTATGTGATCAAGGCGATGGAGCCGGTATGGGCGGAATCCGGCGCCAACCTAAGCATAGCGATGACAACGCTTAGCCCCGGTCTATATGAGCCGTTCATAGTTTCCTTGTTAAACGAGTTGAACAGCTTTAACAGCTTCAAGCAGAAGAGTCCCCCGTTTGTCCTGATCTTCGATGACTGGCATGCGATTCATAACACGGATATTCTGGAGTCCGTATCTTATTTCCTCGAATATTTGCCGCCGGGCGTGCATCTTTGCTTCGCATCCCGCAGCACGGGGAGCTTCCTCAAGGCGAGATGGATCAGCCGGGGCTGGGTCCGGGAGATTGGGGCGGGACCACTCTGCTTTGATTTTCAGGAAACGGCGGAATATTACCGTTTGACCGAGAAGAGAGAGCTTCACCGCGATTTGATCGAAGGCATTTTGCGGCAGACCGAAGGCTGGGTGTCGGGTCTTAAGCTGTACTCGCTCGCGATTCGCTCCGGCGGCGGGCCGGGGGCGATGATACCGCGGCACTCCCTGAACGGAAGCGTCGAACAATTATTGTTCGAGGAAGTGTTCGATTCGTTAGCCGACCCGATGCGGCGGTTTCTGCTGGATATCTCGGTTTTACGGCAAATGAATCATCCGCTCTGCGTGGCGGTGGCCGGGGAAGACGGTGCGGGCAGGCTCGAGGAGCTGATCTCGCTGAACCTGTTTGTGATTCCGCTTGATGAGCATGGGAGCTGGTACCGGTTCCACCATCTGTTCGGCGAGTTTTTGCGCAACCGGCTGGAACGGACGGCTCCGCACAGAATAAACGTACTCTATCAATCCGCCGCCGCCTGGTGCGAATCGCAGGGGCTGCTCGAGGAAGCGGTCGATTACTATTTGGCCGGAGCAAGCTACCCGGAGGCGATCGGTCTGCTGGAGCGGATGAAAAGCTTGCTGATCCGCAGGGAATTTTCCACCATGAAGGTTTGGCTGCAGGCGATCCCCGACGATTTGCTGATGCGTCATCCTTACCTTTATTTCTCCTACACCTATTCTTTACTATGGGGACAAGAACCCGACCTGGCGGAACGTTATTTGCAGCAAGCCGAACGGCATTGCGAAGCTAACGGGAACCTATGGCAACCGGAGGACAAAAACCGCTTTTTGGGCTATCTGTATTATGTAAGGAATTTTAAAGCGACCCAATACGATATGGATATGAACAAAGGACTGGAATATATCCGTCTCTCTCTGAAATATAGCCCGCAAGGAACGGATCTGATCTTCGCCTCTCCACAAATGCCGCTTTGTCCGTCCATTTACAGGTCCTATAACGGCAAGCGGGGCAAGCATTTGCCCCGGCAGCTGGCGGATTCGTTCTTCACCAATATGATCGAATTCATGAAACAAATGGGCCTGCAAGACTCGATTTTGGTGTGCTATGGCGAGCTCCTTTATGAACGCAATGAGCTGAAACTGGCCGAGGAGTATATTAAAACGGGACTGTACGGCCGCAGTCAGGCTCATTTTCAACCGGAAAAGGTGTATGTTCCCGCTTGCCTGTTCCTGTCCCGGATCGGCAAAGCGCAGCGGGACATGTCCCAGGCCGAGCAATGGCTGGAGGAAGCTTACCGGAGGGCGGTAAAAGACGGCGCCCAAGAAGCTCTGATCCTGATTGAAGCGGAAATGGCCTTACTTTGGCTGGACCAGGGGGACGGTTCGAAGGCGGCGGAATGGCGGGAGCGCTATGGGATTTCCCCGGAGGATCCGGTATCCGTCTATCAGTTGTTTGTTTATATCTGTCTCGTTAGATTGCTGATAGAAACGGGAAACATCCGGGAAGCCTGGAGTTTATCCGAACGATTGCTGTCCGTTGCGATCAAGGGATATCGCCCGATGGATGCCCTGGATCTCCTTATTTTACAGGCGATGATGCTGCGTTTGGAGGATAGGCCGCAAGAGGCGATACTCAAGCTGGAAGAAGCGCTTAAGTATGCGGAGCCCGATGATTACGTCCGGGTGTTCACGGATAAGGGCGGAACGGTAGCCGAAATGCTGGCGGACTATGTGGAGCACCGGCAAAAAGGGAACCTGCGCGACAAAAACGCGCCTACGCTTAGCTTTGTGCGAAAAATTATGATGGCCTTCGAAGGGGCCGGCGAGCAAGCTTTTCCCGGGAGAACTACATTGGAAATGCTGCTTACGCCGCGCGAGCTTACGATTTTCCGCTGCATGGAAGAAGGAATGGACAATAAGGCCATCGTCGATACGCTGGGCATCGGCATGGGAACTTTGAAGGCGCACATCAACCATATTTACAGCAAGCTGCAGGTAAAAAACCGGATAGAAGCGATCAAGCGCGGCAAGGAACTGCAGGTTTAAATCGGATATATGAAAATAGGATACGGACAGTCTCGCTGTTTAGCGGGGCTGTTCTTTTTTTGTGGCGGGTATAACCGGGCCTATAACCGGGGTTAGATTCAAGGGCTCGTAAAATTTAATATAATTTTTCGAGGCGGCATAAGAAATTAGAGAAAGGAGGAAGAAACGGTTTGAAACGATTTTGCGGTTTATTTATGACATTGGCTCTTATCCTTGGGGTATTCCCTTACCCATCTGCGGCGGAGGGGGACTCAGGTATGACCGGCGACGGATCGGCCGACAATCCTTACGTGATTACCACGCTGAAGCAATTGAACGATGTGCGTAATGATCTATCCGCCCATTATATACTCGGCGCGGATATTGACGCCTCGGAAACGGCGGCGTGGAATAACGGCGAAGGATTTGTCCCGATCGGCATCAATGCCTTGGGTAGCGGCGCCTACGCCTTCGAAGGCGTATTGGATGGCCGCGGATATGTGATCCGTAATTTGACCATCGATTGGTCGGGGAGCGAAAGTGTCGGTTTGTTCGGAACCGTCGGCAATAACGGAGTTATCCGGAATGTCGGCCTGGCCGGAGGAACCGTCAAGGGAAGTGGCACCGGTACGGGCGGACTGGTCGGATATAACCAAGGTACGGTGGATAACTCGTACAGCAGCGCCAAGGTATTCGGTAACCATTATACAGGCGGACTGGTCGGATTCAATGATCGCACAGGCGAAATAACGGATTCCTATGCGACCGGGAACGTCACGGCCAGCGGTTACGATGCCGGAGGATTGACGGGGGAAAACGCCGGCGACATCGAATTTTCCTACGCCTCGGGTGAAGTCGGCGGTACTTATAACGTCGGAGGGCTGGCGGGTAACAACGCGGCCGGAGTCATTAATCAATCCTATGCCGCAGGCAAAGTTGCCGGCTATAGTAACATAGGCGGGCTGATCGGGACTATGCATGGCGGTAACCTAAACGACGCTTATGCGATCGGCGACGTAAACGGGTCCCTGGGGGTTGGCGGTCTAATCGGGCAGACGATAGATTTAGGCGTGATTAAGAATTCCTATGCCTCCGGGTACGTCAGCGGAATTAATTTTGTCGGCGGGGTCATCGGGCACAATAGCAGCGCTTATTTCCTGAACATTTATTGGGATGCGGATACAACCGGGCAAGCTGCAATGTGTGGATCCGACCCTCACTCGGGATGCGGCGGAAACGGCTTAACGACATCGCAGGCTTTGACCCAGGCGAACTATACCGGTTGGGATTTCTCGAATGTGTGGTACATGGCCGGCGGAGCGACCCGGCCGTTTCTGCGGTCGGAGTGGTCCGCCGAGATCGCAAATGCCCATCAGCTTCAGTTGATTGCACTAAATCTGGACGCTGATTACAAATTGGCCGAGGATATCGATTTCGGCGATACATTTGTTGACGGCAGCTCGGATATGTGGGCGACAAGCGGCAGCAGCGGCGGCGGCTTCATCCCGCTAGGAAGCACCCTTAACGGATGGTCCTCTTTCACGGGCAGCCTGGACGGACAAGGGCGCACCATTACAGGGCTCTATATAAACGGCAATGTCTACCCTGGTGGAAATGCCGGATTGTTCAGCTCGATTTACGGCGAGGTGAGCCGCCTTCATCTGATCGACGGCCAAGTCACTGGAGGTAACCGCATCGGCTTGCTCGCGGGGGATAACGGGACAAGCGGGCGAATTGCCGATGTCCATGCATCCGGAGAAGTCACCGGGGGGATTTTCGCTGCCGGCGGGCTAATCGGTTACAACGTTGGCTCAATCGGCAATTCCTCCTGGAACGGCAGCGTTCAAGGCATGAGTGCGGTTGGCGGACTGGTCGGATGGAACAATTCGGGAAGCGTTCTCAACGAGGTAAGCGCGATCGGCAGAGTGGGCGGTATCAGCGACATTGGCGGACTGGTCGGCAACAACGCCGGGATCATAAATCTGTCTTATGCCGACAGCAATACGAGTGGAACCACCATTGTCGGGGGACTTGTCGGAAGAAATGCCGCCGGCGCGATGGTCTCCCAATCTTTCGCCTCGGGGAACATTACCGGAAGTGATTCCGTCGGCGGGTTGGCCGGCACCAACATCAGTAATATTTTCAATTCGTATGCGACCGGTTCGATTCAGGGTTCTTCCAATATGGGCGGACTGGTGGGGCAAAATACCGGTATTATCCAAAACGCCTACGCCGTAGTGACATTCTCGGGCGGGGACGAAATCGGCGGTCTTGTAGGGTTGAACATCGGGTTGGTAGGAGCAAGCTTCTATAATACGGAAACGACCGGAAAGTCCGATACCGGCAAAGGCGAACCGCTATCGACAGCGGCTATGAAGCAAAGTGCCGCTTACGGCAGCGGCTGGAATTGGGGCGGATTATGGGGAATTCAAGAAGGGAAATCTTACCCTTTCCTGCAGGGAATCGATGCTGCGGCCCAACCCGATATCGCGTCTCCGACCGTCGTGGACGCGATGATATTGGGCGAGCACCCGGATCAAATTGCGCTGACTTTGGATGAAGAAGTTGAGGCTTCCGGTGGGTCGGGTCTTTCCGTTATGGCCGGAGGAGAGGCCGTTCCGCTGACGCGGGTAGAGGGGACGGGGAGCAAAACGCTGGTTTTGACTTTAACTCAAGCGATGGATCCGGGGCGGCAAACGTTTCTGTCCTATGATAACGGAGTTGGAAGTATCGCCGATCCGGCAGGGAACAGATTGCTCGGTTTCGAGAATATGCCGGTTGAATTCATTCCGGACGCCGATACCGAGCCGCCAACAATCGAAATTTCGATGACGAAGACGGACGGAAGCGGGTATATGGACGGGGAATGGACCAATCAAAGCGTCGGCGTTCATGTGGAGGCATACGATAGCGGCAGTGTCACCTCGGTTACGTATTCGACGGATGGCGAAGCGACATGGAATCCATACTTCGATGACATCGTTCTGAATGAAGACGGTACTTATCATCTTGCATTCAAAGCGGTTGATGCGGCGGGAAATGAGGCGGCAGAGCGGCGTACGGTCAACATCAGTACGTCGGGCATCCTGTTGACGCCTACCCTGGTCAACGCGGACGGAAGCGAGTACGCGAATGGGGAATGGGCGAACGCCAGTGTCACCGTCAGCGTATATGCCAAAGCGGGCGACCTGGGAATCGCGAGCTTTACCTATTCGCTGGATGGAGGAGATTTACAGCCGTATGCAAACAGGGAACCTATAGCGATTTCGGACGATGGCGTTCATAATCTTCGCTTCGAGGCGGAGGATGAGGCCGGGAACACGCGATCACTGGAAATCGCGGTGAACATCGACAAGACGCCGCCATCGGTCGCCTTGAATCCGGACGGCCGCGAAACAGCGTCGGCGTCGGCTGCCACGGCAGTCACGGTTTCGGATACCTTAAGCGGACCGGATGCTTCCTCGCTGCAATATGTCTGGACGACGTCCGGCACCGCGCCAACCGAAGGTTGGGCTCCGTTTGTGAACGGATCGGTCCTGAAGATCGATAATGCGGATGGCGACTGGTTTGTGCATGTCCGGGCGCTCGATCGGGCCGGCAACGAAAGTAAAGTTTCGTCCAGGCGGTTCCGCTTGAGCGGCCAAGAGACGAATGAACCCGGTGGGAACGAATCGGACCGTTCAAGTCACTCTGGCGGAAGCCGGGCATCCGGCAGCGTCTATCCGGTCGGTTTGGAAGGAAGAAAGATCGATTTCCCGGGGGGCCGGCTCATTATCCCTGCCGGAGCGCTGAATCGCCAATTCAATGTGAACATTGACGAATTTGTCGGGATCGGCTCGCTTCCATTTGAAGATGGAGAGCGGTTGATCGGCAAAGTGATCGAATTGAAGCTGGATGCGGCCGAGAAGTTCGACAAGGCCGTTACGGTCCATCTATTCTTCGATCCTGAATCCGTTCGGAAAGAAAACGAGGAACTCGGGCTTTATCGGCTGGACGAGGAGGCGAAACGCTGGACCAGGCTGGATCAGGTTGACGTGGACTGGGAGCAAGGCATGGCCGGTGGCAAGACCGTCCTTTTCGGAAAATTTGCCATCATCGCCAGCGGGAAAGCGGAAGAGCAACACCCCGAGCTTCAGACGGGCAGCCGATTTACGGATGTCCAGAGACACTGGGCCCAAAATTATATTGAAAAGCTCGCTGATACGGGGGCGGTAAACGGTTTTCAGGATGGCAGCTTCCGGCCGGACCACAATATCAGCCGGGCCGAATTTGCCGCGATCCTGGTTCGGGCGCTTAACCTGACCGATACGGAAGGCAAGACGTTCACCGACACAAAGGGCCATTGGGCGGAAGAGGCCATTGGTGCGGCTTATTCCCACGGGATCGTTAAAGGCTATGCGTCCGGCAATTTTGGGCCCGATGATCCGATAACGCGAGAGCAGATGGCAGTGATGCTTGTCCAGGCTTTGCATTTGCCTGATCCTGCCTCAGAGACGTCGTTTGCCGATCAGGACCAAATCGCCGGATGGGCACGAAATTCCGTCATGGCGGCGGCAGGGGCCGGGCTGTTAAGCGGTTACCCGGACAACACGTTTATCCCCGAAGCCCAAGCTACCCGTGCCGAAGCCGTGGCCGCGATCTGGCGTGCTGTTGAAGATTGGAAACGACTGTAACGACCAGTCGTAAAGCGTTAGATAGGAGAGTGCGGGTTATCATGAAGATAACCTGCGAATTAGACAACCAATCAAGCTCATACCTTTACAAAAAAGGGTGAGGGTGAGAACCATATTGAAACTATACAAGAAGCAATGGATCATTATTTACACCATAAAAGGATCAACCATCAAAAAATTCATACTGATTGATCTCATTTTAGGGACCGGGTTGTATTATGCCGCCAAAATGAATTCTTCAAGTATACTGGTTGCGAGTATAGCAAGTTTTTTGGGAACTGAAAGTGTTAAAAGGTTAAGAAGTTAGACGTGGGAAAAGATGAAGACATACATTAGCCAATAGAAGGCCGGCCTATTATTCAAGGCCGGCCTTCTGTATACTCGGTAGATTTTAATTTTGCCAATCCACCGTTACCGTAGCTACACCGCTGGACGGCGTCGTATACGTATGATTGTTTCCGCCTTCCCAGGTCACCGTACTGCCGTTGACCTTAATGAATTTGAACTGCAGCGCCGTATTTGCCGGGACGCTGACGTCGAAATACCATGTCGGGTAGGAGGCTTCGACGACATTGTACATCGGGCCGATCGCACTCGCGGTGTTCCAGGCGCCAAGCTCGGCGACATTGCCCACCAGGTATACATTTGTTCCATAGGTTGTGGTCGCATTGTTGACTTTGAAGCGGACGGTCACCTGATCGGCGGTCAACACGTTGAAATTGTTGAAGTTGCCGCTTGTAACATTTGCGGCCGTTTTGACCGAAACGGTCGTTTTTCCGGCGGTTACGCCAGGGATCTTCACTTTAATTTGCGTGTCTTCCCAGCTCACGATATTCGAACCGGTGACAGCCGTAGTTCCGAAGTAGACCGTCCCCTTCGCCGCGCCAAAGCCCCGGCCGTCGATCGTTACCGTGTTGCCCGGCTTGCCCATCGTCGGTCCGACATTGGCGACGATCGGCGAAGTCTCGGACGCCGTGTATTGCCAAACCGCCGTGCCTCCGGCCGCCAGCGTAAAGTTCGTGACGGCGCCGCCGGAGCCGACGGTAATGGAATTGCCGCTTAACAGCCCGCCCAGCGTGTCGGTGTAAGTACCCCCCGGCAGCGAAGTCAGCAAGCCGGAAATCGGATACGACGTCGAAGTGTTACGGTTGATGGCGATAAGGGCGACGCTGCTGCCGAATTTGCGTTCATAGATGAACACGTCGTTATTGATCCAGCGCTCCGTAGTCGTCCCGTAAGCTAGAGCGGGGTTGGATTTGCGCAGCGGCGCCAGCGCTTGTATTACCTTATAGGCCGTCGTATTGGTATCGAACGAAGTCATCATCGCCCGGTTATTGGGATCCCCGACGCCGGTCATGTATTGCTCGGTACCGTAGTAAATCGCCGGCACCCCGCGGGAGGTCAAGGTGAGCGCCAGGGCTTGTTCGGTCGGCCGTGTACTGGCGCCGGCCACCTGGAAGCGGTCCATGTCATGGTTGTCGATGAACGTCACCATATTATTAAGATAATTATAGCTGGAGGCGGTGGAGTTCAGCACCGAATTGAGATCGTTCATCGTTTCGCTCTTGTCTTTGAACACTTCGCGCACTTCCTGCGCGAAGGCGAAGTCAAGCAGGTTCATGCCGCTGTTGTTGGCGAAGTTCATATTGTCCGCGCTCGTTTCGTCTACGCCCAGGAACCATTCGCCGAACGTAAACACCGGATGCGAGCTGCCGTAGATGGAAGAGACGTAGCTTTTTTGCCAGCCGAACGGCATATGCTTCACCGCATCGAACCGGATGCCGTCAACCCCCATGTTCAGCCACAGCTGAATCGCCTCTTTAAAGTAGTTGTCAGTGGTGTTGTTGTTTTGATTGATATCCGCGAGGTCATAGAGGTTGCGGTAAATGCCGTCTTCGATCGTGGAGAAGTCCGTGCCGCCGTTGTGGTGGAACAGACCGCCGGAATCGCTGCCGTAAGTCCCGAGCAGCGAGCCGTTATTGTAGAGCGCGCCGTTTTCGGCGAAGCTGGAGTCGGTGGACGAAGCCGGGCTGGTGTGGTTCGGCGCAAAATCGATGATCACCTTCATATTGTTGGCATGCGCCGTGTTAATTAGGTTTTGAAAATCGGTAAAGCTCCCGAAGGCGGTATTGGTCTTTTTGAAATCGCGGGCCCAATAACCGTGGTATGCCGTATTGTTCACTCCGGAATAATTGATGACTGCGGTGATGTTCTCCACGGGCTGAGAAATCCACAGGGCCGTGACCCCCATACCGGTGAGATAGCCGTCATTGATTTTGTCGATAATGCCTTGCCAGTCTCCCCCAAAGTACAGCTTCAAATTAGAGCGATCGCCGCTGAAGGCCGAGCCGGTCGGATTGTTGGACGGATTGCCGTCCGCGAACCGGTCCGTGACGATTTGATAAATGACGTCCGTGCTGTAATTCAGTTTGTTATCGACGCTTGTATCGGGCGAAGCCCATGCGGGAAGCGAAGAACCAAGCAGCAGGCTGATAGAAAGTGACAGGGTGGCCAAAAACTTTGAATACGATTTCATAAACCAACTCTCCTTTCTAATTTTAGCATCTTGGAAATCGGGCCTGCTCTGCTTTGAGGAAAACGGTTGCGCACCCGCTTTGCGAAGCACGGCAGGTAAATCTAACAGAAACGGCTACTCACTTCTGCGAAATCTGCCGTTTGACACAGATCTTGCATCGGTAGCGGTTTAACTCTCAAGGCTACAGATGCTGCAAACAGCGGGGTGTCCAAGATTTTAACAGCAGCAGGGAAATCGTTTGCACAAAACGTCGAAGAAACCGGTTTCATTACAAAAATACCATTTCGTCCCAGAAGAAGTCAATACCTATTATGTTAATTAATAACAAAAGAGCTATGTTACCATGTTACTGTTGGTTGTTCATCGACGCATAATAGAGAAGGGTTACGGTGGACCGGAAGATAGAATTTCAGGTCAATATAAAACAAGGAGCAAACTGTAATCGGCAGTTGCTCCTTTTTTCCCGCTTTCATAAGGAATTAATCCAAACACTTGTAATATAGATTGGTCGCATCCAGTTTGCCGTCCGCGGATTTTGCAAAGCGTGGAATAGTTCCGCCCTTCATATAGCCGAGGGATTCATACAGCAAATTCGACGGATCGCCATCTCTCGTATCGAGCACGATTAAATTTCGAGCTTCCTGTCTTGCATGCATTTCGGCTGTTTGCATAAGCGACCTTCCCAACCCTTTTCGCCTGTAGTCCGGAGCGGTCATCAGCTTGGCGATTTCGGCCCGGTGGAGGCCGTTTTCTTTCGTGCACAAATGCAATTGTACGGTCCCGACTATGCGGTCTTTCGACCGGGCAATCCATAATAATACCTCGGGCTGATGAACATGACCCCAGTATTCGGCTGCATTGGACCGTTTCAGCGGCGGCAGAAAACCGAGGGACGCCCCGCCGTCAACCACATCGACCAGAAGTTCGGAAAGTCCGTCGATATGCTCACCAACCGACGAAATCCGCTCAATTTTGAAATCCTTCAACATTTTCCGCACCTCTTTCTAACTTTGAAGTCGTATAATCGGACAGCTTCCGATAGTCAAATCATATCTAAACCAATATAATTTGTATAACGAATCTTACATATAGCAATAATTAATAAAACGAATTATTAAGGGGATCGGGCTATGGATTTTTTTCAACTCGAAGCATTTCTTGCGGTCTGTCAAACCCTCAATTTTACAAAAGCCGCCGAACATTTGCATATTTCGCAATCTGCGGTTACCGCCAGAATCAAATCTCTCGAGAATCCATGGGAAAAGCTTTATTGCTGCGGGATAACCGGAATGTCAGTATCACTCAGGCGGGGCTTGCCTTTCTTCCGTACGCGGAACGAGTGGTCCGGTTGTTTCAGGAAAGCCGGCTGACCCTCTCTGAACAATTCGAGCATTATATCGTGTTAAGCGGACCGGGCGTTGTTTGGCACTATCGTTACCTTGAATCCATATTGGCTTTTAGGCGCTGCCATCCGAACGTTGCCGTTAAATTTCTCAGCTATATCGATGCAAGCTACATGATCCGTGATCTCCTTCTCGACGGTACGGTGCATGTGGCTGTCAGATATGACCCTGCCGATCACCCCAAGGTTTCCAAAGTACTGTTGTTTGAAGAAGAAATTATTCTCGTATCCAATGAAAAGGGCAGAAGGGTGAATAAAGCGGATTTCCGTTCCGCGGATTACTGTCATACCGAGTGGGGCGGGCCTTTCCCGGAATGGTTTGCCGAAATGGTCGGACCCGGGTATATTCCCGCCCTCCAGACCGATCATTCCTCGATTATGCTGACGATGCTTCTTCAAGAACGTATTTTCGGATTCATGCCGAGGTCGGTGGTCCAGCCGTATCTTGACAACGGTTTGCTTTTTGAGGCCGATTCGGATATCCATCCGCCGGCCGTAAGTGTTTACGCAAGTTATCTTACCGAAAAACAGGAACAGCCCAGCGTAAGATTCGGCTTGCAATTGCTCGGCATTCAGCTTTCAACGGAATTGAACTAACAGAAAGGGGATTAATTGCCTAACGGATGAAGCATACTATGTTTGCAGCAGAATAATTGCATCGGAACGGTACGGGTCAGGGATATTTTGCCATTAATTTATTGTGGACAACGCTTTCACGATATGATATCTTTGTGTCGAGGCTTGTTACCGGTAACGCGGGCAAAACCACAATAGATGCAAGTACATTTGTGCTTGATCTCTGTTGTCGGTTTTGCCCGCTTTTTATTTTCCTCAAAATAGGTGGTAGCTATGATTATCAAACAGATTTTTAATAACAATATCGTTAGCTCGCTGGATGACAAGGGAAGAGAGCTCCTGATCCTCGGCCGGGGCATCGGGTTCAACAACCATGTGGGCGACGAGATCCAAGAAAGTCAGGTTGAGAAGGTCTTCCATCTTCAGGATGAAGCTATCTATGAAAAATTCAAGGCGACGCTGATGAACACGCCCATCGAGATATTGCAGGTGACCGACGATATTGTCAGTCTAGCCCGCATGCAGCTCGGCAAAAATATCAGTGACGGCATTTACATTTCGTTGTCGGACCACATCCATTTTGCCATCAAGCGGATGAAAGAGGGCATGATTATCCGCAATCCCTTGTCTTGGGAAGTGCAGCACTTCTACAATGCAGAATATGATGTGGCCAAAGAGTCGATCACGCTGCTGCGCGAGCGCCTGGGCATCGATTTTCCGAAAGAGGAAATCAGCAACATCGCCCTGCATTTCGTCAACGCGGAGATCAACGATTCCATGAACGATGTGGCGCATCTGATGCAGCTACTGCAGGAAATTTTGAGTATTATCAAATACCATTTCCAGGTAGATCTTGACGAAGACAGCGTCAATTACTTCCGGTTCATCACCCATTTGAAATATTTCGGACAGCGGGTTATCACCCATACGAGCCACGATGATACGGAAGAGTACCTGTATGATATAGTGCGCAAAAATTATCCGCAGACATTTGCCTGCATTGAGAAGATCGAGAGCTTCATTATGAAAAATTACGGATACCGCATGACGCATTCAGAGCAACTCTATCTGACGCTGCATCTGGAACGTTTGATGAAAAGGAAATAAGGCCATGGGCTTGTTACTGTTCAATCAGGCAAAACCCGAATGAGAGAGGCGACGGAATACTTCCGTCTTGTCTTTATCGTTCGGGTTTTTGGATTAACAAATAATATGGAGGGGTCAGCTTGAACTACCAAGAAACGGCAAAAAAAATCGTTGAAGGAGTCGGCGGTAAAAGCAACATTAATTCCGTTTATCATTGTATTACCCGTCTGCGCTTTAACCTGAAGGATAACGACAAAGCCGACAAGCGAGCGCTGGAAGGGCTCGACAAAGTTATGGGCACCAACATTGCCGCCGACCAATATCAAGTGATTATCGGCAATGACGTCTCCAAGGTGTTTGACGCCTTGGTGAAGGAATATCCGGAGTTGCAGGAGAAGAAAGCGGCTGAAACAAGCGAGAAAAAGTCCAAAAACGCGATCTCGAGGTTGTTTGACTTCATTGCAAGCGTATTCGCTTCCATTCTCCCGGCCATTGCGGGTGCGGGTCTCTTAAAAGGATTTATCGCTTTGTTTGTCTCCCTGGGCTGGATGACGGCCGGTTCCGATACGTACCGGATCATTTCGGCCATCGGCGACGGCGTCTTCCATTACCTGCCGATGCTGATCGCTTTTAGCGCGGCCCGTAAATTTAACGCCAACCCGTTCGTCGCCGCCGCGGTCAGCATGGCGCTGATGTACCCGGATATCACAACGCTGCTGTCGAGCGGCGATCCGGTTTCTTTCCTGGGAATCCCGGTTACGCCGGTAACCTATGCGTCTTCGGTTATCCCGATTCTGCTGTCCGTTTGGCTGTTGTCGTATGTGGAGAAAGGCTTTAACCGCATTATTCCGGCTTCGTTAAAGCTGTTGTTTGTGCCTTTGCTCAGTCTGCTTGTCGTTGTGCCGATTACGCTCATTGCCATCGGCCCGCTCGGCACTTTTGTCGGCGATGCTCTTTCGGGAGGCATTAACTGGCTGATTATCAAAGGCGGTTTGCTATCGGGTATTGTGCTTGGCGGAGCCATGGCTCTGATTGTAATGACGGGGATGCACTATGCCCTGGTTCCGGTGATTCTGGGCAATCTGGCGACGGCCGGATTCGATAAATTCCTGCCGCTGACTTATATCTCCAACATGGGACAAGCCGGCGCGACCGTCGGCGTTTTCTTCCGGGCCAAAGACAAAAAGCTGAAATCGCTGGCCCTGTCAACCTCCTTAACCGCGCTGATGGGCGTAACGGAACCGGCGATGTATGGTGTGAATATGCGCTATAAGAAACCGTTCTTGGCCGCTATGATCGGCAGTGCGGCGGGCGGGGGCTTCGCGCTCATGTTCGGCGTCAATGCTTATGTACTTGCAAGCAACGGAGGGATTCCCGGCATACCGGCATTCATCGGTCCTACTTTCTGGTATGCCATCGCAGGCATGGCTATAGCTTTCGTGGTATCGCTCATCGCTTCCGTTATTCTCGGCATCAACGAAGAAGCCGGTGCCGGTGGTGAGGTCACAAAGGAGAGCGCAAGTGACAATGCAACGAACAGCGCAACATCGGAAGCCGCTTCGGTTGTAGTGGTGGAAGACGAGCAAATTGAAGTTACGAATGAAACGATCGTTTCCCCGATGCAAGGGAAAGCGATCCCGCTGACTGAAATGGACGACCCGACCTTCGGCGAAGAAATGATGGGCAAGGGCGTCGCGTTCGTACCTGTAGTCGGAGAACTGGTATCTCCGGTCAACGGAACGGTTAAAAATGTGTTTAAAACCAAGCACTCGCTGGTCATTCGCAGCGAAGAGGGGGCCGAATTGCTGATTCATGTCGGCATCAACACCGTGAAGCTGCGCGGCCAGTATTTTGAGGCGCATGTCAAGGCAGGTGACGTTGTGCGGGCAGGCGATAAGCTGCTGACGTTTGACCTTGTGAACATCGCCAAGGAGTACGATATTACGACCGCGATGGTGGTAACCAACACAGCGGAGTATACGAAGGTTGAACCGGTGAAGCTCGGGGAAATTTCCATGAACCAGCCGGTGCTTAAAGTGGAAGTTCAGTAAGTTAAATATCATCCGATTTCATTGAAGGAGCTGATAACTGTGAGTACTGTCAAAGGATTCCCGGAGCATTTCCTGTGGGGCGGGGCCATCGCGGCCAATCAGGCGGAAGGTGCGTTTGACGCAGACGGCAAGGGCCTGTCGACAGCGGACATGGTGCCCTATTTTGAGAAGAAGGATTACGTGAATCTGAAAGAATTGATGCATGTCACGAGCGAATCCATCGAGAAAGCGATGGCGCACAAGAGTGCGGCCGGATACCCGAAACGGTACGGCATCGACTTCTATCACCGGTACAAGGAAGATATTGCGCTGTTCGCCGAGCTGGGCTTCAAGGTATTTCGCCTGTCGATCAACTGGCCGCGGATTTTTCCGAATGGCGACGACGCGCAGCCGAATGAAGCGGGCTTGCAGTTCTACGATAATGTGTTCGACGAGCTGCGGAAATACAATATCGAACCGCTTGTTACGTTGTCGCATTACGAAATGCCGATGGCGCTTGTGCTTAAGTACGGGGGCTGGGCCAACCGCAAAGTCGTTGACTTCTATGTGAAATATGCCGAGACGGTAATGAACCGTTATAAGGACAAAGTAAAATACTGGCTTACATTCAACGAGATCAATACGACACTGATCGAGCCGTTCACCGGAGGCGGGATCGTGGAGGACCGGTACGACAATTTCCTTGAGGCGTCCTATCAGGCGCTGCATCATCAATTCGTAGCGAGCAGCATGGCCACGAAGCTCGGCCGGGAGATCAATCCTGAGTTCCGCATCGGTTGCATGCTGGCGCGCATGATTCATTATCCGGCGACGAGCAGCCCGGATGATGTGCATCAGGCGCTGGTGGACAACCAGTTCAACCTGCTGCACACCGATGTTCAGGTGAGAGGGGAATATCCTCCGTTCCTCGCCCGCTATTTTGAGGAAAATGGAATTCATCTTATCAAAGAACCCGGTGATGATCAGCTCCTGCGCGAGAATACCGTGGACTTCATCTCCTTCAGCTACTATACTTCGCTCGTATCGACCGTAACCCCGGAGAAATATGGAGTCACGGGGGGCAATCTGTACAGTACCGTCAAAAATCCACATCTCGAACGCAACGAATGGGGCTGGCAGCTTGATCCGGTCGGGCTGCGTACCGTGCTGAAAGAGATGTATGACCGTTACCGCATTCCGCTGTTCATCGTCGAGAACGGGCTTGGGGCCAGAGATACCGTCGAAGCGGACGGATCGATCAACGACGATTACCGGATCGACTATCTGCGTCAGCATCTTACGCAGGTCAAGGAAGCGATTCTGGACGGGGTGGATGTGATGGGGTATACCATGTGGGGGGCCATCGACATTATCAGCGCGTCTACGTCGGAAATGTCCAAACGTTATGGGGTCATTTACGTCGATCAGGACGATCAAGGTAATGGTACGTTGAACCGTTACCGCAAGAAGAGTTTTGCCTGGTATCAGAAGGTGATCCGGACGAACGGTGAAGACATGCTGTGAAAAAGATTCTTATCTATATATAAAATGTAAGAAAGCGAGTGGAGCGTATCATGCAAAAAACATTCAGAATTATCGACGAAGACGGAATTCACGCACGTCCGACGACGGCACTTGTGAATACAGCCAACAAATTCAAGGACGCAGCTTCCTTCGCGGAAGCGGGCGGCAAGAAAGTGACTCTGAAGTCCATTCTCGGTGTGTTGTCGTTGGGTCTGGAAACCGGCGATATCCTTACCTTGATCACGGAAGGGACGGAGGCTGCCGAAGCGCTCGATGCGTTGCAGGAAATCATGATCAAGGAAGGACTGGGAGAGCTTCATGAGTAGAATTTCAGGCATCGCGGCCTCCGCCGGAATCGCTATCGCCCGTGCCTTTATCCTGGAGCAATCGAGGAGGCACTAACGACCTGATTCAATACACGATGGCGGCCGACCGGATGAACGAACAGGTATCCTACCTCTATCAGCCGTACAATCCGGCGATCCTGCGTTTGATCAAGCATGTGATCGACGCGGCACATGCCGAAGGCAAATGGGCAGGCATGTGCGGCGAAATGGCCGGGGACGCTACGGCAATCCCGCTGCTGTTAGGCCTGGGGCTGGATGAATTCAGCATGAGCGCCACCTCCATTCTCCCGGCGCGCAGCCAGATCGCGAAGCTGTCGACGGCCGAAATGAAGGAACTGGCAGCCAGGGCACTGCAGCTTGGCACCGCCGAGCAAGTGGCCGAGCTTGTCCAAAGCATTCAATAATTTATTTCTTTTAACCCCGTTAATTTTCTACTATGCACTTTCCAATTAAATCATAGCGGCTCCCGTTTAGGGAGCCTTTTTTGTGAATGACCATGCCTTGTCAAAAGCGGAAATTTAGCGGATACGGGCAAAGATAATAGAAGAATTGAAATATAGAAGAGAAAAAAGGGGGGCGTTACGATGCCAATGCCTCGTTCGTAATCTTCTTGATATCTATGGGAGAAAGGGACCCTTCACTGACCAGATCGGGTAAAATATGCTGCAGGAAATAGTCGACGCAATGCAGTTTGATTCCTTTAATTTTGATTAGAGCATTCCGGTACATCACGGCGAACTCCTTCTCGGTATTTCCCCGTACCAGCTCCGTATAGGCTTCGTAAATCTGATCCAGTTTATCCGCCACTTCCAGTATTTGTCCCTCAACGGAATCGTCTTTGCCCTCGCGCAGCTGTCTGCGGAAAATAGCTTTAAATTCCTCCGGAATATGCTCGTCGATAAAATGGGCGACCATTCCTTCTTCCACTTTTTGCAGCATAGCCCGAAGCTCCAACGAATAGTGCTTCACAGGCGTTTTGATGTCGCCGATAAATATTTCGCCGTAATCATGACTGCTCGTAATTTCGTAAAGCTTTTTGTAGCCGCGCAAAAAATTTGGCAAACTTTCTCACGAATTTTGGCAAAAATTTCAGCCTTTTTAGACGTAATGAGAGAGTGGCCAGCGACGGCTCACCCTCTCATTATCATTCCCTCAAACTTGATTGTCTAGCTCGGCGAGATATTCGGTCACAGGAGCTTGGTATTCTGGCGGAAGTGACTCGATCGTCCTTCTGCCGCCTTTGACCAGCATCGCGTAAGCATGAACCATGTACGCCTTGACCTCCATCAGCTATTGCCTCCCTTCAGGGCAGCCAGTTCGTCCTTGAGCCGTTGATTCTCCTCCTGGACAGCCGCAAGTTCTTCGCCGATTGTGGCGATCGCCTCATACAAGTCAAGCAGCGGGGCGATGGTTTGCTGCTCCTTGTCGGACTTAATCTCCGAAATTGGCTTTGGGTTTACGATAATCATTCAAACGCACCTCCAAACCCTCGAATTTCTACCGGCCCTGTGTACTCGGGGTACTTCGAAATCCGGAAGCGAATACTGATCCCCCAGCGTTCTGACGTTTTAATCTCGTTGGTAAAGTTGAAAAGCCGATTAATCATGACTTGGGCGGTCATGTCCTCCCACGTTGGCGAGTCGTCGAAAGCGTTGTTGCAGACTTCTACATGGGCGTCAGCGCCTTCGATGTTCCAGCTTGGGGTAATCAGGATCTTCGTGGCTCTGCTGTCCGTTTCAAACGGGTTTTTGAGCTCGAATAAAATCTCCGTCTCATGTTTGGTGAATGAATACGATCTGATCGATGTCGCGGCATTAGAGTCCGTCGCTTCAACTGTCAGGACATGCGATCCATTCGGGAGCTTGATCCAATCATCGAATGAAAGTGTGACCTCATTGTCCGCTCCGAGTGCAGCCACAAAGGAGTTAAACATGACGCCGTCGATCTTCTCCTGAACAACTACAGTGTCGCCCTCTGCATCAGTGATGGCGTAGCTTCGAGAGAATGGAGCTGCAATCGTCCCGAGATCCTCGTCGGCTCCAGAAATCAATGGAGCGGTATTAGTGCGCCGGAATGTATAAGTTCTGTATGCCACGCCGCCAGCCGGATCACGGGCTTCGATCGTGATGGTATTGGTGGAATTTAGTTCTAGGGCGTATACTGCCGCATCGGCAAAATCAATAGTGATATTTTGGCCTTTGGGGGCATTATTCAGCGTCCTTAAAATGTTACCGTTCAACTTTTCCGTGACTGTGACTTCGTCGCCGTCGGCGTCGTTCACCTGGTAGATCACTTGAAACCCTTTGTTTTTATCTCCCAAGCTTTGATCTTGCCCCGAAATCGTCGGTGCTGCATTCGTCCGGGTGAATGTAAGTGTTCTTGTTGCCGTTCCGCCTTTTCCATCGGAAGCTGTTATGGCGATCGTATGAGTCCCTAACGCAACCGAATTGATGCTGACATTGATCGTATAATTGAAGGATCGCTGGGCGGCGGGGATCGTCCGGATCGTTTGGCCATCGAGCTTTTCAGTAACCGTCAACGTATCCGCTGCATCCGTGTCATTTACCTGATACGTAACGCTGAAATCGGCGTTTTTGTTGCCCAGGTTTCGGTCTGAGTCAGAAATCAGCGGGGCAGTATTCAGAACTTCAAGGACGGGCCGCCAGCCCACGTTGACGCCGCGATTGGACGACGTGCCGAAGTCCCAGTAGCGGGCCGAGTAGTAGCCGCGACTCGCGCGGTAAGAGGCGTTCCCGGTGTACGTTTCCTGCGCCCACGAATACATCCCCATCCAGTTCCAAGTTTGGTTGTGAGAGCTGGCCTGATCTGTTGTGTTCAAAGTGGTATCTAGGTCGTAAGAGGACGGGGTTGGGAGACCGGTGATCGCTTCCTCACGGGTGACGAACCGATCCCATTCATTGTTTGTCGGCGTGCCTCCGGCATACGAATTTCCGTTTCTGTAGTCCGATCCGCCTGTCATCAGTCTGCAAAGGTATTGCTGTCCGTCGATGGTGATCGTCTTACCGGTGACAAGGCTCTGTCCGTTTAGATCGTCCCAGCTGACCCTCGCAAGGATAACACGGTCGGCGACAAGCAGCGTCTTCGTTCCGTCTTTGATTTTATGCCAACGCAGCTTTTGCGAAGAAGTTGAGGGGGTATTCCCGATTGTCCATTTTGACATGTCGGTCAGGGTGTTAAAATCCGGAATATCCCCAATGCCAATACCGCTAATCGGTTCGCTGTCAATCCTCCATGGTCTTGTGGGTCTGTTCTGAATTGCTCCGTTTTTGTACAGGCCGCCTAACTCAACTAAACCCAAGTATTCTGCTGCCAAATTGATTCTCTCCTTCCAGCTTGATATAAGGGTACTTTGCAAAAATCCTCTTGCAGAGGTTATAGCTGTTCGAGTGCCTTGCGTGTCCCAGCCAGCTATTGACCGCCTGTTCGATCCGCTTGAGCTCGATTTCGTTGTTCTTCAGCTTTCTGTCCATTGCTCTCATTCGCCGCTTCATGGCTCGCTTTGATTGATCCCGAACAAGCCGGTGCGTCGTCCATATCTTGAATCCAAAGGCATTCACGCCTTGTCTTAAAGGGAATATCTTCGTTTTGGCATTCGTCTCCAGATTCAAGCGTTCTTTTAAGAACGTGGACGCTTTTTGCAGGCAATCCCTGGCTTGCTCTTTCGTCGGGAAAATCATGATGATGTCATCCATATACCGCGCATACCATTTGACGCCGAGATATCGGACGCAATACTGGTCCAGCTCATTCAGATAAATATTGGCGAAGTCCTGGGACGTCACATTGCCGAGCGGGATTCCGACTTCTCCTTCCGGGCTGGAGTCTATGATGTCATCGAGCAGCTTCAGCATGTCGGGATCTACGATCTTCTTTCGCAAGATCTCCTTGAGAATGCTTCGATCGATGGAATAAAAGAACTTTTTGACATCAATTTTGAGAATCCATCCGGTTTTATAACGCCATTTGCATAGGCGGAGGAAATGCTGAACATGATCAACGGCTGCGTGCGTTCCTTTCCCAACCTGGCAGGCGAATGAAGTTTTAATAAAGATCGGCCTGTACACTTGGGAAAGCACGTTATGGACGGCGAATTGAACAACCTTGTCCCTGATCTTCGGAGCGCTGATCATCCGCTCCTTGGGTTCATATACCTTGAATCGGATGTATTCGCCCACCTTGTACTGTCCGCTGCGCAGATCCTTCCAAATGTCGATCAGATGCTTCTCCCGGCACATATCGAACAGAATGGCTTCCTTCTTGTATTTCTTCGAGTCCTTCAGCACGTTAAAATAGCTGGATTTGATATTTTGAAAATCCGTAACCTTCTCGAACAGATCATGATGTTTTTTCGTCATTTCGGCATCCCTTTCTCTGGGCTTGGCAAATACGACTTGTCCATGTGTTTACACCGTAGCGGTGAAGGATTGGCTCTCCCTTGAAGTCAAGGACTGCCGATGCAGCCGTAGCGACATCGGACGAATACCTTACAAGGCGGGCCGCCAGCCCACGTTGTCGTTGCGATTGGACGACGTGTTGTTGTTCCAGTAGCGGGCCGAGTTGTAGCCGCGAATCGCGCGGTTAGAGGCCATACAGAGCCAACCCTATTGGTGCTATTTATTCATTCGGTGAGACTTGATTAGGCCGCCAGTAATCTTTCCCAGCTCCGAGATCTTCTCCTGCAATTCAAGCGCCTTGCGTTCAGTGATGTACTTCTGACCCCGGGCGATGCCGAACAGCACAAGCAAAAGCTTGAGGTCGGCATCGACCTGGTGCAGATATTGAATCTTGCCGTCAGCCTTCAATGAATTGTAAGTCATGGAGTTTCGAATGATCCGGTAGCAGGCTTGCTTCAGCTCTTGGCAAAGGCTGTACTTCTCAGCCTTTGGAAAGTTTCTCAGCAGGGGATAGATCGAATTTAGAAATACCTCCGCTTTCTTTTGCAATACGAGTGGCTGCATGGAGTAAACACCTTTTTCCTCGAATAGATTCCAATACTTCAACATCGCCGAAATAATCACAACCGTATTCCGTAACGCGAATGGTGGCCACCTCATTTGTACCTGTGACGATCCCCGATATGACCAGTTCGTCCTCGCCAAGAGCGTCCGACATCGGGCAAGCACATTCCGGAAGGAGCTCCTGAAACAGGTTGGAAATGAGGCAGCTCAGTTCCCTTTTGGTGCAGCCAACTTTATACATATATCTTCTTGGCCGCCGTGTCGTATATTCCGGTGGAAAGCTTGATGCTGTCCAGATTTGCGAAGTTCTCCAGGAATACGTTACTGGTCAAATTGTTCAGCGATGCGTTCTTCAGGATCTCGACTTCGGATCTCAAATCCCCGATCAAGGTAGCGTGTTGGTTCGCCGCTTCGGTCACACTGGCGACGCCTTCTTCGATATTGTTCAATGGCCGTGCTGCGATCGGCGTCCCTTCTTGAATGACTTCCCCGGTAGACATGTCCACAATGTGGTCCTGCCAAACCGTGCGATTATAATCCAACATCGGTGTCATCCTCCATTTCTACAAACTTGTATTTGAATGCTACATAAAGGCCTTTGGAAGCCGGTTTGACGAATGCTCGATCGGCTAGAGCCACCACGTCGCCGTCACGATCAATAAGCCTTATTTGCCCCATAGTTCCCGAGACGGAATCATCAAAGTACACGTACACCTTTACGGTTCCGTCGTCGTCAATGCTCGTCCGGAAGAGGTCGATATTCTTCACTGATCCGTCGATTTCGTAGGCAGCCCCGGCCAGCGAATCGACAAACCGTGTTGCCTGTTTACGTATGCCAATAGGGGTCAGAGTCTTCATTCGCTTTCATCCCTTTCCTGGTAGAATTTTTCCGAAGCCAGGATCGTGCCGGTCAGCGGATAGTATGTTTCGGAGACTTTAAATCCGGATTGATCCGCGCGAACCGACGCGAACAACTGGCCAAGATTGCTTTCAGATGACCATGTCCCGCAGATAATCGTGTTGCAGCGCGGGAATTCAGAATACCCGCTTCGAAAAGCGGAATTCACCTGGATCAGACTTCCCTCCTGGATGCCGTAGCTCGGCAGCGATCTGGCCGGTTTAACCTTCATGACCTCTTTATCGATCACGGATATGTCATTGATGCCGCTGGGGGACTGGCTTCCGAGGTAGATAATGAATTCGGCCCAGCGCTCCGGATCGAGAAGGTAATAGGGCTCGATGAATGATTGATCGTAGCCCATGGATCTAAGGGCAAGCAGGATGCCTTCCCTGGTTCCGGCCTGCTCGGCGATCACGTTCTTCATCATGAGCCGCATCCGGTAACTCTCGACTTCCTCGCCCTTCAGGCGGGGCATATCTCTTTCGCGGCCATGCTCACCCAGCATGAGCTCCGATGCCGAAATGATCATTGACTCCTCGCGGACTCGGAAGAGATCCTGCTTCGTCTGATCGAATAGCTTGCCGATCACCTTCAGGAAAATATAAAACTGGTTGTTCTTCTTGATGACTTTCTTCAAGGGGGCAAACAGCAGATAGAACATGTAGTCCACAAACTTCTCAAACATGGTCCGCTACCCCCTAATGACTGTCACATCGACCGTTCCAAGCACGATGACCTCGTTGTTCCCCAGGACAACGTCCTCCGTTGGAGTTGTGACTTTCACGTTCTTACTGATACTGATGTCCTTCCGGATCTCGAAGATGATGTCGGCGTGATTGAGCTCGTTCAAGTTTCGGCCTTTTTTGATTTGCATCAGATCCGTCAGGATGGCCGTCGCCTTGGCTTTGACTTCATCGTCGGAATCGGCAGCGTCGGACGGTATCCAGATTGTCAGAGCGATATCCTGCGTGACCGTGTTGGACGGCTTCGCCAGGACATTGTCGTCCGGTCCCTTGATTTTGTCAGCCGCCGCTTGCACCTCCGCAAGCAGGCCATCACTCGGCGCTCCGGCGGTCCCGGTGACGATGATATCCACGGTTCCTTGGCCGCGCGGATGAAGGTCATCCACCTGAACAAAGAGCACGCCAGGGATCGCTTCGCAAACCGATTTGTACTTGGCTGCAATAGGGAGAGTCGAAAGCTCGGACCAACTGTTCAGCGTGCGCGCCCGAAGGCTTTCAATGTCCTCCAAGTCGCTACCCTCGCGAGAGATCCAATCGGCTTCATTCATGATTTCGTCGATCCCTTCAATATGCGTCAGGGAGCGCCGGATCTGACCCGGCGGCACGTTGTAGGCCGAGCCCACTTTCTCAGCTTCCACCGGTACGCGATAGGCGAGGGCATCCGCTGGCATCGTGACGTTCTCTAGGACAACGAATCGGAGCTCCTCGCCCATGATGTCCGCTTCGGTTTTGAAAATATCGCCCTTGGCGATCCGGATCGCTTCACCGGCTGCCGCACGCTTCAGCGTAACATTGCCTCTGGTCTTCACCGGCTGCTTGCGCTTCTTGGAGAAGTCGGCAGCCTTCAGCTCCAGCCAATCGCCTTCAGCGTGAGAAACGAACATATTGTTTAAGACGTTTCGGAAGAGCGTGACCAGGTCGATCCGGATCTGAATGGCTATCATCATCAGCGTGTAGAATATGCCGCCAGGCGAGAAGTTCGTGATGCTGAAGCCCTCGTCTTGTAACTCCTCCTGGAGGGAGCTTGCGAGCTCGTCTCGATCCGGAACGGGGAGGATCTGATTCATCACCTGATCGTCGATCATACGATTTTCACCTCAACTTTCACTCTGTCCAGCTCGATGTCGAGCTGATATTGCAGATCGTCGCCTTGGAACTTGAAGGATACCTGGACGCCGATCTTGTCGTCGGCAAATTGAACATTGGCCGCGATCGTCTCCGAGTTGATTTCCTCGCGTCTGGACAGCTTCAGCTGAACGCGCTGGGCGATTTCAAGCCTTGTGAGCTCATCGTCCGTTGATTGGATAAAATCAAGCAGAGACCAGCCCCAAGTCTCGTCATAGAACAGCTCACCTTCTTGGGTCATCGCCTCTAGGCGAATGTCCTGAAAGAAACAGTCTGGGCCGAAAACCACAAGCGCATCGCCATTGGCCGCAGGAGCGAGCTGCCAATCCTCGTTTAGCAGGATGTCTGTGTCGTTTAATCCAGCCATCAGCTCACCACCTTGCCGACGATGTAGGGATCTAGCTGGCCATACATTAGCAGGATGGCCACCGTGTCACCCGCTTCAAAAGCTTGATCCGACTTCACGTTCGGGATCTCCGGGAATCGATCGTCGACAGCGCCGGTATCGTCCAGAATTTTGAGATTGTACTGGCCAGCGGCGGCGCGGGTAATCTTGGCCCGCATGGCTGCCGGATACAGAAGATGCGGATATTCGGTTTTCATGCGCTTGTCGATTGCCGCATTGGTCATTTCAACGATCGACATGGAAACCACCACCTAAAAATAGATTTTCGTCCGGATGAAGCCGGTGACCTCCGTAGTGAAAACCACCTTCTTCACCGCGAATTGGCCGGATACTTTCGGATGTGAGACATTGATTAAATGAGAGTGCCGCACAAATGGAGCGGCGACCGTTTCTAGCTGCCAAAGCCCTCCGAATTTTTCGAGGGAAACGATGTTCTCGGCATACTCGAATTCATAGATTTTGTCCTGCTCTTGCTGCTCGCCCCAGTAAAAGACCCCGGAAGAGAAGAAGAACGGCTCTTTGATCTTCCAGAGGGAATGAACGGTTTCGATGACCGAAATGACGTTCTTGCGAAAGATTGGCACAGAGGCTTTCTTTGCGTAAATCTTGGACGAGATCCTCGCTTCACTGATTCCGGCCTTGCCTAAACAAAAGGAAAGGATCTCCTGGGGCGTTGCATCAAGAAAGGTGTTCGTGATCAGCGTATCCTCAAGTAAAACCATGGCGTCCTTCAGGACGATCTCGTCCTGGTTGCTGCCGCCGGAATACGGGCTGACAACGAATCCCTGGAACACTTCGTCCAGATTGCCGTTATATCCGATCTCAACGACGGCAGCGTCCCTTTTAGCAACGGAGATTTGCTCCTGGAACCGGTCAGTAAATCGAACCTTACCCCAATCAAAATACGAGTCTGCCGAGGAGTACACTTCGATCTCAATTCCCTGTGAAAGTCCATAGGGGCCAAGCTCGACGTTGATTTCCGGATAGAACAGATCATCATCCATGGCAATCGCTCCTTTACATCGGCATCCGCAGGATTCCGTTTTTGTAGACCGAGGTGTTCTTGTTATCGACGGCAGCTGTTTTGGATGTCTTATTCGTCGTCTTTGGAGCCGCACCGCGATCGCTGGTCAAATAGCTCTTGTAATCGGCACTCAAGGTTGAGCTGGGCTTGGAGGCGGATTTGGCGGTCGTCTTTTTGCTTGAGCTCTTGGAGCTGCCTTTTTTGGTGGCCGTAATCTTTGTCGCTACGTATTGCCAGAGCTCAATAGTCACCGCGATCGACGAGGTATTGTTTTGCTCACGCGAGGTCAAGGACTTGAATATGACTTTATTGATCCCCCGAACGGAAGAGTGCGAGCTGACGAACGTATGCACTTCCGGCTTTGTCTGGCCAGGCTTCTGAAAGAGCTTCTGGATGATCTCCAGCCTCCGAAGCTTAGTCATGTTTGGGCTGTCCTCCAGGATCAACTCCAAGGTGATTTTGCCATCCTCGTAACCGGTGGCTTGTTTGGGCTTGGCCGTTTTGCCTTGGACTTCTTGCTCCTCGACCGTGGCTTCGCCTTTGACTTCCAGAGACTTGAAAAGGCCAGGGAGGACAACGCCTCCAACCTTCACGCCGGTATCGTCGACATAGATCATGGGTGTCCTCCTATCCAGCCGGGGCCGGTGTCGGCCCGTTGCCATTGTTGTAATCTTCGATTTCCTTCAGCAATGCGAACAGCAGCGGCAAGTCTTTCATCTTACTGATGTCCGGATTGATATTCAGGGTATGGATGTACAACCCCGATTCTTTCTCGGTCGTTGTATTGTTGCTTTCCGATTTCTCGGTAAAGGCCTCGCGCAAGTTGATTTTTTTGACTTCGCCATCGCGGCCAAGTCCCATTTGTCCAAAGGCCTTGTCCGTCATTTCAGCCGGAATATCCTGGCTTTGCTCCATGCCGGTTCCGATCGTTTCGAATACTCGTCGTCCGGATAGGGTCAGCTGCGAGAGCGGGCCGGTGTGCGCATCAGAGAAAGGAAGCAGCTCGCGGACTTTAGCCAAACCGTTTTTAACCATTTCCACCGGCTTGTTAATGACGCTCTTGATCCCGTCCGTAAAGGTGGTGATCACCTTGGAACCGGACTCGCGGAACCAGGTTAACGCGCCGGTGATGACATTCTTTGCCGCTTGGATTCCGTTCCGGAACAGGCCGGTCACGTTGTTCCAGAGGTTCACGAAAAAGGCTCGTATGCTACCCCAGTTGTTGATGATGAGCATTGGTATGCCTATGAACGGTAGGAAGGCGGCGATGGCCACCTGAAGCCATACCGGCATCCCGGCAAACAAGTTCTTGATCCAGTTAAACCCAGCGACGATGCCGTTAATCGCTGAATTCCACGCGCTCTTGATCCAGCTCGTGACCCGGTCCCAATTCGTCCATAGCAGGATGATCGCGGCAATCAAGGCGACGATGCCGATAACGATCCATGTGACCGGATTGGCCAGCAGGGCAGCGGTGAACGACCATACCGAAGCGATCATCCCGGGCAGGGCGCGGGCAGCGCTCAGAACGCCTTTGCCGAAAGCCTTTATGCCATCGCCAGCGTAGAGAGCCACAATCCTTAGGGTCGTAAACATATCAGGTATTGCCCTGAGTACAGTCTTGAATCCCATAATGATTCCACCGGCTTTAGTGAATATCAGCCCAACGCCACCTATCAGAGTCACTAAAGTTCCTATGGACGTCAGCAGAATCCCAATGGTCAAAATCGTTAATGCGATATATTTAGTTAGCTGCTGATGACTATCGATCCAATTTGAAACCCTCGATACAACTTGCTCGCCTCGATCGATAAAGGCGTTGAATGTCGGGAGGAGCATGTTCCCTACGTCTTCGCCGATATTATGGATTTTCTGCTGAAGCAAGTCCCATCTATCCGGGCTGGTATCATTGATTGCATTTGCCATTTCCTTGACTTCGCTGATCCCTTTACCCATGGAGTCATACAGCGATAAAATGCCATCTTGAAGATCTCCCGTTTTGTTGTACATGAGATCCACCATGGCTACGGCTTCGTCTGTACCGAATGCCTTCTGGATTTGCATCTTCTCGGCAGCGTCGAGGGTGTCGCCGAATTTGCCCCTGAGCTTATCAAGAATCTGTGGCAAGGAAAGAAGCTGGTTATTCGCGTCCGTGAATTTAAGCTTTAAGGTATCCCCGGCCCTGGCTGCCGACTGCAAGAATGCCCGGTACTTCGTCCCGGCCTCGCTGCCGCTCATGGTTGCCTGAAGCATGCCGAGAATGGCGAATTGTTCTTCCATCGGGACTTTGGCCGAAGTCGCCGCAGCTCCTAAGGAGGAGATCGCTTGCGCCATTTGTGGACCGTCCGTCTTAAAGATGTTGGCTGCATGGCCAATACCAGCCGCAAACATTTCTCCGAAGTCGATATCACTCATATCTTTGTAGAAGCCTTTGTAAATCCCGTAGCCGGTCGCGAACAACGAGGTCATTTCCGCGATGGTTGCCTTCGTCCCTTTGGCGGTAATACCGGCCATTTCCGTATATTTTGCAACGGCTTCGTCATTTAGGGATGCGATCCCTGATTTGATGTCATAGGCAGCGGAGATAAATTGAGCTTTCGACGTTCCGGCCCAAGTGTCGGAGAAGTTCTCGGATGCCTGCTCCAGCGCCTGCAAGTCCTTAACCCCAACGGACTTCAGTTCTCCAAGCGCTCGCTGCGTTTCAAACGTCGCTTCGACAGGGGCGAGGGCTGTGTTCGTAATTTGAGCGCCGAGCCCGGTCATGACAAGTCCCGTTTTGGTCATACTGCCGAAGCTTTGATTTAGCCTATCAATCCGGCTAACCGAGCCGTCCACCGTGGATGAGATCCGGCTCATAGGTCCGGTTAACTGGTCGATCATACCGACAATGACCGACAGCCTGAACACAGAATCGAGACTCATGTTATGTCCTACCCCCTTTCATTTGTGTATATTTGTGATATATTGGAAACAAAGAAGCTTTTAGGAGGAAAGATCATGGGTGCAATTTGGTTCATGTTTCAAGTATTGATCGCAGCCCTTTGTATCGGTGCAATTATCGCTTTTGTGTATTACATCCCGCTCGCTATATACATCATTCCTTATACACTTTGGGTTGGGAACGAGAACACAAAAGGAAAGCAGCTCGACAAGAAGAAAGAAAGTAACTGGAAATCAGCTAAAAATGCAACAAAGTTATACATAAGCTGGATTCGCCGGAAAAAGCCGTCCTTTTAAGGGCGGTTTTTTTTAATCCCCGAATACCCTCACAATCGCCTTCGCCAAAATGATCTCTTCAACTTCCTGAACATACCTCGCCTGGGCGAGTGTATGAATGAACTCCTCCAGATCCATTTGCCCTGGTTCGGTCTTTAGAAGAGCAGGAGGCAAAAAGCGATAGATTTCCAGTGTTCCGGATTCTATAACGTTGCCTTTTACCTCCTGAAGGGCACTCTCTAAAGCTGCTTTAAATTTACGTCTTTGCTAAGCCCAAGCATGGCCAGCAGTTTCTCGCCGATCGCAAGCGAGAGCGCCGGGTATTCTTCCAGATCCGCCACAAGCTTCGCGGCCTGTTCTTCCACGATGTTATCCAGGATGAAGTTCTTCAGCGCTTTCGTTGGGCTTTGCGCCGTGCCTTTTACGTACCGGTCATAGCTGGCCGTGGCGGGACGCTTGAAGCAATATTCCAGATCCACCGTAGTCGCGTCATCCGGTTCGATCGTTGCTTTGACCTGGTAGACCTTGCCGTACTTCGATTTATACTCCTCGACCTTGGACGCTTCTTTAGGATTGCTCATGAGTATCTCCTCCGAAATTTGTCATTTATTTTGATAATTTGATAGGTGGAAGATGAAGTCTTTAAACCGGCTTGACCCCGTCCCGATCGATGCCGTTCACAACGAGCAAGTCGAGATCCACCTTCAGGGATTTGTCGCCTTGTGCATTTTTCTGATCGGCCTTCGTAATCGTCACGGTATTAAGGACATCCGTTCTCGTCCTGCCGCCATCATTGGCGTAACTGACGACGATCTTGGGGATGACCAGCTTGTACAGAGGGACGCCTTGCGATTTGCAGTAGTCAATCAAATCGTCGAAGTCATCGCGAAGGAGAGACATCTTTCCTTCCGATTTGTAATTCCCTTCACCGTAGCCTCTCGGGCGCTGACCGCGACCATAGGCCACCTCTTTCTCCAGCTCGTCGTTGTAGCTGATTTCCTGGAGCTCAAGGTTCAGTCCGGGAACGGCCACCGTAACATCGCTCCAATCGTATACCTTGCCGTTAATAATCGACATGAATTAAGCGCCTCCTGTAAACGGATTTTCCATGCCAAGGTCGATATCGATTTCCCGAATCCGGCCAATGGGTACGAACCGAATGATCACCTTGAGCGTTTCACTGACCAGGATGTCCTGTTCTTGCGGAACGATGATCCGCCCGGAGGAGATCTCCTTGGCGCGGGCCATATCGTCGATCGGGGTTTCGATGAACTTAGCGATCGCTTCCAGGCTGCCCTGGACGTCCGACATATCCACCTGGCCTTGCAGCTGCTTCAGGGCTTCTTTCCGTGTCTCGCGGATCAGCTTGTTCTTGACCCGCACATCTTCGGCGTACCGGTAGTCCGATCCATCCGGCGCCATCATTCGAGCGTTCGTGACATAGAAGCCTTCAAGCCCTTCGTATTTCCGGAATGTGAGATACTTCTCGTCATCCAGCAGGCCGATATAGTCTTCGATTCCTTCCGGCAGCAGCTTCAGCATTTTGGACTCCGCAATACTGAAGGCTTTCGTTTCGCCAATAGATTGCTGCACACCGGCCAGCGAATACCAGCCGCATACGATCCCGGCGTTGTTGATGTCCATCGTCCGTCCATCGGACTTGGTATACAAGCTGCGGGCGGCGATGACCTGAACGTCGGTATGACTCAAACCCTTACGTTCATCCACAAGACGCTGATAGTACGCATCGACGGTTTCTCCCGCCTCTGGGCGCGGGGCTTCCAGCACGGCGAAAACAGGCTTTTTGTACGTCTCTTGCAGGGTAGTCAGCTCCGTGGCCACCGCAAACCAAAGCGCTCGGGACGAATCTCCGACAATATGGATGAATTCAAAAGAGATCGAGGCGTTCCGAAGCGTTGCCAAGGCATCAAGCACGTCCTGGTTGGACATTTGCGGCGCTTCGGATTTGACGCTAAACTCATCGCCAACCTGGAACGAATTCACCGGGTCGGTGGCTGCCTCCGTGAATTTGAAGGTCAAGCCCGTCTCCGGGATCACCAGCTCGCCACTTAACGGCACAGTCACTTCATCGCTGAAGGAGTATCCACCATCAACCGAATAGCGTAGGGCTGCCGTATTCAGGCCGCCGGACTCCGTGATTTTGACGATGATCTCATAGGCATCGTTGGGCTTCCCCGTAACCGTTACCTCGCCGGTCCCGGAGCCGGTCTTTTGTACCGCTTCGACCGTACCGTCCACGCTGGGCGTAACCGGGATACAATAGATCTTGCCCGATCCGTTATCGACACTGTCCAGGACGGCGTCGGCAAGCGGGGAGAGGCCGAGCAGCTGCTTGATTTTGGCTGGGCTCATCGTACCGCTGATCGTGATCGGAGCGGTGGACTTCACAGGGGAGACGCCGATCTTTACATGAACCCCCGTTCCCGATGCCGTCCCAACGCCCAGGCCTCCGTCGGTAATCGTTGTTTTAACATCTCTAAGCATTCTTCTTCACCTTCCTTTTGACCATGACCGGGCTCCCACAAAAACGTTTGATGGCCGCTTCAAATTCGGCCTGGCTTACTTGCCGCCCAGGTTTCCAGTTTTCTGCGGCAAGAATGCCCTGATAGATGCTATCCGGCACGTTAAGGCTTCGCTTCAGCTCGCCAATTTCCAGAATTTCAGGGGCCGGCCCCTGAGAAATTGACGCTTCTTTACTCGCTGCCATGTACATCCTCCTTTACTTGTTCAATGCTCTGCACGTTGTAATCCGTGACAGGAGCAAAGTCGGTGTCTTTATAAATGCCGCCGAGGAACTTCACCTTCAGCTGCACGGCGATTTTGGCGGCAATGATGCTGTCATCCTTATCAACCCAATCGGCTTCTTCGACTTCGATGGCCGTATAGTTCCCGTCGATGTAAATGCCGGTGTCCAGGGAGGCCATGAAGGAGCTGAAGATCCGATCGCATTTTTCCTGGTCGTACTCGCCGATCACAACCGTGAAGGTCATTGTTCGGTCGTACAGCTTCCGGCGTTTGTGCTTGCTCCCATCTTCAGCGAAATAAGCCTTCTTGGAAGAGGCTCGGGCGAAGACGTCGCCTTCGGGTATGACAGCCCCAACATGGCTGTCTTGATAAGCCTTTAGCGATTTCATGCTCGTCCGAACTTCCGACTTGATCCCGGCTTGTTTGAGCTTTGAAATTAGATACTCCTTGCACTCTGCGATCATGGTCTATTCCTCCGCCAAGGCATCTTCCAGCGTGCCTTTGATTTCCAACATGTCTTCCTCGCTGATCCCGAGGAACGGGCGGGCGGGGATTTTGATCGTGACTTTAACCTGTTGTTTACGAATCCAGCGCTCGCCGATCCGGAAGACAAGGCCCTTCGACGTCTTGGCCCGGATCGTGACCTCGCGGCCTTTCTCGCCGAATTGATGGGTGCGGGCATAGATTTTGTTCGTGCCAACCGCAAACCCGCTAGCGGAAACGCTGCTCTTGATCGAGTTCTTCAGGCCTGCCGTATCTGTCAACGTCGTGCCGCCGTTTTGGGAGGCTCGGATCGATGACTGCCAACCTTTGCCGTCCGGCCCTTTTTCCTCCTTGAATCGCTCGCGCGTCGAAGTCCGCATCGCTTCAGCCAAGACCCGGCCCACGCCTCGAATATCGACTTCTTCAAGCTGCCGCAGCCGCTTCATCAATCGCCGGACGTCGCCCTCCATTCGAATGCTGAACATGATCACATGCCCCGCATGCTATCTCGCGAGAACCGGCGTGGGCTTGAATGAGCGGAGAAGGCGGCACTCGCCTTTTGGGTGTTACCGACGCCGCTGACGCCGATATCGATCATGCCCTTGGCTACATTCTCAAAGAAGCGGATCGCGGCATTGTACCGGTTTAGGTAGTTCTTGTCCTTCTCAGACTCGTCAATGCCGATGCGGGAAAACAAGTTGTATATGGCGATGTCCTTGGCAAACTTGTTGATGGCCTTCGGAACGACGGAAAGGGGGACGGGGTATCTTTTGGCAAGATACCCGTCAATTTCCCCAGCGGCGTCAGCGATGGCCCCTTCGATGATCGGGGCGATCTTCAGCTCGCGCTCGTCCGGATCGTCGATATATTCGTTACCGATCAGTACGTTAAGCGCGTCGTCCTTGATCATGCCCCGAACCTCTTCCTTGGTGCAGTACATCAGAACCACCCTTTCATGCCGATAGTTTTATGGCTGAAGAGGATTAAGCCTCTTCGCCGGTAGAACCGTAGGCCATTTGCCAAAATCCATAACCGGCATTGCTGCGGCCATCCACGCCATAAAGGAACTGTTTCTTCATGAAAACGTTAGTGTCCGTTTCGTTTGTCAGAGAGACGAACTTCGGCTCTTTCCGCTTTTGGTAAATGAGCGGTTTGAGCGGGCGATTCGTGCAAAGCAGATACCAGGCGTCATCAGCACCGGCAAGTTCCGGAACAACGAGCAATTCCGCCGTCCCTTTCAAGGTGTTCGTCGTGCCGTCGATTTGATCGGCCAGTAGAATCTTGCGACCCTCGGCTTCGTTCTTCGGAGCCACCACTAGCAGATTGGGAACGAGGTTCAGCGGATTGTCTTTCTCGTCGGTGAGAGACATGATTTCCGTGCGGGCCGCGCTATACGACTCCGGGGAAAGTTTCTTCGTACCCTTATTACTGACTGTCTTCTTGCCTAGCTTGTGGTCTGCGGCGAAGAAAGGTTTCTTATCATAGCAAAGGTTTTTGAACCCGTTTCGAAGCAACCCGAATACAAGATAGTCCGGATGCGAGGCAGCGCTTTGGCCCATTTCTTCGACAATCGGGTTGTAGATGCCGATGCTGTCGTCCTCGATGTCGTTACGATCCACGCCGACCGTCAATTCATAGTCCTTGTTTTTGAGAGTATAGTCGGATGCTTCCAGGTTCTGAATTTCGCGGTCGCCAATCCATTCCCGCATTTTGGGGAATTTGCCCAGCCATTTGTAGTTCTCTTCGCGAGTTGTGCTAGGGACAAAGGTTGCGACTTTTTCCCATTTTGGTTGCGATTGTTCAAAGGCTTTCTGGAAGATCACCTTAAAGCTCGTATAGATACCCCGAAGGGTTTGTTGGTTTACGATCATATGAATCTATTCCTCCTTGATAGTTTGTTTTGATTGATCCAAACGGTTGTGATGAAGGGCGGGGCTACAAGATTTCCACGATGACTTCAGATCCTTCGAAGCCCAAGACTTTTCCGGCCACACTAGAATCCGTGGCTGTGACGGAAACCGTCTCGTCGTCTTCGATATAGCAGTTCTTCAGTACATCCTTTTGGGCGATAGCTCCCGTCGTCGAGTTGTTGAACGTGAATACGCCGCGGGCAACCCGGACCGTAGCTGCACCATCCGCCCCGGCTGCGTTATCGACGAATTCTTCGGCCCGACCGGCTGCCGTTAAGTCAGGCGCTTTTTCACCAGGGATTGCAAATCCGTCTGCATCAAGTGCGACCAGCGCCCCGTCAAAGATTTTGACCCCACCTTTTACGGGGAGTACGATCAATCTTCCGGCGAATTCCGTAGTATTTCTTCCTTGCGTCAGCATGTTATTAGCTCCTTTCAGAGGTTGGTGTTATTTGTCGCCGTATTTTTCGAGGTCTTCCTTAGAAACCCCCAGTTGCTTGCAAATGGCCAGCGTCAATTCATCATCGATCGGAGCCTTATCCTTATTGGCTTCGATGTCGAGCTCGCCGAGAGGAACCGTTTGCGGCGCTTTATCAACAAATTTGGCAAACCCTTGCGGATCTTTAAGTGCGTATTCCTCGGCCCATTCCTTTTGCGCTGCCGAGATCTTGCCGTCCTTCAGCGCCTTCGTGACCAGCTCATCCGAGTCTTTCTTATCCAGGCGGGCTTTCAAGGCCGCAAAGTCAGCAGCAGGGACAAACCCGGTCGGGTTTTTGAGCGCCATAATTGCGGCAGCTACGTCTTCCGTTTTGGCGTCCTCGGCAACGCCCAGAAGAGAAGTAATCGTTTTGTTGGCAACGACATCCGCAGCTGCGGACGTTTTTGCGCCGTCACACATTTCCTTGCACTTGGCCATGACCTGCTCTTCCGTTGCGTCTTCAGGCAACCCCAAGAGAGCGGCCAGCTTTTTCAGTAAATCCATTTCGTTTCCTCCTTGTTCATTTTCGATTTCTTCATACTCGGTTACGTCGATCGCGTTGACGATCGGGAACATGCCATCGATCGCCGGGGTATTGGTCAGCGCGACCGAGTGTAAAATAACCGCTTTGGTATCAGCTTTCCGGACCAGAACGACGGGTGACAGGTAACGGTATTCCTTGTTCTTCAGATACTCCGCAGCCTTCGGTGTCCACTCCACCTTGGCGGCGATCGCGTCGGGCTGAAGGATGATCTCTTTGATCCAGCCTCCTGCAGGAGCCTGAACATTATCGAGGGTTTGATGCTCGTAATCCACAACGATGTCCAGGTTCCGTTTTTCCATGGCTGCCTTCATCGCCTTGAAGGACTCGTCATCGACGACAAAGTCTCCTTTTTGCGATTTGATCAGCCCGAGGGGAAGGATCTTAACGATGTCCGGGACACCTTCGACCTCGGTGGCGGCAGCCGAGCAAACGAACAGTTTTTTGATTGTGATCACCTCCTTACCCGTCATTTGCATCTGTAACGACGTTAGAACGCGTTATAACGTCGTTAATAGATTCATAGCCACTATTCGGTAGTCAAAATAGAAAGGCGTCTTAAACGGCCTTCTAGGGGCTCGTTTTCGTTTTTCGTTTCTCTCGCTGCTCAAACGCCTTTCTAAGCGGTTCAGGGTAGCTGCTCACATCCGGTTTAAAAGCATCCTTGGCCGGGTTCGTCGCGAAGTTAGGATCGGGAATGATGTTCGTGAATCGCCCGTTCACTTCTGCCGATACCGGCGGCGACGTTTCGACCGTTAGGCCGCGCTCTCGGACTTGCCGCTCGGAAAGTGTCTTGACTCCGCAGCGGCAGCGGAAGCCGTTCGGAGGATACCAGGTATTCCAGATTGGGTCATCCGCCCGGAAGACCCGGCCATCCATCGCAAGGTGTGAAGGGCGGGTGTGCTGATCGTTCACCGCATCGTACTGCCAGTATGGCCGCAGCCGCAGAACGGACGGATCGGTCATTTGCTTGTAATGCCCGACGTTGTAGGCCGTCTGAACGTTGGTACGAAAGATATTGTCCGCCTGAAAGTTCGTAATCCCTTCGTAGCCTCTGCGCTCCAGAAAGTCGTTCATCCGATCCTTGAATTCCCGCATCGTCTTACCTTCCTCAATCGCCTTCAGGAGCTCGTCCTGAAACTTCTTGAGGACCTGAATCTTGCTATACCCCGAAACCGTAAATGCTTGATGCCGGTATTCCTCGGCCAACTGATAAAATTCAGTAGACTTCAGAAGGAGCTTGTTTCCGAAAAACTCGGCTGCCTCCTCAAACTTGAAGTCTGGCTCGGTCAGCAGTTCAAAGAGATCCTTCATGCCTCATCAGCTCTCCCCATCAGGTCGGCGTAGAACATCGACTTTGCTAGCAGCTCGTCGAGATCCTCGACGTCCATCATGGCATATAGCGAGTTGACGAAATCCTGATCCTCCAGCTTGGCCTTCAGCTCATCCAAGCTTTCGGCTTTGCCAACCATATTGAGAATCGGAGCGAAGATTTTAGCGAATACTCCGGCATTATGCTTGATGGCCATGTCGGCTAGGGCATCGATCTGCGCCTGCGTCGATGGGGATTTCCCTTGATCTTTTAAAACCCATAGATCGGAGGGCGACTCTTTGAGTGGAACCGGAGCAGCTGCGGCCACCGGCGGCGTAGCGATTTCCTCGTCAGCTTCGGGCTTCGGTATACTGAACTTCTTATAAATGTGCGATGTAGGAACCTTGAGCCCAACCTTGCAGATCAACGTGTCGTAGATCTCGGCGGTCTGCTTCAGGTCATCGGCTTCCTCACAATCGAACCGAAGGTAAGGAATCCGGCGATCCTCTCCAAAATTGAAGTAGACCAGCGGGCGAATGAGATCTCGCCGAAGTGTAGCCGCCAACGCTTTGCAATCGGCGACCGTCAAATCGTGCCGGACCTCGTTATGCGTTTTGGATTGGGAATACGATCCGCTTCCGGAATCCGAAGTCAGTGTTTGGCCAAGGATTGCCTTGGAGATCTGCTCATCGCAATATCTGGCCAGCGACTCATAGACATTGATGCTCGTCGTCTTGCTGGATTCCTTGAACTCGATCTCCGTACCGTTTGGAATGATACCGGCGGCGTCGGTCCCGATCTGGATCAAAGCACGCATCAAGGCAAGCTTGTCATCTTCCGAAGCGGACGGATCGTATTTGCCGAGCCGCAGCGGCATGCCAAACACTTCGCAAAAACTAACCCAGTCCTTCAGGTCGTAATTTTTGAACAAGTACATCCAGGCAACCACGCGCAGCACGCCCGCCCTGGACGGATGCCCGGATCTTGCTTTGTAGCGATGCACCACAAACTTATTAGCAACGAGTGGTATTCCGTTTGGAGATTCACGGGTCGCGATCTTCAATACATCGTCGTTATCCCACAAGAGGCGTTTCGGATGCCGCCATTTGATGTCCTGGATGACGGTATGGCCATCGTCGTATCCCCAAATGATTTCCGATACCGAAATGCCCTTGCCGATCGCATCGAGCATATCGATGAAAATGTCTTCGAGGTTTTCCAAAGCTTCGATCTGTTCCTTGACAAATTCGGCGATCTGTTTGTCGAGCTCATCGTCCGAAAAAGGGATGACCTCGTAGTCAAGTCCGGTCACGGCATTCTTTCGGGTCTGGAGCTGAGAGAACAGGTGAGGGTCCTTTTCCTCCATTTCCTCAAACAGCTCCATTTGTCGGAGCACATCACCGGCATCCGCTTCACGGAAGATTTGTGCAAGCCGCTGCGGGGTTAGCCCGTTTGAAGGGTAGCTCGAATATTTGTCTTGAACCTGGGCGACGCTGATTTCCGTCATATCCGGTTTGGGAATCGGGGCAGAGCGTTGTTGCTGCTTACCTTTACGTTTTGCCAATTCGATTCACCCCCTTAATATCCGCCGCGCCGAAATTTCAGCGCCCGGCTGATGACTGATTTGTAATCGACTTTGTTGGTCGTCTTGATGCTGAGTGCCAGGCGAACGGCCATTTCTAAACCGTCCGGACCGTCGTCGTTCCGGCCCATTGGAAACTCCTTGAGCTGCTGAAGCAACGTTTTGTGTTTCCGGGAAAACTTCAGGTATCGGTTCTTGATCAGCGGCTGCAAACTTTCGATCCGCATGAATTTGTTCTCTCGGCTCTGGATCTCCTCGATCGGGAGGTACTCGCCAGCTTCCGCCGACTTTTTAACCAGGACATCTTTGAAGTAGTGCTGGAATTGTACTGTTTCCACACCAAACCGATAGAATGACTTCTTCAGATCCCGTTTGGCCCGTTTCGACATTTCGATGGCATCGTCGATGATGACGTCAGGATGACGCTTTTCGATCGACGCTTCGGCCACATACATGTAGCCGGTGACGGTGTCCTTGGCGATGACGATAATCGAGCTGGTATCCGATTTCTTGTTCTTCCCAAGTGACGGGTCATTTGCCGCAACAAGAATGAATTTCGGAGCCGAGAAATCAACGGAAGGATCGTCATCGTAAAAGTCGAACCATTCCTCGTTGAAGGTGCAGCTGTCCGGATCAATCGGGTCATTTTGGATTTCCGAGTTAAAGGATGCGTCACCCTCGGAAAGCTTGATGATCATCAGGTCGTAATAAGAGAGTTTATCCTCCCACAGGACTTCCGTTCCTTCCAGCATGGCTTCCCGGTTTTCTTCGAAGTACGCAAGAGCGTCTTCTTCGCGAGCCGGGTTATCCAGGTCGTTATAGATGACTTCCCAGGCATCCCAGAGGCTTGTATCCTTCGCGAAGCTGATAACCCCTCGATATGTGACGCATTGGTAAGACGGGTTTTTCAGCACCTTAGACAGCAGGGAATCGTAATGCAAGATCGTCCCGATATACACGATGTCCGTGTACGTATCCCCGGCCTTGGAGACAGCTTTGTAAAACCAGCTCTCCAGCTTCTTTCGTTGCTCCGGCGTGTTGACGTTCTCATCGTTTTCGATATCGTCCAGTACCAGGAGATCCGGACGCCAGTTCCGATGTCTACGCCCGCGAATTTTCTTGCCGCTACCGATCGCCTCGACCTTGATGTCGGTGGAGGTCAGCAGTACGCTGCCCTTCCAGACCTTACCTTTCAAGCTGCCGAAGTCCTCAATGATGGCTGCATTGTCCTCCAGCTCGGTCTTGATGTCAGTCAGGAACCCCTCGGCCTGATCGGAACTATCCGACAGGATAATGGGGTAATGCTTGTATTCGTAGACCACAGCATGAAGCGTATCCTTGAACGTAAAGTTCGTTGATTTTGCATGCCCCCGGGGAGCAGCGGTTCCGCGATGGCAGCCCTTTGCCCGGGAGATCTTCTTCTTGTCAGTGATCGGGTTCAAGCCCTTCATAACGCCTTGGGTCCAGATACGATCCAGCTCGCCGTGAAATTTAGGCGACTCCCGCACAAAGTAATGGGGGAGGTACGCCCGGCCAAAGTATTCCAGGTCGATCGCGCCAAGCTTTTTCCGCAGCCCGTTCGGTCCGGTCAGCTCGTCGCCGTCCTGGTAGGCCTGCCAAAGTGACCGGCGATATTCGGCGTGTTCCTCGCTCCGGCAAACATAGCGTTCGAAGAGATCCCGCTGATAGGCAATGTTCTGGATCTGCTCCTTGGCTTCGTCGTCGTCTTCCAACTGACGGATATAATCATCCAACTTAATCATCGGCCATCATCTTTTCCTTGGCTTTTTGCAATACTTCTTTGAGTTGGGCGGCCAGAGCAGCGTCCGACTTGATCGCCGCCATGAGTTCCGACTCCATGCCCGAGAAGGCCAGGTCGATTTTCTTCTGCATGTCCTGGCGGACCTTGTCCTTGTAGATCTTGCTGCGAGATAGGGCGACCATCAGGCGACCGGCTTTATCCAGATCCATTTCGTCCCATTCTTCTTGGGCTTGTGCCATTTTGCGCGTCAGCTCACTGGCCATGATCTGCATAGCGCCTTCTGTGTAGTCGGCGTCCGGGTTCTTCTTGATCAGCTCGACCAAAGCGCGGGTCTGTTCCTGGGCTTCCATCAGGCGCTGGGTCGATTTGTCCAGCCGAAGCGCATAGCGGCCAACCGCCGATTTGCTGATCGCATAGCCTTGATTGTCCAGGTAATCAACGATTTCCCAATAGGTGATCCGGGTATCGGCCAGCATGGCATCGACCTGATCCTTGATATGCAGCGGAAGATCATCAATGAGACACCGTGTTCTGCGCTTTGCCATTAGAGCGTCACTCCCGGATCGGACGGCGTGGAGCCTTCCAGGAGATCGATTCCTTTGACGGTCAGGCGAATGACGGCATCGTTAGCGTATGCCGTGTATGAATTGATCGTCGAATCCGTAAATTCGATGTAACCTTTACCCTTCAAGTAATCCAGGTGTTTCGAGATATCCGGGCTAACGATCACGCCGTCATTGACCATGACATTAACGAGCTGGCGGCAAAGTAGGGAGTTATTATAGCCTTTGACCAGCGACCGCAAAATGTAGCCGCGAACCGCCTTATTGTGCTGTGCTCCGCGATATTCTTGTTCATCCAGTACCATGTTGGTTGCCTCCCTTCAGGAGCACGTCGTGGATCTTCTCCAACTTGTTGTCCACGTTGTTCATTGTCCTAATAAAATCCTCGCGGGTGGTGTAAATGAAGGGGAGATCCGACTTGAGGTTTTCAATCTTTTCCTCAAGTGCATCCACACGCTCTTCGGTCTTTTTGTTCTGAGATTTCACTTCGGCGAGCGTTGACTTTAGAAAGAAGCCGATTACTCCGATGCCGAGCATCGTGGCCGACTGAATGATCCAGGAGTAATCCACTAGGCCGCCTCCTTCAGCTCCAGAACCTTGGATTCGATCGTGTGCTGAATATAGGCGTCTACGTCGCCGAGCGTAGTCGTCAGGACAGCGAGATATTCCGGTTCCAGCGTTTTGATCACTTCGTCATAAGCTTGCCTGCCTAGTACAAGCAGATCATCCCTGGAAGTGGTTCCGCTCTTGACGCCTTCCCGGATCGCCTTGGCCGCTGTCTGTTCGATCGATTTGACCGTTTTCGTTGCGACATCATCCAGGCGATTGATGGCCGCAAGGACAAGGTTGCGTTGATTGTCGTCATCGATCTGCTGAGCTTCGGCGATAACCTTGGCCTTGGCCTTTTTGATGTAAAGCATGGCGTATGCGCAGAGCAGGGTAAGTACGCCGAGCGCAAGGTTTGTTAGTATGTCTTGGATGGAGTTTTGCATCGTGATCCTCCTTCTTTTTGAGAATAAAAAAACCAGTATAGGCAATGTCCTATACTGGTATCGTAACTTGCAGCGCTATTCGTTTTTAGAAGGGGTTCCCCACGTAAACGCCCCGTTTTCCACAATTAGGGAAAATTGATTTTCGTCAATAATGGCGGGTGGTTTCTCGCCTTCAACGATCTCCCGAATACGTCGTTCGCTGAGCTCATATTTCCTGGCTAAGCTCTTCTCGTTGTATCCCGTGTACTCCTCGCGAATACGCTTATCGCGAATGGGACGCCTGAAGAAATCAAGCGTGGGAAGATAAATTTCATCGCCGCCGGAGAGCTTCACGAGCTCAATCAGATTTTCGATGCCGATGGCCTTGGCGTAGGAACTGTAAGGTTCCGGGATCATGTCGATCGTCAATTCCTTAATCCAATCTTCCACGGGATTTATCACCTCCCATTATAGCAGGGTCTTTTTATTTGGCAATCATTCCTCCTTCAGCCCAGCTGCCAGCCGGACCTCATTGGCCAGGCGATTAAACTCATCCCGCGCATCTTTAAAGCTTTGCACAACGTACCAACCAGCTCCCAAAAATCCGATGATCTTCTCGGCATCGTCCGGTTTGATGTTCATCCCCCGGCGCAGCTCGTCCGCCAAACGGTGGAACTCTCCGGCCATATCCTTAGGCGGTACATTCCAACCGGCCCCAAGGAAACGAATGATCTTCTCGGCATCGGCGTCGGAAACCTTGTGTTCAGTCACGGGAGGGATGGAAGGCGTCACGGGCTTGTCCGCCTCGTTGGTATCCCACCAGCCTTCGCCGCCGTAAGATTCATTGAAATCGACGGTCATGCCCGCGAGAGATTGGCCGTTTTTGTGCTGATAGACATTGGCCTTTGAGCTCTTTTTCCCAGCGGACCAGGCATAGGTTTGCCAGAACGCCGATGCCGCTTTCCGCTGAGCCATTTCTTCTATGACTCGATAAGACCCATAGACGCCAACTTTGTACCCGGGGATCTGGCTTGCCGCCGCTTTGAGGTAGTCTTCGATTTTATCGAAGTCCTTGGCCTGGGCGTCATAGTCCACGGCAAAATAAATGACGCTGCCGACCGGCTGCTTGATTAGCTTCGCCTCCTTGAAGGCCTCAGCTCCATCTACCTGGCCAGCCGCCGATCCTCCAGCCGGACGTGAAGCCGAAGTCTCGAAGACAGAAATCACTTTCATTCCTGCGGCCGTAATGGCCTCGGCTTCAGCACGGTTCAGGCGTTTCCATCCTAGGCGCTGCGGCACTAAATACCGAGCGGCAAATGTGTAACCGGCTGCCGCGATTTTTTTGGCATTCGCCGTCGTGATCGGGGCGGCGCAGTCAATTCCTTTTGTTGTCATGAGTTTTTTCTCCCTTCATTCAAGGCCACGAGCCTTAATAATTTCAAGTGCTTGTTTAGCGTCAAAACCGGCAGCTGCAAGGCTGTCGAATCTCGCTTTAAGAAGTTTGGCTTGTTCCGCGAACATTCTCACCATATAAGGAAAATCACTAATCATTTGATCGATAATCATTTCATATTCGATTGGAGATAACTTGCCTGGAACTTTATCATTCTGTCCCACGTTCAGGACTCCTCTCATAATGAATCTCCATTCTTAACGCCGCCGAGTCATAAATGATTTCCTCGATCCTGCGCTCTGCTGGCTGCTTGCGTACCTGCTTGAGCAGGCTTTCCAGGCTAACGGCTGCCGATCCGGCGGTCAGCAGCCTGCTAGGAAACAACACGAACGAACGATTGGGATCAACGGGTGAGGCCAAGGTGATTGGCTCGGCCTTCTCCGTTTTCTTAGCGTTCTTCATACGTTTACCGGCGACGTAAACTTGACTTCAAGGCGGCGAGCTGCCGGATCGTAATGGATCGATTCGACCGTTCGGTCCGTGATCGTCAACGAATCGCCTTTCTCGCCAACCTGATACAGAATACCAGGGCCTCCGGCCTTGTCCTCGGAAGGATGTTCAGGGGGCAGTTGATCAGTGTTCAGCACTTCAAGGGCGGGCCGCCAGCCCACGTAGCCGTAGCGATTGGACGACGGGTAGACGTTCCAGTAGCGGGCCGAGTAGTAGCCGCGAACCGCGCGGTAAGAGGCGTTTTCTACATAAGCTTCCTGTACCCAAGAGTACATCCCGAACCAGTTCCATACCTGGTTATGCGCCCCTAGCTGATTCGTCGAAAACTGGTCGGTGTCAAGTTCCGAAGCGGTAGGGATCGGAAGGCCAGTAGCCGCTTCTTCGCGGGTAATGAACCGGTCCCATTCGTTGTTAGCCGGACTACCGCCAGCGGAAAAATCATCGTCTCGAAAATTGCTTCCTCCGGTCAGCAGTCTGCAAATGTATTGCTGGCCGTCGATGGTAATCGTCCTGCCTGTAACCCAACCTTGACTGTTCAGGTCGTCCCAACTGACCCTTGCGAGGATAACCCGGTCGCTGATCAGCAGCGTTTTCTCGCCAGTTTTAATTTTGTTCCAGCGAAGTCTTCGCGAGGATCGCTCCGGCGTATCCCCGATCAGCCATTTCGTCATGTCCGGCAACGTCGTGAAGTCGGGAATATCGCCAACTCCAATACCGGAAACGGGTTCATATTTGATTCTCCAAGGCTTTTCCGGTCTTCTCTGGATGTCTCCATCCTTATACAATCCGCCTAACTCAACGACGCCTAAAAATTCCGTGGTCAATCTAATCTCTCCCTTCGGATATAAATGTGATTTTGCCAACATTTTTGAGAAATCAAACCAAATCTTTGAATCGATAATTCAGCAGCAGCGGATCTTCCTCAGCGCCAAGGAACATCTGGCCAATATACTTTTTCCCGGTCTTGGCGCTCCGTGATTTTTCGAATAACCGGCCAGCGGTGGCCTCCGAGAGGAAGCCGATCAGATCCTCGAAATATTCGCTGGTGTAGATGATCGGCAGCCCCTTGCGATAGCGAAAATCCACAATGCCGTAAAACTCCTTGACCCAGGTGTCCTTCTGGCTTTCCTTGCAAACGTCATCCACGATCAGGATCTCACAGTTATAAAGCCGCTTGCGGATCTCGTCCACCTTGTAAGCTTCATCCGGGATGTTGTAATAGGCCATCCACTCCGTGAACCCGGAAACCCAGTTAAAGAAAACCGGCTGAACGCCGAGCTCGATGAGCGGGACGACGGCAGCCGTTGAAAGATGGGTCTTGCCTGATCCCGACTTCCCCAAGATGCCCAGCCAGGGAACCCCTTGCAGCCCTTGGCCTTTCTTTACGCGAGCGACCAGTGTATCCGAATACTCCTTGACTAGCTTGTACGCTTCGGCCACCCGGACGTCCACGCTTTGAACGTCGAATGTGTCGAATGTCTTATGGACAAATTCCTCGCTGATGTTGCTGGACTTGAGCATCCGCTGGACCCGCTTTCGCTCCTGGCATTTGCACTCTACGGCGAGGTTCCGTTCCGGATAGAAGATGATGCCTTCGTCCCGGCAGAGCGGGCAATCAAAGGCCGGAGAGTCTTCGGCGGAAGGCTTCTTGGGCGTCTGCGTCGCGCCCTGGGCTCGCAGCGCCTCGACCCTTTGCAGCAGGTCGGGAAGGTATTGGCCGATTGCCTTCATGAGCTGCGCCTCCTTTTTGGTTCCGCTTGTTCCGCATGATGCCCCGGGTGTAATCCTCCCGGTGGGTCGGATATTTTTCGATGTGCGTGGACAGAGACAAAATCACGACGTCGGATTCGAACTTGTCCCAATACTCATATTCGCGTTGCTTGATGTTCTCGGAGATTTTCCCGGAGCGACGGGTGAAGCGGATCGTTTCCCAATATGCTTCAATGACCTCCCTTTGCGCGAGGGTGTATCGATCCAGCAAGTTTGCCATCAGCGCGAACTCCTTTCGTAGACCAGCGGTATCCTGGCCAATCTCTTTCAAAGATGAACTGCCGCAGCTGCTCGTCCGTCTTGTCTTCGATTTCATTGAGAAGAAAAGAGCAGGGCTCCCCGACAAGTTCTGCGTAACCCACGTAATCCCGGGCCGTCTGGAGCAGATCCTTGCGACTGAAGCGCCGAATGATCTCTCGCAGCTCCCGGCTGTCCGAAGGTGTGAGAGTGATACGGTTAGCCATTGACCGACGATCCTTTCTCGCGAGCACGGCGTTTCATGTTCTTTAGCGCCTCGATCGTCTTGCTGGCTGCTTCCGGCGTGAGGTAACTCGGGTGACTGACATGGAGCCGGTTCTCAAGGAAATGCCGAAGCCTGCGGGGATCGTTATTCCAGCCAAGTTCTTCGGCCAGTTTGTTGATTTGCCAGATTTGGTTCGGAGTTGCGCGAGCCGGTGGATGACCTTTGAGAAGCGAAGCCAAACGGTCGATGACTTTAATGGCCTGATGCTTGCTCAGCGCCTTAATGCTAGTAGACCTGGTCACAGCTTTGACCAGGTCATGCAGTTCTTCATCATTCAATTTGGCCTGCTTGGCAAGGCCGTAGATCTTCTTGATTTGCGGATAGGTGATCTTCTCCATGTCCGCACCTCACAGATCGGCCAGCTTCTCGCGGTCTACCTCGTACCAAAATGTATCCTCGACCGTGAGCGTCGCACCGACTTTCAGGATGTCATTTTCCGGGTACTTCTTCAGGTTGTCCTTGTCGATCTTCTCCGGCGGTTGGATGATACAGTCGGTCATCCCAAACTCCTTGATCTTGCGGATCACTTCCGCCAGCTTGGAGCCAGCGCGTGGGAGTCCAATCTTCGTGCTCTTGCGATAGCCCGTCCGACCGAAGTTGATTTCCTTCGTTTTCCGATTGCCCAGGTCGTCGCGGTTCGCCTCGACATACTCCTTCATCTGTAGCTCCAAAAGCTTGATGCGTTCCTTGTGAGGTTTCGCCTCCATCTCGGCGGCGAGCTTGAGGTCGGAGATCTTCGTGTTCATGTCCGCCTCGATACTCTCGATGGCGAGCTGACACTCGCCGATTTCCTTCAACGTCAGATCCACGTCGTCCCAACTTTTGAGCGCCGGAGCATCCGGCAGTTTTACCCTTGCCATGCAAATTCCTCCTGTTCAATTTCAATGAATGTATGGATAGGCTGGCCAGCTGCGCAGCTAAAGGCGCAATGCTCCTCGCGGTACAGCTGGTCGGCGTCAAACACGGTAATCACTTCCCAAAGATGGCGTTCCATTTCCTCCACGTTTTGCTCGAAGGGATCTCTGACGCGAATCTGGCCATCGTTGACAAAATAGTCCGGAGATCCGGAAAGAACGATCTCGACCTCATAATCCGTGAGACCGGATATAATCGCCGCCGGTCTTACATCGACCGGCAGCGCAACATGATCTAAGAGTGCGAAAAGGCGAGCGATTGGTTCAGTTGGATTTTTAAAGGCAGTCATGGCCGCACCTCCTACAGCATCATCATGGCCGTGGCGTTTTTCACCGTTTCGGCGGTGATCAAGCCGCTGCCGACGCTGGCATCGTCCAGGCATTTCTGGAGCAGCTTGGACAGCCAGCGAATGCCGCCCTTGGATGTACGGGTGATCAGGCTGACGATTTGCGATTTTGCCGCATCGTTCATATCGTAGTCCTGGAGGATCGAGAGGATCTCATCGCGAGACAGGCCTTCCGTTTTGTACAGGTAATCAATGCGAGAATCGATCTGCCCGTAGTTTTCGCCGATGGTCCGCTTTTTGAGTTTCTGTTCCACCCATACCGGACCGGCCATGATCAAGCTGTTGCCGTAGTCTTTGGTTTCGTCGTGGATCGTTCGGAGGATCTCGATCTTGGTAATGTTCTTGGCAGGCATCAGTTGCTCGATCTCGTCGATGATCAGAACGCGCGGGGTTTCCCGCAACGTCTCGATGATATCCTCCAGCATTTCCTCGCCGCGCCCGGCAGGGGTGGCTCCTACAGCTTTGGCTATGGCTTTCAGTAACCCGGACCGGCTCATCATCCCGTTAGCCCGGATGAACACCGCTTTGTCATTCCGGGATGCGTACTCCTTGAGAGCGTGGGTCTTGCCGGTTCCTGCATTCCCCAGCACCGCGCCGATACCGTTCATGGTTTCGGTCGCGACGCACAGGCCCAAGATGTTACTGGCGTCTTTGGTTTTGACGAAATCGGCCCTTTTGGTCGCGGCCACTTCAAGGGTCGCCGGTTGTGGTCCGATCGTGTCATACATGTACTTTTCCAGCGCGGTCAGAACCTCCTCAGAGGCCTGGCCGGTTTTGCGGAAATTCCAGATATATGTGTGCGACTTGCCGATGGCATCAGCGATTTCCTTCTGCTTTACGCCCTGGCGATCGATGCGGTCTGTCAAAAACTGTTGAAGCGTGTCGATCCGTTTGGTTTTATTCATATCAAGAAGAGCCATTCCCATAGTTAATTCCTCCTTGTTATCTCACGTTTTGAAGGAACGCCTCGCCGATCTTGCCGAAGAAACTGCTGGCTTCGGTGGAGGTCGATCCTTCGGATTCTTCATCCAGCTTTTTCATGTCGTTTGCCATTTTGCTTGTCCGATTGAGGCGCACCACATTCGAAGCGGCAGCCGGTTTCTTCCGGGTGTTCTTCCCGCAAACGATGTCGAGGATCTCTTCGTCGTCGGTGTAATCCTCTAGGACCATCCGCCGGGCTTCAGCCGCAGTAACGCCGTAACTGTCCAGGGCCTCTTGCGTGGATCTGCGAGCAGCCGCTTTTCTACGCTGGAGTTCCTTGTGTTGTTCCTCGGTCGCGAACATGGACAGCATTTCTTTGGTCTGCGCTTTGCAATGCAGTTTGCCGTTGTGGTACACGTACAGCTCGTCCAATCGGTTCGGATCGTAGCGAACCGTAACCGATTCGCCTTGCAGATTGTACAGCGCGTCGTCGTGGAAGAATACGCCGAATTTCTTGATATCCCCGCCCGAGGTAACGGCGGCTTTGTCCGACTTCATCATGAGGAGATCCAGTTCTTCTTCCTGCGGCATGTCCAGACGATAACGCTCCTCGGATTGATAGACCTCAAGCGGCGTCATGCCGTTCAGACCAGCATGCGGGGTATTGTTGTACTTCTTCATGTACCCCTCGATCAGCGTGGCAACCTGGTCGATGGTCAAGCCTGATATAAAGAGTTCCTTCTCGTTCAGATCATGGGGCCGTTCAGCTGGTGACTCTCCGCAAAAGCCAAGCACGTAACGGCTCATCCGATCGGAGAATGTCCGGAATGCCCGTTCGATCGGTTTGGCTTTGGCGTTATACGGAAGCGCGAACCGTGTTCCGATCTCCAGGGATTTGAATAAGCCTTCCTGCTCCAGGGAAAAGTCGTGTAGTGGCGTCCGCTTGCCGCCGTTCAGGTGCTTGTTCTTGTATTCCTTCCCGTTATCCATGTACACGTAGCCCGGCAGCCCCCATATTGGGGAGTCCTCCTTCGGAAGGATCGCATGCCGTATGGCCAATCCGACAATGTGACTGCTTCCGTGGGGGCCGATACACCAGCCGACGAAAGCTCTCGACCGCATATCCATCCAGGCCGACAACGTAAAACGCTTGATCGTGTTCCGATGCGGGACGAGGATCGCGATCGTGTGACCGTCTCCGACCCATATCTCGTTTGGCTTGAGTAAGGTTAGATCGCGCGTCGCCTGCGGCAGATATTTCGCTTCGAAAGCCTTCTTGCCATCCCGCGCCAGCGACAATTCCGGTTTAGGTATCCGGGCTATCTCGCGGTACATGGTCGCCTGAGAGATCGGCTCCCAGCCTTCTTGCCCGCACTTCTTCAGGTATTGTTCGTATACGATGGAGCCCTTTGGCTGAAAGGGCTGCATGTAGAAACCGCGAATGAAGTGGGCTTCCTCCCGGCTTAGCTTCCGGGATCTGCCCCGGGTTTCGTGCGGCTTCCGAAGTAAAGCGGAAAGCCCGCCCTGTTCATAGTCATCCATCCAGCGATACAAGGATCGTTGGCTTACTCCGTACTCATCGCACAAGGCTTGAATAGCGGAAACCTTAGCCCCGTGCGGCAGCGCCTTGACTTGTTCAATCAGGTCGATCCGGCGAAAGGCGTCCAGCAAATACTTTTCCATTTTCTCCTGGCCGTAGATTTGCTGAAGCTCGCCAAGGGTGTACTGCTTTTTCTCGTCCTCGATGTCGGCCTGTTCCGCCCGGTCCTCTTTACAGTGTTTGCGGAGATATTCCCGCTGCATGTCCGCCGGAAGGGATGTCAAGTCGATCTGATAAATTTTCCGGTTCAGGCGGTTCGTCTTTTCCCTGGTGCGAAATTGACCTTTTTGAGCCCGTATCTGCACGGCTCTTTCCGTCAAATTGTATAGTTCGGCCACATCTTTAATGGGCAGCCATACGCTCACGCAATCACCTTCTTTATTTTCAAGTTCGCATCGTCTATACTGAGAAAGAGAGTATAGATGATGGTGTTACGATTCCGGGAGCGGCTTTGTCGAAAGGGGCTCCCGGATTCACATTTGCCCGTCAGTTTATGCTCTCTCTTGTTGTTCATTGAGCGTCCCTCGCAACTTCATTTTTCTTTGGTTGCCTTCCTCTCTTCCGATCTCATATCCAACCGTATGAAGCATGTTCTGAACCGCTGCGATCTTCGCGCTCAGTTCCACGACAACCTGATTAAGCTGTTCCTTCAGCGCCTTTTCTTGTTCCTCCAGAAATGCCGCATAAGATTCGAGCGCGGATTTCTGAGCCTGGGAAAAGATCATTTGATTGAACTCGGATTGGAGGTTTACTCCTCCGAGAATCTCCTTTACGATCCCCATCGCCCGCTCCGTCTGAACAGCCGTAACATCGATCGGCTCTTTCGCCATCTGATATATCACCTCCTTACGCAATCATTTGCAGATTTTCAAGGTCGAGTTCAAGTATCCGTGCGATTTTCGGGAGGTAGTTTCGACCCGAACGCGCGCCATATAAAATAGAATTGAGGTATTGTTCACTCGTACCGATCTCTTCGGCGAGTTGCCGGTGTGTCTTCCCAACTTCAATCAGGCGCTTCTTAACTGCTTTGCCGATCGGTGTCAGTTGGCGTTTCTTCCTCATGCTGTTCACCCCTTTCGGCGTCCCCCTCGTCCGCTTCTTCGGCAAATGCCATCTTACTGGTTGCCTTGAAACTTTCATCTATCCATAGCAAGTGTTCTTCAAGCTGAACCAGGTAGGCCATTTTACTATTCGCACGGACCAGGAAACGCTTGATTTCATTTTTTAGTTCTTCTCGTTCCTGGCGGATGATGTGGAGCTGCTGATTATTCACCTCCCGGTAAGTATCGACCAAGACATTCGCTGATTCGGTCGTAAAGGTATCGACCCGTTCCACGAACTCCGCGATATAGGAGAAACCTTGTTTATACAAGGAAGTGAACTGTTCATCCTCGATGAGCCCGTCCTTTTTTCTGATCAAAATGATTCACCTCCTGCTTGCACGAAATCGATTGAATCGGTATTGCTATTCATTTTTCAAAGAGCATACAGCCTGCTGCTGTGCAAGGCGGCGGCTATTTTAGCACGTCTGTTGCGGGTTCGTGATGTGTGTTAAAATCTGTTGTATTGGTGTAGTTCTAAAGCATACTTTAATTCTAGTTTAGATATCTAAACATGTCAACCCGATAAGGATAGAAATCTTAACTTTTGTTCAGAAATCAAAACAAGGAGGTTTAGAAGATGGAAACAATCGGAGAGCGCATCAAGTATTTGAGAAAGCGCGAGGGGCTGAAGTCGGAAGAGTTGGCCGAGAAAATTGGTTTGAAAAAAGGTAGTATAAGTAGCTATGAGAATGATCGTTATGATCCGTCTGCAAAGACGATTGTCTCGATCTGTCAGGAATTTAGCATATCGGCAGACTGGCTATTAATGGGGAAGGAAAGCAGTCAGAAGCCGATTCCTGTACAGGTAGAACAAAAGAGAAGTAACTTCGATATAAGCCCTGAAGAGTATGACTTGATCATGAAACTACGGGCGCTAGATGTTGTCAACCAGCAGGAAGCGGTAGAGATAATTGAAAGGAAGTATGCTCGACTGCATCAAGAAAGCCTCCCCGGGCAGAAACGTTCGATGAACTTGCAGCATGGAGGGAACGACGAAGAGGCCACCACAAGAAGTGAAACTGCTTAATTTTTTTCTCAAAATGATTTAGTTTTATATCACAATTCAACTTTGGGTATAGATTTCTAAACTTCATTTTTTCGAACGTTTTTTCGCTTTTCGCATTTTCGCATTAAAAATCTGATTTTAATCTCATTCAAAAAGCCGCCAGCCCTTTGCTCACAAGGGATTAGGCGGCTTTTCGCATTTAAAAATAAAAACGTGCCGGTTTTTCGCATTAGAATCGATCATGATACAATCGAAAAGGGTGAGAAACGGCGACGTTTATTGATTGTGATTAGTTCGAAAACCCTGTAGTAACAAGCTTCTAACGATCTAATAACGAATTTCTAACGGAAGTTGTAACAACTCGGAAGAAGGGCGGCGGCATTTTTTCAAAATCATGAACTCGAAACTAGTTTGCCAATTTTAATGAGAATTTTTTTCTGACCCTCTCGTCCCGTGAAATCCCTAGTAGAATCGGGTTTTCCCACGTTTTCCCGGGTCGTTTTTTGGTTTCTCTGTTTTTGTCACTATATTTGATAAACTACACTTTTTCCAATCTATCGCTACCCCACGGCTTTCTTCGATATCGGCAAGGGTTTTGGCGTATTGAACTACCTTCCAGGAGTGGGCGGAAACGCTGTGTTCTTCAAACTTGAATCTGCCGGGGCAGCGGATAATCCGCTCCAAATCGTTTAGCGATTGAAAATACGTATGAATCCCCATAACATGCTCCTTTTCGAGATAATTGATTGTACTAGCTTAAAGACATTATAAATTTTGTTTGTAAAATCATTATTAACTTCGGGACTTGCAATTAACCGTTTTCGTCGTCGTATACGATCACATTCAACTGAGCATAGCAAAAATCCCGTTACGGACATGCCGGTAACGGGATATTATTATAATGCCAATATCATGCTCGGATGACGATCGCTGCCGACTAAACTTGCGCCGGCTTCGGTTCGGCCAGCAATCGTTCGAGGTCGCTTACAATCTTATCCGGCGTCTCATTGGGTGCAAACCGTTTTACGACATGACCTTCCCGGTTGACGAGAAATTTCGTGAAGTTCCATTTGACCGATTTCGATCCCAGCACGCCGCGCGCATTGTCGCTCAAATAATTGAACAGCGGGTGCGCCCCTGGGCCTTTTACGTCAATCCTGGCAAACAGGGGAAAGGATACGCCGAAGTTGAGCTCACAGGCCTGTTCGATTGCTTGGTTATCCTCCATCTCCTGGTTTGCGAACTGACTGCAAGGGAAACCAAGCACCGCGAAGCCTTGCGGGCCGTATTTGTCATGCAGCTGCTGCAGGCTCCTAAACTGCGGCGCAAAACCGCATTTTGTCGCGGTATTCACGATTAGCAGTACCTGACCTGCATACTCGGCCAACGTTTTCTTCTCTCCCCGGATCGTTTTTACTTCATATTCGTAGACGGACATTGTGATCACCCACCTTGATTTGTTTTGACTTAATCCCATTGTACCTAATATGATCCAAACGGCCAATGCATCGGTTTATTTCGTCTTCTCTTTGGATTTATAACGCACCTGAGGTAATGATAACAGAGCCACACTCGTCAGCCGCAGCGCCAGTTCGGAGGAGGAACCCTTTAAATCTTCATTCAACCAGCGTCCTATGCAACCCACAGTGCCATATGCGGCAAATGAGGCATCGTGATTTGTTCTGTCAACTGTTCCAGCAAGTCCAATTTGTCTTTAAAGTGCAAGTAGAACGTCGATCGGCTGATGCCTGCCTTTTGCACAATATCGCGTACTGTGATTTTGTCAAAGGAATTATCCGCAAGCAGACCAGCCATTCCGCAGGAAATGATGCCGGGCTTTTTCAAAGTCATAAGCTATATTTCCCCTATGTTTTACAGTGTGCATCTGGATTATAATGTGCTGTTCGGCGGCGGCAATACCTCGCAATACATGACCGGGTTGGTGCTTATTGCCGTGGTAGCTCTAGCAATCAATACGTTAATTCATGGACTTAAACGGGTCCGGCCAAAAAATTTCGATACTGCCGCAGCACCAACGATGTAGTTTCTTGATTTATTCAAATATGGAGCTCTAAGCCGCGATAGCCGCGGCTTTTTGTTATCTCATTAAACAAAATCAGTCATGTAGTACACCGGAGCCGGCAATGGAACCCCGAAGCTGCTGAACATCCAGCATCGGCGGACGTCCGTACATCCGGGCATATTCCCGGCTGAATTGGGAGGGGCTCTCGTAACCTACGCGGTAAGCAGCATCGGAAGCTTGCATGGATTCTGTCAATATTAAGCTACGGGCTGCTTGCAAACGAACCGTTTTTTGGTATTGCAGCGGACTGAGCGCCGTGACGCGTTTGAAATGCTTATGAAACGCCGATGTGCTCATGTTCGCGGTCTTTGCCAGCTCCTCAATGACGAGCGGGCGGTCAAAATGCCGGTTTATTAACTGAATAGCTTGAGCGATATGGTGCGCTTGGCTGCCGATGACGGCGAATTGGGAGATGACCGCGCCTTGCTCGCTTTGAAGCACCCGATACAGAATCTCGCGGGTCACCAGCGGGGCCAGAATCGGAATATCCTTAGGTGTGTTGAGTAAATCCATTAGTCTGACGGTGGCTTCGAGCAATGCGGGAGACATTTCATTTCTGGTTATGCCGCGACAGGTATTCGCTTGTACGGGAACGTCGCGGTTCATTTCTTTCGCGATGTCCAGAATGACGTCGATGTCGAAGCTCAGCTTTAAGCTTAGATACGGGATCCCGGGCGATGCTTCGACGATTTTGCCGATAATCGGCAACTCGACGGAAGTGATCAGATAATTCGAAGGATCATACCTGTAGGTCTCGCGGGCGAGTGTGGCCGTTTTCGCTCCTTGCGCCACTACGCAAATGGATGGCTTATAAACGGATTCCAGCGGTTCTGCCAACTGTGTGGCTTGCATCAGCTTCAAAGAAGGAATGGCCGTTTGATGCGTCCCGTCCGACGGGGCGTGGCGGCGAATCAAGATTGCCAATTGACGCAAAGCCTGCTCCATGCGCGGGAATTCATTCTTGGACTCCATATTTTGCGGTTTCCTTTCCGGATTGGAAGTAGTTTTACTACTAATAATAGCGGCAGGGAAGAGAAATAGGCAAGAATCGAACAGTTATGATATAACGGAATTATACGAACATTTACTATAATCAATTTGCAAGGTCGAAAAAACGGCGGGTAACAAATCTATCGAAAACAAAATAAAGGAGAGAATGTATATGAGTTTGAACGGCAAAGTTGCGATCGTAACCGGGGCGTCCCGGGGGATCGGACGGCAAGCGGCCATCCAATTGGCGGAGTCCGGAGCGAAGGTGGTCGTCAATTATTCCGCGAGCCAAGAGAAAGCGGACGAGGTGGTAAAGACGATTGAGCAATCCGGCGGTGAAGCGGCTGCGATCCGCGCCGACGTGAGCAAGTTAAGCGAATTAGAGATATTGTTTGCGAAGACGCTCGAGCGATTCGGGCGCGTGGACATTCTGGTCAATAACGCCGGAATTATGGAAAACAAGGCCATCGCGGACGTAACAGAGGAAATGTTTGACCGGCATTTCGCAATCAACGTGAAAGGGACCTATTTCGCCTGCCAACAGGCGATGAGGCATATGGAAAAGGGCGGTACGATTATCAATTTCTCGACCTCCGTGTCGGGCACGATGCTCCCGACGTATAGTGTCTACGGGGCGACGAAAGGTGCGGTCGAGCAGTTGACCCGCCAATTGGCCAAGGAATTCGGGCCTCGTGACATCATCATCAATTGCATTGCGCCGGGGCAAGTGTCCACCGAGCTGTTCCTGAACGGCAAATCGGAGGAACTCGTCGATTCATTCCGCCGAATGAACGGGTTTGGACGGCTAGGCGAACCGGTAGATATCGCGAATGCAATTGAGCTGCTCGTCAGCGACAAAGCCCGCTGGATAACGGGACAAACGATTCGTGTAAACGGAGGGTTTAACTGAATCATCAAAAAAGCGGCTAAACGGCCGTTTTTTTGATGCTGACAGAAGGAAGCCTTGCGCCTATGGGAGCTTTATAAATTGTTGTCTAACCGCCTGTCAAGGAATAACATGGAAACTAAAAGGAGGTATAGCTTTTGCAAAAAATTCTGCCGTATGCCGAACCGATCGTTAAGGGATACCAAAATATTGCGTTTCCTCTGTCGGTATCATTGCTGAACGAAAATTTTATGCCCTGGTTCTACAGCAACTTTATTCAGATCCGCTGCAGGACGGACGGTTTTCCTAACCGGGAGCTGCGGCTCAACTTTTACGGACACACCAATTATTACAAGTACCCGAATTTGGAGGTGAATACCATAAGCAAAGACCTTTATTCAATCCTCTCAAACTCGGTGATTGAGTTCGTTATTCAATGCATCGACCTCGGTTTCTATGTGAAGACCAATTGGGACGAATATTATATTCCTGAGCGGTTCTATTACCTGAAGGAGCATTTTGATCATGATGTGCTTGTTTACGGGTACGACCGAACGGAAAAAGTTTTTTATACGCAAGGCTACAACAAATACGGCCAATATGGCGTTTATAAGGCGCCCTTCGATGTTTTCGAGCAGGGCTATGCGGCCGGGGGGCAGCATACCGTCTGTTTTCGCAATAAAAAGAACTGGTCCGCTCCGTTCAATTTGGATAACGTCAAATCCTTGCTTCGCCAATACTTAAATGCCGAGGATACATCGCAAATTCAAAACGATTATGAAAATAATGATCGCCAATATACATATGGTATGGGTGTGTATCATTTTATTGACAATTATTTGGAAAATTTATTGCCCCGCCGTCTGGCCTTTGACCGGAGAGTTTTATATTCGCTATGGGAACATAAAGCTTGTATGGTTTCCCGGCTGAAATATATGAGTGAACTGGGCTACACGGAAGATGAACAATCCTTTCAATATGAAGAGATCGAAAAAAAAACCCGCACGCTGTTGAACATGTTCCTGAAAGCGGGGCTGTTGGCGGGAACGAACCTATCCGAAGCGAAGCGGCTGATTAAAAACGTCCGCGTAGGCATTCAATACATCTCGGAGTTTGAGCAACATTTTTTTGAGAAACTTCTGGCAAGCCTTTCATCACAAAATTCACAAGCTTCTTATGTTAATAAGCGCTTACATCGGTAGATAAAAAAATGGCCGGCTCGATTCCGAGTCAGCCATTTTTTGAGATAAGGGGAACAAACCGATCTACATATTCAATGCCATATTCGCATTTTGAACGTCGGTCGCAAGCAGTTTATCCAGGTTATAGGACGGGTACAATCCGCGTTCAAGCATAAAGTTGAATATTTTGGCGTGCAGCTTGATGGCGTTATTCAACTGCTTTTGAAAGGTGTCCCTGAGCTGGGGAGTCGACGTTTCCGTAATCGCGATCGCGTAGCTCCGGACGGCCGTTTTGGCAAAACCGAGCAAATGCCCGGCATAAAATCCGGTCATATCCCCTTTGGAACCGCCTCTCGCCGGGTGGGGCGCGCTCGGGTAAAACTGCAAAAGATCTTTTAAATTTTGTTCCAGACCTTGAATCGTCTCCACATATAAAGCATGGAGCTGCGGATCCTTCACATCGGGCAGCTGCATCTTAAACCCCATCAAGTTATTGGCTTGAAAGGCGACGAGCTCGTGCAATTCCATGGTTTCGTGCCAAGCCAGATGCTGCTTTGTTCCTCTATAGCTTGAATACAAATTTATCCCTCCAACTTAGTGTTAGGATAGCATATGCCCAATTAGCCCAGATGGTGTGGGGGAGCCCGAAAAGCTGCGATAAACGGAGAAGATCCGGACCGAAATATTGTAGAGTTATTTTCGATAGCCGCATAAACTAAATAACCGTTCGTGGAATTTATGAAGATTATGCTAAATAAACTATTCTAAGCAGGATAATACCGTATCGCATAAATAACATGTTAGTTGATATTATGAATTAAAACCTAACATAAATACTAAAAGGTATTTTAATTATTGACAGAACCTAACTCAAACTCTAAAATGAAAGCGATTACTACTATGAATTTCTTTTGTCGGAAACTGTTGGATTTGTTTGGTTTTTGCCTTGTGTTTTCCGGGGTTTCTTTCTATGGAGGTGAATAATTTTGATTACCTAGACGATAACGGGTTAGATAACAAAATAATAACTTGTTAGGTGATTCATTGATCAAAATTACGGGGGGACCGTTTGAGGATGAAAAAAAAGAAGGCAATTTTGGCTTTAATTCTTTCCTGCGCACTGTTATCCATGACCGCTTGCAGCAACAATTCCTCCAATACCGCCAATGGCAACGATGCGAAATCTGCCGACAAGAGCAATAACGCCGCGAACACAACCAGTAATACAACGAATACGTCGCCAAAGAATGTTAATACGTCCGATCCGGAAATTAAGGCAGGCAGTTCGGTAACCGTTTTCAATCCGAAAATGCCGACCTTGGACCCGACGCAATGGCAAGGGCAAATCCTGGTGGGGCAAGGAACTCTGCTTGAAGGGCTTTACGGCTACAATCAAGACAATGAGATCGTTCCGAAAATTGCGACAGGCTATACGGTCTCCGAAGACAAAAAGACCTGGACATTCACACTGCGTAAAGATGCCAAATGGTCCAACGGCGATCCGGTAACGGCGCATGATTTCTATTATTCTTACATGTACCAAATGGATCCGGCCAACACGACCGCTCAACTTTGGCTAAGCGTACTGAATTTCGTGAAGAACAGTTACGCCTATCATGCAGGGGCTGTCAGCAAAGAAGAGGTCGGTGTGAGGGTTATCGACGACTACACGCTGGAAATCGAAACCACGCTGCCTCACGCGCTGCTCGGCAGTCTGGTGCTCGCCGGGTCGATGCCGATGAACCAGAAGAATGTCGAAGCGCATCCGGGCAAATGGTTCGAGCCGGAAAATTTTGTCGGCAACGGTCCTTACATGGTGAAATCGTTTATACCTAACGGCGAACTGGTCATGGTCGCCAATCCGAATTATGTCGGTGTGGCTGGGCAGCTCAACCGCGGAAATGTCGAGACGATTCATGTGCTCCCGGCAACCACGGTTCCGGTTCAGGACTACATGTCCGGTCAGGCGGATGTCGTGCTCGTTCAGACCGCTTCGGATTTACAGTATGTTAAGACTACCGACTTGAAATCCCAGGTCTACTCCGCACCGAACTATGCCATCAAATATCTGGCGTGGAGCAATCCGACAACGGAATCCCCTTATGATAAAAAAGAAGTCCGCCAGGCCATCGCCAAAGCGGTGCAGCGCGCTCCGATCGTCGATTCGGTGCTGAACGGCCTGGGAGGCGCAACGAATATTTTCGCTACGCCGGGTTGGCCGACCGAATCGCTGGAGAAGGGTATCGACGAAGATATTGAAGGCGCCAAGCAATTATTGAAGGATGCCGGATACGAAGGCGGCAAGGGCTTGCCGACATTGACGCTGTATATCGGCGTCAAACAGATCGACGCTCAGGGCGAACAAATCGCCTTGGCACTGGGCCAAATCCTGCAGCAAAATCTCGGAATCCCTACGGAGATCGTACAGTTGAATGAAGCTCAGTTCAACGCTTACCAGTACAGCGGACCGCAGGCCGATGCGAAGCCGGGCTTTATCCTGGCGTCCGGCGCCACGAACTGGAGCGAACCGGGAACGTTGGATATGGGGGCGACCCAACAGCTTTATTCTCTGGGAACGCTGGATGCTCCGCTGGAATCAACGCAGAAATTTGTTGATTGGAGCAAAGATGTCTATTACAAGCCTGCCATCGAACAATACGGCGATCCGGAAGATCCGAAAGTGGGTATTGAATGGAGCGATTGGGCGGCTTTAGAAAAAGCGGCGAAGGAAAACATTGCTTACCATGAAAAATGGATTACCGAACAACCCGCGGAATGGCAGCCTTATTTGAAGCAAGACGGAGTAGCTTCAGTGGGTGAGCAATGGGAACAAATCGTCGACGTTTGGAAAAACGCCAAAACCGATGAAGAGAAACACGGCGCTTTTGTAACGGCATGGACTTTTGTCGCGCCGAATGCGCCGGGTGGCAAGTTGAATCAAAACGCACTGGATGTTCTGGTTTACTACGACAAGATTACATCGGAAACGGAAGGATTGACCGATCAGAGAATGTGGCAGGCGCAATTCGTCAATGCCTTGACCACCGAGGAAGCTGCTCCGATTGCAGCCAAGCTTGTCAATTCCCTGTTGGAAGACGCCTATGACATCCCGCTGTTCTATCAAGTGCAATATTTCCTGGTGAAACCGGGTATTACCGGGGTGCAATCGAACCCTTGGGCATGGGGCAACTTCTATAATCTTCATTTCCTGAATGTAGAGTAGTCATACGAAGTTGAATAATTACCGGTTGAGGGCACCCATTCCGGTGCCCTCGAAACGGTAAAGGAGGCTCGGGTATTGGCCATATTAAAATTCATTTCCAAGCGCATCGTCCAAATCATTATTACCTTAATTTTGGTCATTACGGTCAGCTATATCATGATGTACTTTTCTCCGGGCGGATTCATGAATACCAGCACGATGGCCACGGCGCTTGCACCGCTGCAAGGGCAGAATCCCGTGCTTTATCAGGAAGTCATGGAGCAATTCCAAAGCCGTTATGGCCTCAATTTACCGCTCTGGCAACAGATTGTGAAATATATTTGGCATGAACTGACGTTTGATTTCGGCAATTCGATGCAAAATCCGTCCCTGACGATAGCATCGCAGCTGCAACGGACTTTGCCGGTCAGCGTCATATTGGCCTTCGGTTCCGTGCTGTTGGCGGTGGTTGTCGGGGTTCCGCTCGGCATTATCGCCGCGCTCAAACGGAATACCTGGATCGACTATCTTGTCAGCACCGTATCGCTTGCGGGGCAAGCGATCCCGGCGTTCGTACTCGCGGTTATTTTGGTTTTGTTATTCGGCGTTGTCTTTCAAGGAATATTGCCGGTCACCGGCTGGGGGGACTGGCAGGAAGCGATATTGCCCATCATTTGTTTATCCGCCGCGAACGTCGGTGTTGTGGCCAGGTATATGCGCGGCAGCCTGATCGAAACCCTGAGGTCCGATTATATCCGCACGGCAAAGGCTAAAGGAGTCAAATATTGGCCAATGGTGATGAAGCATGGAGTGAAGAACTCACTGACTGCGATGATTACCGTCATCGGACCGCAATTTGCTTTTACCGTCATGGGAACGATCTGGGTCGAACAAATCTTTGCCATCCCGGGACTCGGCCAGGTCATGCAGACGGCATTCACCAGCTTCGACTTCCCGCTGGCGATTACCTCGGTCTTCCTGCTGGGTTCCATGATCATGATCATGAATTTATTGGTTGACATCATATATGCCTTGATTGATCCGCGGGTCAAGCTATAAACAACATGGCATTTATACGATCATAGGAGGGGGCGCAATTTTGACTAGCACCGCTTACGAAACTCAATCGGACGTTGTCCTGAAGAAGAAGAATATCCGTAGATCGGAGTTTTATCAAGGTTGGAAACGCTTCAAAAAGCATCGCCTCGCCGTGATTGGCCTGGTATGGGTCGTCATCTTCTGCCTCGCCGGCATCATCGGGCCTTGGGTGGCCCCGTATGATTACCGTACAGGCGATTTTCTGGCGATCAATCAAGCCCCGTCATTGAAGTATATTTTCGGTACGGATAATGTGGGGCACGACATGTTCAGCCAGATTCTGTACAGCATCCGAAGCGCGCTGATTATCGCTGTAGGGGCGACCCTGGTCAGTTTTATTATCGGCGTTATATTGGGACTGTGGGCAGGCTTGCGCGGCGGGATCGCCGACGTCATCATTATGCGCGCCGTAGATTTTATGATGACGCTGCCCGGTTTTCTGTTCGCCTTGATTCTGGTTATTATGCTCGGACGCGGTTACTTGTCGCTGATTCTCGCCATCGGAATACCGGGCTGGGCGGGTTATGCCAGACTCATCCGCAGTTTGGTGCTTAGCATGCGGGACAGCGAGATGGTGGAAGCGGCCAGAGCATTGGGGGCATCCCAGGCGCATATAGCCAGACGCTATATGTTGCCTAATGTGGTCGGCAGCATGGGCGTCGCCCTTGCCTTCGGCATTCCGGGCGATCTCGTACAGATCGCCGGTTTGAGTATTTTCGGCATGGGGCTTCAGCCGCCGATTCCATCGTTCGGGAATATGATCGCCCAAGCGAGCGAGAACATTCTCGGGTTTCCGTGGCTGCTGTATTTTCCGGCAGGCATCTTTGCGATTACATTGCTATCCTTCTTGTTTGTAGCAGACGGTCTCCAGGAAGCATTCAGTCCAAAGGGGGGCAATTGACATGAGCGAACCGCTGCTTTCCATTGAGAACCTTCAGGTGAAATTCTCCAGAAGCGAAGATGAAGTATATGCCGTCAACGGCGTCAGTTTTGCGATTCATGAAAATGAAACATTAGGGATCGTCGGCGAAAGCGGGTCCGGCAAGTCCGTCACCTTGATGTCCTCGATCGGGCTGCTGCGCGAAAACGGAAAAATTACGTCAGGCAAGGCCATGTTTCAAGGAAAGGATTTGCTCAAATTACGCCCAAAACAGTTGGAAGACATTCGCGGGCGCGACATCGGCGTTGTGTTTCAGGACCCGATGACCAGTTTAAATCCGATTATGCGCATCGGGGATCAGATTATGGAAGCGATGCTGACGCATCAATACGCCGGCCGGAAGGAAGCTTTTGAACGAACGATTCAGCTGTTGCACGAAATGGGGATTCCTGATCCTCACTCCCGGTTCAAGAGTTATCCTCACGAGTTCTCCGGGGGCATGCGCCAGCGCATCATGATAGCGATCGCGCTCGCTTGCGAGCCGCAGCTCTTGATTGCCGACGAACCGACGACGGCACTTGACGTCACCGTCCAGATGCAAATTCTCGCCCTGCTGCAGGAGCTGCGCAGAAAGCGGGGAATGAGCGTGGTCATGGTGACGCACGACTTCGGTTTGGCCACCAACTTTTGCGACAAGATCATCGTCATGTACGGCGGTCAAATCATGGAGGCGGCGAGTACGGATCAGTTCATTCGTGAAGCTACGCATCCGTACTCCATCGGGCTGAAACGCTCCATTATCGAAGTCGGTCACAAAGGAAAAGAGATTATGCCTATTCCCGGGGCGGCAAGGACACTTACGGAGGCGCCGGCCGGTTGCCCGTTTGCCGAGCGCTGCCCGTACCAGACGGAGCGGTGTCATCACGAAGTGCCCGAGCTGCGCCCCTTTGGTGCAGATCATCACATAGCCTGCCATCATGCCGAGGAGGTCGCTTCCTATGCCGTCTAATCCGCTGCTGCAAGTAGAGAATGTCTCAAAAACATTTCGTGTGCACGGGAAAAAGCTGCATGCCGTCGAAAATGTTTCGTTTACCCTGGAAGCGGGGAAGACGCTGGGGATCGTGGGCGAAAGCGGTTCGGGAAAGTCGACGCTCGGCCGGATGGTCCTGCGCTTATTGGAATCGGACAAGGGCAGGATCATTTTTGACGGAGTCGATCTTTCCAGAGTCAAGAAAAAGGAACTTCGCGCTTTGCGTCAGAATATGCAAATTATTTTTCAGGATCCGAGAGCGAGCTTGAATCCGAGAATGTCGGTGGGAGACGCCATCGAAGACGCCATGGCGATTCATAAAATAGGAACGAAAGCGAGCCGGCGCGCACGCGTCGTCGAACTGCTGGAGCGGGTCGGTTTGCCCGACGAAATCCAGTATGCCTATCCGCACGAGCTGTCCGGTGGACAATTGCAGCGGGTAGGGATCGCGCGGGCGCTGTCGCTCAATCCGAAGCTGATTATTTGCGATGAACCGGTATCGGCGCTCGACGTATCCATCCAGGTTCAGGTCATTCAATTACTTCGCGATCTGCAGGAGGAGTTTAATCTTACTTATATTTTTATTTCGCATAACTTGGCGGTCGTTGAATATCTAAGCGATGAGATTGCCGTGCTTTATTTGGGAGAAGTGGTGGAGCAAGCGCCGGCGGATGAATTGTTCCAAGCACCGACGCATCCCTATACGCAAGTGTTGCTCAATTCGATCCTGAAGATTCCGGATTCGCCGGAGCAGAAACAGGAAATGCAGTCGATCCAGGGTGAGGTGCCATCGCCGCTTAATCCTCCGAAAGGCTGTACGTTCCATCCGCGTTGTCCGTTCGCCATGGATGTCTGCAAAACCGCCAAACCGGATAAGAAAGCCGTTTCGGAAGGACATTATGCAACTTGCCATCTGGTAGGACGGAGTGAAGCGGCTCACGCGAATTGAATAAGATAAAAAGAGCGGTTCCCCACATGTTTATGGGAACCGCTCTTTTTGATCGTCACGATAAGCTGGTCCATCGATCCTTCAGCTGCTCCTTGGCGATATATACGATTTGGCCCGTGTGATAGGCATAATGGTAGAGGCTTTTTTCGATCGCCTCAATCACGGTGAGCGGCTTGCCGTAGATATAAATCTCCGTTAGCAGCTGCGGTTCTCCGATGGCTTCGAGCTGTCCCAGAAACGCCTCCCAACCACGTTCCCAACGCTCCAGCAGGGCCTGGCGGGTCGGTTGATCGGGTATAAACTCCGCCTCGCGGTTGCGGTCCGGCTTTTCCCCATCCGTTGTAAAAATATCGGTCCAACGGGAAATCATATGGCCGCTCATATGTTTTACGATAACGGCAATGCTGTTGGATCCCTGGTCCGGCGTCCAAGACAAGCCGGTTTCGTCCAATTGCTCCAAGGCCGCTTCCGCCGTCCGCTTCATTTCATGCAAGCGGGCTTGCACTGCAATTTTATATGCGGTAAAAAGTGATGATGTCATATCAAAGCCTCCTTTTGGGCCAGGTCACAGCGATTCAAATGTCCTATGGAAACAGCATATTATAATATTTTGCATAAAACCAATATATATATTAAGCTCTTTCATCAAAATAATTTATGATTTAATATTCGTTAAGCGAGGGAGATTCCGTATCCCACTTTGACGGCCTCGATAGTTTCGTACATGCCTTCGATGCTGAGACTAGCCCTCGGCTTTGGCGTTTCATGGGCATCGCACAAGGAAAGAAGCTTTCTGCGAGTATAGCTGCCTTCCTCCCGGAGAATAAAAGTCTCCTTCATTAATTCCTCGAATGTGATCGTTGAACCGGCCAATGCATGATTCCGGTGAACGATAAAGACGAACTTATCCTCGAGCAGAGTAACATAATTCAATCCGGGTTCTTTATAAGCTTCTCCGCAGACAATTGCAATGTCCGCCGAATGGTCCAATAGCCAATCGCGCTCCGGCATCCGTCAATTGGATGGAACGGCCCTTGGAAGCGACCAGCTTCATTCCCAATTCCTGTTCCAAGTTCCGCAATTGAGCGGTAGCCGCGGGCTGGCTGAGCAGCAGATTTTTGGCGGCGCCGGGTCACGTTGCCCGTATTGGCTACTTCCGTAAAGATGCGCAGCGCATGTAGATTCATGATTATTCCTACCTTTGTCTTGGTATGTGTATGGCGCATTTGCTAGACTTATCCGCGATAAGGTAAACTGATTGATAATTGAAGGAAAAACAGAAAACAGAATACCACGGCAACGAAATGAAAGGAGTACATACTGTTGGATTTCGGCAACCTCGTAACACTGATTGTTTCTATTATAACGGTGAGCAATATTCTGTTGGCCGCCGCCGTCGTGTTTATCGAAAGAAGGGACATCGGATCGACCTGGGCCTGGTTAATGATCTTATTTTTTGTGCCGATCGTCGGATTCGTCTTTTACATTTTCTTCGGACGGCAATTAAAACAAAAAAATTTCTATAAGCTTACATCCGAGGAAAGCAATTACCTTCAAGCCGCGGTTCATGAGCAAGCGATGAATATTCGCCGTCTGGGCGGGAACTTAACCAAGCACGAGGATTTAATAAGATTGAATTTGCGATCCAACGCGCTCGTCACTACGGACAATGATATCGCTATTTTCCATGACGGCAAAGACAAATTCGATTCGCTGTTTCGGGATATCCGAAAGGCAACCAAAGAAATCAACGTTCAATATTATATTTATCAGCCGGACGGATTGGGGAAGCGGTTTAGGGACGAGCTGACGGCGAAAGCGAAGGAAGGGGTAAAGGTTAGGGTTCTATATGATGAAATCGGCTTCCAGGCGGATGAAGCCTTCTTTTTTTAAGGAATTGATCGCGCATGGGGGAGAAGTGGAAGTCTTTTTCCCTTCCTTCTTTAGGCTGATTAATTTCCGCATCAATAACCGGAACCATAGGAAGCTTTGTATTATCGATGGCGAGGTAGCTTATATCGGCGGCTTTAATATCGGGGACGAATATTTGGGCTTGGATAAAAAAATGGGCTACTGGCGGGATACACACTTACGGATTGCGGGAGGAGCCGTGAATCAGATTCAAAGCCGGTTTATTCTGGATTGGAACAAAGCGACGGACCGGAAGGCAAAGAGCCACGACGAATTTTGCTTCAAATTGGACAGCTCCAAAGGAGATAGCGCGGTACAGATTGTTTCCAGCGGCCCCAATTCACAAACGGAACATCTCAAAAATATGTATCTCAAATTGATCATGTCGGCGAAGAAAAGCATCTACATACAAACGCCTTATTTTATCCCCGATTCCAGCTTTATGGACGCCTGCAAAATCGCGCTGTTATCGGGTGTGGATGTCCGCATTATGATTCCGAACAAGCCGGACCACCCGTTCGTATATTCGGCGACTTTGGCTTATGCCGGAGAACTGTTGCCGTATGGTGTGAAAATCATGCAGTACGAGAAAGGGTTTATGCATGCGAAGACGATCGTGGTCGATCAAGAGGTCGCGTCCGTCGGCACCACGAATATCGACACGCGCAGTTTTCACTTGAATTTCGAAGTGAATGCGCTCGTGTACGATGAGAACATCGCCAATCAACTATTTGAATTGTTTACGAAAGACAGTGAGGCTTGCTCGGAGCTGACCCTGGAACGGTATGAAGCACGGGGCAATCTGCAAAAATTCAAAGAGGCGGTTGCGAGATTGTTGTCTCCAATACTTTAAGTTTTGAGCCTTCAATAAATCGTACTATCAAAATTTTATTTAATCTTTGACTTTTCCGGAATTTGCATATATGATTTCTAATATAATTGGAATGATAATCATTATCATTTAAACGATAATAATTATCATTAAGAACTCATATCGAAATTCAGGGGGAAGAGAGATGCACAAAAGAATATGGAGTTTATTCCTGGTTGCCGCGATCGTACTGGTGGTGGCAGGATGTGGATCAAATCAATCGAACGGCCAGGGATCAAGCGGGAACACGGCCGGAAATGCCGATGCCGCCAATGCGGGTGCCGCAAATGCCGGTAATGATACCGCAACCGGACCTATTGTCCTGAAAGACGCCAAAGGCGAGGTTACGCTGGATAAGCCCGCGGAAAAAGTCGTCGTGCTGGAGTGGACCTATACCGAAGATATTATCGCGCTTGGCATGCAGCCGGTGGGTAACGCCGATAACGAAAACTATGGCATCTATGTAACTTCCGAAGCTCCATTGGATGCAAGCGTGACGGACGTCGGTACGCGCGACGAGCCGAATCTGGAGACGATCGCCGCGCTGCAGCCGGATTTGATTATCGGTGTTACCGATAGTCATGAGCCGATTTATGATCAATTGCAAGGCATTGCGCCGACGCTGCTGTTCGACCTGTATCCTAAGGAAGGTCAAGGCGATCAGTATACGATTATGGAGGATACCTTCAAAACGATTGCGGCGGCTGTAGGGAAAACGGCGGAAGGTGAAAAGGTTCTCGCCGACCTCGATGCGCATTATGCCGAAGCCAAGGAGAAGCTGGCCGCCGCCGGCAAGGACGGATTGAATTATGTGCTGACCCAGGCGTTCAGTTACCAGAATGCGGCGACGTTGCGCCTGTTCATGGACAACTCGCTTGCCGTTCAAACGCTGGATCGCATCGGTCTGAAGAACGACTGGAAGCCCGAAAACTTTGAGGCTTACGGATTTACTTCTTCGACCGTGGAAGCATTGCCTGCTGTTCAAGATACGAATTTGATATATATCGTCCAAGAAGATGATAATGTATTCTCGAAGGAACTGAAGGATAATGCGGTTTGGAACGGTCTTAATTTTGTCAAAGAGAACCGTACCTACGCTTTGGACAGCACGACCTGGGTGTTCGGCGGTCCGGTTTCCTCCAAAGTGATCGTGGATGAAGTTGTAAAAACATTGACGAAATGAGTGCTTGTTGATGAATGGGAAGAGTAGCGCAAATACAGCCTCAATCGGAATGACTTGGCGGCTAATCGGAATATTTGGGGGCGGCATTGCCGCCCTTTTCGTTCTATTTATTGTGAGTCTCGGATTCGGAGAGGCCAACATCCCGGCGGCTACTGTAGTGGAGGGGCTCCTGCACCGCCGCGATGTGATGGAACACAATCTGCTCTGGGGAATCCGCATGCCGCGTACGGTGATCGGTATCCTGGCCGGGGCGGCGCTTGCCGCGGCCGGCGCCTTGTTGCAGACTATAACGAAGAACCCGCTCGCCGCCTCGGATACGCTGGGCATCAACGCCGGGGCTTATTTTATGGTGGTCCTGGGCATGGTTGCCTTTCCGGCCCTACAGCAGCAGTTTCCTTTTTTGCTGGCGGTCGTAGGCGGACTTTTGGCCGCGCTGGTGGCTTATCTCTTGGGCGGAGGCCGGGCGTCCACGCCGGTCCGGCTGGCATTATCGGGCATGATCGTATCTATGGTGCTCGGAGCGTTTACGTCGGCCTTACATATTTTCAATCAAACCAAAACGCAAAATTTATTTCTTTGGGGTGCCGGTTCCCTTATTCAGCTGGACTGGGACGGCGTCGTATTCGCCTGGCCATTTGTCCTTGCACTGCTCGTGGCGGCGATATTTCTGGGCAGACAATTCGATATGCTGGAGCTCGATGAGTCGACCGCCCGTTCGCTCGGTCAGCGGGTGGGGCTTGCCCGGGCGGTAGGCCTCGGTATGTCGGTATTGCTGGCCGCGATCGTCGTCAGCGTCGTCGGCCCGATCGGCTTTGTAGGCCTGGTCGCGCCGCATCTGGTCCGGCTCAGCGGCATCCGCAAGCATCGCCTGCTGATCCCCGCAAGCGCTTTGTGGGGCGCGCTGCTCATTACCGCGGCCGATACGCTGGCGCGCATGGTGCGGAGCAATGTGGGGGAGATGCCGGTCGGCGCGGTCATGGCGATCATTGGAGCGCCATGGCTCATTTGGCTGGTGCTCACCAAGGTGAAGAACATATCCGGCTCGGGCGAAGGGCAGTCGTCCATGAGTATAGGAGGGGCCGCCGCCAAGCGTGTTCGGTTTGTTCCGCTGGCGTTATTCATGGCCGTACTGCTCCTGGTAACCATTATTGTAAGCATGTCGTTCGGGGGAACGAGAATACCGGTCAGCGAGCTGCTGGCCGGCATTACCGGCGGGGGAGAGCAAAAGTATTCCGTTCTGATGAATATCCGGCTTCCGCGCACCCTTGTGGCGGCGGCGGCCGGGATCGCGCTGGCCGTCAGCGGCGTCTTGATTCAAAGCGCCGTGCGGAACCCGCTGGCTGACGCCTCGATTATCGGCGTGACTTCGGGTGCCGGGTTTTGCGCGATGATCGCCATGGTCATCTGGCCGGGACTAACGATCGTCGCCGTGCCGTTCGCGGCGATCGCGGGCGGGATTATCGCGGCCGCCTTCGTATTTTTCCTGGCCTGGCGCAAAGCCTTGAATCCCTCCGTGCTCATTCTGCTCGGGATCGCCATATCGGCCATCGGCTCCGCCGGGATCCAGGTCATGATCGTCAAAGCAAGTCTTTGGAGCAACAGCTCCTATATCTGGCTGACCGGTTCGACTTACGGCCGGAGCTGGAATCAGCTTTATACTCTGCTTCTTTTTCTGCTTGTGCTTCTGCCGCTGGCTTATTACTTAGGACGAAAATTCGATCTGCTGGCGTTCGGCGACGAGAGCTCGACCGGTTTCGGTTTGGAAGTCCGGGGCACGCGACTGTTCGCGATGATCCTCGGCGTTCTGCTTGCGGCCGGTGCCGTCGCTTGCGTAGGAACGATCGGATTTCTCGGGCTGATGGCGCCGCATGCGGTGCGGATGATGATCGGGCATCACACGCGGCGGTCGATCGTTTTGTCGGGACTGCTCGGCGGATTGCTGCTCGTCCTGGCCGATACGGTCGGAAGAACCGTGATGGCGCCTACGGAGATTCCGTCGGGTCTGTTCATCACGCTGATCGGAGCTCCTTACTTCCTGTTCCTGATGTACCGCTCGCTGGCAAGAAGAGGGTAGAGGATTTGAAATGTAAATCAGAGAACAAAATGATAGAAACAACCGTTTCGCGACAGGCGAAACGGTTGTTTTTTCTTTTACAGCTCCGCCAACTGCAGCGTGCGCTTCAGACGCTCCGTATCCACATAAATATCTTCAAGGCCTTTAAAACGAACGGCGTGGTCGGGACATCCCCGTCCGTAAAGCATGTAATAATCCAATGCATTATGGTTGCTGATCATCCAGTACGTCGGGACAATATGCTCGTTATGAAACAGCTCGATGACCCGGGTTCCGGGACGGCAAAAAGCAAGATTGGCCAGCCCGGCGCCATGCGGCCCCACAATCGCCTTGGCCTCGGCGAACAGTTGGATTTGCTCGGCCACCGTATATTTCTCAAGGCAAACCGAGGCAAAGCCGTACTCTTCCAGACAGCGGATCACCTGATCTTCATTGACTACGCGCCGCGTGTCGGCTTTACTGCGCGAAATATATATACGCTCGGGGGCGGCAATCGCCGCATCTCTAAACGGTAGCATTAAACGGCGCAGTGTCTGCGTGGCCCAAGGAGGATAATGGGAATTCATCATCAGGGACGGGACGACCAAGCGCTCGGGCCGGATGTACAACTCGGGGCTTGCCCGGATGACCATGTCGCCGGATATGCCCAACATCGACCAGGTTTGCTCCACGAAAGGTCCGTAAGGATTCGGATTCATAATGATAGCGGAATAAGGTACCGGGCTTGCCTGAAGCATCGCGAATCTGGGGAGAACATCATACAGCCAGTGAAAATAATTATAGCTTCCGCAAAACGTCAATACGGCCGCCGTTCCGTTCAAATCCTGAAGCTCCGGATCGTTCCAACGGCGAAACACCGGATGCTCTTCCGCTTCCAGCATTCTGTATTGCTCGGCGTCATATTCCTGCGACAGATCAAAGATCAGCTTTCCCTCAGACGACAATATCGCACCCGAACGGCCCCATACCTTACCGCCCGGAATGATCGCCAAATATCCGCCGAACGGTCGCAGACGGTAGGGCGTCAGATCGGGGTGGAGGTGCGTTTCAATGCTTTTGGGCGCGGCAAACTCCGCCACCCCGCCGAAATCAAACGGAATTACTTCTCCGCTTTCACCATGGGTTCCTTCCCGTTCCGCTGCCAGATCCCAATCGGAAATGTCACGATAATAATCTTTAGGTGGATGTCCGTTAGCCAATAAAATCATCGTTTCACCTCTTGCGCCTAATAGTGCTCAAACCGCCATTACGCTATTTTATGAAACAACGGACCCAGAGACACGATTCCTTCAGAAAAAGGCAAATGTACAGATACGGGGTCTTGTTGAGCAGAAAGATTATTTGTTGACGGCGAATTAGAGAAGTATTATAATCCACTTATTAAAATAGTTTTAAAAACTATTTAAAAAAGAGGCGATCATATGCAGCCACTTTCTTATAACTCGATTCAAGTCAAAAAAATGAATGTGGAGCTGGTAAAAAATGCGTTAAAAGCCCAGGGGACCGGAACCAAAGCGTCGATTGCGAGTTTTACCCGTCTTAGTGTGGCTACATGCGGGACAATCCTTAACGAGCTTGTCGCCGCGGGAGAGGTCATCGAGATGGAGCCGGACGAATCCAGCGGCGGCAGGCCCGCCAAACAATATAAGTATAACGCCGATTTTGGCTGCGCCGTTTGTTTGCTGGTCAAGACGGAAGGAGGCATTCATTCCATCAGCTACAGCATCGTCAACCTCATCGGCGATACCGTCAAGGAAGCCACCCTTGAGCTGCAGCTGATCGATGTCGAAGCCATTGACCGGTTAATCGAAAAGCTCTTGGGCGAAACCGATAATGCACTGGCCATCGGGATTGGAATACCTGGTGTCGTCCATCAAGGAATCATCGGCGTTTGCGATGTGCCGGAGCTTGCGGGCAAGCCGCTGGGGCCCTATTTGGAAGAAAAATACAAAATGTCGGTCATCATCGAAAACGATATGAACATGACGGTGTACGGTTTTTACCATTTGCAAAACTACGAAGAAGAGAAGACATTTGCCGTCGTTACGTTTCCGAAAAACCATTTTCCCGGCGCCGGCTTCATTGTTGACGGACGAATATTGTCCGGCAACACCCATTTCGGGGGAGAGGTTTCCTTTTTGCCGTTCGGAATATCGCGGGAGGAGCAGCTGCGGCAACTGCATACCGTCGAAGGTTTCATCCGGGTGGCGGCATCGACGCTTGTCGCGATTATTGCCATCATCAACCCGGTGACGATTGCGATTACGGGCGAGCTTCCCCGTAAATCCCAGTTGCCCGAATTGTACCAGCGTTGTTTGAAGGACATTCCGGAAGAGCATATGCCCCGGCTTATCCTGCAAAACGATACGCACCGTGAATACATGAAAGGCCTGGTAACGGCTACCTTGGAAAGCTTAGCCTACCGGCTGTAAGTCCACGAAAAGAGATAACAAAGGATGGGGAGAAGGACGAAGAGTGGAGAAAAGTAAAGGTAAATTCAACAAGATTTATGCTATGCAGTTGGCAACCATATTTTTGGGATTCGTCATCTTCGGGTTTTCGGAAAATATCAAAGGACCGGCCATCCCGCGGATACAATTTGACTTTATGCTGAACGAATCGCAGCTCGGCACTTTATTGTCCCTGAATGCCCTGGGGTATTTGATCGCTTGTTCTTTTACCGCTTATTTAACCAGACTGTGGGGAATCAAGTGGGTAACGGTTACGGCTTTCGCCTCCATGGCCGCCTCAGGCATATTTATATTTTTCGCGCATAACTATCCTCTGTTCTCCGCCTCCTACTTCCTGATGTACATCGGAAACGGGATGCTGGAGATCGGCCTGGCTATACTCAGTGCCCGGATCTTTGTTAAAAATACGGGGACGATGATGAATTTGACGCATGGCTTCTACGGCCTTAGTTCGACAGTGGCTCCGCTGATCGCCACGGGTCTGATGAAAGTTACGATCAACGGCTATACATTGGATTGGCGTGGTATGTATCTTGTCATGCTCTTATTGTCCATCGTTCCGATTATTTTTGCGTTATTCAGTACTTTTCCGGGGGACGATATCCAGCATGACGAACGTGTTCCTTTTAAAGCTTTGCTAAAAGACCGGGTTATCTGGTTAATGGTGCTTATTCTTTCATTTGGCGTCGTATCGGAGCTGGCCGTGGGCGGCTGGCTTGTCAACTTCCTGGAAAAAGCTTATAACTGGGATACGGTATCCGCTTCAGGGATGCTGTCCGCCTTTTTCTTATGCTTTGCGCTGGCGCGTCTTTTCCTGGGCGCTTTAACCGATCGCATCGGTTTCACCTTATCGCTTATTCTCTTTTCTGGATTTTCGGCCCTGTGCACCTTTGCCGCCATCCTGGGCGGAGAAAGCTTAGCCTTTCTGTTTGCCGCGGCCGGCATCGGCATTGCCATGATTTATCCGACGGTGATGGCTTTTATCGCCAAAAGATATCCGAAGGGAAGCGATACGGCCATAACATTTACAGTTACGATGATGGGACTCGGCAGTGTCATCGGCAATTATGTCATCGGGGGCGTCATCGAGCTCGTCAAAAGCATTTTCGGCGCGGAAACGCAGCTGGGATTGCTTCGCGGGCTTCAGGCCGGTTACGGATTTATCGGCTTATGCGCGGCGTTAAGCGCTGTTTCCGGCTTGATTTTATACATTTATTTGTTCAAACGGAAAGAGATCATTTAAGTCTTCCCTCGCAAAATAAATCCCTTGACTCTAGAAGGAAATATAAGGGGACTTGACTTCCGTGTGCTATAGTAGAAGATGAAGTCAAGAAAATCCTTATAAAGAGAGAGGGATGGAAATGAAAAAGAAAGACGACACTTTTGAAACCAGTCAAGATCATAGGTTGAACAACTTCCGGAAAAATCGGACCGAGTGCACGATAATCACCACGAATGGAGTACCCTTAAAAGGAACGATTGAAGCATTCGACAAATACGCGGTATTGCTGCGTACACCATCCGGAAGGCAGAGTATGGTCTATAAGCATGCTATTTCTACAGTCGTATCACAGGAGCAGAAAAAGCGAACATGAGGTCATAAAACGCCCGCAAACCTTGGTTTGCGGCTTTTTTATTTCTTAATAAATTAGAAGGGGCACAACTCTAGGTTGTGCTCCTTTTATTTGTTCCTAAAGCTCCTATGATAAAGGAAGGAATAGTAAGCAGCAGGATGATGGAGCCGTAGACGCCGACGGTGTAGCCGGTGGCATAGTCGAACCCGAAGCCCCGGTGAACAAGGGCGGTGATCAGATGAATCAACAGATTCGTAAAACAGAAGGCGTAGCTGCGGATCATCCAGTTCCGATGGCGGATGATCCGCTTCTTTTTGATTTGGACTAGCGCGGTCACGGTTATAAGGAGCCATATTATATTAAGCGCGTTGAACCCGATGCCGGTTATTTTTCCTCCGGTGGCGTAGGGCGCCATATAACCGGAAGTCATCACGACGAGAAGCACGGACACCATATAAACGTAACCGTTAATGCGATGAAATGTCCGGTTTTTCTCGAAGATACGCCGTGAAAAATTGAGTAATCCCGCCGCCGTGGCGATACAGGCAAACGCAACGTGTATGTACATCACGTTTAGCCAAACCGGAACGTTAAGTTCGCGTTTAAGCCCGGTTTTATGACTTAAAAATTCCTTGGCTCCGGGATCGATGATGAAATTGTCCGCCAAGGCGTAAATAATAAAAAGAACACTGACACTTGCCAATAATCCGTATAACAGTTTGCGGATATTCATACGGTCGAAGCACCTCCCAAATCCCGTTTAGGTCACTCGCTTCCCGGTTAGTTTGGAGGCCGGGAGCACACCGGCTTTGGCGATGCCGGTCATCAGGTCCCCATCGGCGGAAACCTCGAATTTCAGATTTAAGCGCATCGGTTTGGTGATGCGTAACGACCAGGCGAGTTTGTCGTCCAGAAGTAAGGGATTCTCAAACCGGGCGGTCTCATCGCCTTGTATCGCCGTGCCTCGAATCGTACCTCCATCGGTTGCGATCGAGAGCTTAACCTCCAGCTTCCCGACCGGCGTTGCGATGATCGTATCCCATTCACCGTCGAAGAATCGCCGGAATCGAATCGGGGCCGTCCCCCTCGACATTTCCGGACGCGCCGGGCACGAGAATGATTCCCGCGAGTTCCGGGTTCAGCCTGCCGCCGGCTTCGATTCGCAACCCGTTGATGCCGCTCGTCACCGATCGCGGTCCTTCGGCGGTGACGAATTCTACGCTTAACGCGTTATCGCTGTTCATGGCTGCCGCGCAAAACACTTCGTATGGCGCAATCGCATCCAGCAGGTCGAAGCCGTCAAAAAGTACGATTTGAATCGTGCGCATGCAAGAATCCTCCTTGTTATTTGGTCAGCAGCTCTTTCAGCCGGCGATATTCCGTCTCGTCCAATTCCCCTTTAGCCATCCGGTTTTTTAGGACCATCGCGATGTCGCGGTCGTTTGGCTCTCCATTTTTAGAGTGATGACGAATCGCGTAGATTCGCACCCCCACAAAACAAAACAGCGTGAGACAAAATAATGCTCCGAACGGAAAAAATGAAAACCCCATCGGAAAACCTCCTTATATCTGTACTGCGCAGGACGTGATGTTTGCTTTCGGCATTCCCAGTCCGTTTGCGCATATAGAATGATACCCGCCGATTATCTCAAACGAGGCTATAAAAAAGTAACAAAACAATAAACAAAGCATCACAGATTGTTCGGTTCGATATGCTGCCGTGGAAAAAATGTTAAACTAGGAGGCAAGGTGGGATGTACATGAATCCGTATATTACGATACTGGTGGTAGACGATGACCAAAGCATCGTCGAATTGTTAAGGGATTTTTTGGAGAACGAAAATTATCGGGTAATTACCTCATGCGATAGCGCCGAGGCATGGAAGGAATTCCGAGAGAACGCCGTTCATTGCATAGTCCTGGACATTATGATGCCGGGGGACAACGGGTTCGAGCTGTGCCGCCGGATACGGACGGAGAGCGACGTGCCGATTCTGTTCTTGAGCGCGCGCAGCGACGATGTGGACAAGATTCGCGGACTGACACTGGGCGGCGACGATTATATCGTCAAGACGGCTTCGCCGGGAGAGATCGTCGCCAGAGTAAAAGCCGTGCTGCGGCGTTCCGCTTCCGGCAAGCCAATAGATGAACGAATTCTGGACTATGGTCGCCTCAAGCTGAATCTATCAACAAGAGATGTAACCGCGGACGGAAAGAGCGTAGTGCTTACGCCGAAGGAATATGAGCTGCTGCAATTGTTCGCCGAGCATCCCAGATATGTTTTTTCATATGAGCAATTGTTGGAGAAATTTTGGGATGGGGTAGGAGACAAGCATACGATCCGGGTTCATCTCAGCCGATTGCGCGAGAAAATCGAAGCGGATCCGAATCATCCGCAACATCTGGTCAACGTCTGGGGAATTGGGTATCGCTTTGAGGGAGGAAGACATGAGGACGCTTCGCATTCGTAAGTTTACATTGCTCTGTTTATTGTTCATCCTCTCGGTGCCATGGATATTCTATGTTGCCGCTCATTTTATAGAGACGGGAACGCTTAGCCTCGGTAAAAGCCGGACGCAAAACGCGCACCTGCAACAGGAGTTGACCGAAACGGTCCAGATGATCGAAGCGGGTTCGGCCGAATGGAACGATCCGACCTGGAGAAACCGATTGCAAACCCAATTGCGGAAAACGGAGATGGAAGCGATTATCTTAAACGCATCCGGCCAGGAAATTTTCCGGTCCGATTCACAACGCGGTGGTGTAGGGGCTTCAATTGAACGGTTTTCTATTTTAGAGAACGGTAGCTTGATCGGAAAAGTAGTCATTTACCTGCCGAATTCAAGAACGGTTCCGATGATTTCCGCGTTTGCCGGACTTTTGCTCGCTATCTTTATCATTGCGATGGAAATGCGCAGATTTCTGCTAAAGCCGCTCGAGAAAATGAGTCTGGCGGCCAGGCAAATTGCCGCGGGAGATTGGGAGGTGCGGCTCCCCTTATCCAGGATCGCGGAAATCGCCGAGGTGCGCGACGGATTCGAGGTTATGATGAAGGGGCTGCAAAGATCGCATCGGAAGCAAGCGGAACTGGAAGAAGAACGCCGGTTCGTGATCGCCGCCGTTGCGCATGATTTGCGGACGCCGCTCTTCGCTTTGCGCGGGTATTTGGACGGGCTTTCGCAAGGGATTGCGCAATCCCCGGAGCAAATCGCCAAATATGTGGCGGTCTGCAAAGAAAAGTCGGCCCAATTGGACCGGCTGGTGGAAGATCTTTTCACGTTTACGAAGCTGGAGTATGTGGAAACCAAACCGGACTACAAAACAGTTGATCTTAAACTCATACTGCAGAAGTCGATAGAAAGTCTGAGCCCGCAAGCCCGGCTAAAGCACATCTCCATTTCGCTTCGTTCCGCGGGCGATTGTATAGTAGGCGGGGATCCTCACTTATTGGAACGGGCCATGAACAATCTGTTGGATAATGCCGTCAGGCATACCCCCGCCGATGGCGAAATTGAGATTCAATGCTTTACGGAAGACTCCAAAGTCATGTTTACGGTCCGGGATACGGGCCTGGGCTTCTCCCCGGATGAACAAGCGCGCGTGTTCGAACCTCTCTATCGCGGTGAAGTGTCCAGGAACCGTTCGACCGGAGGCAGCGGATTAGGGCTGACCATCTCGCAAAAAATTGTCAGAGGACACGGAGGAGAGCTTGCCGCAGGCAACCAGCCCGAGGGGGGAGCGCTGCTCACCGGTTGGGTACCCGCTGCTCGATCGGACGGATGAGCGGAATGACTATTGCTTATCCGGAATGTTTCTCCATACAGTCGTTCATGAGTTGAATCGAACGCAAGACCGTTTCTTTTTCAAATTCGCTCATATGCGAAAAAATCTCATCCAATTGCGTGTTCATTTGATGATCGATGCTGTCCGCCGCGATTTTTCCCTCGGTTGTCAAGGACAAAATGTAGACCCTGCGATCGGCGGCATCGGGGGTCTTTTTCAATAAGTTCATTTTAATTAAGGTTTGAACTTGCCGGCTGAACGTCGTGATATCCACGCCCAATGTTTCCGCAATTTGCTGCATGGACGGTTGATGCCGGCGGTCAACCTCAAACACAATATGGCTTTGGACAGAAGAGAGATCCAGATCACCAACCTTACAGCAGGTTTTATTCAATAAACTAAAACGCCGGTTCAATATATGAAATAATTCACGGGCATTTGCATTTTCCATGTTGTATAACTCCTCAACCTTCAGAAATGTTTCCTCCATTGTTCGGAAATAAGAGGCGCCTATAATTATAGACACTGGTTCGATAATGTATCAAGAGCTATGGCTTTGCCGGTTTATTGATATCAATTAATTAACGGAAGAAGGGACTTTACGGTTAAATATCGAACAAGTAGATAAACGGTCTTTATACGCTAATTCAATATCCAATTTGAATCGATAAAAAAGCCAAAGGAGCGGATCGGTTAAGTGGAATACGTAAAACTTGGAAATACCGGATTGGACGTGTCCCGGATATGCCTTGGCTGTATGGGCTTCGGCGTTGCCGAGCGATGGGTGCATCCATGGGTGTTGAATGAAGAGAACAGCCGGCCTATCATCAAAAAAGCATTGGAACTCGGTATCAATTTCTTCGATACGGCCAATGTATATTCCGGCGGGACCAGCGAGGAGATCCTTGGACGCGCGCTTAAGGATTACGCCAACCGGGACGAAATCGTGCTTGCGACCAAAGTTCATTTCCGCATGCATGAAGGCCCCAACGGGGCCGGACTTTCCCGCAAGGCGATCATGAGCGAAATCGACAAGAGCTTAAAGAGGCTGGGAACCGACTATGTCGACCTGTACCAAATTCACCGCTGGGATTACAATACGCCCATTGAAGAGACGATGGAAGCCCTGCATGATGTGGTGAAGGCCGGGAAGGCGAGATACATCGGCGCTTCGGCCATGTACGCCTGGCAGTTTCTGAAGGCGCTGCATGTCGCCGAGAAGAACGGCTGGACCCGGTTCGTATCCATGCAGAATCATTACAATCTCATTTACCGCGAAGAAGAAAGGGAGATGCTGCCGCTTTGCAAAGCCGAGAAGATCGGGGTTATTCCTTATAGCCCGCTCGCATCGGGAAGATTGACCCGCGACTCGTCGGAGGCAACGCATCGTTCCGAAACCGACCAAGTGCAAAAATCGAAATACGACGCCACAGCCGATGCCGACCGTCTGATTGTGGAACGGGTCGCGGCCATCGCCGAAAAACGCGGCGTTCCGCGCGCTCATATCGCGATAGCCTGGCTGCTGCAGAAGGAACCGGTGACGGCTCCCATTATCGGCGCTACGAAAATATCCCATCTCGAAGATGCGGAAGCGGCCTTGTCGGTACAGTTGTCGCCGGAAGAAATTTCGTTTCTGGAGGAGCCGTATGTTCCCCATTCCGTAGTCGGTCCCGAGTAACCGGGAGAACAAGAAAGGCCGCCCAGAAGGCGGCTTTTTTCTATGGAGGATAATCGGGTGTTCTGGCGAATAGAGAAAGAAATTATAAAGAATGATTTTTATCTAAGATTAAAAACTATGTGCAAATTTCGCACCCTTGTGTTCAAATCGGTTATGCAAATGGCATCCATTATTATAGGACGACAAGATGCAAGGAGGAAATTATGGGCGGCAATGCGGAGGGAAGATATAAAGAAAACAACCGGGGCGGGACTTCCGGTTTGGCGTCCAACGACCAGGATCGGCTGCTGGTTGAAAGAGCACGACAGGGGGATACCGAGGCAATGGGCGTGTTGCTGGAACAGCACCGCAAAAAAGCCCGCGGCTGGGCAGAGCGGCTTACGCGGGATTCTTACATGGCGGACGACGTGGTGCAGGATGCGTTAATACGCGTTGGCCTTCCGCCTGAAAATCTCGGACTATACGACATTTGCGGACGGACTTTATATGTTTGATTGGCGAGCCACGCTGGAGAGGCTTATGAATGATTTGGGTATGGGATGGGTCAACTGTGTGCCGCACTTGCGGAAGCAAGGCGCTTTGCCGCTCAATACACACAAAGTGTGCCATTCCGGCAAGAAGCACTTCAGCTGATGTCGCTTGTTTCGAAAGCCTATGACCAAGCGGCGGATGCTCTGGATGAACTTAGTCGGCTTGTTCCGTTCGTGAAGTCTTCGTAACCAATGTCCCCGGATACCATTGATGCTTGCGTGATACTGTTGGAAAAAGCAAAAGATTTTGAAAGCGCCGCAATCGGTTATTTGGAACAAAGTATTTCACTACAGATTCAAGAAGAGGAGAGCGGTCAATGACAGAACTGCGATTCATGACGGAGATCCCTCATTATATGCATGTTCTTAAAGAAGCCAAGGAATCCTTCGAACGGGTCCACCCGAATTTGAACATAATTATTCAACACGCCGTAGACAGTTTCGAAATGACCCGGGCGCTGGATTCGGACGAAGCGCCGGACATCATCGAATTAGGCGGGTTCCCGGCCGGTAATGTCGATGATTTGTTTATCGACCTGTCCCCTTATGCCGCGGAAATAGCGGGGTTAGAGACCGACTGGTATTCCGGGTTGCGCAAGGCTATCCATTATAACGGGATCTTGCCCGCATTGCCGCTGGAGATCATGCCGCCGCTTATCGCTTACAACCGGGAATTGTTCGACCGGGCCGGATTGGCTTACCCGACGGATGATTGGACATGGGACGATATGGTGGAGATTGCCAAGAAGCTGACGTTGCGGAACGACCGCGACCAGATCACACAGTACGGATTCGAAATCGGCGCCGATATCGAGTGGTGGGAGCCCTTCGCTATGCGAAACGGAGGGGGCTATGTGTCACCGGACGGTTCAACGGCGTACGGCTATGTGGACAGTCCCGCCACGATAGAGGCTTTCCGGAAATTGATCGACGCCTACCGTGTGCACAAGATCATTCGAATGCCCGATCAACCGGCGGGCATGGCAGGATTCGAGCCGGAAAACGCCGCGATGGGCTTCTTTTTCGGGTGGCACTTCATGCATCATCCCCGACTCGCAAAATAAGTACGGCGTTATCGGATTGCCGAAAATGCCGGGCGGAATAGAAACCAATATGCTTTACATGGCCGGTGCCGGGGTCACCCGGACATCGAAACACCCGCGTCTGGCTTGGGAATTTTTGCGGCATTATATTTTGGCCAGCCGAAATTGGGTGCTTCCCAATACCCGCTTGCAAGCAGCGGAGCAAGGCTTGACCGATCATCCCATATGGTCCCGCTACCTCAAAGAACTGGAACATGTGGAGCTCGGTGCGTTTTTTCGCAGTAGAAAATGGAATGCCGGCAGGCAGTTGATCAATGAGGACATCCGCCGGATGATTACCGAGGGTGCCGACATTGCCCAAACCGTCCGCTCTTGGACGCGGTTCGGATAATTACCCGCCCAATATCGTATAATTCAATACGCGAAATCAATTCTTATCCAAAATTGATGAGGTGAAGCCGTGGCAGAGCAACAAGGCCGGTAATCTTGAGAAAGCCCGCGCAAGTGTCATGGAGGCTGGCGGGAAGGCGAGAGATATTGTAACTTTCGATGAAATCTCGTTTTTTGTTTTTGAGGATTCAGAAGGAAATCGAATCATGATCGTTAATCATTGATATTTTCCCCCTGGGTCAAAATGAACGAAAACCCGGGAGATACGGTTTAATAACGGATGCTTCCTCCAATTCCTTCCTGGCCATCAAACGCACAGCATACTTTTATATTGATGGGAAGAAATATATGAATATGCCTATGTCTGTTAAAGGTAAAATCTTCTTGTCTATTTTCCCGATAAATCTTGGTAAGGTAGATAAGAGGTGATGAGTTGCAATGTTGAAGAAACGCTGTTTGTTTTGCGATGAGATTGTTCCCGTGAAACCGGAAGGCGAGTACGACCGGTTTATCGGCTGTTCCTGCGCGCCCGGCGAGGCCTATAATTTGCTGAGAGACAGCTATGAGCCCATTAATTCGTTCCCGCACCCCAAGAAGCGCGAAATTCTGCATGTAATATCGGGTCATATCCGCGAGTTGACGGATTGTGATGAACAGGTTGCGCTTTCCGCCGAGGATTTGGAAGGTATCGTAAATTCCTCGGACATTCCCGTGACCATTGAAGATAAAGGAACACGCTTGCTTCAGTATTTGTACAGACATTCCGAAGCGCCGGGGGAACCGGTTATCATTCAACCGCTCTCCAAAAATTACAATCTGACGTATTCTCCGAATCTGCAAGAGCTGGTATATATTATTGATAAACTGGGAGCCGAGGATTTGCTGATCAGGGAAGGGATGTCGTTCCAGCTGACGGAGAAAGGATGGAGGGAAGCGGCCGCCGGCGCCGGAGGCAAAAAATTAAAACCATGCTCCTTACTAATTTCGAGCGAGGAGGATTGGGGGACGGACTGGCTGGATAAGCTGCTGCCTAAAATCGAGCAGTACGGTTATCTGCCGCGCCTGTTTGCTCATAAGGAAACAAAAAACTGTGAAAAGTACTCCTTGGAGGCTATAGCGGACAGCAAACTCGTCATTGCGGATTTAACCGGCCAATCTCCCGAGGTGTATTTTGCGGCGGGTTATGCGCTCGGTATGAACATCCCGGTCATTTGGACCGTGAACAGAGGGGATGCCGACAATCTACTGGTAAATATGAAAGAAATCCGCCCCATTGTTTGGGATACGACGGAAGAATTGGCGGTGATCCTTCAGCAACGGCTGGGGTTATAGAAAAATTTACAGGGGTCTCCCGGGTGAGGGGAGGACCCCTGTTTTTCGGATATTAGCGGAGCAAAGATTCCGTGTCCGCAACGAGCTCTCCCAATTGTTCAATACTTCGAACGGTGCTGGTCTTATCCGAAGAAATCAAGGTAATGATTTGATCTACCCTTCCCTTGTAATCCATAGGCTTCGTTTGAAAACCTTCAATCATCCGAACCGCCTTTTTCTCATTGATGCAATATTGTTCATTCAAGGCGAACAAGACCTGGTTTAAACATGAGATCGAACGGAAGACGTGACCCGTTACATAGGAAATATCATCCTTGTCCGCGTTGTTTTTTGCAAATATGAAGGAGAAGGAAGCCTCAAACATGAAATAGCCGATTATGGCTTCTTTTAACGGTTTGGGATACGGTGTTGTTTTGGCTTGAAGCCTGGAAATCCGGCCGGCAGGGTCGGATAGTATTCGGCAAATGGAGATTTCACCCATATACATGACATTCAGGTAGGCATGCGGATGCCCCGTTTGATAATGCGGGGAAACCTTGCCTTCCAAGCAATCATCGATGACCTCGGACACTCTCTTTATATCGCGAAAGATGAAATCCACATGATAGCCTTGGACGATCAGCCATCCTCCGCCGTTGACCCATGGCCCCCATTCGCCTAAAGAGACGATCAAATTTTCCCGATGCGCATCATCGATTTTCGTGGCGATTTTACCGACTTCCCCGACTTCAAAGCCTTCCGATTCATCATAGTAAATCCCGATATCAATATCGGACGCGGCGTGATGGATGCCTCTTGCTCTTGAACCCCCCAATACTATACCCACAATACCGGGAACTCCAAATAATTCATTATTTATTAGATCAATTACCCGTTCTACGGTCATAATCCATCGGCTCCAAATTGTCATTTGATTGTATAATTGTACCATCCCGCGAGCTTATGCAAGAGTGAATCTTTGGTTTAAATCGAATTGGGTTGTTGATAATAATTCATTAAGCTTACGGATTGCCAAGATCGTTTGGATCGCCTATAATATACTGAATGAACGTTCAGTATTATTGTTCGAAGGGAAGTGGGAATGTTGAACAAAAAGAAAGAACAAAGCGATCATACGAAGGAAAAGATAGCCGAAGCGTCCAGAGCTTTATTTATAAAAAAAGGCTATAACGCCACTTCCATCGGAGATATTGTGAAAGCGGCGGGCTGCAGCGCCGGAAATATTTATTACCACTTCAAGAGCAAGGAAGGGCTGTTCTTGCACCTGATTGAGGAGTGGGACCGGGAATGGGAAGAGAAATGGCTGACCAAGGAGGCGCAGTATCCGACAACGATCGATAAGCTGTACGGCATGGCCGAGCATTTGGCGGTTGAACAAATCAACCATCCGTTGACTCAAGCGATCGACGAGTTTTACAACAATTCGGAAAAAGACTCGGAGGTCGTAAACCGGATCGAGGAACTGGTCAGAGGATACATTAACTTTAATACGCAATTACTGCAGAGGGGTATCGATAACGGCGAATTTAAAATGACGGACGTTAACGGACTCGCGGTCATTTTGGACTGTCTATGGATCGGTTTAAGTCAACATTCACGCAAGATGGACAGAGAAGAGACGCTGGCGGCTTACCGGCTCGCGATCGATGTATTTTTGCGCGGAATCGCCAAATAGTCTGCCGGCTTTTTTTTGCTTTCATTTAGAATGAACGTTCAGTATATTTGTTAAACAACTAGGAGGATTACAGAATAATGACCGTCTTATTAAAAAATCGGGGAGCCTTGCTCATCCTGATGTTCAACCTTTTTTTGGTTTTTACCGGAATCGGCCTCATCATACCGATTATGCCAAAATTCATGAATGAGTTGGGGATTGGCGGAAGTATCGTCGGCCTGCTGGTGGCGTCCTTTTCGCTCACCCAATTCCTGTTTTCGCCTTTAGCAGGCAGACTGTCCGATACCTTCGGAAGAAAGCGGATGATCGTCCTCGGCATGATCGTATTTGCTCTATCCGAAGTTCTGTTCGGGATAGCGAGTTCTCCGGTCCTGCTGTTTATTTCGAGAATGCTCGGCGGCATCAGCGGCGCCATGATTATGCCGGCGGTGATGGCTTACGCGGCGGACATCACGACGAATGAAGAGCGCGCGGCCGGAATGGGTTTTATCAACGCGGCCATTACGACAGGTTTTATTATCGGCCCGGGGATCGGCGGATATATCGCGGAATTCGGAATTCGGGTGCCATTCTATAGCGCCGGCATCGCGGGAATCGCAGCCGCATGCATCACCGGATTCGTCTTAAAGGAATCAAGGCCTGCGGCGAAAGACAAATCCTTACCCAACGCTCCAGCCGCCGAGAAACAACGGGGCGGTCTGTTTAGCCAGATTATGAACTCTTATAGGGAACCGTATTTTTTAAGTTTGATTATCGTATTCGTCATGTCTTTCGGGTTGGCTAACTTTGAAACGGTCTTCGGGCTGTTTGTCGATCATAAATTCGGGTTTGATCCCAAAGATATCGCCTTTATCATCACCTTCGGCTCCGTAGCCGGCGCCGTAGTCCAAGCCACGGCCTTCAGCTGGATTTTGCGCCGCTTCGGCGAGAAGCTCGTTATCTCGGTCTGCCTGTTCTTTGCCGGCGCGTTCATTCTTGTGATTCTTTTTGTCCACAAATTCTGGCTGATTTTTGCCGTAACCTTCATTGTTTTTCTGGCGATCGATATTTTGCGTCCGACGATAGGCACCCAAATGTCGAAGCTCGCCAATGATCAACAAGGCTATGTGGCCGGATTGAATTCGGCGTTCACCAGTCTGGGGAATATCGCGGGGCCGATTGTCGCCGGATATTTGTTTGATATCAATATCAACTATCCGTATACGCTCGCCTGCGTGATTATGCTGATTTGTTTCGGTTTATCGCTAAGAGTCGGAAAAGGGAAGGATACCGCGCGGATGTTATAAATTGCGCCTGTCGGCATTAGCTGCTATACTTCTGTTTGTATGATATTGGAATGGGGGTATTACCGTGGCAATGCTGGATTGCTCATTTGCTAGGAAGTCCTCATGCAAAGCCTGATCCGGGGCGATACTTTGCGTGGGGTGCGATAGGATATCATTCAATCGCCCGAACTTAAGCTATTATCGTTTCTAATAACAGGCTTTGCACCTTATTATTATTCATTAAAAATAAGGGGCTGAAGAGCTATGAGTACAACATTTATTAGAAACCATCAATTTAATGTGATTAAGAAACAAGCGGAATTCCTTCTGAAAACATTGCGAACCGTTGCGGACCGGAGGGTCTTGGATACTGTAAGATATACGGCTGTAACGAACATTACCGGAGCATTTCCCGATCTGACACAGGATCAAAAGCGAATGTTGGAGCCGATTTCGACTTTCGAGACAGCCTATGATTTCCAAAGATATCTTGACGCATTGGAACAGTACCTGGAGCCATTTCCGCCGATCACGGAGAAACAAATTCAGAAGCTGTTCCCTAAAAATAAGAAGCTGAAAGTGCCTGATTTGGGATCCATCGATTTTCGATATATCACGTATTTGAGCTGGATCGATATCGCTTCAAACCGATTGTTCCTGGTTTATCCGTTTGAAGGCAAGTTTATCGGCATCGAGGGGAGAATTACACCGACAAACAAGAAGGGGTATTGCCTGTTCTGCAACCGGCACCATGAGCTTGCCTTCTTCTCGGTCAGAACGAAATCCGCCTTGCCGGATAATTATTCTTCCTATGGTCATTACGTGTGTTTGGATAACAATGAATGCAATCAGTCCATCACCGATACGGGCTCACTGGAGAAGTTTATTCTTTCGGTCAGCAAATAATGTAAAGCGGAAAGAAACGGCGGTGCCAAGGAATCTTCCTTGCATCCCGTTTCTTTTTTAGTATCTGCATACTTTGTACCTTTCGTTTCCTTACCTTTCCCGTGTATGATGTTAAAATAGCAGCTATACATAAGAAGAATATTCAAATAGAACCGGTTTGGAAGATGCGTTGTTTTGCGATAATACAAAAAATATATGTTGGAGGGACATTGATGAATGAGGAAGTAATCACATCCGGGTGGGATGCCATCGAGGAGCAAATGACCAGGCTTTACGGAGCACAGGAGCCTAAACATTACGGGACGCTGATCCCGTATAGGGTGGGAGGGAATGACCCGCTGGACGGGATTAGTGCTTATAAGGCCGATAAGCCGTTCCCGCACTGGCATCTCGTCACCTTCGGTTTTTCCGAACTCTACGATAAGGAATCGGAAGATATCGATTACAGCGGATACGGGTTCGAGCTTACATTTCGGGTCGCCCGCGAGGAAACGGAGGAGGAGCCTCCGGCATGGGCGCTGAACCTGCTGCAGAATATGGGGAGATATGTGTTTAAAAGCGGGAATATCTTCGCTGCCGGCGATTATATGGATGCAAACGGTCCAATTTGTCTGGATGCCGATACGCAATTGACCGCGCTGGCCTTTATGGAGGACCCCGAACTTCCCGCCATACATACGCCGAATGGAAGAGTCGAATTCCTGCAGATGGTCGGCATCACGGAAGATGAGCTGGAAGCGATGAAAACCTGGAATACCCTTGGTCTGCTGGAAGCCTGTCAAGAGGCTCTGCCGGGGTATATTACCGATTTGTCCCGCGACTGTTTGCTGCAGATTCCCGCCGTTTCCGAAGCGGTCAATAGCGGCATAGAGCGTGACGGTTCCAATACCGGATTTTTATATATCGATCAATTATCTTGGGAACCGGGCAAGAAACGTTTGTTCAATAAGACGCCGGCCATCCTTACCCTGGGGGCAAAACAGGCCGGAACGGTCGGCAAGCTGCTGCGCGGCCGCCTGCTGAAAGGGAAGGATCTGACGCTGGCGGGTCCAGGCTTGCGGATCGTTCTGGAACCGACGGAAGCCACTGATTACGAAGCGGGAGAGAACGAAGTACGGCTGAAGCTGGATGAAGCGGCAGCATCCGAATTGGCGGAAGGTTTGCGGCCGATAGAAGAGATGGTCGGAATTTCGACATACAAAGGTATGGTGATTCAAGTCGTTAAGACCTTTATCAAGGACCAGGAAGGAAATGTGGTATCCACGATCGGGTAATGCTTCGAGCCCGAGCGTATGATGCAGGAATATCCCTCCCGGTCGTGGAATATATCCGAAAACCCAAAGCATTCGATTATCGGGCATATTTTCAAGTACGCCCTAGCTATAGGAGGAGAGGCGCATGAAGTCGGTCACCGTTCAAAGTCTTACCAAAGCGTTCCAATTGGAAGTGCTTGCGGGAGCCAGCGGTATGGATCGCCCGATTACCCGTCCGCGGACGCACAGACCGGGGCTGGAGTTTGTCGGGTATTTTGATTTTTTCCCAATGGAACGGGTGCAAGTGCTCGGCCGCAAGGAAATTACCTATTTATTGACGCTTAGCGTGGAGGAACGCAAGTTGCATATCGGGAACATTGTCAAATATCATCCGCCGTGCTTTATTGTGACGTCGGGACAGCAGGAGATTCCTTTCCTGACCCTATTCTGCGATCAGGAGGGGATCCCGCTGTTGCGGACTCCGGAAGCGACAACGGAATTTATCGCCAAGCTGGACAGATACCTGGTGAAGGCTTTGGCTCCGGAAGTATCGATTCACGGGGTGTGCGTGAATGTATCGGGCATAGGCATTCTGCTTCGGGGCAAATCCGGGATCGGCAAAAGCGAGACGGCCCATACGCTGATCCGCAGAGGCCACCGGTTCGTGGCGGACGATATTGTGGTGCTCAAGAAGCTGGGGCCGGCGACGCTCCTTGGAACCCACAACGAGACTACGCGCGAGTTCCTTGCGCTGCGCAGCATTGGACTGATCAATGTCGTGCGCCAGTACGGGCGCAGGGCATTTCAGGACGAGACGCGGATTGTGCTGGACATCGAGCTGTCTCCGTGGCGGGAAAATTCACTGAACAACGAGCTTGAGGTGGTGCCGCAGTTTACGGAATATCTCGGAGTCCAAATTCCGCATATCGAAATCCAGCTTCAACCGGGTCGCGACGTGGCCGGGTTGATCGAGGCCGCGGCCAACAATTGGTATCTCAAGCAGCTCGGTTACAGCGCCGCCGAAGAGTTTATGAAGCGGATCGAAGATGAGATGCAGGAGTAAGAGGGATGTCTATATAGAGACAGAGTGAGGATTAACCCAGAACCATGAAATCATCGTACAATCTGCGGATGCGGTAAGCGTTCATGGCGAATTCACGCAGCTCCTCGAGAATGGTGTAATTCGCCCATGCGCCCGCGAAAGCGCCGATTCCGGGCATCATCTGCAGCATCTTCCGGAAGTCGATGGCGTCGCGATACTCTATCTGAAATGTCTCCCAGTCCATATTGCGGGAGTATTCGGCGTCCGATTGCCATTGCTCCTTTTCAATATGCCAATTTTTGATGGAATTGAGCAGCCTGGCCCGGCTTTCCGGCCCGGAAAAGGCCATTTGAAATACCTTGAGGATAAATACCCGCTCAGAAAAATCTTTGGTATCATAGCCATAAACATGAGCTAACTCGAACAAAAATTTCATCTTTATCGCAATTAACGCGGGAAAGTCCACCATGCCAAGCACAATTCCGCCGGCTCCGGTGCCTGCGCCTTCGGCAACCGCGATTTTTTGATATAGGGCGAACAGTTCTTTCGCTTCCTGATCGGCAGACTCCAGTTCCGGAGTGCTGTTTACCGAACGGCTAGGCGTATATTCCGCGCCGAACAATGCCGTACGCACGATCGATCGTATGGTGGTCGTAATGACGTTGTGTACCTTCGGAGGGATGAATTGGTTGATTCGACTGCTGATGGTTTTCGATGTTTTTTCCAGCCATCCCGGCGGTTTGAATATTTTTTGTTCCCAATCGGCAATTTCCCTCTGTACTTTATATTCGTAATTCATCCTCCATCGCTCCTCCAAAAGACTTAGCTATATTTTAACCAATATCTCCGTAATTCGGAACTGGCCCCCAGCAGGTAAAGGACCTCGACTAAAGTCCGGTATCGCATAGGATAGGAATGTCAGAGGACAAGAACTTGGTCCCATTGCCGAAAATGTACAAGAACATGGCACTATTGCTGATTTGATAAAAATTTAAATAACCTGTACAAATTCGAACGTCGGATCTGAACTCAACAAAGTTTAGCTTTGTTACTTCGGATTATGCCATTAAACTCGCAGATTTTTGGACGGAAAGAGGCTGTCTTGAATATGAGGAGTAGAGAAGTTGAACTTGAATCGGGTCAATCGAAAAACGCCTCTTAGTCCTAGTTAGATTATTAAAACTGAAACTATTAGCTTGTACACGTACCAAATAGGCTCTTTTAGCATATGAATAGACCGAAGCCTTGCACTTAAGGCGAGAGGGAGGTCCCCTATGAATAAAGAACTGGCGAATCCAAGACAAATTCCTCCGTGTAAAGATCCATTAATCTGCCGGACCGTGATAGGTAAGGGCGATCATGAAATAGAGGCTATTGTATATCTCTATTCTTTGGGAGGTTACGAGATCGATTTAATTAAAGTTCAATTTCGCAAGAAATCCTCGTTTATGATGGTGCAGGGAACGTCCGAAACCCGGGTTTTGTTGGATCAGGATAAATTGGAACAGGACGCATGTTTCGTTTCCGGATTACGGGATTGCCCGCAGACTTTCCGGGTACGCATCAGCTATGTTCCTGATGTGGGGAAGACCGGCGGCAGAGTGTTTGTACAGGGAATCTTGACCGACCATTTCGGAAGATCTCCCCAATCGTTGACATATTTAATCGCAGAATGGATAGGATTTACACTTGATTGTTCGGATACAGCAGGTATTCCAAAAAATATAGAACGCACGCATGAATGCGGACCCCTCAAAATTTTCGTCGATATTCATCAAAACGTGCCGGGAGGTTTTTTAAATGTTGCCGAAATTTTCTTCTCGGATTTGTCCACTAATACTTACTTGGTAAGGGACTACAAGCAAGGTTCCAGAAATGAAGATCCCTTGATCCTGTTCAATCAAAATATAGAAGAACATGATGTTCTTCTGTGCCCGGTAAACGGAATCCACTCCAAAAGCAGGGTCCAGCTAGTCTGGATTAGAAGTATTGACTTGTTCATCCCTCAATTTAATGTTTGCGGCAAACTATGCATAGACGGTATGTTTATGATTAATAATATCTGGCATAACATCCACCCACGGATATTAGCAAAATGGACTTATGATGGCAATGAATGCCCATAGAACATCAAGAAGTTTATACACACACGGGGTGACATTCAATGAAATCTGCTCTACATTACTTACCCACGGATCAAACATACAGCTTCTATGCTGCCGCAGAAACGGATACAGTAGGATGGCGGGGATTTCGGCCTAGAGGAACACTTCGTTCCAACTCCTTGTCTTTAGGCGAAGCCTGGAATAACATGGGGATATTTGTGTTTGCTGCTGCGGAGCCGAATTATGATGATCTAAATGAGGCTATAAAGCTGTTGGGTGATCAACATGACGAAACCTGGCTTCTATGGCTCCATCCCGATGGCTCTATACAACGGCCTTTTGTAAGATTAAAGCCTATTCAACTGTCGGACTATTTAACTGCAATGGATTATAATGTATCGTTAGGCAACAGTATATGGTTAAGTATTAACGGCAACACGGCGGTGAAATATAATTCGGGTAAAGAACAACTTGAGTTTATATTTAACAAGGAATTTAAAAATATTAGATTTATGGAAGGTCGAAAAGATAAACCGCTTATCCAAAGTGCTGCTGTACTGTTACCCTTTGGCGGCAAAGATGGAGGGACGTTCCGGTTTACCGTTAAAATTGCGTCGGAAGAACTTAATAACAAGTTAAACTTGGGTTTGAAATACTTTTACCTCAAAAAAGGTCATCCCGTTCCAACCGCCACTGAGCAGTTCTATCCTGTGTTTGAACCGACGCCAGGATTAAAATTGATATTCCACGTATCCCTGGATCCAACCGATCCATATAACCGCGAATTTGCACGGCTTCCTCATGCCGGCCTGCGTTCTTATCTGGCATTTGATCGTACGGAAGAATCAATAATTCCTAGGTTACCCAGTCATTTCCGCACCTCTTTCGGGCATAAGATTACGCTTCTTCCGCAGCTCGAGTTTGACGAACAATCGATATCCGAGGAGCCCCGCCCCTTGGCAGGCAGTGCCTTACTGGTATTCTCCTCCGATTATAATCAAGAAGCTTATACAATCCCTCAAGGGCATTTCTATTTATCCATTGAGCACGCCGTTCCATCAGCAAATCTTCTCTGCGGTACCACAGGAACCGAGACCGTAATTTTCAATCCCGCTTTCGGTACATATGCAGGCGATCGGATGTTGTTTGTGCCCGGCTGCGCTGCCTTTTGGCCTGCCGATCCGGCACATTCCGGGGAGTTGTTGTCAGTTCCCGAATTAGGGAACTCCGCTTCTACCGCCTGGATATCGATTAGGCCAAGCGAGAGCAGGCTGCCGGAATCGCCGCCGATCGTTTACTCCTCACAGCCAGAAGAAGAACCTCATTACCGTCCTCTAGTGGATGGAGTGAGCAGGTTCCATGAGCCGAAACTATATGATTGGATGGAAGAAGCCCATAGTGTGCCTCTAGTTCCATTTCAAGGAATCCAGAGAGAAAATGACGCAGCCATGAAGTCAGCATTGAACTTTGAGCGGTTTGCCATCGCCCCTAACCGAAAACGATACATGGACCGTTTCTCTGAGTCAGCAAGAGCCGCACGGACAGCGGATTCATCATCGGAAAATGGATGGTCAGCAACTCCACAAGGGTTGCTCGTCAGTGAATCGGCGGGTTCATGGGATACTCTTGTGCTTGGCCAGAATGACAGGAATCCCGATTCGTCAACACTAGGACCGGAGAGAGAAAGACTTGAATTTCTGGGGCTTTCGAATGCTTTTCGCAACACCATGCTGTCCAGCCGCCTCTTTCTCGTGATGTCCATTAACAGCAAAACGCACTGGAGTCAGTTTAATAACAAAATCTCTATTTCGGATTGGCCGTTTCAAATAAATATTCCGGAATCTCTTCCGGGAGATCCCGAGAACCGCGATAACCGCAACATTGTAATTATGAAGTATGCCCCCGGAAAGCTGGCCGATTGGCTGAAACAGCCCGCCCTCTGGGGAAATCCGGAACAATTTAACAAGCAGCAGCTCGACAAGCTCTCCCAAGCGCTGGTAAGTTATTGCCGTGTGGATGAGGAAGAGGATCAACTGCCGCCGGAGCTTATTCCCTTTCACCGCCTATGCAACAAACCGGATTGGACAGGCATATTGGCATTAAATGTGGATATTAGGAAAGAAGATATGCCGAAGGAGCTAATTGGATTGCTCGGCGGCATCAATCCACTGAAACCGTTCCGGGCTCATCATATCGGCCTGAATGGCGGCAGGGTCGAATGGAAAGCTGACGGATTAAGCATGGACAAGCTAAGTTCCTGGTTTGGATTTATCCACTATCAAGATGATGCCAATGTTTGGGGGAGCCAACCGTTCGGATTTCGGGTGACCGAGCTAAAAGCGCGTTTTGAAAACTCCAATATCGAAACCTTTGAATCCAAAATGCAGCTTCTCATTCGGAAACTGTATGAAACCGAGATTGTTATCGAGGATGCAAACCAGGACCCGGTTGTGACATTAACCGGCTCTATTGAAAGGCACGAAGGAATCCCTTCCTATGTTTTTCAAACGGATAGTGCAACTATTGCCAAAATGAAAGGTAATCATCCGATTTTAGAAGCTATAAAGATGATCAAGGTCAGCTTTCAAACTACGGACGCGACAGATATAAAGAACATTAAATCGCGGTTCTCGGTTTGGGGCTGGAAGTCCTTTATCGAAAAATTAATCGGTCCCATTCACAACATGGACATATTAGGATATGGGGAGGGCGATAACGGTTTATTGTTCAATAATTTGGGAATCACCATGGAGTTTAGTGTAAGTGATCCTTTTACTCCACCGACCTTTGACCTTGATCCTTTTCATATCGAATTCGACCCTGATAAAAGCGCTCAACGCATTCATAGCCTGGCCGATCATTTTCCGCTACGCCTGCGCAAGTTAATGGTTGCAAAAAACATAGATGAATGGAAGCAAGCGGGGTATATGGAAATAAAACTAGACGGTGTAGGCGATTCTCATCATGATGATAACTGGTACGGGCTTGAATATGCCATCAATTTGGGAACCTTGGGAAAGTTGGTACCGGAAGGTGCATTAGTCGGCAGTTTCCTTATTGGATGGAATGCATATGAAGAAGTCTATTGCGGAATAAAGATCCCCGGAGTAGATCCAAGCCGCAGGACGATGGTATTGCAGGAAATGCTGAATTTGGTCATGCCGAATGCCTTCAAATTGTCGGTGAATAAAAATAGTATTTACTGTATTGTGACCGAAGCTTCCGTAAATCTGTTCGGAAAAAAATACGATTTCAATTTAGGATTCTATGAAGATCCTCAAAATAAGAAGCGACTTGGTTGGTACACAACGACAAATATTTAAGCCGAGAGGAGTGTAAGGTCGTGAAAGAAGAATTTGCAGCGTTAGGGCAGTTTATTACTTCGGATGAGCTGGATGAATCCCGTTCAGTCGAAGCTACGGTTAATAAGATGGAGGAAGTATTTGGGCCTGCCGGTGACTCTTTCCCGAAAGATCTAAAGTATGACCCCAACAGCGGATGGATTGCCGGTCTAAAGTTTCAACCCCTTCGCTATATCAATTTGGCCGCATTGTTCCAGGACCTGCATAATCGCTACGGGCTTTTTGTCGGTTTGGACGATGATGGAATGGCAGGGCCGTTCAAGGGCCTGCAAGCAGAAGTGCAGTATGAGAAAAGAGAAGGGGCACCAGGCCGTTTTTCTGGAGCAATTCAACTTCCCGACGCACAACGTTCAACGAATATGGGAGCCGTGAAAATGGTCATTCCTGAGGTTTCCTTCGATTTGTATCGTAACGGTGACTTTAAAATAGATATCGGATTCCCGGCAGGCCTGGATTTCTCACGGTCTCTCTGCATTGAAGCGCCTCCGTATATCGGCTGGGGAGGACTTTACTTTTCGCGCAAGAGTAATGAAACCTCGGCATATGCCAATGTCCCCAAAGTTGAAGGAGATGTAGGCCGCTTTGAATCCATCCTTGAAGCGGGAATAGCCGTGAAGCTCGGTTACGGCAAGTCTTTCGGACAAGGGATTCTGGAAGCGGGTTTGAGTATAACTGGAGTTGGTATTCTTGAAGGGACTATCGCCACATTTAGATCAGCCAAAGACAGTTCGAAACACGACAAATTTAATTGGTATAAGGGCGTGCTTGGACTAGCGGGGAATATTTTTGGGCGAGTCGATTTGGAGGTCTTGACGGCGGAAATCGATTGTGAAGTAAGTACAACCGCCGATATAATCATGGAGGCCTACAGAAGCTCAAATATTGCCTTTGATTTCAATGTTGACGCTTCAGGCGAAATTGAAGTCAACTTCGGATTTACCAAAGGAAAGATAACGAAAGAATTTCATGAACATTTTAAAATGGACTTTACGATGGGCGAAGATCGACCCGAGGATGCTCCATGGTATAGTCCTGCTCTAATGTTGGATGCACCGGAATTTCGGGATGAAGATAAATTGGTCTGGAAGCGGGTTTACCCAAAAAGCGGAAAAGAGAAAATTACACTGTATTTCTTGCCGCATCTGTCTATACGAGACGAAGGAGGCACTAAAGATTCCCAGTGTGCAGCGATGCTATACATGTCTGCTCCGGGTTCTGAGGTAACAGATTCTTCCTTCCAGAAGTGGATCGAAGGATTATTTCTATGGGCGGTGAATGCGTATTTATTCGGGAGGGACACCCGTTATGATGAATTAATGAATCAGAACATCAGTGGACAACAGCTGAAGAATATTCAAGATTTATTAATTAAGGACGGGATTTCGCAATCTCCAATTGATTATGAACAGGATATTGTTCCTTTTCTAAATGAATATTTCGAATTTCATGTATGTCCTCCCGAGGTAGATGACTGTACGGAAGACCCTGAGAGAGAAACACAATCGTTCGTGTTTTTCCCTATGCTTCCCGATCTTAAGTTGACCCTGGAAAAAACGAAGAATGATGGAACGATTGAAAGTGAGAAGTGGGATTATGACATAAGAGGTTCCCGTTCGAAACAAAATATCCAAAAAATTAAGAACCATATGTACAAAAGTATGGCGGATCAACGAACGGATTCCCAACGAAAATATGACGAGTCTCTTCTAAAGCCAAGCATCCATGTATCAACCGGTTCAAAGACTATGAGTGTACATTGGATGCAAGACGCGGTAACCCTGGTCATCAAGTCAATCATTAACTTGGCTGTGAAGACCATCGGCAATAGAACAGAGCGTATTGAAGAATTTATTAAAGAATTGCCAGAAGTTAAGTCGGATGATGGCAAGACTCTTATTTCCAATCTGGCCGCCATGAAATCCCGGTTTGCGCTGTTTGGTCTGCGCGTCACAGAGGGCGGTACTCAAAAATCCATTTACTCCGACATCGGACAATTATTTGCCATCCAACCGGATGAAATCTCGAAATTAAAGTTTACCCTTGAGAAGGGAAACAAACTAACGGTAAAAATGAATACATGCACGGAACCTCCTGGAGAGGAAGATAAGCTGGAGGTCACTTTCCCGGATTGTGAACTTCAACGGATGCGGGATTTGTTGGATGTAGCAGTTCCATCGCCCGATCAAGAATGGCCATGTATACGACCGCTCACGTCTTATACCGAAGTGCCTCAATCTTTCCCGGCCAAGCTCGGAGCTAACTGGAGTATTAACTCCGGACCAAGTAAGGGCCTCCATGTGTTCACGGCAGCGCTGGGCCGCAGGCTTATAAGCGACCTTCCCTTACTAAAGTTGTACCGTAGAGATCAATCAGAATGTAAGGAAATCCAACGCTCGGAGTATGATTTGGCGACGTTCGTGGAAGTCAAGCTGGTCAAGACACAGTATGACAATCTTTATGAATTGAGCGGTGCAACCGGCTATGGGCAAAAGCTTCTCGAACGGCTGGCCCGGAAACTTCCGACAGATGACTTTCCGGCGGATGAGGTATACTTACAAAGTGTTCATATCCTGCATCGTGACAGCCAGACAAACGATTGGGTTTCCAGTGATGAACCCGTGATGATTTTCCGGAACAATCTTACGACATTCAGTGAACCAAAAGATAGCGAAGGGCTAGTTCCAACGATTAGTAATGAATTGGATATTTTCGCCTCTTCGCTTTATAGAAGCGGCACCGTGAATTCCGGCGGGTTTTTTCTAAAATATACGTATAGCGATTGGTCCCATTACCAGAACGGTGATGCCTTCGAGGCTCAGCTCCTATTGAGCTACGGCTTACAGGCGGCGCTTGCCCCGTACATGAACGCTGTAGTTATATCCGAACCTCTATCGGGCAATTCAAAAAGTTATTTTTTCCTGGATGAGTTAATATACAAGAAGGTGCCTGTACTCCAGCCCGGTCATGTAGGTTTGGAAGTATATCGTCCGCATCCCGCTCCAACTACGGCGGGTTCTTCCGATCCGACCGCCTATCTACGTCGTATGTTTCATTTGATCGGTACGAAAGTAGAGGGGAACGGAGATTTTGACGATCAGGATGCTGCAGATGTGCCCATTGCGCCTGTGTCGGTCGTTAATAAGCTCCCATGTCCCATAAATTCAAATCAAAATGAACCGAAGGAATGGCTGCAGTACCGTTCTGTGCTTCGCATAGAGAACAAACCGCCCGTATCTGGCCCAGTAGATGATTGTCAGGAGCCTGCATACAATCCATACTCCCATATTGGGGAGAACTTGCGCCTTAAGCTTACTCCCCGGGACGGATTCGGGAATGTGCTTGATAGCTGGAGTAAGCATTATGAAATGCCCATTCTATACCGGGACTTTGTCGTTCCGGCCCATCAATGGCCGGGAACAACGATGACATACCGTTTGGACAAGGGTATGTCGTTAAGCGTCACGCTCCATTTTGATCCGCGGGAACTGGCGGATCCGGAAGTGGCCCAGGATATTTATGCTACGGCATATCACCATCTGTCACGCAGTGATGTGCAGGCATATTTAAGTTCTTCGATCGGTAATCATCAAGCCACGGTAACGGCGGATTTGAAGCAATATGCTCTGAATTGTTGGTGCAGCCTGATGACATCAACGTCTCCGAACCCAATAACAACACAATTATCTGCAACAATTGATGTGAATTGGGATATTAAAGAGCCCGTTTTTGAATTCACTGTGGATCTGTCGATCAAACGAACCGATGAAAAGCTAATCGATCCGGAGCTCCTAAGCATTTCCGAAGCGATAAGCGGAAGCAGCCGAATTGCGCACGAATCCGTAACCCAATTGACCGGCGAGCCCGATCAACCTGGAACCTATGTTCAAGACAAGCAAACTTTGAAGCAACTGGCCGATGTGATAGAGGAGAACCAAAAATACAAATTAGCCCGTGGAGCATGGATTGAGGGGGAGGACGCCAATCGATTGTGGATTGTCGGCATCGGTGAGCAAGGCAACATCAAGATCGAGCTGCAAACCGATACGTACCTGTACGCGGCCGCCCCTTTAGAAACCGTGAAACATAAACGAAGCTTTCTTGTACAAAACTATGAATCATTTGCGGAACCGGGAGGATCCGTTAGTGATCCTACTCTATTTGCCGAGCAAGAGGCAGATTTGGACCAATGGACATTGGAAATGTTTGAGTTTATCGATGAAATGCTTCGACCGCCATTTCTTCAGGTTATCGGGGAGATCGATCAGGGTCTCACTTTAGAATCAATTCTAAAATGCAAGGAGAAAATCGCAAATTCGTTCACAAGCAATGTCAACCACCTAGGGAAGTTATTAAAAGAGTCAAATTCCAGTCAAGATGACTTACCTGCCGCCCGGAAACGTTATTTGGACGCCATGCTCGTGCAACTGTCCGCTTCCTACGATCAAGACACGATTATTCAGCAGTCGGTACGCGTCGAATTAGAGAGCGGGGATCCCGAACGGATGAAATCCATTGGATTTTACGGCTCGATTGCGGCGAATGTTACCGAGATAGAGGAGAATCCAGAGCAACCTAGCGACACAATGGTACAGGCTTCTTTTTCTAAAGCCAAGCTGTCCCTATCGGAAGGGATTAACCTATTGTCGTACTTATTCAATGTCAAAGATGCCGGAGGATATTCCAGGTATAAGGCGGAAGGAATTACTTATAAGGTTAGTCATATTGAGCATATCACAACGGATGAGAAGAGATTCAAATCCTCTGCCTGGATTAAGTTAATCAATCCGTATGAACTCAAATTGGGGAATCGAATGATACCTGTTGTGCTTAAAGGACATCCCGTCCCTCCTGAATTAACACGGCACGAATGGTCCGCTCCGGAGGACTCAAGTAATTTGGAAGAGGTCAGAAAATGGGACTATATCTTTGGCTACAAATTAGGACACGACGCACCCGCCCAGGACGAAATGAAATACGAAATCGAATGGAATGAAGATGGCTCGCCGGTTCACTTTACTGCGGATGACAATCTTCCGCAAGCGATGGCCCAGCTTCGGCATATTATGAAAGATATCCGAACCCATATGCTTCTTGACTCGGGCAAAGTAAAAGCAGCCGCTTGTTTGCTTAAGGCAGTTCAAGGTATCGCGGACAGTTGGTCGTCACGGTCAAAGCGACTTCCTAAGACCAAATCTTCCGGTTTGTTCACTACATTTCATACATGGTCACGAATTGTTGATCAAGCCGAGGCGGAGGATGGGAATTCAACATTGGAAATGGTGATTGACTCCGTAACCGGGCCTATCCCGGCCTCGGATATCCAAATTCGGCTTGCCGGATATCAGTCCGAAACAATATCGAAATCTGATGATCGTTCGATATTCCGATTTTTCGTCGAAGAGACGTTAAACGACGCGACAGTCAAGCGGTATTTAACGAATAAGGAAAAGCTTCATCTGGCGGCGGACATAGAACAGACCGTTACGATTACCGGGATCGATATTCTTAGCGTTCGGAGCGCTCGCGCTTCTTTGTACAAGACTCGGAACGAGTTGTTGCTTAAAGGCAGTTCCACCTACCAAGAGGCTACGGCGGAAGCGTTTGTGTATCGTACTCCCAAAGTGATGCCCGCAGATCCTGTAGCGCCTGTTATTAAAAGTAATGCCGGCATTGATATTTCGGCGTTAAAGTCAAATGTGTCGACCCAAACGGTGGAGGCCCACATTCAAACGCTGCTCCAGGAATTGTTCAAACCCGGGTCGAATGAGATTTATTCTTGTACGCTTGTTTGCTCGGCCGTTTATCGATACCCGTATTTATGGGTACAAACAACCCGCCCCTTAATGGATGAAGGAGATGAGGCGGAGGTATCAATCCCGATTTGCTTGAAGCACCCTTTCCTTTACACGGATGATGATGCTTCCGTAAAGGCATTTTGCAGCGAGCTTGAGTATTGCATGAAGAGGGAGGACGGACCGATCGGGGAACAAGGAAGGTTCGTAATCAATCTCAAGGTTTACCCCCACCATCCAGAGGTTACCAATACGAAGTCTGTTCTTTCCTTAGGTAGGCTTGAACTCCCATTGAATAAAATTGTGCACAATTAATCAGGAACTGAAAACAAGGAGAATGCCGATATCCCGTTATTGGGATGTCGGCTTATTATTTTGATTCATGATTCCTCCCAGGGAACATATGTGCTATAATAAGTGCGCCAAACACGTATTTTGCGTACTTTTGTTTTAGAGTGAATTGTTTTTCTAGTGGGGGATGACATCAATGAATAAGCATTACATCGAAGAGATCTATTCGGAGCCCATTCAAGCGTTTACGATTTGGATGAAGCAGTCGGGTTATACCGAGGCGACGAGAAAAGAATATATGAGAGAGGTCTATGATTACTTGAACTCGCTGGATGAGCTGGCGGTTGAGCGGGCCGGGAAATTGAATGTCGTCAGCTTTCTAGTTTCCAAGCGGGAATCGGCCGGGTATCGGACGAGGAACCGCAGCCTGTCGGCGATTCGTTCATTTTATGCTTCGCTCATCGATTTTGAGTTGGCCACAAGGAACCCTGCCATGGAGGTGAAGAAATCAAAGACCGAGAAGAACAAAAATCCGGTCTATTTGGAAGAGCGGGATCTCCGAAGCGTCTTGACCTATATAGAGGGCCGTTACCGTGACCGAAACTTGGCTATTTTTCTTTTAATGGGCTATTGCGGCTTGCGGGTGGGTGAGGTGCATCGGCTGAATTTGTCGCATTTCAAGAAAGAAAAGGGAACGCTCGAGGTGTTGGGCAAAGGCCGGAAATGGAACGAGATCCCGCTGCCCGATTTGGTCGCTGAATATCTTATCAAAGTGGAAGCGGAGCGAATACAACCTTACAGCTCGAAAGAAGACGCCTTCTTTGTCTCCCAGAAAGGGAGAAGACTCTCGATCCGTCAGATCCAAAAAATCGCCGCCCAAGTCTTTGACGCCTTCAAACGGGATCATCCGCAGATGACCGATATGAAATTATCCTGCCATAAGCTGCGCCACTCCTTTGCCACGATGCTGCTGAATAATAACGTCGACATCCGGATCGTGAAGGAATTGCTCGGCCATGCGTCGATTGAAACGACGATGATCTATACGCATATCAATGACGAGCAGAAGCGCAGCGCCATGACGACGATCGAGGTGCCGAGAGTCGGATAATTGGCAAGCCGTTATTTTCATGTGTAAAGTAATTAAAATTTGTATTTAAAATGCCGATATAATATGAGTCTAAAGAACTATTAGAAATATAATTTTACCAAAGAGAAGGGGAAAGAATGTTAAAAAAGAAATGGTTTATCGCCCCGCTGGTTGCGGTCTCGCTGTTGTTCGGTCAGTCCGCATTCGCGGCAGCTGCGTTTCCTGATGTGGATGGGACAAAATATGACTGGGCTGTCGATTCGATTTCTACGATGGTCGAAAAGGGGGTTGTTACCGGTTATAAGGACGGGACCTTTAAGCCGGACAAACCGATAACGAAAGCGGAATTCGTACATATGTTTCATAAGCTTTTTCCGGAAATCGATTATTCGTCCGGCGAACCTTCAGACTTTGTGGATGCGCGCAAGCACTGGGCCAATCAAGATTTTGCCGCAGTTTTCAACGGGGAAAATATTTGGCCGTTTGCTGTAAATTTTGGAGGCGTCTATCCGGATTATAAATTCTATATCGGACCCGATAAACCGTTGACCCGCTGGGATGTAATGATGCTTGCATCCATTCGGACGGATTATACCAAGCAGACGCTCCATCCCGAGGTGGAGGAAGTGGTTTCCGCTGCAGGGCAATACAAGGATATCAAAGTTAGGCCCGCCGAGGGTGATGACGATTTCTCGGTCAACTATCCGGTATTGTATATTAGCGATGAATACCAGGGAGTGTTGGACTATGACGGGGATTTCCAGGATCAAAAGGCGGAAGCCTTCTATACCATAACTCAACTGGGGATCGTTACCGCAAATGAAGAAGGGAATCTGCGCCCGAAAGAAATAGTCACGCGTGCTGAAGCTGTTACCATTTTACAGCGTTTGTACGAAGCTACAACCAGTGATCAGTAAAATATAAGAAGCCGCCAAATTGGCGGCTTTTTCGTTACTATGGACCATGTAACAACATAACTTATATTATGTAAACTTAACTCAATTGTTCGGGAATCTATATTTTTAGTAGACCGTTTTCTTGCCGAAACTAAACCACTTGTATATTCCTACCAGTTACAGAGCGTAATGGGCGAGGTACTATATTAGTTATCAGACCAGAACCATGAATATAAATACAAAGGAGGCCCAAGCCCATGAAGACTCATACCTCAGATCGCATTAAAATCCCCCTGGGATTTTGGGCCGGATTGCAGCAATTAGGCATTTCAGAATACGAAGTAGCCCGCAAAGCGGGACTGCCGCTGACCGTCATAACGGATTCCGTTGTCACTTCCGCCGAATATTTCGCGATCTGGCAGGCTTATTCCGATCTTATCGGTGACACGGCTCAAGGAATCATTGAGCTTGCGACCGTCTTTGAAACCGTGAAGTACCCGCCGACCGTTTTGGCGCCTTATCATGCTCGTGATTACCGTGACGCTCTGTATCGAATGGCCCGGTACAAACAGCTGTGCCCGCCCGAAAGCCTAAGCATTGACGAAGCGGATGGACGCTGTACAATCGAATTGGACTGGCAATTCAACGAGGAGTCCGGTCCGCCGCTGCTGGTTGGGATTACGCTGGCATTTCTTTTGGAGCTTGGGCGTCGGGGCACGGGTCAACCTTTGACCGCGCAGCTCGTTGAGTTTTCGCATTCCATGGGCAATGTGCGGGCTCTTGAAGCTTATTTCGGCTGTCCCGTCCGGATTGGCGCAAAATGCAACCGACTCACGCTGCATCGAAGCGATCTGGATCGTCCCTTTATCTCATACAATGCGGAGCTGCTGGATATTTTGACTCCCGTTCTGGACCAATCGCTTAATGAACAGCAGGGCAGCCGCTCAATTACCGATACGGTGAAATGGATCATGAAACGCAGCCTTTCGGGGGGACGCCCCGACATGCAGGATGTCGCGAAGGAGATCGGTATGAGCGACCGGACCTTGCAGCGCAGGCTCACCGAAGAAAATACGAGCTTCAAGCATCTTTTGACGGAGGCCAGACATGAGCGGGCCTTGGAATACTTGGCAGACCCTTCGCTCGATATTAAAGAAGTGGCTTTCTTAATCGGATATGAGGACCAGAACTCGTTTTATCGTGCCTTCCGTCTTTGGGAAGGGGATACTCCTTCGCATTGGCGTATTGCACACTTGGGTGCAGACTAAATAAATTTTACCCAAATGGCGCGTATAGCAAGAAGTTTGGCGCAATGTGCTAGTTACCGGCCGATTCAATTAAGATAATATAATCCCTATTCGGAATAAAAGGAGTAATGAATAATGGATATGGGATTAAATAATAAAACGGCATTAGTCACAGGGTCAACAAGAGGGATCGGGAAAGCCATTGCCGTCGAGCTTGCCAAAGAAGGCGTGAATGTATTAATAAATGGTCGAAACCATGAAGAGGTAGAACGAGTTGTTAATGAAATCAAGTCGGCTTACCCGGCTACTTCCCCTCAAAATGCCGCAGCCGATCTCGTGGATATGGAACAAAGAGAAGCCTTGTTTGAAGAATATCCCGATATAGATATATTGGTTAATAATATGGGAATCTATGAAATTATGCAGTATGAGGACGTGGACGATGCAGTATGGCATAAGTACTTCGACACGAATGTGCTTGCCGCAAACGGATTATCCAAATTTTATTTGCCTAAAATGTTGAGCAATAATTATGGCCGCATTATCTTTATCGCGAGTGAAGAAGCGGTCATGCCGTCCGGACAAATGCCGCAGTATTGTATGACGAAATCCATGCTTTTATCGTTGTCAAAAAGCTTGTCCAAATTAACGGCGGGAACGGAAGTTACCGTCAATACGATCATGCCCGGACCGACACTCTCCGAAAATGTGCAGCAGATCATTGAGAGTGTATACTCGAATGAAGAGATGACTTTTGCCGAAAAAGAGAAAAAATTCATGACCTCCAATCTACCGCAATCCGAAATACAGCGGTTTATCAGACCCAGCGAAATAGGCAGACTAGCTGCATTTGTATGCAGCCCATATGCCTCCGCTTTTAGAGGTTCTCCAATCCGTATGGATGGGGGAATGGTACCGACAATCATTTAGTGAATCCCCGTGGGAGGGTTCTTGTTCGACATTCATGAAGATGGAAGTGAAGCTTATCCGGCTTCACTTTTTTGTCTTAAATTCAGAGCATAATCGCAATATTGAGGTCGAAATGGAGGCCCGTTACTTGTTATTATTGCTTTAACAAGTATTAGGAGGAAGTCGAATGAGCAAAATTCAAGATTTCAATGAAATGCATTCGTCGCAGGAATTATTATTTTTGGGAAATGCCTGGGATTTGCTTTCCGCCCTGACTCTCGAAAAGGCGGGATTCAAAGCGATCGGTACAACCAGTTGGGGCATCGCGAACTCCTTGGGGTTTACGGACGGGGAATTGATTGATTTCAATAGTCATTTGGGCATCATCAAAACGATTACGGAGAATGTAAAAATACCGGTTTCGGCCGATATTGAGTCGGGATACAGTGAGGATACGGACAAAATCATTACGAATGTCTTAAGGACGGCCGATGTCGGGGTAGCTGGGATCAATATTGAAGATTCATTAAAGAAATCAACGGGTTTAAGAGAGATCACCCAGCACTGTAAACTCTTGGAGAAAATAAGAATAGCGCTGGACCGGTATGGTTATAAAGGCTTTTTCATAAATGCCAGAACCGATACTTATTTACAAAAGGAAAATCCCTTGCCGGAGACTCTTGAACGGGTGAAAGCCTATGTGGAGAGCGGGGCCAGCGGAATTTTCGTTCCCGGTTTAAAAGAAGATGACGAAATCAAAGAAATCGCAACCAGTATCAGTGCTCCACTGAATGTAATGTCGTTGCCGGGACTGACGAATTGCCATAAGTTAAAAGAATTGGGCGTGAAACGTTTTAGTTTCGGAAACGCGTTATCCGATAAAGTAATCGCTTATTTGGAAAAGAATGTTATCCAATTAGTGGAGACCATGGATACCTCCCATTTGTATGATTCGTAAAAAATCATTTGACAAAGACGGCATAGGTGTTTTAGGATTGACTTTAATATCTAATACGTTGAAGAGGAATAGTACGCTTTTCCAAGCGAACAGAGAGCTGTTGGTTGGTGCGAAACAGCCGTAAGGAAAAACGGAACTCACCTTGGAGTTGCTCGCTGAACAGTGGAGTAGGTGGAGCCGGAATCCTGACCGTTATCTTCAGGAGGATATAAGGTTTACCGGGCAGGTCCGGGAACCCCTATCCGCGGAGTGCATGCCGATTATGGCATGAATTCGGAGTGGTACCGCGTAAGATGCCAAGTCTTTCGTCTCTGTATAACAGAGATGGAAGGCTTTTTTGCGTTATACCGGACCTTGACAAACCAGTTACATAAAATGATGGAAGGATGGATACCCATGAAAAACGTCGAGAAATACGCCAGAGGATACTTTATGCCGCCGGAGGCGAGCTTGAATTGGACCCGGAAGGAATATATTGCGGAAGCTCCGATTTGGTGCAGCGTCGACCTGCGTGACGGAAATCAGGCGTTGATCGTTCCGATGAATTTGGAGGAAAAGCTGGAGTACTTCAAAATGCTGGTGGAGATCGGGTTCAAGGAGATCGAAGTCGGATTCCCCGCCGCGTCGGAAACGGAATTCACCTTCCTGCGCACATTGATCGAGCAGGATTTGATTCCGGATGATGTCACGATTCAAGTGCTTACCCAATCGAGGGAGCATATTATCCGTAAAACCTTTGAATCGCTGAAAGGCGCGAAAAAGGCGGTCGTGCATTTGTACAACTCGACTTCTTTGGCGCAGCGGGAGCAAGTATTCCGCAAATCGAAGGAGGAAATTATCGACATCGCTGTGAGCGGCGCCAAGCTGCTCAAGGAATGCGCGTCGGAAACGGAAGGAAACTTCCAGTTCCAGTATTCGCCGGAAAGCTTCACGGGTACGGAGGTCGATTTTGCGCTGGACATCTGCAACAGCGTGCTGGACGTATGGCAGCCGACGGCGGAGAACCCGGTCATCATTAACTTGCCGGCAACGGTATCCATGTCTATGCCGCATGTCTACGCCAGCCAAATCGAGTACATGAGCGAACACTTGAAATACCGGGAGCATGTTATTTTGTCGCTGCATCCGCATAACGACAGAGGAACAGGCGTAGCCGATGCCGAGTTGGGGATGCTGGCCGGAGCCCAGCGCGTGGAAGGCACCTTGTTCGGAAACGGCGAGCGGACGGGGAACGTGGACATTGTGACGCTGGCGCTGAACATGTTCTCGCACGGGGTCGACCCGAAGCTGAATTTCGAGAATATTCCGGCCATCATTTCCGTTTATGAGCGGCTTACCAAAATGAAGGTCAGCGAAAGACATCCGTACGGCGGTGAGCTTGTATTTACGGCTTTCTCCGGTTCGCATCAGGATGCGATTGCCAAAGGAATGAAATGGCGCGAAGAAAAGGATCCGCAGCACTGGTCGGTCCCTTATCTGCTCATCGATCCGAAGGATATCGGCAGACAATACGAAGGCGATATTATCCGCATCAACAGCCAGTCGGGCAAGGGCGGAATCGGTTATGTGCTTCAGCAAAAGTACGGGCTAGATCTTCCGCAGAAAATGCGCGAGCATTTCGGATATTACGTCAAAAACGTATCCGACCAGCAGCAAAAAGAGCTGCTTCCGGATGAAATATACAACCTGTTCATCAAGGAGTATGTAAACCTTAAAACGCCTATCGAGTTTGTGAAATACCGCATTAACGACGACGAGGATTTTCAAACGATCGTGGTGTTGCGGACGGGTGATGGAGTGGAGGAAATTACGGGGACGGGGAACGGTAGACTCGATTCGATCAGCAACGCGCTGCAAGCGTACCTTGGACTTCAGTACAGCGATCTGGTCTATACGGAGCACGCTTTGGAAATCGGCTCTAAATCGCAAGCCGTCTCTTACATCGGCATCACGGCCTCGGACGGCAGCGTATATTGGGGCTGCGGCGTTGACGTCGATATTATGACTTCTTCGATCAAAGCTCTCTTTAGTGCCGTGAATCAAATGAGCCGCAGGACTAATGGGAACCATTAATTCCCGCGTGTTTGCAAAAGACCATCCCTTTGAACTGCACCCCGTCAAGTAGACAGTGTAAAAAATATAAATCATCTATGCGGCCTTGGTCCTGAATTCCATCGGACTGAGGCCGTTTAGTTTTCTCTGTAATCGTTCGTAATTGTAGAAGTGGATATAGTCCTCAATGTCTTTCTTTAACTGTTCAAAAGTTCGGTAGGTATGCAAATAATATTTCTCGCATTTTAGCGTCCCCCAGAAAGACTCCATCGGTCCATTGTCGATGCAACGACCAACTCGAGACATGCTCTGTTTCATGTCGGCGTTATCCAACATCTCTTTAAAGCTTATCGACGTATATTGGTAACCTCTGTCGCTATGAAGCATGGGCGTACTGCCTGACGCAGCTTCCTGCGCCAGCTCCAGAGTTCTTGCATAGAAGCTGTATGCTGAGCGACTCTGCCTGTTGCACGGCTTGTATTTCGAGATAGACATTCTCCTGTCGATGCTGGCTTAGCGTCGCCTCCTTTGGAACTCCTGTAACTTTTTTAAGAAGGCATTCTCCGCTCGCAGCCGCTCAACTTCGTACTCCAACTTCTTCATGGCTAGCTTTT